>NZ_JBHSON010000005.1:0-201388 GCF_042656285.1 Actinomadura rugatobispora | reverse complement strand
GCACGCGGACGGTGGGAGCACGCGGACGGTGGGAGCACGCGGACGGTGGGAGCACGCGGACGGTGGGAGCACGCGGACGGTGGGAGCACGCGGACGGTGGGAGCACGCGGACGGTGGGAGCACAGGGACCGTCCTATGTGCGGGGGTTCACTCGGACAGGCGGTGTAGGTGGTGAGGTCGGGCGTTCGGGCAGGCGGCGCGTGGGTGGGGTACGGCACATGGTGAGGTGCACGGCGGTCATGTGCATGCGGACTGTAGGGAGCCTGGACGGTGGGATAAGCGACTGTTAGGTGCGCAGGTGACGAGGCGGATCAACGGTGTGGTTCATGAGTTGTGCCAGCGGTGAAGTGCACGAGTGTTGATCAGGTGCTCGTGGGGTGTCGAGGCTAGGGAGGCAGGGAGCGTTGGTCATTGCGGGATACCAGGTGGCACGGGTCGTGTCGCGGCGGCATGGGTTGACCGCAGGAGTGGGGACTTTGGGGTGGCTGGCGGGTTAGGCGGCTTGGGGTTCTTCGTGTGGCTCCTGCAGTTGCGGGTGGAGAGTGGGCAGGAGGTGGGCGCACAGGTCGGCGAGGGGGCCGCGTCGTAGGGCTCGTTCCAGATCACCTGTCTCGAGGGTGCGAGTGAGCTTGCGGTCGCATTCCAAGAGGCCGGCGAGCGGCAGGGCGAGGGCGTCGGCCACCACCTCGGGGGTGACGTCACCGGGGCCGGGAGCGCGGACGATCACCTTCATGTTGGTGGAGTCGTCGCGCAGGGCGGCGACCTGGGTGTCGGCCGCCAAGGTCGCGCGGACCTCGGCCGGGACGAGGACGAGGGTGGTGTCGGCGGCGCGCAGGGCCGCCCGGCCGATCTCGCCCTGGTAGCGGGGGACGTCGACGATCACCAGGTCGAAGGCGCGTACGGCGGCGTCGATCAGGGATGGGGCCGCTTCGCTGTTGACGGTGGTCAGGGTGCCGCGCCGGCAGGAGAGCACCGAGAGGTCGCCCAGACGGGGAAGCGCTTCGTAGAGGGTGAGCGCGCTCAGGCGGCCGGAGCGGGCGGCGAAGTCGGGCCAGCGGGCTCCCGGCTGCTCTTCGATTCCCACGACCAGGTCGATGCCGCCGCCGTACGGGTCGGCGTCGACGAGGAGCGTGCGCAGGCCGCGGTTCGCGGCGGTGAGCCCGAGCGCGGCGGAGAGGACGCTGGCGCCGATACCGCCCGTGGCTCCGAGGACGCAGACCAGTGCCCCCTGGCCCTCGGGTTCCGAGGCGGCGGCCATGGCGTCGATGATCCATGACTCGTCGCCGGGCAGGCAGGCGACGTCCTGGGCGCCGACCTTGACGGCTCTTCGGTAGACCTGCTCGGTGTCCGGGTCGTTGGTGACCACGACGACGCCCTGCCGGCGTTCGGGTGCTTCCGCCGCTATCGCGTCGGCGAGATCGTTGCCGACGAGGATGAGCGAGGGCCAGTGCCAGCCCTGGCGGGCCCGGTCGGCGTCGTGGACGAGTTCTATCCGGGCGTCCGCGGCGGCGGCGAGCCGCAGCAGGTCGTCGGTGAGCGAGGGGTCATCGGTCGCGATCATCGCAGCGATGGTCATCCTGCCTCCCTGGGTGTCGGAGGTATCCACCATGCGCCGGCGGCGAGGGGCGGCGAAAGACCTTCCGCGAACTGTGGATAACTTCGTGGGAGGGGTGCCGACCTGCGAAAATGCGGCTTTTGCGAGGGTTGAGGTATCCGGCTGTGCGTACGCCCCGGGCCCGGCTGCGCCGGCGCGCGGCAGTCCCCGGCGCCATCGGCCCGGCGCGTCGTGGCGGTCAGCGTTCGTGACGGCTCGCGCGCCTTCCGCGGGGTCGGTCCCGCGGAAGGCGCCTTCGAGGCGGCCGGGCGGCCCTCGGAGAGGGTGGGCCACCGACTTGGGACGTGCGGCCGGGGGGCGGATCCGCTGGTAGGCGGGCCGCCCCCCGACCACTCACGACAGGGCGACCCCCGCCGGGGGGGATAGCGGGGGTCGCCTAACGGTCCGGCTCCGGGGGGGTAGAGCCGGCCCGTTTTCCCAAGAAAGTCTCAGGAGAGATCACGCTAAGCCGATCGCCAGTTTGATCTATAGGCGAGGCAAAGTCGTTGCCTACAGTCTAGGCAGATACAACATATGCTGCCCGATCGTCGAGACTTCCGTCGAGCCGCAAAGTCGTCCGACAGGTCACGTTTTTTCGCACCTGGTCGAGATGATCCCACTCTGGGAGTGGGGCGACGCCGCCGGTCGTTCGCCGCCCACGCCGGGGGATCCGGCGAGGAAAGCCCTGGACGAGAGTGGGAGCGTACAGCAGATCTAAAGATCCTTCCGGCACGGCACGAGATCACCGACATAAAGAATCGATCACACTGCGTGATCGAATCGCCGATGTGCCGGAGAAGCACCGATACCTCCCGAAAGGTACGGCGGCCAGTGCGGCTGAGGTGCACACGGGGGCGCGGTGGTTCATGAGGTCCCCCCTTTCGGGCGCGCACATTTTCCGAATAGGGGCTTGTCAACAGGGCAAAGGGGGCGTACACAGGAACTACGGACCAAGTGTCCGGGCACGGCAGCCGGGCACCCACGCGCGACCAGCCGCGGGAGGCGCGTCGTGACGGGCTTGACCCGATGCGACGGATATGAGGTGCACGCTTGGTAACCCGGTGTGACGTGACCGGCGACGGCGCCCCAGAGCGAGGGGCGCCGTTCGCTATGCGGACGACCCCTTCATCACATTCGCGTATCACCTTGATGTCGTGAAGGCAGCGCGTTCGATACTTACCATCTGGCAAGCCCGTGATGACGGCGAGCGCACGCAGACCTGGCGCCTGTCGTGGCGAGTCAAGGCGCCGGTTGCTCCGTGCCTGAGCAGGCGATCAGGCCCGTGCGGGCGCCTTGGGATTTGGGTGCGCGCCCTTGGGCCGCCGCCCCCGATGGACGCGGCGTCGCCTCCCTGGGCTCTCTGAATTCCCATTCGACCGCCTTGACCGATATGGATCAATCGCGGCCGCGTCAGGGGCGGTTCGGGCTAGCCGCGTTGGAAGGCTTCGCAGATGGCCTGGGAGTCGCGGGCGGCCGCGGCGACCGAGTCCGCGCAGTGGCGGATCCAGCCGGCCACGCCCTCGGGGGTACCCGTGATGTAGCCGTGCAGGGCCTTGGCATAGCCCTCGGACAGCTCCGCGTGACCGATCTCAGGGGCGGTCAAGGACTTGGGGTCCAGCCCCCTGGAGACGAGGGTGAGACGCTCCGCGGCGCGCGCGATGATGCCGTCCCCCCAGCCGAAGGGACGGAGGCTCAGGAGTTCGCCGTGCACGACGGCGGCCACCACAAGGGCGGGGGCCTTGGTGGGGTTGGTCAGCAGACCGCTGAGCATGTCCAGGCGTCCTGCCACTTCCGCAGGGGCCGGAGGGGCCTCCAGGCCGAGGATGTCCCTGGCCGGTTGGTCTTCGGAGCGTGGACGGCCCAGTTCGGAACTCTCGACGACGTCCGCGGCCGCCAGTACGTGGAGGCGGGCCAGGACTTGGCGAGGGGCCTGGCGCCAGGTATCGGAGAGGGTTCCGAGTTCGGCGGAGACCCTCAGTGCCCCCTGGACGATGGGGTCCTTGGGGCTTTCCTCTCCTCGCAGCTCGTCCAGAGTGACCGTGGCCCCTTCCAGGACGGCGGAGGCCCGGGCACCGCGCAGCGCGGATTCGGTGGAGACCTCTGCGCTGCGGCGTCGCAGGATGCGATGTCCTAGCAGCCTGTCCACCGCGGTACGGGCGTCGTCCACGGCGTCGGCCACTCCAGGCAGATTCGCCACGTGGGCGAGGGCGTCGGCTTCGGTCACGGGGATGACCCTACGTGGTGGGGCACAGCGCTCTGTTCCCACCCCCGCACACGTGTATGGATGCCTTCCCCGGGTAGGGGTGGCTGATTCCGGGTGCGACTTGGACGCGACGGCCCTTCGTCTACGTCCGATCCGGGGCTAGAAGCGCCGGGCGTCCGGCCGTGCAGCCGGGAAGGACTTGTGGGTCGGCACCGTCCCTGGTGAAGTGGGGCTCACCGGGCGCCTTCCTCTCGCAAGCAAGGAGTACGCGTTGAGTCAGAGCCAAGAGACACTTTCCAACCTGTTGCAGGAGACGAGGCGCTTCCCACCTCCGGCCGACCTCGCCGCGTCCGCGAACGTCCAGGCCGACGTGTACGACGAGGCCGCCTCCGACCGGCTCGCCTTCTGGGCCCGGCAGGCGGAGCGGCTGTCGTGGGCCAAGCCCTGGGACGAGGTCCTCGACTGGAGCAACCCCCCGTTCGCCAAGTGGTATGTGGGCGGCGAGCTGAACGTCGCGTACAACTGCGTGGACAGGCACGTGGAGGCCGGCAAGGGCGCCAAGGTGGCCTTCCACTGGGAGGGCGAGCCCGGCGACAGCCGTACCCTCACCTACGCGGACCTGCAGCGGGAGGTGAACAAGGCGGCCAACGCCCTGCTGGAACTGGGCGTGCGGAAGGGCGACCGCGTCGCCATCTACCTCCCGATGATTCCGGAGCTGCCGATCTCGATGCTCGCGTGCGCGCGCATCGGCGCCACCCACTCGGTGGTGTTCGGCGGTTTCTCCGCGGACGCGCTCCGGACCCGCATCAACGACGCCGAGGCCAAGGTGGTCGTCACGGCGGACGGAGGCTACCGGCGCGGCAAGCCGTCGGCGCTGAAGTCGATCGTGGACGAGGCCGTCGAGGACACCCCGTCCATCGAGCATGTCCTGGTGGTGCGGCGTACCGGCGAGGAGGTCGCGGAGAACTCCCGGGACGTGTGGTGGAGCGACCTCGTCGAGCGGCAGAGCGAGGAGCACACCGCCGAGGCGCACGACGCGGAGCACCCGCTCTACATCCTGTACACGTCCGGTACGACGGGTAAGCCCAAGGGCATCCTGCACACGACGGGGGGCTACCTGACGCAGGTGGCCTACACCCACCACGCGGTGTTCGACCTCAAGCCGGAGACCGACGTCTACTGGTGCTCGGCCGACATCGGCTGGGTGACGGGCCACTCGTACATCGTGTACGGGCCGCTGGCCAACGGCGCGACCAGCGTCATCTACGAGGGCACCCCCGACACCCCGCACCGGGGCCGCTGGTGGGAGGTCATCCAGAAGTACAAGGTGACGATCTTCTACACCGCGCCCACCGCGATCCGGACGTGCATGAAGTGGGGCGACGAGATCCCGGCCGGGTTCGACCTGTCGTCGCTGCGGGTGCTGGGCAGCGTCGGCGAGCCGATCAACCCCGAGGCCTACATCTGGTACCGCGACCACATCGGCGCGGGACGCACCCCGGTGGTCGACACGTGGTGGCAGACCGAGACCGGCGCCATCATGATCAGCCCGCTGCCCGGGGTGACCTCCGGCAAGCCGGGCGCGGCGATGACCCCGCTGCCCGGCGTGGTCGCGGACGTGGTGGACGACCAGGGGCAGTCGGTGCCGAACGGCGGCGGCGGGTTCCTGGTGGTCAAGGAGCCGTGGCCGTCGATGCTGCGCACCATCTGGGGCGACGACGAGCGGTTCGTCAAGACCTACTGGTCGCGGTTCGAGGGCATGTACTTCGCCGGCGACGGGGCCAAGAAGGACGACGACGGGGACTTCTGGCTGCTGGGCCGGGTGGACGACGTCATGCTGGTGTCGGGCCACAACATCTCCACCACGGAGGTGGAGTCGGCGCTGGTGTCGCATCCGAAGGTGGCCGAGGCAGCGGTGGTGGGCGCGACGGACCCGGTGACCGGGCAGGCCATCGTGTCCTTCGTGATCCCGCGGGGCAGCGCCGGCGAGGACGTGGAGGGCGAGGAGTTCCTCAAGGAGCTCCGCGACCATGTCGCCAAGAAGCTGGGCCCGATCGCCAAGCCCCGGCAGATCATGATCGTTCCGGAGCTGCCGAAGACGCGGTCCGGGAAGATCATGCGCCGGCTGCTGCGGGACGTCGCCGAGAACCGCAGCATCGGGGACGTCACCACGCTGGCCGACAGCACGGTGATGGACCTGATCTCCGAGAAGCTGCCCAGCGCCAAGTCCGAGGACTGACGCTCCGGTGGCCCGCCCGGCGGCCCGCCTAGCGGGCGCACCGCTTCGCCGCGCCGTGCCTCGGTAGTTCTACGCGGCTCCAGTCGTGTGTTGCGTGGGGCGTAGGTGAGGAGGAGTACCCCGGGTCGCGTAGTGCGCGACCCGGGGTACTCGGCTTTGGGCCCTGGCCTGTGGAACATGCCGGGTTCACCTTGGAGCGCGCTGGCTCTCCTAGGGCGAGGGTGGGGCGGAGTCTGCCGAATGCCGAACAGGAGCGCCCCGCCATACGGCAGAGCCTTTTCGCCGGTGTTCTGTGCGCCCGGTTCAAGCGTTCAGGCCCGCTTGCTGTGGCGTTGGAGAGCGCGGGGCCAAGAGGGTGTTCGTCCACCTGGTGACCCTGTTTGTGTTCGCCGGGTTGATGATCGGTAAGTTCGTGGGCGTCTTCGGCGGGGCGTTGGCTTCCCGCAGGGCCGGGCCGGTCACGCTGGGGCGGAACCGCATCGGCGGGAATCACCGGGGTCGGGATGCTTGCCGGACGGGTTTCACCATTTCGCTGCTGATCGGCGGTTTGACCTATACCGACCCCGCACAATTCGAGAGAGTGACAACAGCGGTCCCGATCGAGAGCGGCAGCCCGTCCGCTCGCGTTTGTGACCGCCACCGTCGTCTTCCGGAGGCGGGTGCACCGGCGGAACCCACGTCCCAGAGGGGCTCGGGAGCATGCCCTGAGGCTTGAGGGAGGCGTCCTGGGCCTGGGGGACGTCCTGAGGCTCGGGGAGTGCGTCTCGAGGGTGGAAGGGTGCGGCCTGAGGTTCGAGGGTCGCGGCCTGAGGCTCGGGGGTCGCTTCCTGAGGCTCGGGGTCGCGGCCTGAGGTTCGAGGTCGCGGCCTGAGCTGGAGGGTCGCGGCCCTGAGCTGCAGGGTCGCGGCCCTGAGGCTGGAGGGTCGCTTCCTGAGGTTTGGGGGTGCGGCCTGAGGGCTCGCGGGTTGCGCGCTGGGGACTCTGGGCGCCTGTGGCTCGTTCTTGGGACGGGGCGTGTTCATGGTGTCCTGGAGGCTCGACGGGCTGGTGTGAAGGGTTGTGCGTCTTGACACATCCGGATCACCGATGGCACTACCGGGTGGCCCGACCGATCGCCCGGCTGACAGGCTGTGAGGCCCGTCCTGAAGGCCGGGGCCCTGGAAGGAGAGAGCGAAATGTCCGAGGCACTGCCGGACGAGCGCATCGAGGACAAGTCCCTCGGCGAGCTGGTCGCGCTGGCGTCGAGCAACGTCTCCGACCTGGTCAGAGCGGAGATCGACCTGGCCAAGCTGGAGCTCAAGGCCGACGCCAAGAAGGCCGCGTGGGGCGGGGTCATGTTCAGCATCGCCGGGCTGATCGCCGGGCTGATCGTGATCCTGCTGTCGATCGCCGCCGCCTACGGGCTGGTCGCGCTGGGCATCTGGCACTGGGCGGCGTTCCTGATCGTCGCCGGGGCGTACTTGCTGCTGGCGGCGCTGCTGCTGCTGATCGGCTACTTCCGGATCAAGAAGATCGACGGAGCCAGCCGGACCCGCAAGACGCTGAAGGACGACCTGACCATGCTGCGCAAGCGCGGCGATGCGGACACCCCCGCACTGACGGACTGAGGACGATGCCCCGGCACGACGCGTCGATCGTCGAAGTCGACGGCCCCTGGACCCACCGGGCGATCAGCGCCGGGGGGACGCGCTTTCACGTCGCGGAGGCGGGTGAGGGCCCCCTCGTGCTGCTGCTGCACGGCTTCCCGGAGTTCTGGTGGTCGTGGCACAACCAACTGGTCTCGTTGTCCGCCGCCGGCTATCGGGCCGTCGCCGTGGACCTGCGGGGGTACGGGGGGAGCGACAAGCCTCCCCGTGGATACGACCTGGTGACCCTGGCAGGGGACGCCGCGGGGCTCGTCCGGGCCCTGGGCGAGGCGAACGCCACCGTCGTCGGGCACGACTGGGGCGGGCTTCTGGCCTGGACCATGGCGGTCTACCACCCCAAGGTCGTCCAGCGTCTCTCCGTGGTGAGCGCGCCCCATCCCCTCCGGTTGCGGCAGGCCATACGGAGCGATCCGCGCGGTCAGGGCTGGGCCGCACGGCACACGTTCGGCTACCAGCTGCCCATGTGGCCCGAGCGCCGTCTCATACGGGACGACGCCGCGCTCGTGGGGCGGCTTCTCCACGCGTGGTCCGGGCCCGGATGGCCTGATGAGCGCACCGAGAGTCTCGTACGGCGGGCCATGCAGATCCCCGGCACGGTTCACTGCGCGATGGAGTACCACCGGTGGTTCGTGCGTTCCCAGCCGCGCCCTGACGGCATCCGGTACGCGCACCGCATGCGTACCCCGATCCAGGTGCCGACCCTGCAGCTGCACGGTTCCCTGGACCCGTGCACGCTCCCCGCCAGCGCCCAGGGGTCGGGCCGGTACGTGGCCGCACCGTACCGCTGGAAGCTCATCGACGGCGCCGGCCACTTCCCCCACCAGGAACGCCCGCGCGCTTTCGACGCCCAACTGCTCGGCTGGATGAAGGACCCGGAGACCGCAGGCTGAGAGGCCGGCCTGGAGCCGCCCACTCCGAGAGCTCACGCGGAGGGGTGACAATGGGTTCATGCGGGATCGGGACGAAGCGGGACGGCCGCGTAACGCTCGGCCGCGCGACGCGTACGGCCGCCCTCTCCCCCGGGGCGCCACCGGAACACCGACGATGCCCGACGACCTGGCCGTGACCCCCGTGGAGGCCCTGGAGGAGGCTCAGCGCCTCCTGGACGCCGACAGACCCTTCCATGCGCACGAGGTCCTGGAAGCGGCCTGGAAGTCCGCACCGGAGGCCGAACGGGAGCTGTGGCGTGGGCTGGCCCAGGTCGCGGTGGGAATCACGCACGTACGCAGGGGCAATCCGCGCGGAGCCAGGGCCCTCCTGGAACGAGCGGCAGACCGTATCGAGACCTACGGAACCGCCGACGTTCCCCACGGCATCGACGTCCCGGGCATCGCCGCCGAAGCCCGGCGCACCGCCGAGCAGGCCGCACAGGGCTCAGACATCCCCGTCCACCTCCGGCTCCGCCTCGCGCACGGCTGACCGAACACCGCCGGGGCGGCCAGGAGGACGACAGGCCCGCCCACTGGCCGAGAGTTGCCCCCGGGGAGGGGCGAGTTCAGTCGGAGCAGGTCTGGGTCGACACAGGCGTGGTGGCGGCGGCACCGGCGCGGGCGTCCGGGGCGACCTCCTCGGCGGTCAGCGCGTAGCCCGTCGCCGGGGCGTCCAGGGCCGCGGCGAAGATGACGCCGTAGACGCTGCCGTCGCGGGCGAGGAGCGGGCCGCCGGAGTTGCCCGGCTCGACCGTGCCGCGGATGGCATAGATCTCCCGGCTGACCTGGCCGGCGTGGTAGATGTCGGGGCCCTTGGCGGTCTGCCGCGCGCGGACCCGGGCGGCGCTCGCGGTGAACGGGTGGTTCTTGGGGAAGCCCGCGATGATGGCGTCGTCCCGCACCCGGGCGGGCCCGGCGAATCTCAGCGGCGGCGCCTGCAGGCCCGGCACGTGCAGGACGGCGATGTCGCGCTTGGGGTCGTACAGGACGACCCGGCCGCGGTCGCGCGCCCCGCTCAGCGACGCGATGACCGACTGGCCGCGGGCGCCCGCCACCACGTGCGCGTTGGTCATCACGCGCTCCGGCGCGTACACGAACCCGGTGCCCTCGATCTTGCGCTGGCACTGCGGCGCGGTGCTGACCACCTTGACGATGCTGCGCTTGGCCTCGCGCAGCGCCCGGGTGTCGAGGATCGCGTCGTTCGGCGGCGGCACCTCCACCACCGACTCGCCGCCGAGGCCGTTGAAGACCTGCGGGAAGTCGCTGCTCTTCACGAATCCCTGAAACGAGGCGAACCACGTCTCGGCCTGCCCGGGCATCAGGTCGTTGATGCCGTTGATGATCGTGGAGGCCTTGACCTGGGTGCGCACCGGCCGGAACTCGGAGTTGGCGACCAGGGTGCCGAAGAACCAGGCGACGATCAGCAGGGACAGGGCGCTGACCACCGCGCCGCCGGCGGCGTCGGCGGCGCGGGCGTTGTCGCCGGTGACCCGGTTGCGCAGGACGGCCCCCACCGAGGAGGCGATCAGCTGACCGAGGGTGGCGGACAGGAACGCGACGACGATCGCCAGCAGCGCCTGCTGCGCGGCGCCGTCCACGGCCGCCTCGGCGATCGGCGGGGCGATGAGGACGCCCACCACGCCGCCGCCGACGAAGCCTCCGAAGCTCAGCAGGCTCACGATGAAGCCCTGCCGGTACCCCGAGACCCCGAACAGCACGAGGAGCACGAGCAGTATCAGGTCAAGAAGGTGGTCGCCCAGCACCGCTTCACCGTATAGCGCCCGGCCCCGTGTGCACGTCGCCTCGGTGTACCAGATTGGGCGGACTCACGTAGTCGTGCGGTGTGATGCGAAGCCGTCACCGTGCGCCAAGTCGGCGAGTTCGCCGGTCATCGCACGGTTACCGGCCGATCATGGACATGCGCCCGCCGCGGGGACGGCGCACGCGTCCCGCCCGAACCGGAAGCCGCGACACGCCTGGCCCACGCCCCCGCCCAACCGCCGCTCGCAGCGCAGGGCGGTGCGGGTTACTCGCGGGCGGCCAGGTTGAGGACTTCGGACGGGAGGTCCTCGACGTGGTCGACGTTCCAGGGACGGTTCCAGCCGCCCGCGTCGAGCACCTGGATGAGAAGCCCGGCCGTGAATCCCCACACGAGCATCTCCCGTACGCGGAAGGCCGGGCCCAGGGTGAGTCCGGACGGGTGCCGCACGGTCAGGCGGTTCGCCGGGTCGACGAGTTCGGCGATCGGCACCCGGGCCACGGTCGCGACCTCGCCGGGATGACCGGGCGCGATGTCGGACGGCTCGCGCCACCAGGCCGCCACCGGCGTCACGCGGTGCCTGCTGCGGGACAGGTAGAGCTCGGGGAGGGACGTCAGGACGTCCACGCCCGACGGCTCCACCCCGGCCTCCTCCCAGGCCTCGCGCAGGGCCGCCCCGACCGGTCCGTCGTCCTCGGGGTCGATACGGCCCCCGGGGAACGCGGGCTGGCCCGCGTGCGCCGCGAGCGTGGCGGCACGCTCCGTCAGGAGGACGTCAGGCCCCTCCGGCCCCTCCCCGAACAGGATGAGCACCGCCGCCGCGCGCGCGCCGTTCACCGGCTCCAGCATTGGCGGCACCGTCATGTGGGGGGCTTGCGCACGGAATCGGTCGAGCCAAGGCGGGCACTGAGGGAGGTCGGTCACTCTTGACCCAACCCCAGGACGACACGGTTACTTCCCACGAAATTCACACAGCTCCCCTTCCAGCCCCTTCGCCCTCCGAAGCGGGCCTCACGCAAGCCCCGCCCGGCCCTGGCCGCCCCTTCCTGGTGCGTCCGGTGCGTCCGGTGCCGGTCACCCGCATCGCAGGGTCACGAGAACGGGCCCTCCTTGACGAGCTTGCCCGCCGTGGCCGCGTCGGTGGGGCCCTCGCCGAACGACGGGCACAGCCTGGCCAGCGGGCAGGCGCCGCAGGCGGGACGGCGCGCGTGGCAGATCCGGCGGCCGTGCCAGATCAGCCGATGCGACAGGATCGTCCAGTCCTTGCGGGGGATCAGGGCACCTATCTCGTGCTCGACCTTGACCGGATCGGTCTCGGTCGTCCAGCCGAAACGCCGGGCCAACCGGCCGAAGTGGGTGTCGACGGTGATCCCCGGGACGTCGAAGGCGTTGCCGAGCACCACGTTGGCGGTCTTGCGGCCCACGCCGGGCAGCTTCACGAGCGCCTCAAGGGTTCCCGGAACCTCACCCTCATGGCGTTCGCACAGGTCATGCCCTAGTTTCATAATATTGTTGGCCTTGGCCCGGAAGAATCCGGTCGACTGGATCAGTCGTTCGAGTTCCTCGCGGTCCGCGGCGGCGTAGTCCTCGGCGGTCCGGTACCGGGTGAAGAGAGCCGGTGTGACCGCGTTCACCCGGCGGTCCGTACACTGGGCGGACAGGATCGTGGCGACCAGCAGCTCAAGCGGACTGGTGAAGTCCAGCTCGCAGTGTGCGTCGGGGTAGAGCGCGGCGAGCTCGCGGTTGATCCGCCGGGCACGGCGGACCAGGGCGAGGCGCGTCTCCACCCGAAGCCGGGGCTTGCGGGGCGCCGTCACGGGGGCGGGACTACCGTTGCGAGGCACGTGGGCAAGGGTACGTCCTCTGGCCCCCGCGTTCGGCGCGCCGCGGACCCTACCTTCGTACGCGGTGGGACGTACGTCACACTATGTATGTAGGTGTTTAGGAGGAGAAGCGTGACCGACCGCGACGTGGACGTATTGAGCAGGGCCCCGCTCTTCGAGGCACTCGACGAGCAGGGCGCCAAGGCGCTGCGCGCCAATGTGACGGAGGTGCGGCTGGCGCGCGGCCAGACGCTCTTCAACGAAGGGGAGACGGGCGACCGGTTGTACGTCGTCCTCGACGGGAAGATCAAGCTGACCCGGGCCGCGCCGGACGGCCGGGAGAACCTCCTGAGCGTCCTCGGCCCGAGCGAGATGTTCGGTGAGCTTTCGCTGTTCGACCCGCGGCCCCGTACGGCCAGCGCGATCGCGGTGACCGAGTGCCGGCTGGCCGGGCTGGGCCATGACGATCTGCGGCCGTGGCTGACCGGTCACCCGGAGGTGGCGGTCCAGTTGCTGCGGGCGCTGGCGCAGCGGCTGCGGCGGACCAACGACGTGATGGCCGACCTGGTCTTCACCGACGTCCCCGGGCGGGTCGCCAAGCAGCTGCTCGACCTGGCCGAGCGGTTCGGCCAGCCGTCGGAAGCCGGATTGCACGTCCACCACGACCTCACCCAGGAGGAGCTGGCGCAGCTCGTCGGCGCGTCGCGGGAGACCGTGAACAAGGCCCTGGCCGACTTCGCGCAGCGCAACTGGCTGCGGATCGAGGCGCGGGCCGTGGTGATCCTCGACATCGAAAGGCTCCGCAAGCGCTCCAAGTAACCGCCTCCGCAGACACTCCGGCCACTCTGGACGTCCCTCCCGACCCCTGGGCGTCCGGTGCACGTCGCCCGAACGCGCGTTGCTCCCAGGCGCCCAGGGCCTGTCTCGCCGTACGCGCGAGCGCGTGCGCGTCACCTGGGCGGTGGGCGAACGTCACCCGCCAGGTCGCGAAGCGATGCCGCGCTCGCTGGAACACAGCCCGGTGCTCGGCGCCCCACGAGCACGGGCAGGCGGGCGGCCGTACACCGGAGCGCGGAAGGTCAGGGGCGTCGTTCGTTGAGGTAGTCGAGCTGGGACTGGACGGACCACTCGGCGGCCGGCCAGAGGGACTTGTCCACGTCCGCGTAGACGCGCGCGACCACCTCCTTGGCGGTGCGGGCCCCGGCCGCGACCGCCGCCTCCACCTGGGCGAGCCGCTCGCGCCTGTGGTTGATGTAGTGGTCGAGCGCGCCGATCGGGTCGTCGAGCTTGGGGCCGTGTCCGGGGAGGATCGTGACGGCCTCGACGTCCTCGGAGAACTTCCGCAGCCTGTCCAGAGAGCTCATGTAGTCGCCGAGACCGCCTTCGAGGACGGTCGTGCCGTACCCGAGCACGGTGTCCCCGGTCAGGACGGCGCGGTCGGCGGGCAGGTAGAACGTCAGCGAGTCGTCGGAATGCCCCGGCGTCTCCATCACCTGCAGCTCCACGCCGCCGGTGACGACCACGTCACCCTCGGCCAGACCTTCGTCACCGAGCCGGTGGCGCGGGTCCAGCGCCCGCACGGGGACGGTGCCGGCCCGCGTCCCGCCGGGAGCACCGGGAGCGGCGGCGGCCGCGGCCGCGGCGAGGCCGGCGAACTTCACCGCGCCCGCCGAATGATCGGGATGCCCGTGCGTGAGCAGCACCAGCCCGACCCGGCGGCCCTGTGCCGTGATCCCGTCCACGACCCGCCTGAGGTGGACGCCGTCCTTGGGGCCGGGGTCGATGACCACGACCTCCTCCGCGCCGGGCTCGCCGATGACCCAGGTGTTGGTGCCGTCCAGCGTCATCGCGGACGGATTGGGCGCCAGCCAGCAGGTCGCCCGTTCCGTGCCCATCCCGTCGATCTCGCTCATCTGCCCCATCCTGCCCGACCGCCGATCGGGGTGGCGGACGGGGTTCCACCCCAGCCGGTCCAGGTGCCGCAGCGCGGACGTCCCGGCCAGCCGCCACACCACGGCTCGCGAAAGCGGTACATTCCCACCACGGCGCGGTGACATCGGATCAGCCCTTCGGGTAGTGCTCCTCCTTGCCCTCCGGCGGGACGAGATACGCCTCCCCATCGATGATCTTGGCCACGGGCTCGTGCACCACGATCTCGCGCGGCGCGGCGAGCACGTCCGCGACCGTCTCGTACCCGGCCAGCTCCGACAGCGTCGCGAGCGTCGGCGGCATCAGGAACCACTCGCCGCGGGACGCCCGCTCGACCGCCTCGGCGGGCCGCACCCACGCCACCTGGTCGGCCTCGGTGCTGACGTCGCGGGCCCGCTGCCCGTCCGGCATCCCGGCGACGAAGAACCGGGTGTCGTACCGCTTGGACTCCACGAGCGGGGTGATCCAGTGCGCCCAGGGACGCAGCAGGTCGGTGCGCAGGACCAGGCCGCGCCGGTCCAGGAACTGCCCGAACGACAGCGAACGGTCCAGGAGCGCCTGCCGGTCGGCCTCCCAGTCCTCGCCCCTGGTGTCGTCCACGACCGACGCCTCGGTGGGCCCGGCCAGCAGGACCAGCGTCTCCTCGAACGTCTCGCGGACCGCCGCGCAGACCAGTTCGCGCGCGACGGTCTCGCTCGCCTTGAACGCCGCACCCCATTCCGCGGGGGAGGGCCCCGACCACGCGAGCACCGCCTCGCCGTCGCGCGGGTCGACCGAGCCGCCGGGGAAGACGTAGGCGCCGGGGGCGAAGTCCATGGACACCACCCGGCGCAGCAGGAAGGCCTGCAGCCCGTACCGCGCGTGGTCGCGCAGGACGACGACGGTCGCCGCGTCGCGCGCGGACACCGGCTCGATCTTGCCGGCCTGGATGTCCTCGATCCGCTCCCGCATCTCCTTCGGGAGCTTCAGCCCGTTCACCATCGCCCGTCCCCGCAACTGATCCTCATGGCGGCCAATTCGGACATACCGAATGTCATTCCGTCAAGCCCCGCCCCCGGGAACCAGAGGGCAGGGGCAAGGGCCCGCCGTGAGATCGGCGTACGACCCGGACGCAATCTCACGGCGGGCATCTGCGGACGGCGCGTCGTCCGCGCCCTCTCCCGGCGCCGCGCGGCACCGGGACGCGTGCGGTCCGGCGGTCACCGCGCCTCGGAGGTCAGGAGACCTCGGCGATCAGTTCCACCTCGACCGGGACGTTGCTGGGCAGCACGGCCACCCCGACCGCGCTGCGGGCGTGCCTGCCCGCGTCGCCGAAGATCTCGCCGAGCAGATCGCTGGCGCCGTTGATCACCTTGGGCTGGCCGTAGAAGTCGGGGGCGCTGGCGACGAAGCCGACGACCTTGACGATCCTGACGACCCTCGACAGCTCGCCCAGCTCCGCCTTGAGCGCCGCGACGCAGTTGAGCGCGCAGATCCGCGCCTGCTCGACGGCCTGGTCCAGGTCGACCTCGGCGCCCACCTTGCCGAGCACGCGCAGCTCGCCCTTGACGAACGGGACCTGCCCCGAGGTGTAGACCAGGTTCCCGGTCCGCAGGGTCGGGACGTACGAGGCCACCGGCGCGACGGGTTCGGGCAGCTCCAGCCCGAGTTCGCTGATCCGCTCTTCGGGCGTGCCCACCCTCACTGCTCCAGTTCGCGCTTGAAGTAGGCCACGAGGTTCTCGGGGTTGGGCCCCGGCAGGACCGTGACGAGCTCCCACCCGTCCTGGCCCCAGTTGTCAAGGATCTGCTTGGTCGCGTGGACCAGCAGCGGAACGGTCGCGTACTCCCACTTCTTCATGCCGCTCAGCCTAGCGATCCCCCCTCCCCGCACAGCGCCTCCACGGCCCGCGCCGCCGCCCCTGGCTCAGACGGCCACGGCCCACACCCGTCTAGGGCAAGCCGGAACCAGGGGCCGCCTGGTCATCCGTTCCCGGTCGGCCGGGGGAGCGTCCGTCCGATCAGGACTCGCGATGGGGAGCTTCCGCGGTCTCTCCGTCCGGCCGCTGCCCTTGGCCGCGCCCGGCGGCGACGCCACGCTCATCCCCACCGGCGCCCTCGCCGGTAGCCGCCGCCTCAGCCTCCGAGGTGGACGAGCCGGACTCCAGTCCGGGCGTCCGCTGCTTGGGCGCCCTGGGCTCGTCCAGGCCGATCACCGGGGGCACGTCCTCGGCCGAGCCGAGGGCGGACGGCTCCTCCGCCGCCTTGAGCAGGTCCTGCTCGGCCTTGGCGAGACGTTCGCCCAGCCCCGGACGGTCCTTCTGGGCGCTCTCCCCGGCTGCTTCGGCCGGGCCGCCCGCCATCCGGTCGAAGAACCGGAGGACCTCCACCGGCAGCGGCATGACCAGCGTGCTGTTCCGCTCGGCGGACACCTCCACGACCGTCTGCAGCAGCCGCAGCTGCAGCGCGGCCGGGTCCTGCGACATGATCTCCGCGGCCGCGGCCAGCCGCTTGGACGCCTGGAACTCGCCGTCGGCGGTGATGATCCGGGCGCGGCGCTCCCGTTCCGCCTCCGCCTGGCGGGCCATCGACCGCTTCATGCCCTCGGGCAGCGAGACGTCCTTGATCTCGACCCGTTCGATCCGGATCCCCCAGGGGGCGTCGGTGATCTCGTCCATGATCCCGCGCAGCCGCAGGTTGATCTTCTCGCGCTCGCCGAGCAGCTCCTGCATGTCGGTCTGCCCGATCACCGAGCGCAGCGAGGTCTGCCCGATCTGGGAGACCGCGTAGCTGTAGTTCTGGACGTTCACGATGGCCTTCACCGGATCGATCACGCGGAAGTAGACGACCGCGTCGACCCGGACGCTCACGTTGTCCTGGGTGATCCCCTCCTGCCCCGGGACGTTCATCGTGACCGTCTGCTGGTTGACCTTCTGCATGCGTTCCACGAACGGGACGATGAGGGTGAGCCCCGGGCCGCGCAGCGCGCTGGGCCGGAGCCGCCCGCCGCGCTGCACCTGGCCGAACCGGAACACGATGCCGTGCTCGAACTGCTGGACGACCCGCAGCGACGACGCCGCCCCGATCAGCACCAGCACCCCGAGGACGAGGATGAGGAGGGCTACCGCTTCCATCACGGGCACCTTTCACGCGAGGGTGGTCCCGGGCCGTCTGAGACCCGGGAGGCCGGCCGTTCGCGCGGGAGGTCCGGCCTTGGGAGGCAGCCCCTGAAGCCGGCCGCCCCCGGCCCGACGACCGGTTGCACGTTTTCCAGCTAACCTCCTGGGCACGGCGGAGAACAGGGGTAGGGGGGATCGTTCCTGGAACGGCCCCTGGAACCGTGTCAGGAATCACTTGCATGAGGCGGGGCACCCTCTAAAAGTCCTTGCCGAGCGAACGATATGGTCGATCGGGTGAGCGCGAGAGACACCGACTGGGACGGCGTACGCCTCCACGTGGTCACGGGCAAGGGCGGGACCGGCAAGACCACGGTCGCCGCCGCGCTGGCCCTTGCGCTGGCCGCCGGCGGCCGGAAGGTGCTCCTGGTCGAGGTCGAGGGCCGGCAGGGCATCGCCCAGCTGTTCGACTGCCCCCCGCTGCCGTACGAGGAGCGCCGGGTGGCCGTCGCCCCGGACGGCGGGGACGTCTACGCGCTCGCGATCGACACCGAGGAGGCGCTCCTCGAGTACCTCGAGATGTTCTACAACCTCAAGCGGGCCGGCAAGGCGATGTCCAAGCTGGGCGTGGTCGACTTCGTCACCACGATCGCCCCCGGGCTCCGCGACGTGATCCTCACCGGCAAGACCGCGGAGGCGGTGCGGCGCCGGGCCAAGGACGGCTCGTACGTGTACGACGCGGTGGTCATGGACGCCCCGCCCACCGGCCGGATCACCAAGTTCCTGAACGTCAACGAGGAGGTCTCCGGGCTGGCCAAGGTCGGCCCGGTCCGCAACCACGCCGACACGGTGATGAAGGTGGTCCGCAGCCCCGAGACCGCCGTGCACTTCGTCACGCTCCTGGAGGAGATGCCGGTCCAGGAGACGATGGACGGTGTCCACGACCTCACCGAGGTCGGCCTCCCCGTCGGCGGCGTCATGATCAACATGGAGCATCCGCCGATGCTGGGCGCCGACGCGCTGGCCGCGGCCGCCGCCGGATCCCTCGACCGGGACGAGATCATCCGCGGGGTGAAGGCCGCCGGCCTGGAGCACGACGCCGAGTCGATCGCGGTCGCGCTGGCCGCCGAGGCCACCGAGCACGCCCGCCGCACCGCGATGCAGGCCGGCGAGAAGGAGCGCCTGGAGTCGGTCGACCGCCCGCGCTACTCCCTTCCGCTCCTGTCGGACGGCATGGACCTCGCCGGCCTGTACGACCTGGCCGAGTCCCTGCGGGCCCAGGGCGCCGCGTGACCTCCGGGGCCGGGGCGCCGACGCGCTCTCCAGAGACGAACGGAAGGGGCCGCCCGAGATGAGCCCGACCGCGAAGACCCCGCCCGTCCTGGACGTGGACGCCCTGATCGACGACCCGCGCACCAAGATCATCGTGTGCTGCGGCTCCGGCGGCGTCGGGAAGACCACCACGGCCGCCGCCCTCGGCGTCCGCGCCGCCGAACGGGGCCGCGACGTCGTCGTGCTGACCGTCGACCCGGCCCGCCGCCTGGCGCAGTCGATGGGCCTGTCCGAGCTGGACAACAATCCGCGCCGCATCGAGATCGACGGCGACGGCGAGCTGCACGCGATGATGCTCG
The DNA here is from genome assembly GCF_042656285.1 of Actinomadura rugatobispora. GTDB lineage: Bacteria > Actinomycetota > Actinomycetes > Streptosporangiales > Streptosporangiaceae > Spirillospora > Spirillospora rugatobispora. The sequence continues at coordinate 182,541 of NZ_JBHSON010000005.1, read as the reverse complement.
ACATGAAGCGGACCTTCGACGAGATCGTCGAGGCGCACGCCGACCCCGACCGGGCCAAGCAGATCCTGTCCAACCCCTTCTACCAGTCGCTGTCGTCGTCCCTGTCCGGGACGCAGGAGTACATGGCGATGGAGAAGCTCGGCCAGCTGCACCGTTCGGGCGCGTGGGACCTCATCATCGTCGACACGCCGCCGTCCCGGAACGCGCTGGACTTCCTGGACGCCCCCGAACGCATGGGCCGCTTCCTGGACAGCCGCTTCATGAAGCTCCTGGCGGCCCCCGCCAAGACCGGCGGCCGCCTCGGCGTGAAGGTCCTCAGCGCGGGCTTCGGCATGTTCACCGGCGTCATCAACAAGGTGCTCGGCGTCCAGCTGCTCCGCGACGTGCAGACGTTCGTCGCCGCCTTCGACACGATGTTCGGCGGCTTCCGCGAACGCGCCGAGAAGACCTTCAAGCTGCTCCAGACACCGGGCACCGCCTTCCTGGTGGTCGCCGCCCCCGAGCCCGACGCCCTCCGCGAGGCCTCCTACTTCGTGGAACGCCTCGCCGAGGAGCGCATGCCGCTGGCCGGCCTGGTCGTGAACCGCGTCCACGAGGCCGCCACCGACGCGCTGTCCGCCGCACGCAGCCAGGCCGCGGCCGAGAATCTGGAGGAACGCGGCGAACACACCCTGACCGCGGCCCTCCTCCGCATGCACACCGCCCGCATGCAACTGGCGGCCCGCGAGGAACGCCTCCGCGAGCACTTCGCCTCGACCCACCCCACGGTGCCCATCACCGCCGTCCCCGCCCAGGCCGAAGACGTCCACGACCTGGACGGCCTACGCCGAGTAGGCCAGGACCTCTCCACCCAACAAGCCGCCTGACAAAGGCACGTCCCGCACCGAGCCGGACACGCCATCCCAGGACGCACAGCACTCCCGCCGCCACACCACACGCCCTCCCACCAAGACACGGCACGGCGCGAGGCGACCCGCACGTCCGTGAGCGCGACGGGAAGGCGGCGCCGCCGAGTGACAAGCAGGACGACTCCACGCGCGCGGGGACATGGCACGCATGCCTTGGAGCGCCTCACCGAGGACACGGCCCGGGGTGGACATAGGGGATCAAAGCGGCGGCCTCGGGCTAAACGGGCACCCCGTGGCCGGATCCGGCCACGACGGGTTACGGACCAGAAAGGCACCACATACGGCCGACCAATACCGGCTCGCCATCCCCGTGATCGCCTCATCGCGATGCGCTTCGCTCGCCGCCGGAGGCATCGCCCGTCACCCGGAGCCCCCGCGTCCGGCACCGGGAGAACCCGCGCGACGGACGCGAGAGGACGCCGCGCCGCGTCCCGCACACGCCTCCGCGCGCATGGCGGGCGGACATGAGCGTGGGCCCGCACTCAACCAACGAGTGCGGGCCCACGACCCACTGATCAAGACCTTGAACTTCGCCGAACCGCGCCTCTGCCCCTCAGGGCCGCATCCGATCGCCGCCGGCCGGCACACCGGTCAACTGGCGACGAGTTCACTCTCGTCGGGTTCGACCGAGCGCTCGTACTCCTCCTTGGCGGTTTCCAGCAGGTCGCGCCACGAGCGCACATCCGGACGCCGCCGTAGCAGGGCACGTCGCTCCCGCTCGGTCATGCCGCCCCAGACGCCGAACTCGATCCGGTTGTCCAGAGCGTCCGCTAGACACTCCGTCCGCACCGGGCAGCCGCGGCAGATGAGCTTGGCTCGGTTCTGCGCCGCCCCCTGCACGAACAAGGCATCTGGATCCGCGTTACGGCAGGCGGCGCGGGCGGTCCAATCCGTGATCCACATCTTGGCCCCACTCCCCTAGGGTCTGTGTCGATTTGCGCTCCTTGGCCAGACGGGCGCGGACGTCAGGCCGCCAAACGAAAGCCGTGGGGAAGAACTTACGGAAGCGAGGGAGGATCCACCACTCCCCGATGGGCCCATTCTCGATATAGCCCTCCAGGGCCATACCGCCGGAACGGACTAGTTACCTTTGCTTGACGCGCGAGCCGCGCGCCTGGTTGACACCAAACCGAGGATCGTTCGGGCGAGCCGGGCGCACACCGTCGTACCGGACAGACACACCGCCCACCCCCGTCAACGCCGACCCGAACCCGAGCGCACCACCCACCCGGCCGCACGCTCCGCGCACACGTGGGCACTCCGCGGTTCACTGCCGCGGCCACGACCCCATCGTCCCGCACCGACGACCGGGGCGGATGGGAAACCGGCAATCCGGTCCCCGTGACCAGGCGTCATGGCCTGCGTCAGGCAACACTGAGCACGGACAAACAACAACGAACAACCACACCGAACGCACCCGGCCCGCGCCCCGAACCCGCCACCCACCAGCAGGATCACCGCCCGAGCGCACGCCGCCGCCCGAGCCCGCACACGCCGCCTCCGCCGGACGTGTCCCGTATGCACTGGTCATCCCCGCGTACCCTAGAGCGCGTGCACGGTGCAAAAGAGAATCGGCGGCAGGCCTTCTCCACGCTGTTCCGGCTCCTGGGAGCGGGTGTCGTCGCGGGCGTCCTGGTCGCGTTCATCGCGCTGCCCGGTGTCGGGAGCGCGGGACTCACCGCGCGCGACGCCGCGAACAACTTCGAGAGCATGGAAGGCGAGCTGAAGACGTCGCCGCCGTCGGAGAAGACGGTGATGTACGACGCCAACGGCAAGGAGATCGCCCGGTTCTTCGACAAGTACCGCGAATCGGTCCGCCTCGACCAGGTCAACCAGGTCATGCGGCAGGCCATCATCGACATCGAGGACTCGCGCTTCTACGAGCACGGCGCGCTCGACCTCAAGGGCACCATCCGCGCGATGGCGACCAACGCCAACTCCGAGCAGACCCAGGGCGGGTCCACGCTCACGCAGCAGTACGTGAAGAACCTCCTGGTCGACAACGCCAAGACCGAGGAGGAGTACCTCGACGCCACCGCGCCCACGGTCGGCCGCAAGCTGCGCGAGCTCCGCTACGCGCTCGACCTCGAACAGCGCCTCACCAAGGACCAGATCCTCGAGGGCTACCTGAACGTCGCCTACTTCGGCGCGGGCGCGTACGGCGTGCAGGCCGCGGCCAAGCGCTACTTCAGCAAGCCCGCCACCCAGCTCTCCCTGGAGCAGGCCGCGCTGCTGGCCGGCATCACCCAGAACCCGACCGCGTTCGACCCGATCCGCAACCCCGACGCCGCCCGCAAGCGCCGCGACATCGTCCTCTACCGGATGGTGCAGCTGCAGCACATCACCAAGCAGCAGGCCGACGCGGCCGCCGCCAAGCCCATCGAGCTCAACAAGACCGAGCCGGTGGGCGGGTGCGAGACGAGCAAGGCGCCGTACTTCTGCGAGTACGTGAAGTACGACATGCTGCAGATCCTGTCCGGCGGCAAGTACTGGCAGATGAAGCCGAAGCAGCGGCAGGACATCGTCAACAAACTCAACCGCGGCGGCTACACGATCCGCACCACGCTCGACATGAAGGCGCAGAACTCGGTCGACCGGGCGCTGCGCGGCAACGTCGCGCCCGGCGGCAACCGGGTCGGCGCGGAGGCGATGGTCGAGCCCGGCACCGGTCACGTCAAGGCGATCGGGGTGAGCAAGCGGTTCGGCGCCGGCAAGGGCCGCACCACCATCAACCTGGCGGCCGACTCGGCGCACGGCGGCGGCAGCGGCGTCTCCGCGGGCTCGACGTTCAAGGTGTTCACGCTGGCCGCCGCGCTCGACCAGGGCATCCCGGTCAGCACCAGCATCAACTCGCCGGAGACCACGAGCATCAGCGGCTTCCAGCCGTGCAAGTACACCGGCATGTTCAACGGCAAGAAGTACGACAACGAGTGGCTCGGCGGCGGCCCGTGGCCCTCGGTCTCCAACGCCGGTGACAGCGAGGCGGGCAACTTCAACCTGAAGACCGGCACCTGGCACTCGGTCAACACCTTCTACGCCTACCTGGAGAAGCGCGTCGGGGTGTGCAACTCGGTGAAGATGGCCGAGAAGTTCGGCATGAAGCGCGCCGACGGCAACCCGATCGCGCCGCTCCCGTCCCAGGTCCTCGGCGTGAACGACATCGACATGGTGCACCTGGCCGCCGCCTACGCCGGCTTCGGCGCCCGCGGCAAGTACTGCGCGCCGGTCTCGGTCGTGGACGTGGTCGACTCCGAGGGCAAGAAGGTCAAGCTGCCCAAGGCGGACTGCCGCCAGGTCGTGGACGAGGCCGTGGCCGACAAGGTGAACAACATCCTGCAGGGCGTCCTGACGCAGGGCACCGCGAAGGGACGCGGCATCGGCCGTCCCGCCGCCGCCAAGACCGGCACGTGCGAGGCCCACAGCTGCGCGGTCTTCGCCGGGCACACCCCGAACATGGCCGCCGCGACCGCGTACTGGGACTTCCGCGGCCCCTGGCGCTACAAGGTGTACGGCGTGTACGGCGCCGACACCCCGGGCGCCATGTGGCAGCAGAGCATGCGCGGCGCCCTGGCCGACAAGCCCTCGCCCGGGTTCGCCACCCCGACCCGCGACTTCGGCGACACCATCCGGGTGCCGGACGTGAAGGGCATGTCGGTCGGCGCCGCCACGGCCCGCCTCAAGGCCGCCGAGCTGGAGGTGAAGGTCTCGCCGCGGCCCATCGAGTCGGACGCGCCTCGCGGGTCCGTGGCGTCCACGTCACCGGGCGCCCAGACCGAGGTCGGCCCCGGCACCACCGTGATCATCTATCCGAGCAACGGCAGCCGCAGGAACGACGGCTGGCCCGGCCGCCGCCCCAACGAACCGGGCTTCCGCTGGCCCTGGGAGAACTGACGGAGGTCGCCCTGCGGGGCGCGGAGGGCGCCCTACCGGGCGCCCTCCAGCCTCAACCCCCCGCAAGCTGCCGCTTGACCTCGCCGGCCACCCGGCCGCCCTCGGCCCTCCCTGCGACCTTCGGATTCACAACCTTCATGACCTGACCCATCGCCCTCGGCCCCTCGGCCCCCGTCTCGGCGATCGCCTCCGCGACCAGCGCGGCCAGCTCCTCGTCGCCGAGCTGGGCGGGCAGGTACTCCTCCAGGACCTCGCCCTCGTCCCGCTCGGCCCGCGCCTGCGCCTCCCGGCCGGCGTCGTCGAACGCCGTGGCCGCCTCGCGGCGCTTCTTGGCCTCGCGGGTCAGCACCTTCACGACGTCGTCGTCGGACAGCTCGCGGGCCCGCCTGCCGGCGACCTCCTCGTTCTTCACCGCGGTGAGGGCCATGCGCAGGGTGCGGGTCCGCACCTCGTCACGGGCCTTCATCGCGACCGAAAGGTCGGTTTCCAGCTTCTCCTTCAGGGCACTCATGGTCACAATCATGCCCGTCCGGTCTCCCAGGTCTCACCAGGATTACCGTCGTACGCGACACTGCCCGATTCTGGGAGCATATGAGGTGTCGGGTTCGGTGCCTTGGAGGGAGAACCGTGCGAAAGCTCTACGCCCTGCCCCTTGGGATGGCGGGCGCCGGCGCGGCCACGTTCGGCTACGCGTCGGTCGTCGAGCGGAACTGGTTCCGCCTGCGCCGCTTCGACGTGCCCGTCCTGGCCCCGGGACGCCCCTCCGTGAAGATCCTGCACATCTCCGACGCCCACCTCACCCCGGGCCGGAAGCGCCTGATCAACTGGGTCCGCTCCCTCGACGCCCTGGAACCCGACCTGGTCGTCAACACCGGCGACACCCTCGCCCACCGCGACGCGATCGGCCCCTTCCTGGACGCCCTGGGCCCCCTCCTCGACCGTCCGGGCGTCTTCGTGTACGGCTCGAACGACCTCTACTCGCCGATCTTCAAGAACCCCACCCGCTACATCTGGCGCACCAGCAAGTCCGATTACAAGAAGCGCCGCCGCGAGCCCGACCTCCCGTACCGCGAACTGGGCTCCTCCCTCATGGCCGCCGGCTGGCTCGACCTCAACAACCGGATCGGCCGCCTCAAGGTCGGCGAGCTCGACGTGGAGTTCGGCGGGATCGACGACTCCCACATCAACCGCGACCGCTACGACAAGATCGCCGGCCCGGTCGACCCGCAGGCCGACGTCCACCTGGGCGTCATGCACTCCCCGGAACCCCGCAACCTCGACCGCTTCGCCGTCGACGGCTACGACCTCCTCCTCGCCGGCCACACCCACGGCGGCCAGGTCTGCGTCCCCTTCTACGGCGCCCTGGCCACCAACTGCGGCATCGACCGCCCCCGGGTCAAGGGCCTGCACCGCCACCGCGGCTCCTGGCTCCACGTCTCCGCGGGCCTCGGAACCTCCCCGATGGCCCCGATCCGCTTCTGCTGCCCACCCGAAGCATCCCTCCTCACCCTCGTCCCCCGCTAAATAGGGACGCAGCACCCCCAGACATCCGCTAAAGTGGACGAGGCGCCGGGAGGCACGTACGACTCCCGGGCAGCCACCACCGGGGTGTAGCGCAGCTTGGCAGCGCGCTTCGTTCGGGACGAAGAGGTCGTGGGTTCAAATCCCGCCACCCCGACAGAAACCGCCAGGTCAGAGGCCGGTTCTCCAAACAGGAGGCCGGCCTCAAGATCTTTTGTCCGCGATTCGTCCGTGGGACTGAACCTCCACCCACGAACACCGTCCGTCCCGGACCAGCACCCACCGAACACCCATCTCCCCCGTTACCTTTCACGTCCCCGCCTCGGGGGGAGCCAAGTCACCCGGCCCGGCATGGCTCAGGCTTCCTGTCGCAGGCATGATCCGGGAGGTGTTGTCACCGGGCCGGGGTGGCGTCGGTGGACCGCTCATAGGGACAAGACACCGTCTGTGACGAGGGAATCGTTCGCCATAACGTGGCTGCCGGCAACCGTCGCCAGAGCTGTGACCAGGCCGAACACAGCCCCCGAGGGAGGTGGAGCGTGAATGGCGAATATGCGGTGTTCTGGGTCTGGACGTGGGCAAGGGCGAATACCTGCCCGGCCTGACGATGCGCCGCCCGGCCGACCTTCACCCGGGCAACGCCAAGACCGACGCCCGCGCCTCCCGCACACCCTCCGACGAGTTGACACCGGCCAGGAGGCCCTGGCCTAGCGGGAAGTCCTCGTCGGGCTTGACGATGACCTGGCCGGGGGAGGCGACCAGGCTGGCCAACCGGCCTGCGGACTGCCGGTCACCATCCACCCCGCCCTGGAGATGGCCCTGGGACCGTGACAGCACCGCCCCGCCGCCCTGGAACTGCTCATCGCCTTCGACGGCCCGGATGGTCTGCGTACCGCCAGCCGCGACCAGCTGCTGGCCACCGCCAAGCCGCTGGCACCCCAGATGGCCGGACGGCTGATGGAGTCGTCCTGGCCGCGCTGGAGGCCCAGGCCGTGATCGTCCCCGACACACGGCAGCATCGACCGTCCTGCCGCACCTGGCCCGCTCGCTGCGAACGGTGCACGAGCAACGCGAACAGGTCGCAGTGCAGGTGTAGAAGACTTCTGATGCGCACCCTCTTGCCAAGGTCCTGATCTCGATGCCCCGGCTCGGGATCAGAACCGCCGCAAGGATTCGCTGGAGATCGGCGACATTGCCGCCGTCTCCACTCCCGGACACCTGGCGGCCTACGCTGGACTCGCCCCATCACTCGCCGATCCGGCTCCTCCATCAAGGGCGAACACCCGCCCAAGGGCGGCAACAAGACCCTGAAACGCGCCATACTACTCGCCGCGTTCGCCTCCCCTGTCCGACATGGGAACAGGGCCCTTCTGCCACGGCGACCGAAGGTCGAGCACAGCGCGGCCCGCACTGCCACGCTGTGCCGGGAGTTGGCAGTGGGGTAGTCGATGGGCCGGGTCGAATGCGCGCTGGTCAATGCCGCCGCGGAGGCGTTCCACTCAAAGCTGAAGATCAAGTTTTGCGCACCGGCCGCGACCCGCGCCGAAGCGCATCAAATTCTCGACCTTGATCAGTGACCTTCTACAACACACCGGAGACACCGCCAACCACGGACTCGATCTGATCACGCGCCAACGCCAGACGGCTGAGCGGCGGAGAGCATCAACCGGCCCGGCCCGGCTCGGAGCCGAGGTCGCATTACACCGCCTCCACGTTCTCCTCTCTCGCACCGCAGATCAGAGCGTCGAGTCGCCACAGCGACCGTGAGCTGTACGTGATTGTCGCCTGCCTGCTTCCCAAAGGTTCGACCACCTCCGGCCAAGACCTGCACGCCCCTGCAGCGTGATGCCTTGGCGCCCAGTATGTAGCCATGGGCGGCTATGAGGCTCTGGGGCAGGACGAGACGAATTCACAGAGACCACCAACCAGGAGTTTGGGAAGTACGCCGGAACCACTGCTTCCAACGTGCCTCCGCCACAACCATCGGCAGCAGGGCTTCACCTCCGGAGGCAACCGCTCCACCAGGTGCAGCGAGAGCGCTAGCAAAGCAGGCATACCGCGCTGTCGAGTTGAGCCGGCGCACCAGCACTGGCGCTCGCCTCATGCTTCCGGCGTGGGGTAGCGAAGCTCGGCGCGTACTCTCCGGAAGCTGCAGAGCATGCCTTGCCGAGGGCCGACATCCGAATCACTAGCAAAACACCTCCAGGGTTCGTCAGGTCGGATGCCTCTAGCCGGTTGACTTCTCGTCGTAGATCATCTAGCTACACGGTCGCCTTCACAGTGAATCCGAGGTCCACAGCACTGGCTGATCGACAATGTACTCTATGCAACGTTTGTGCAGGTCAGCCATGATTTCGAATCCTGGATTGCAATCCGTTCACGCAATCTGCTAGCGTTGGGCTATCGTAGGCTGGACTACGGAAGGAAGCTCGCACATGGCCCCCCGAAACTCCCGGACGGCACACCCCGCTGTCTCTCAGCAGATCGAGCAGATGCTCAGAGCGCGAAGCATTGAGTTCGACTTCGAGCCCAACGTGCAGATCTCCGAGATCCGTGACGCTGAAGGAAACCAGGTGCGCCTGACTGAGCATCGCGCTCCAAAGGACCAGATCACCCGGTACGCCGTCGCGATGAAGCACGGCGCACAGTTCCCCGCGATCGTCCTGAACGACCGACTGGAGCGCATCGACGGCAATACGCGTCTTGAGGCCCGCATCAGGAACGGCGACACGACCATCCCCGCGTACATCTGCCACGGACTTACGCCGTTGGAAGCGCGCTCTCTCTCAGTTGAGCTCAACCAGTCCAATGGCCTTGCCATGACCGAACAGGAAATCCGCAGGTTCGTGGACGGTGCTGTTCTGGAAGGCCAGCACGCGGACATCCGGAGTTTGTCCCGGATGACTGGCGTGAGCGACACAAAGATCGCACGTTGGATCGCCGAGACCCAGTTTAAAGCGCGGGCAGGACGTGAGGGCATCGAGGACCGGCACGTAAACGTGCTGCCCCCAAGCACTCGAGCCGCCCTCCACGCGGCACGCCTAGCCACCGTCTTCCGCGCCATTACCCAACTTGCCGCCGAGGCGCGTATTCCGGCGGCCGAGGCTAAGAAGGTCGTCGCTAAGGCGAACGCCGCCCCATCGGAGTCGGAGGCGCTGACCATCGTCGCAGCCGAGCGCGATGCTCGCCTGGAGGAAATCCGGGCCGTCGGGTCCGGTTTCAGTCCCCGCAACAACCGACGCTCCCAAGGGTCGGCCCAACACATTGGCGGTCTGGTCCGCTTCGAGGTTGACGACCTGCTGGACGTGGCCCCTGAGAAGCAGTTCGAGACATACCAGCGCATGAAGCTTCTTCGAGACCGGCTCAATGATGTAGTCCGGCGCGCCGAGGAAGAGTGGAACCTGACGCCGCCAAGCGACGAGACAGAGGGTCGGTTCAGCGACCAGTCCGACTAAACCACCGGCGCCGCGGCCGACATCTCCGGCTAGTCGCGCTAGCTCCACCTAGGGCTCCGAGAGAGGAAGACTTCATGCACCCTGCAGCCTCGGCTCAGACCGAGAGCAAACTCGCTGCCCGCCATGTGCGCTACGTGTTCGAACCGAACCTTGCCATCCATCAGATCCGCGATGTCGAAGGTAACCAGGTTCGCTTGAGTGAACACCGGGCACCAAAAGCGATGGTAGATCGTTACGCAGAACAGATGAGGGCCGGAGCAATCTTCCCTGCCATCGTCGTCAGCGACAGGTTCGAGATCGTGGACGGCAACAGCCGCTGGATGGCCTGCCGGCGCAACAAATCGGAAACAATCGCCGCCTACATCTGTTCGGACATCTCTGCGCTCCAAGCACGATCGCTGTCCGTAGAACTCAATCAAACGCACGGCCTCTCAATGACAGACGAGGAGATCCGCGCATTCGTAACGGGCGCTGTCGACGAAGGGCAGGTGCTCGACACAAAGGCATACTCTCGTATGACAGGGGTCAAGGCGTCTCGGCTTGCCCGGTGGGTGGCCGCCGAACACTTCGCCCTGCGAGCGGCCCGGGACGGTCTGGCCACCGAACAGCTGAAAGACCTGGCCGATAGCGCACGCGCAGCACTGAACGTGGCAAAGCTAGAGACTGTCTTCGTGCAGGCTACAACCCTTGCCATGGATGCGAGGGTCCCCGCTGCGCACCTCAGGCGGATCATCACCGAGGCCAATGCCGCACCTTCAGAAGCGGAAGCCATCGAGGTAGTCACACGAGCCCGCGCAGCTCGATCCGAGGACATCAAGGCGATCGCGTCGGGGTTCAAGAGTACTCCCCGCAAGAGCAAGGGATCGGCGCTTCACATTAGCGGCTTGCTCCGCTTCGAGGTAGATGACCTTCTGGACGTCTCTCCAAACAAGCAAGCTGAGATGTTCACGCGGATGAGCCGTCTCCGGGGGCTACTCGACGGAGCGCTCACGCAAGCGCGGGTCGATTGGAACCTGGATGACTTCCCCTCGACCGAGCAGCTAGACTCTCCACAGTCGCGCGATCTCACGCATGTGAGATGATGGACCGATGCGAGAGACTGCGAACACTCAAGATCTCCCCCCCGACAACGCATCACGGTTGGCTATCTACGACGCCGTTCACGAGTACGTTGCAGATACCGATAGCTCAGCAATAACCGACATCGAGCTTTTTGGACGCGTAATCGGACGCCTACGCGTGCTTGTACCTCGTGAGCTGCATCTCGCTGGGGACAGCGAATACGTGAACGAAAAGGTCCAGGCCTGCGTGCAGGCAGGGATCCTCATCACGGGGATCGATAACGGAACACGGACTCTTAGCTTGACGGGGCGGCCGCCACTCGTCCGCTATCCCGACGGAGAAATTCGTAAATATACGCCAGGGCTCGAACCTGCACGCGAGCGACTCGACCGTGACAACACACGCCTAAGAGCAGCTGGATTTGACGTCCGAAAGTTCATCCCCAGTATCGCCGATAAGCCAGAGGGGGGCCCGTTTCAGGCACTGCTTTCCTCAATGCGCGAGCATGGATTCATGAAGCAGTTCCCCGTCGTTGAGTATGAGGACGGTACCATCGTTGATGGGCTGGCTCGTCGCCGGGCGGCTACAATCCTGCAGCTCGACGTCGAATATTTGAAGTACGGCTCTGAAAAGGAGCGAAAAGCTGCGCATTTGCGCGACATGCCGCTGAATCGTATCCTGATCGCAGTGCACAGTAACATTGGCCGCTTGCAAGGTGATGTCGTAGATGCTGTGCACGAGAGCGCTTCCGAGGTTACCGGCCGGGCCTGGGACGAAACGGCGGCCGACCTCGCGCTGACTCAAGAGTGGCGGCACTCAAGACCATCCGAGTACACGCCGAGGTTCGAGGTCACGAGACTCGCCTACCGCGAGGGTGAGGATCCGAAGGTCCAGGTCACGGCAGACCACAAAGTGATGGTGCGTTCGTTGGTGGAGGCCGGCGGGCTTGCGAGCTACAAGATCGACACGCAACTTAGCCGTCACGTGCCGTTCGAAAGAGCTCGCAGCGCATACAGCGGTGGGCGAAAGGCATACTTTGCACGGGCCGAAGACTTGATCGCAGGGATTACGGCGATGCAGCAGGAACGACGGGCAGCAAGGCGCAAGACGGATCCCGAGTGGGAGCAGATCCGTGAATGGCTCGTTCGTACCTTCGGACCCACACAAGACTGAACGAGGACACCCGTAAGCTGTCTAGCAATGATCGCCTGACGCGGCGTGTCGTTGTGAGCATGGGTTGACAGTGCGAGTATCGTCGCTTCAATGAAGTGGCAGAGGTCGTCGTGATCGACGACATCATCCCCAGATCCCCCGTCGACAGGCTCAAGCGAGACTACAGCAAGAAAGAACTTCAGGCCGAGTTCGATGCTGACCTCGTTTCGGCTGTCATCGGGATGAGCCGTGCCTTCATGGTCCGTGCGCTCGACCGGCCAGGTACCCGCCCTCGGGTATTCACACTCGCTGAAGTCCTGACGTTGCTAGACGTCGATGGCTTTCAAGAGACCTTCATTCCTCGCAGTCGCATCCCGAAGTACCTTCTTGAGTATTCGGCGACGCCACCCAGCCAGATTCCTGGGCTTCGCCGCTCGTCAAGACAGATCGGAGACGCTACGCTGTGTGTCGGGGACGCTCGGGAACTAATTCCGCGGCTCGAGGCCGGCTCGGTGCAGTGCGTAGTGACGTCGACGCCCTATTGGGGCATGCGCGTTTACGATAATGAGCGAAACATCCGTTGGGCCGACGGCGAAAGCTGCCCGTACGGCTTCGAACAGACCCCCGAAGGCTTCATTCGCCACACGATTGAGCTACTTCTGCTTTTGAAGCCAGCTATCAAATCAGAAGGATCGGTGTGGTGGAATATCATGGATACTTACAACACTCGGACGCCTATCCGTGGAAACGCTCGTGAGTGGCTGGATGCCATGGGAGAAAAATCCGGAAGCCGTAAAGGGTGGACGGAGCATAGCGCCTGTCGGCATAGCGCTGGACATATGTACCTCGATGACGCTGAACTGAGTTCCATTCCTTCGCGAATCGCAGAGCGCGCGTCGCGAATTGGCTACAAACTCAAGAGTTTCATAACTTGGCGAAAACATCCGGCAATGCCAGAGCCTGCCAAGAGCCGGGTTTCCCGGCAAGCCGAGTACATCCTGCACCTCACAATCGAGCGCACGCCATTCTTTAATAAGGAAGCATGGCAAGCTCTGGAACCAGACCTCGGCGGCCCCAACCTGCGCCATGAATCAGCAGAGAAGATCACCGATGTATGGTCTCTACCCACGTCAACGGGCAAGAATGGGCACGGCGCAGAATTTTCTTTGGCGCTCGCTGGGCGCTGCATCGCCTTGACCAGCCGAAAAGGCGATCTCATACTTGATCCATTCGTAGGCGCCGGGACAACAGCGGTCGCTGCTGTCCTAATGGGGCGCCGATGCCTAGGTTATGATATCAGTGAGAAATATATAGACGCAGCTGAGAACCGCCTTAAGGTCGCCACAAAAGACGGTCAGCTCAGTTTCGACGACACCATGGATATTGAGTCACCAAACGTTGATGCAGCAGAGACACACGCATCAACAGCGTGACCCCCTCAAGAAGCACCGAGCAGCCCTTGCGCGCCTTGGTTGCGCAGGCCTCAGCCTGGCTGGTGAACATGGTCCAATGCGGACGATGAATTGTTGCCGAACCTCCTGGTAACGCTGATCACCACCCGATAGGTGGCGCGTGTAACGACCCGGAGGGCTTATCCGTGTGAACAGCGGGGGACGGTGTGACAGACAGATGCCGCGAGGAGGACTCCTCTGGATCGCGGGGGCTGGGGATTGCGAGACCCCTTTTGCTCAAGTTCAACCGCGCGCAACCAACCCACCGTCAGACACCGCCCCTTGAAAGGATCATCTAAATCTCGGGCGGTGCCGGTTTGCAGCTGTCAGAACACAACGTTCGGTCGGGGCACACCGCAGAGGTCGCAGCCTGCCGCCCCGGGGCTGCAGGCCCCCTTGTAGCGGGTGCCCTTGAGTTCTCACCCTGATCTAGGCGGGGTCTGCGTGCTGTCCCGGGGACGACAACTCGACCATGGTCGATCAATGCTAGCCATGAGGCGTCGGAGGTCGGCGGTGACGACTCGATAGCTGGTGCCTACGCGGATGACCTTGCAGGGGAAGCGGTTCTAACGGGCTAGTTGGTAGGTGCAGGTTCGGCCGAGGCCGAGAGCTCGGGCGGCGGTCTCGATGGTGGTTGTGGTGGGGAGGGCGGCGAGTTCCTCGTGGGTCATCGGCTCGATCATCAGGCCTCCTGGATGTTTTCCACTGCGGACGTGGATGGCTGTTGCGTTCGCTGGTAGGAGGCGGTGGGAGGAGCGTCGGGTCGGTGATCGGTCTGGGGAAGTCATTGGCCGCCGCTGCTACACCGACCTCCGCGTGTGTCTCGCCTCCGGCTGTCGAGGCGGCTGCGCGTTCGCAGGTCGGAAGGGAGTGGACAGCGTTGATAGCGGATTGGGCGTCCCTGAGGGCCACACAGAGAACTTGAGTATGGTGCCTGGCCTCGGCCAGAGCCTGGCCATGGCGGCCAAGTACGTCGGTGAGGTTTTCGCCGTGGTCGTGGCCGAGGTGGCCGGCATGGACAGCGTACCCATCGCGATCGACTGTTCTACTCGAGCGAACAGCGCAGGCGCGAGATGAACCTGAAGGTCCTGGCCAGCCTGGGCGGCACCCTGCTGTGGGTGTCGAGAGAACTGCGCGGAGCGGTGCACGTTTTCAAAGCGGCCGTCCCTGTGCCGCCGGTACGCACGGACGCCCGCACCGGGCCGCAGGTTCGGGACGCGCCGGGTCGGATTGATCACGTCGCGGCGCGCCAACCTCACCGGCCCGCGCCCGTATCTCACCCGGTACAGCGCGATCATGAAGAACGCGCACCGAGGACGGGAGCGGAGACCCATGCGGAAGATCGTGATCACCGGTGTGGCGGCGGCGCTGGCGCTCGGTCTGACGGCCTGCGACGGCAACGGTCCGGCGGCGGCGCCCTCGTCACCCGCCGGCTCCGCGCCCGCGCCGAGCGACAACTCCACTCCGCGGGGCGGCACCTCCACCCCTGAGGGCTCGGGTGATTCGGGTGCCCCAGCGGTGCAGCGCACCCCGCTCGCGCAGCAAGGGGGCCAGCAGATCAAGTCGCAGTGGGGACGGCTGCGTTACATGGCGCCGGGCAAGTTCGCCGTCGGCGACGTCGTCTTCTTCACCGCCGAGGACACCGTCCTGTACGTGGCCGGGAGCACGTGCCCGGACGGCATCAGGCCGCCCGGCGCCAGCAAGTGTTCCATGGCCGGATTCGACGACTGGGTGAAGGCCGCGCCGCACAACGCCACCGTGCGCTTCTCCGGCCAGGCCGCCACCCTCATCCGGGAGACCCAGTAGCGAGTTCGTGCGGGGCGCGAGATTCACCCAGACTCGCAAGGTGGGGCCATGGCGCGTTCGCCACGTCAGCCACTTTTCCGGTGCGGCGCATGACACGTCGACCTGTGATCGCTCCGACAATGCTTTGCCCCAGGAGGGCCGGGTCCTCCCTACAGTTCTGCCCCTCTATTGAGCGGTTGGCCTGGGGTTTCCCCGGCGTCGGGGAGTGTGTGGGTAGCGCTCGGTTGTGGCGGTGGAGGCGTTCTGGCTACCGCCTGGAGGTCTGCGCCGCCGCGCACTTCTTTGAATGGCCTTGAGAAAGGGGGTTTTGAACTCAGGGCTCAAATCGTGTGGACGCCGTCGTGGCCCCCTTCCGTGACGGAGGGGGCTTTGGTGGTTCGGGTTAGTAGGGGTGGCGGGTGGGTTTGGTGGTCCAGGCTTCGTAGGCTTTTTCACCTAGTTCGGGGTGGATTTGTTCTATGTGGATGCGGCGTTGGTCCATTGGTTTTTGGAAGTCCTCGTACTGGAAGGCGTCGTCGAAGCCGATGGCGGCGGTGGCGGCCAGGTCGTTGGCGAAGTAGACCTCGTCGATGCGTGACCAGTAGATGGCGCTCATGCACATCGGGCAGGGGGCGCCGCTCACGTAGATCGTGCAGCCCTGGAGCATGCGGGCTCGTTCGCTGAGGGGGTCGGGGGAGCCTTCGGGGCGGGGGACGTATTCGAGGGTGCTCTCGTTCTGGTGCTCCTCCGAAATGGAGGGGGCTTCGGGGTTGAGGCGGGCGATCGCTTTGCGAATGGTCTCCACTTCGGCGTGCGCGGTGGGGTCGCCGGTGAGGAGTACGCGGTTCTGACCCCGGGCGACGATCTCGCCGTCCCGGGTTATCACGGCGCCGAAGGGGCCGCCCCAGCCCTGTTCGACCGACTCGACGGCCAGCCTGACGGCCTCTTCCAGGAACTCCCGCTGCCCCATGGCGCAACCTCCGCTCGGTAATTTATGGGCAATTTGTCCTGTTTGTCGCTTTGTTACTACGCTACCCCTTATGGGCGTCAGGGCAAATGACGGCTCGGCCGGGGCGACGGTGGTCACGTCCCAGAAGGTTCTGCGGGGGTGCGAGGACGACTACCGGCGCTGGCAGGAAGGGGTGAACCGGGCCGCACGGGGCTTCGACGGGTTCGAGGGGACGGAGTCGTACCCGCCGGAGTCCGGCGCGAGCAACGAGTGGGTGGTGGTGTTCCGCTTCTCCGACGTCGACCAGTTGAGCGCGTGGTTGAGGTCCGGTACGCGGCGGCGGCTTATCGAGGAGGGGCGTGGGCTGTTCGAGGAGGAGCCGGCGCAGGAGGTGCTCAGTGGTGGGGCGCGCGCGCAGGAGGCGGTGACCGCGGTGGTGTCGCATGAGGTCAGGGCTGGGCGGGAACAGGATTTTTTGGAGTGGCAGCGTAAGACGTTGAAGGCGCAGGAGAAATTTCCCGGGTTCATGGGGTCGGAGCTGTTCGAGCCTGTCGAGGGGATTCAGGATAGGTGGGTCGTTATTTTTCGTTTTGATAGTCGGGAGAATTTGGGACGGTGGATGGACTCCGAGGTTCGGAGGCGGTTGTTGGACGAGGGGGACGAGTGTTTCAGCGATTATGAGGTGCGCGAGATCCGGTCGGCGTTCAGTGGGTGGTTCCGGTTCGAGGGGGCGCGGGAGGGGGCTCCACCTAGTTGGAAGCAGGCCATGGCGGTGCTGCTTGCGTTGTATCCCACGGTCATGGTGTTGACGTTGACGGTGGATCGGGAGGTTTCCGGTCTGGGGGCGCCGTTGTATCTGGCGCTGTTCATTGGGAATGTGCTGAGTGTCTCGATTCTGACCTGGGTCATGATGCCGCTGGTGAATCGGGGATTGGCCTTCTGGCTGCCGCCCGGACGCTCGCGGCGCGTTCAGGTCGCGGGCGCGGCTTTGGTGGTGGCGTGTTACGTGCTGCTCATCGTGTTGTTCGCACTGGTCACGTGAATGGACTGCTTATGGACCTGAACGGGATCACTTCGGTGGTGGAGGCGCCCACCCGGGCGGTGCAGGCGGCGTGGCGGCCGGGGGACGCGTGGCTCGGCGGCGGGACGTGGCTGTTCTCCGAGCCGCAGCCGGACCTTGAGCGGCTCATCGATCTCCGGGGCTTCGGCTGGGAGCCGCTGCGGATCGGGCCTGGGGGTTTGGAGATCGGCGCGACGTGCACCTTCGCGAAGTTGTCGGTGGACATGCCGGCGGACTGGACGGCGGCGCCGTTGATCGACCAGTGCCGCCGGGCACTGCTGGGCTCCTTCAAGGTGTGGAACGAGGCCACGGTGGGCGGCAATCTGTGCATGTCGCTGCCCGCGGGTCCGATGATCTCCCTGACGGCGGCCCTGGAGGGCGAGTGCACGATCTGGACGACCGGCGGGGGCGAGCGGCGGGTCGCGGCGGCGGATTTCGTCACCGGGCCGGGAAGGAATGTCCTGGAGCCGGGTGAGCTGCTGCGTTCGATCATGCTGCCGGAGTGGGCGATGCGGTTCCGGACGGCGTTCCGCTGGACCTCGCTGGCGCCGCTCGGCCGTTCGGCGGCGCTGCTCATCGGCAGGTGGTCGCCTGACGACGGCTCCTTCGCGCTGACGGTGACCGCCTCGACGCCGCGTCCGGTGCTGCTGTTCTTCCGCCGGACGCCCGGGTCGAGGGAGCTTCGGGATGCCCTCGACGTCGTGATCCCCCCGGAGTCCTATTTCGACGACGTGCACGGGACGCCGGAATGGCGCCGGCACATGACGCTCCGGTTCGCCGAGGAGATCAGGGACGAGCTCGCGACGGCCGGGGGGAGGTGATCCGGATGCGGATCGAGGTCAATGGTCGGGTGTTCGATGCCGAGGCATGTCCTGGGCAGTGCCTGCGGACCTTTCTGAGGGAGCTCGGTCATTTCGGGGTGAAGAAGGGCTGCGACGCGGGCGACTGCGGCGCGTGCACCGTGCACGTGGACGGCCGGCCCGTGCACAGCTGCCTGTTTCCCGCGTTCCGCGCGGCCGGGCACCGGGTGACGACGATCGAGGGGCTGGGGCCGCATCCGCTGCAGCGCGACTTCCTGGCGGCGCAGGGTTTCCAGTGCGGCTTCTGCACCGCGGGAATGATCATGACGGTGGCCGCGCTCGATCAAGGGCAGCGGGAAGACCTCGCGCGGTCGCTCAAGGGGAACCTGTGCCGCTGCACTGGTTACCGTGCGATCGACGACGCCGTGCACGGGATCGTCCACGTGGAGGAGCCGGAGGAGGGCGATCCGTGTGGACGGAACGTACCGGCACCGGCCGGGCCAGAGATTGTTAGCGGGCAGGCCCGCTACACCCTGGACGTGGCCATGGAGGGCCTGCTCCACCTCAAGCTGCTGCGCTCGCCGCATGCGCACGCCCGGATCGTCTCTATCGACACGAGCGCCGCCCAGGCTGTCCCTGGCGTGCAGGCGGTGTTCACGCACGAGGACGCGCCGCGGCGGCTTTACTCGACCGGACGGCATCAGAACCCCGGCGACGACCCCTCCGACACGCTGCTGTTCGACGACGTCGTCCGGTTCACCGGTCAGCGGGTCGCGGCCGTCGTGGCCGAGAGCGTGGCGGCCGCCGAGGAGGGCTGCCGACGGATCGCCGTCGACTACGAGGTGCTTCCGGCCGTCCTGGATCCCGACGAGGCGATGCGGGATGGTGCGCCCGTGCTGCATGGGGACAAGGGCGCCGAGCAGCACATCGCCCGTGCGGAACGCAATATCGCGGCCGAGGTGCACGGCGGCATAGGCGATGTCGAGGCGGCGTTCGAGGAGGCCGACGTCGTCCATGAGCACACCTATGCCAGCCATCGTCTCCAGCACGCGCACCTTGAGACCCACGCATCGATCGCCTGGGTGGACGAGTCGGGCCGGCTGACGGTGCGCACGAGCAGCCAGGTGCCGTTCCTCACCAAGGACGCCCTGTGCGCGCTCTTCGACCTTCCGGAGGACGGCGTGCGCGTGGTGTGCGGCCGGGTGGGCGGCGGGTTCGGCGCCAAGCAGGAGATGCTGACCGAGGACGTCGTCGCGCTCGCGGCCCTGCGGACCGGACGTCCGGTGCAACTGGAGTTCACCCGCCAGGAGGAGTTCGAGGCGGCCGTGACCAGGCATCCGGCGACCGTGGAGGTCAAGGCGGGCGCGCGGGACGACGGCACGCTCACGGCGCTGCGGCTGCGGGTGGTCACCGACACCGGCGCGTACGGCAACCACGCGGGCGTCGTGTTCCACGCCTGCAACGAGTCGATCGGCGTGTACCGCTGCGCGAACAAGAGGGTGGACGGGTACGCCGTCTACACCAACACCGTCCCCTCCGGGGCCTACCGCGGCTACGGGCTCAGCCAGGGGATCTTCGCCGTCGAGTCGGCGATCGACGAGCTCGCCCGCGCGATCGGCATGGACCCGGTGGCCTTCCGGGAACGCAACATCATCCGTCCCGGCGACGCGATGGTGAGCTTCCAGGTCCCGTCGGCGGACGAGGCCGTGATCGGCAGCTACGGCCTGGACCAGTGCCTGGCCCGTGTCGACGAGGCCCTGGGGCGCGGCGACGGGCCCGAGGAGGAGGGCTGGTCCGTGGGCAGGGGCGTCGCGCTGGCGATGATCGACACGATTCCGCCGCGCGGGCACCGGTCCGAGGCGCGGATCCGGCTGCTGGCCGACGGCGCCTACGAGCTCGCGGTGGGCATGGCCGAGTTCGGGAACGGGACGACGACCGTGCACCGGCAGCTCGCCGCCGCCGTCCTGGGCACGACCGTCGACCGGGTCCGGATCGATCAGGCGGACACCGACAAGGTCGGCCACGACACCGGCGCGTTCGGCTCGACCGGGACGACGGTCACCGGGCTGGCCGTCGCCCGCGCGGCGGGGGCGCTGCGCGAACGCGTCGCCGCCGTCGCCGGGGACCACGCGGGCGCGGACCCGTCCACCCTCGTCTTCGACGGCGACGAGATCCGCTCCGGCGGCACCTGCCTGAAGCTCGCCACCGTCGCCGCGGCGGCGCGGCTCGGCGGCCGGGAGCTGGTCGCGGACGGCGCGTCCGACGGGGCGCCGTGTTCGGTGGCGTTCAACGTCCAGGGGTTCCGGGTCGCGGTGTGCGCCGCGACCGGGGAGATCAGGATCCTGCAGAGCGTCCACGGGGCGGACGCCGGGCGGGTCATCAATCCGATGCAGTGCCGCGGGCAGGTCGAGGGCGGTGTGGCGCAGGCGGTGGGCGCGGCGATGTACGAGTCGCTCGTCGTGGACGGGGCCGGGCGGGTCGCGACGCCGGTCTTCCGGCACTACCACGTGCCTTCGTTCGGGGACGTGCCGCGCACCGAGGTGTTCTTCGCCGACACGTCCGACGCGCTGGGCCCGCTGGGCGCCAAGTCGATGAGCGAGAGCCCGTTCAACCCGGTGGCCCCCGCGCTCGCCAACGCGGTGCGGGACGCCACCGGCATCCGCTTCGGGACGCTTCCGCTGGCGCGCGATCGCGTCCACGCGGCGTTGGAGGCCCGTGGGGCGGCCGGAGCCGCCCCACGGCAGGCGCGGCGCCGCTAGCCGGTGGTGCGTTCTTCCAGGAGGGTCTGGAGGAGGGTGCGGGACTCCTCGGGGGAGGCGGCGGACTTCTCCTCGATGGTCTCCCAGAGGTCGGTGAGATCACCCCGCGCCAGGCCGATGCCCAGAATGGTGTGGATGAGGCTGATCCGGTCGCTGATACCGGGAAATTCCAGGACGTCGAACGGGTGGGCGCGGTCCTCGTAGAACAGCGCCCCGTCGGGCACCACCCGCACCCTGGCGTCGGGGCTCTCGCCGAGTTCCAGCAGGTGGCGCAGCTGCGCGCGCATCACCTTCGGATCCTTGACGGGCAGGGTCAGGGCGTGCTCGTCGACGATCACGTCGAGGAAGCGGCGGCGGCCGCCGGCGCGGAAACGCCGGCGGTGGTCCAGCAGCTCCCACTCGGCCTCCTCGTCGCACTCCATGATCTGGACGGAGGCGACGAACCGGGCGTACTCCTCCGCCTGCGCCAGATCCGGGATCTTCTGGAAGCCGTAGGTGTGGACGACGCACGCCTCCGACTCGGAGATGAGGGCGTCGCGCGCCTCCGCCTTCATCGTGCGCCCGGCCAGCCAGGGCGGGCCGTCCGGTCGCGAGGCCAGGTCGATCATCAGCTCGGCGACCTTGGCCTCGCGGACCTCGTAGCGCTCCAGCAGCCGTTCCACCTCGGCGGGCGCCGGCGGCGCGAAGCCGGTCTCCACCCGCACCAGCCAGTCGGACTCGCAGCCCGTCCGCGCCGCGGCCTCCTCGTACGACAGCCCCACGATCTCCCGGGTGCGCTGGAGGTACAGCCCGAGACGGCGGGCGTTGATGTTCGGACCTCGGTAATCGCCGGTCATTCACGCCTCCCGCCCTCCATCTTCGGTCACGATCGCGGAGGGCGCGCGGCTTCTCACGAGATGCAGAGTCTATGTACTGGTATGTCGATTTTCTTTCCGGGACGCCGCGCGCCACGGCGACCGCCTCGATTTCCAGGAGCCGGGATTCGTCGTAGATACCGGTGATGATGATGGAGGCCGGGCCGTGGTCGCCGAGGACCTCGTGGCGGATCCGGGAATTGGCTGCGTGCGGCTACAGGGGACGCAGGACCATGATGACTTCGTCTCGGGTGCCATTCTTTCCCGGGCAGACGGACTTGGGCCATCGGCCCACTTCCCGCCAGCCGAGCCGTTCGTAGAAATGCTCCAGGCCGAGTCCGCCGCGTGCGGCGAGCTGGAGCCGTTCCAGTCGCATCTCCTCGCGGGCGATGTGGTGGAGGCGGCGCATGAGGGCCGTCCCGACGCCGCGCTTGCGGTGGGACGGCAGGGTCTGCAGGAGGTTGACGCTGCCCCAGTGCGCGATCCGGGGGTTGGGGTCGCGGCTGAGGGCGACCCACCCGGTGAGGGCGGCGCCGCAACGGGCGACGAGGAGCCGTTCGCGATGGGGGTGCAGGCGGGTGATGAGGGCGTCCATGACGGGGGCGACGTTGTGGGCGTGGACGGGCGGGAACGGGAAGCCGGCTTCGCCGTCGCCGTTGGTCACTCGGGTCCAGCAGTCGATGAGGCCCCGGCGCAGCGCCGGGGTGACGTCCGAACGGTCGGTGAGCTGGATCAGGTCGGTCATTCGGGGGCCGCCTCTCACGCTGTTGATCTGATGATCCCCGCGCGGAAGGCGTTAGAAAATGGGCGATTTGACCGTTTTCGGCTTTGGGGCCGGTGCTGTGCGCGCAACGGGACGACCCTAAGGTCAAGGGGTCGGCGGGGACACCGCGATTCGTCGTTCGGGAGGGTCAGTGAAGGCTGGGAACGCAACGGACGGCGGACCCGCCCACGCCCCGGAAGAACCCACCGTCCCCGACGGCCCCACTGCCCCAACCGCCCCAGGCGAACCCATGGGTGGGCTGGGCGGGCCCACTGTTCCGCGCATTCTGTTGGGGGCGCGGCTGCGCCGCTTCCGGGAGGCGCGGCGGATTCCCCGTTCCAGGGCCGCCCATGCCATCCGGGCCAGCGACTCCAAGATCAGCCGCATGGAGCTGGGCCGCTCCCCGTTCAAGGTGCGGGACGTGGAGGACCTGCTCACCCTGTACGGGATCACCGAGGCACGCGAGCGGGAGTCCCTGCTCCAGCTCGCCCAGGAGAGCAACAGGCCGGGATGGTGGTACGGCTACAGCGACCTGATCTCCACGGGCACCGACCACTACCTCGGCCTGGAGGTGGCCGCCTCGCTCCTCCGGGTGTACGAGCTGCAAGTCGTCCCCGAACTCCTCCAGACGAGGGACTACGCGCGGGCCGTCACCAGGCTCAGGCAGCCCCGCACCCCCGATCTGGAGGTCGAGCGCTGGGTCGACCTGCGGATCGAACGCCAGGAGCTGTTCCTGAAGGCCGGCGGCCGCAAGCTCTGGGCCCTCCTGGACGAGGCCGTCCTGCACCGCGCCTGGGGAGGCGCCGAGGTCATGCGCGGGCAGCTGGAGCGGTTGCTCGAACTGAGCGAATCGCCCGAGGTGACCCTCCAGATCGTCCCGTTCACCGCCGTGACGGCCCTCGGCGTGGGGGGCGCGTACACGGTGTTCCGCTTCGCCGAGGACGACCTGCCCGACGTCGTCCACCTGAACCAGGCGACCGGCGAGTACTACATGGACAAGCAGGAGGACGTCGACCGCTTCGTCCACGAGTGGGGCCTGCTCTCCGGAGACGCCCTCCCCCCGCACGAGAGCCAGGCCCTGCTCTACGAGACGCTCGCACGCTCGTAGCGCAGAGGCTCGCAGGTAAAGGATGCGGGGGACCGGAAGTTTCGCGGGGCGGGTGGAGTTATGCCTAGAACGGCTCTAGGGGCTAGGTCCCCTCTCTTTGGGGGCTTTCCCCGATAGCGATGAGTTCGCCGGATCGTCAGAGTCTTACTTAGCGGCAGGGGCTTGGAGACCCCCCACCGACGGAAGAAGGCACACGATGTCGCACACGCTGAGCCCCACCTCGATGAGCACCTCCGACCTGGCCCAGATCCTGTTCGCCTCCCCGCTGCAGGCATCGGGACGTCCCACGCCCGAGCAGGTCCGGGCCGCGATCGACGCGCGGTTGTGCGCCTGCGGAGGCGACCACGCGCCGTGCGCCGCGTACGTGGCGCAGGAGGCCGGCGATCACCCCGAGGCGTACACCGTCCGGATGCGCTGGGCCCTCCATGCCATCGCCCTCGCCTTTCCCGCCTACACCACCGCCGCCTAGCCCTCGTCGTACCGTGCGCAGAGGAGGCGACCCAGATGCGCTCCCGATACGCCGACAAGCCTGAAGAGTTCACCGACAGGCGCGAAGAGATCGTGCCGCGTTCGCTTGAGCAACTGCTCCTGGCCGATGACCCGCAACGCAAGGATCGGCCCCGGCGGCGCAGGCCACGCAAGACCACGGCCCGGCGGAGGCGCGTCTAGCCCCCGCGGACGCGTCGTGCGTTAGTGGCTCTTCTTGCGCTTCTTCTTCTTGGAGTCGCCGCCGGACTCCCACTCGTACCCGGGGGTGTTCTTCTCGCAGAAGCTGTCGCTGACCACGGTGTCGGTCGCGTCATGCTCACACCAGCGGTCCTGCGAGCACGAGGTCACCCCCAGCCCCGAGACGAGCACGACGGCCGCGACCAACGTGGATGAGGTCCTGGGCATGAACGATCACCCTTCCAGAACGGGGAGCGCGTGAACGGGACCGGCTGAGATTAGCCCACCCAGGCCCGGCCCCATAGGGCGCCCCTGGGAAGTCCCGGTACCGGAACGGTGAACCGACCGCGGGGACAGACCCGGATATCGGGCCGCAAACCCCGACCGGTCCCGCTTCATCGCGATCACGCAGTGTGCGGGGACCGTGGCGAACTATGCTTGCGCCGTGAGCGACAATCCGGCGCGGGAAAACGGGGGCCCGACCCCGGCGAACGAAGCGATCACCAGCGCCGATCCCGCGCCGCCGCGCCCCGTCCGGGAGTACCGCATCGCCGAGCTCGCCCGGGCCGCCGGACTCCCCGTCCGCACGCTGCGCTACTACCAGGAGCGCAGGCTGCTGCCCCCGCCGCGCCGCGCGGGCCGGATCGGGCTGTACTCCGAAGACCACCTCGCCCGCCTCCGCATGATCGCGAGCCTGCTGGAGCGCGGCCACACCCTGGAGGGCATCCGCGAGCTGCTGTCGGCCTGGGAAGAGGGCCGCGACATCGAGGCCGTGCTCGGCGTCGAGCAGGCCGTGACCACCCCCTGGTCCACCGAGACCCCCGTGACCCTGACTCTGGACGAGCTCGCCGCGCTGTTCCCCGGCCAGGTGAGCACGCGATCGGTCGAACGGGCCGTGCGCCTGGGGCACATCGAGATCGACGGCGACCGCGTCACCCACTGGAGCCGCCGCCAGCTGGAGGCCACCGTGACGCTGGTCCAGGCGGGCGTGCCGCTCGAGGAGGTGCTCTCGGCCAGCCAGGAGCTGCAACGGAGCATGGACGACCTGGCGGCCGTGTTCGTCCGGCTGATCACCAGGCATGTGGTCGCGCGGATGGCCGAGCAGGACCTCGCCGGCCTCACCGACGTGCTGGCCCGGCTGCGCCCCGGCGCCCAGGTCGCGGTGGAGGCGGGCTTCGCCCGCGCCATGGACCGCCAGGTGAGAGCCGAGATCGACCGGGTGCTCGCCCGGCTGGCCGCCCCCTCCGAGCCCAGGCGCCCCTGACCTCCGGCCTTCCGCGGTCAGCGCCGCCGAGCGGGCGTCGGCATCGAGACCGCACCGTCATACTTGAGGGCATGGTCGACGAAGAGCGCTGGAAGGCCCGGTTCCGTGCCGCGCGGGTGAGCCTGCCCGGCTGGGCCCTGGACGCCCCGCACCGCAGCACCTACCGGTCGAACGTCACCGGCACCTGGGAGATCTACGCCTGGGACCGCACGACCGGCACCCGGCGGCAGGTCACCGACCGTCCCAACGGCACGTGGATGGGCGGCGTCGACCCCACCGGTGAGTCGATCTGGTGGTTCGCCGACACTGACGGCGACGAGTTCGGCATCTGGCGGCGCACACCGTTCGGCGCCGCGGACATCGCCGGCGCCGACGGCTCGGGCAGCGATCCCGCCGTGCCGGGCCTGGAGCCGTCCTACCCGTCCGGGCTGGCCCTGGGGTCCAGCGGGCTCGCGCTCGTCGGCCGGACGACCGAGAGCGGCAACACCGTCCACCTGTGCCGTCCCGGGGCCGCCCCGGAGACGCTGTACGAGCACGCCGAGGACGCGCACGTCGCCGCCCTCTCCCGCGACGAGACCCTCGTCGCCATCGGCCACAGCGAGCACGGCGACAGCCGCCACATGGCCCTGCGCGTCGTCCGCCCCGACGGGACCGCGGTCGCCGACCTGTGGGACGGCCCCGGCAAGGGCGTGTACGGCGCCGGCTTCTCCCCCGTCGCGGGCGACCCCCGGCTGCTGGTCGGCCACGAGCGCCGCGGCCGCGACGAGCTGCTGATCTGGGACCCGGTCGCGGGCACCGAGCAGGAGATCGTCCTCGACCTGCCCGGCGAGATCGGCGCCGACTGGTACGCCGACGGCTCCGCGCTGCTGGTCTCCCACTCCCACGAGGCCCGCGACGAGCTCTACCGCTACGACCTGTCCGGCTCCGGCGCCGGCTCCCTCACCCGCATCGACACGCCCCGCGGCGTGATCGGCGGCGCCACCGCCCGCCCCGACGGGACGGTCGAGTTCTCCTGGTCGTCGGCCGCCGAACCGCCCGTCGTGCGGTCCACGTCCGGCGCCGTGGTGCTCACCCCGCCCGGCCCGACCGCCCCGCCGTCGGTGCCCGTCGAGGACGCCTGGGTGGACGGCCCCGGAGGCCGCGTCCACGCGCTGGTCAGCAGGCCGGTCGAGGGGGAGGGCCCGTTCCCGACGGTGTTCGACGTCCACGGCGGCCCGACCGCCCAGGACCAGGACTCCTTCGTCCCGGCCGCCGCCGCCTGGATCGACCACGGCTTCGCCGTCGTCCGCGTCAACTACCGGGGCTCGACCGGGTACGGCTCGCAGTGGCGGGACGCCATCGAGGGCCGCGTCGGGCTCACCGAACTGGAGGACATCAAGGCCGTCCGCGACTGGGCGGTGTCGTCCGGCCTGGCCGACCCGTCCCGCCTCGTCCTCACGGGCGGCTCCTGGGGCGGGTTCCTGACCCTGCTGGGCATCGGCACCCAGTCCGACGACTGGGCCGTGGCGGTCGCCGCCGTCCCCGTCGCCGACTACTTCGCCGCCTACGAGGACGAGATGGAGGGCCTCCAGGCCTTCGACCGCTCCCTGTTCGGCGGGTCGCCGGAGGAGGTCCCGGAGCGCTACCGCGAGTCGTCCCCGCTGACCTACATCGAGAACGTGAAGGCGCCCGTCCTGATCCTGGCCGGGGAGAACGACCCGCGCTGCCCCATCCGGCAGATCGACAACTACCTCGGCAAGCTCACCGAACTGGGCCGTCCGCACGAGGTGTACCGGTACGACGCCGGCCACGGCTCCCTGGTCGTCGAGGAGCGGATCAAGCAGATGGAGGCCGAGATGACCTTCGCCCGCAAGCACCTCGGCCTCACCTGACGTGCCGTGAGCACGACCGGCGGGCGGGGTCGCGTCAGGCGCGGACGTCGCGGATGATGTCCACCAGCTCCCGCGTCACCGACTTGAAGCCGGGCAGCCGCGACATCGCGACCATGCGGTTGACCAGCGGCACGGTGCGGTCCACCAGGAGGTAGGTCTTGCGGCAGCCGGGGGAGCTGTCGTGCACCCAGTACAGGACGATCCCCATGGAGTAGAGCCACAGCAGCTCGGGAAGCTCCTTGCGGAACTCCTCGTCGATCTTCAGGGTGGAGCCGTCCACGACCTCGCGGTAGATGGCGACGGCCGCGGTCCGCGCCGGACCCGCGTCAGCGCTGAACGGGTTGAGGGGGCTGGTGGGCTCGGCCGCGAACTTGAAGAACTTCCCGGCGAACTCGTGGTACGGCACCATCGTGTCGACCCGGGCCTTCAGCACCCCCATCAGCCGCGCCGCGAACTCCCGTTCGGTGTCGAGGACGGCCCGGCAGGCCTTGACGTGGTCCTCCTGGAGCTCGTCGTAGTAGGCCTGGATCAGCTCCTCCTTGGAGCCGAAGTAGTAGTAGGCGTTGCCGACCGAGACCCCGGCCTCCTTGGCGATCGCCCGCATCGTCGTCGCCTCGTACCCGCGCTCGCGGAAGAGCCGCAGCGCCGTCTGCACGATCAGCGCACGCGTCTGCTCCGACTTCACCGCCTTGGTCTCGGTCACGTAGGCCACCCTAAGGCGCGGAAGCTCAACTTGTTCGCGCCCCGCCCCGCCGCTCCCGGGCGCCCGAATCCCAAATGACCTCACCGGGCCGTCCCCCAGCACAACGACGTCCGAGGCCGGTCGATCGCCTTGACGACAAGTCACTGGACGTCAACGGCCGAGCAGACAACGCCAACGGCCAAGGCGACCGCCTCAACGATCAACCGTCCGCGCTGACGCCCAGGCCGCCACCCCCGCGCCCCAAGAAGTCTCGACGACCCGTCGCCAGCGCCAAAGGGCCAAACCCCGCCGCCCACCGCCGATGGCCAAGCGCCCTCGCCAACGGTAGGGCGCCTTCGCTTCAACGGTTGGGGCATCGACGACGACGGGCGGCGCCGGGGGGTCAAGGCCCCCGGCGACGGCCGGGCGCTCGTCGACGATCGGTGGCCGGCGTCAGCGGCCGGTGCCGCCGTAGACGACGGCCTCGACCTGCTCGGCGTCGAGGTCGAACGCGCGGTGGGCGGCCGCCACCGCGGTGTCGATGTCGTCCTGGGCGACCACCACCGAGATCCGGATCTCCGAGGTGGAGATCATCTCGATGTTGACGCCCGCGTCGGCGATCGCGGAGAAGAAGGACGCGGTGACGCCCGGGTGTGAGCGCATCCCGGCGCCGATCAGCGAGACCTTGCCGATCCGGTCGTCGTAGCGCAGCGACTCGAACCCGATCCGGTCCTTCACCTTGTTCAGCGCGGTGAGCGCGGTCTGCCCGTCGGTGGCCGGGAGGGTGAAGGAGATGTCGGTGCGGCCGGTGGAGGCGGCCGAGACATTCTGGACGATCATGTCGATGTTGATCTCGGCCTCGGAGAGCACCGTGAAGATCGAGGCGGCCTCGCCGACCTTGTCCGGGACGCCCACCACGGTGATCTTGGCCTCGCTGCGGTCGTGCGCGACGCCGGAGATGATCGCCTGTTCCATGTTCTGGTCCCTCTTGCCCTCGATATCGCTGCTGTCGACGACCCAGGTGCCCTCCTTCTGGCTGAAGGAGGACCGCACGTGGATCGGGATGTTGTAGCGGCGTGCGTACTCCACGCAGCGCAGGTGCAGGATCTTGGCCCCGCTGGCGGCCATCTCCAGCATCTCCTCGTAGGAGATGCGGGGGATCTGGCGCGCGGCCGGGACGATCCGCGGGTCGGCGGTGAAGACGCCGTCCACGTCGGTGTAGATCTCGCACACGTCGGCGTCCAGCGCCGCGGCCAGCGCGACCGCGGTGGTGTCGGAGCCGCCGCGCCCGAGCGTGGTGATGTCCTTGGTGCCCTGCGAGACGCCCTGGAACCCGGCCACGATGCAGATCGAGCCCTCGTCCAGGGCGGTGCGGATCCGGCCCGGCGTGACGTCGATGATCTTGGCTTTGCCGTGCGCTCCGTCGGTGATCACCCCGGCCTGGGAGCCGGTGAACGAGCGGGCCTCGTGGCCCAGGTTGGCGATGGCCATGGCCAGCAGCGCCATGGAGATCCGCTCCCCGGCGGTGAGCAGCATGTCCAGCTCACGGACCGGCGGGAGCGGGCTGACCTGCTTGGCCTTATCGATGAGGTCGTCCGTCGTGTCACCCATGGCGGAGACCACGACGACGACGTCGTTCCCCGCCTTCTTGTTCGCGACGATGCGCTGGGCGACCGCCTTGATGCGCTCGGCATCGGCGACGGAGGAGCCACCGTACTTCTGCACGACAAGAGCCACGAGTGGGCGCTCCTCGGATAGGGGTCTGGCGTACCGCGGTCGAGTCTACCGAGGTGACTCGAATGCGTTACGACCAGGTAACTCCACGACTTTGATCACGCTTGATCGAGTATGCCCCGCAAAACCGCGAATATCCGGACTCGCTCCGGTCAGAGCGGCGCCCGGCCGGCTCGGAGACCGCCCGGGCACGTACGGGCCGCGGCCGCGCACGACGCGCCGCCGCCGACCCCGTCACCGCGTCAGAGGACGCCGGCCGCCTCCGTCGCCGCCGTGGCCTCGTCGGCGACGTCCAGGCGGGCGCCCGCGATCACGGCGTGCAGGGCCCGGAGCGCGGCGCCGGCGTGGTTGCCCCAGTGGTTGAAGTAGGAGTACTGCCACCACCACAGCGCCTCCAGCGGACGGTCGTGCTGGTAGTGGCGCAGTCCGTGGACCAGGTCGCTGGCGACGTCGACGAGGTCGTCGGAGAGCCGGTAGGACGTCGTCTCGTCGTCCTTGTACGGGTCGAAGACCTCGGTGTACTCGTCCACCCCGATGAGCCGCTCGGACAGGCCCTGCCGGATCTCGTCCAGGTCCGGGTCCTCGCCGACCTCCGGCTCCCAGTTGTCCGGAAGGATCACGTCGGCGCTGGCGCCCAGCTGCGCACCGGCCAGGATGACCTGCGACACCTCCAGGAGCAGCAGCGGCACGGTGTGGCGGCCGCCATCGCCCCGGGCGACGGCCTCGAGCCCGTTGAGATAGTTCTCCACATGGCGGGCCACCCGCTCGGCGAGGGCGTTCCAGTCCTGTGGGCTGTTGGAGTCAGACATCGAGCAGCCTCCGTCCTTCGAATGCGCGGCCCAGCGTCACCTCGTCGGCGTACTCCAGATCCCCACCCACCGGCAGGCCGCTGGCCAGGCGGGTGACGGTCAGCCCCATGGGCTTCACGAGACGGGCGAGATACGTCGCGGTGGCCTCGCCCTCCAGATTGGGGTCCGTGGCGAGGATCAGCTCGTTCACGGTGCCGTCGGCGAGTCGCTGCATCAGTTCCCGGATGCGCAGGTCCTCCGGGCCCACGCCCTCGATGGGACTGATCGCCCCGCCGAGCACGTGGTAGCGGCCGCGGAACTCCCGGGTCTTCTCGATGGCGACGACGTCCTTGGACTCCTCGACCACGCAGATGACCTGGGGGTCGCGGCGCGCGTCCCGGCAGATCCGGCACTCCTCCTCCTCGGCGACGTTGCCGCAGGTCTTACAGAAACGGACCTTGTCCTTGACCTCCTTGAGCGCCTTGGACAGCCGTTCGACGTCGGCGGGATCGGCGGCGAGGAGGTGGAAGGCGATCCGCTGCGCGCTCTTGGGGCCGACGCCGGGCAGCCTGCCCAGTTCGTCGATGAGGTTCTGAACGACCCCTTCGTACAACGGTCCCTTCCTTTCACGCTAGGCCGTCGATGGGTGACGACGACCGACCACGATACGACTCCCGGCGCGGTGACGGTATGGTCCGCTCACCTCACGGTGACTTGCGGACGGCCTGTCCGGCCTGCCGGAACGGCCGATCCGTCCAGGCACCGGGCCGTGTCCGGCTCCGACGGAAGATCAGCTCCCCGGCTTCCCGGCGCCGCCCTGCTCCTCCGGGCCCTCGCCGCCTTCGTCCTCCGAACCGCTCGGCCCGCCGGGGCCACCGGGCGCACCGGGCGCACCGGAGCCGGGCAATCCTGGGAATCCGGGCATGCCCGGGAGGCCGGAGATGTCGGGCATGCCGGGGATACCACCCCCTCCGGCACCACCGAGCCCCGGAAGCCCGCCACCGAGCGCGGCGAGCGGCGCCATCGCCGACTGCTGCAGCTCCTGTACGCCTCGTCCGGCGTCACGGATGGCCGCGAGCACCAGGTCGGCCAGGGTCTCGGCGGTATCGGCCGGATCGTCGGGATCGATCGTCTTCGGATCGATGGACAGACCGGTCACCTCGCCCTGGCCGTTGACCGTCGCGGTGACGAGCCCACCGCCCGAAGTGCCCGTCACCTCGGCCTCCGCGAGCTCTTGCTGCGCGGTGAAGATCTTCTGCGCCTGCTGCAGGAGCTCCTGGAAGTTCACCTGACCACCGGGTTCCACGGCGTGCTCCGTTTCCTCTCGCCCCCGAAGGGCCCCGTACTCGGCGGATCCGCCGACCATCGCGTCTGTCTTCCCGAGACTACGGGTTTCGCCCGCGTTCCGGTACGTGCCGACTCCGTATCCAGAATCCCACGCGCCCCCGTCGCGGAACGGCGCTGCTCCAAGGCACGCACCCCCGATGATCTCGCCCGACACGCCCGGACCAACCCCAAAGGACTCCTGCGCCGGCACCCCCGCCCGCTTAGGGCGCGGGCTATCGGTGCTGCCCCCTGCCCGTGCCCAATGGCGCCGCTCAGGGGGTTCAGGGTCGGGCGGCCTTCAGGAGTTGTCGATCTCGCGGATGATCTGGCCGCCCAGCTCCCGCTGGATGAGGGCCATGCCGCTGGCCTCGGCTTCCGCACCGTCCGCGTCGGCGTCGCCTTCCGGGTCGACCTCGTCACTCTCGTCCACCGGCGAGGGCTCGGGCGGTGGCGGAGGCTCGTCGGGCGGCGGAGGCCCGGGGTCGGGGTCCTGCCGTACGGGACCGGCCCCTCCTTGCCCCGCTCCCGGGACGGAGGCCGCGGACGCCCCGTGCACTTGCGGTGCGCCGGACGGCTCCGGTTGCGCTGCCGGCTGACCGGGTCCGGGACGCGAAGGCTCGGGCGCGGAGGCCCCGCCCCCGCCGAATCCGGACGCCGACGCGGGGGCCGCTCCGAATCCACCGCCCCCGGGACCGCCCGATCCGCCGGGCCTGCCCGCCTGCCGACCGCCCGAACGCCCGCCCTGACCGGCGGGCATCGCACCGCCGAGCACGGTGTCGATCCTCCATTCGACGCCCATCCGCTCCCGGAGGACCTCGCGGAGCACCACGTCCCGGCCGCCGTTGGTGAAGTTGGTCCGCGCCCCCTCCGCCTCGAACGACAGGGTGAGGAGGTTGCCGTCCAGCGAGATCGGCCGGACGCCCGACATGATCGCCATCCAGGCGACCCGGCTCTTCTGCTTGACGGCCTCGACGATGTCCGGCCAGTACCGCTGGACGGCCGAGACGTCCGCCCCGCCCTGCGAGGGCGCCGGCGGGGCCGCTGGTGCCGACTGCTGTACCGCCGGGGCCGGGGCTGGCGCCGGGGCCGCTGGACGTGGCGGCGCGGCCGCCTGAACTGCGGCGGGCTGCGGCGCCGATCGGGGGGCTTCCTGCGGACGGGCGGCGGCTGCGGGCCCGGCATCGGCCGGGGCGCCCCGGCCGGCGTCCCCGCCCGGCCGGTTATCCACAGAACCCCGTTCGCCTTCCCCGCCCCCGCCACCACGCTCGACAATCGAAGACGAGCCGGACGGCCCCGCCTGCGGCACCGGAACGTCCGCGAACGCCGGCGCCGGCCCGCCGCCCGCAGGGCCACCGCCACCGGCTCCGGCGAACCCGCCCTGCGCCGCCTGGCGCTCCAGCCGGTCCAGCCGGGCGAACATCGACGCCTCGTCCTCGTACGCGGCGGGAAGGAGGATCCGTGCGCAGATCAGCTCCAGCAGCAACCGCGGCGACGTCGCCCCGCGCATCTCCGTCAGCCCGGTGTGCAGCAGGTCGGCGGCGCGCGTCAGCTCTCCCGGCCCCATCGACGCGGCCTGCCGCCGCATCTGCTCCAGCTCGTCGGGCGGCACGTTCAGGAGCCCGGTCCCGCCCGCCTCCGGCACGTTCGACAGGATCACCAGATCCCGGACGCGCTCCAGCAGGTCGGCGGTGAACCGGCGGGGGTCCTGCCCGCTCTCGACCACCCGGTCGATCGCGGCGAACACGGCCGCGCCGTCACGGGCGGCGAACGCCCCGATCACCTCGTCCAGCAGCGCCGAGTCGGTGTAGCCCAGCAGCGACACGGCCTTGGCGTAGGTGATGCCCTTCTCGTCCGAGCCGGCCAGCAGCTGGTCCAGGATCGACAGGGTGTCCCGCGCCGATCCCGCGCCCGCCCGTACGGCCAGGGGCAGCGCCGCCTCCTCGTACGGGACGTCCTCCGCCCTGAGGATCTCCTCGACCAGGTCCTGGAGCACGCCCGGCGGGATCAGCCGGAACGGGTAGTGGTGCGTCCGGGACCGGATCGTCCCGATGACCTTCTCCGGCTCGGTGGTCGCGAACACGAACTTCAGGTGCGGGGGAGGCTCCTCCACCAGCTTCAGCAGCGCGTTGAAGCCCTCCCGGGTGACCATGTGCGCCTCGTCGATGATGTACACCTTGAAGCGCGCCGAGACGGGCGCGAAGAACGCGCGTTCCCGCAGGTCACGGGCGTCGTCGACACCACCGTGGGAGGCGGCGTCGATCTCGATCACGTCGATGTGGCCGTTGCCGGTGGGGCCGAGCGCGACGCAGGAGTCGCAGCTTCCGCACGGCTCGGGCGTGGGCCCCTTCTCGCAGTTCAGCGAGCGGGCCAGGATCCGGGCACTGGACGTCTTGCCGCAGCCCCGCGGACCGCTGAAGAGGTAGGCGTGGTTGATCCGCCCGTTCCGCAACGCCTGCTGGAGGGGCTCTGCGACGTGCTCCTGCCCCTTGAGCTCGGCGAACGTCGCTGGCCGGTACTTGCGGTACAGAGCCAGGGTCATCGGGGGTCCGCCCTCCTCGAGAAGCAGAGCGTCAGAAAGCACAGTGTCGCCTTAAACCAAGGGACCCCCCGCACACCCGCCAGAGCCTGCTTATCCTTGCTGCCTTCCGGCCCTGGGGAGGTTCACAGGGTGACGCCGTGCGAGGGGTCTGCCCCGAGTCTATGGCATCCGCGGCCCCGGGTTTGCACGGTTGCCACGTCCGCCCCAGATCGACTCACGTAGGCTCCGGCCCTATGCCCGCCCCCCACCGCTCGTCCCCCCAGGAAACGCTCCTCCACATCGCCGAGCGCCACCACTGGGAATCCGCCCGCGACACGGGTGTGTCGTACACCATGTCCACCCTGGGCCGCACTTTGGACGACGAGGGCTTCATCCACTGCTCCGCCGACCTCGCCCAGGTCGAGGGCGTCCTGTCCCGCTTCTACAAGGACATCGACCGCACGACCCTCGTCCTCCTGGTCATCGACCCCGCCCAGCTCCCGGCCCCCGTCCGCCACGAACCAGCCGACGGCCAGCTCTTCCCCCACGTCTACGGCCCGATCCCCCTCTCGGCCGTTATTGATGTCCGGTCAGTCCTCGAGAACCGGTAAGCTCTCCTGCGGAGGATTCGCCTAGTGGCCTAGGGCGCACGCTTGGAAAGCGTGTTGGGTTCACGCCCTCGCGAGTTCGAATCTCGCATCCTCCGCCAGCGTGAACAGGCACAACGCCGGGCGGTTCCCACAGCGGAGCACCCGGCGTTCTGCGTTTGGTCTCCTTCGCCGTCGGATCGGCCCGAGATCCAGATCAGCCTGCCCAGGCGCTGTGCACGGCCCCGGTGATGTGCTGGTGGCGAGCGGCCCATCGCCCTGGTGGACGAGCCGATCACTCCCATGACGCCTCGCCAGCCCTTAGGCGCCATCATGCAAAGGCGTTTCGGGCAACCGCGCGCTCCTGGGCGTGGCCGCGGCCGCGCTGACCGTCATCATCGGCCTCGACGCCTGGGCCCTCAACCGGCAGCGACGCACCTCATCCACGGTGTACGGCTCGACCTCAGATTCGCTGCCCGCCGTGCCTTGGCGAGCGCAGCGGGGTTCCTGGTGCCTTCCGGAAGCACGGCTTGCGATCGCCCGTCGCATCGCGGCACCGCCCTGTTATGCGAAGTCACCGAATCCGCCTCCAGGAGATCAAGGCGCCACCTCCGGCGGCGTAGGCCGGCCACCCCAGCCGGGCGCTCGCTCACCACGCCTCCGGCCCGGCGTGGGGTCGGCTACCCAGCCCCACGTGCCCCTGGGGCGCCTCCCGTCACCAATGATTCAGCGCGTGGTCGCAGGTCTACCCAGGCGAACAGTCGCACCGGAGGGATTCACATGCTGCAAAGGAAGACTGCCGTGATCTACGGAGCCGGCGGATCCGTTGGCCGGGCCGTCGCACGTGCGTTCGCCGAGAACGGGGCGTGCGTCCACCTGGCCGGTCGAAACCACTCGGCTGTCCAAGCCCTGGCGGACGAACTCACAGGCTCCGGGCTCAGCGCGTCCGCCGCTGCACTCGATGTCACCGACGCCGTCGCCACCGGCGAGCACGCCCGGTCTGTCGTGGACGTCGATGGCCGCATCGACATCGCCTTCACAGCCGTCACCTATGACGAGGTACAGGGGACCCCTCTTCACGAGTTGCCGGTCGACGACGTCGAGCGCACCCTCTCCGTCGCCGCCCGGTCCCACATGCACACGGTCCAGGCAGTGGCACCCCACATGATCAAGCAACGCGACGGCGTCGTCCAGACCATGGTCGGATATGGGCCGCCCCACCCCCTCATGGGATCGACGGCGCTGGCGTGGCAGCTCGTCGAAGCCATGTATCGCCAGTACGCCGTCGAACTGGGCCCATCGGGAGTGCGAGTCCAATGGTTCCGGACCGGCGGGTTCCGCGAGTCGATCGTCGACGCCCCCGACTACGGCAGCACCTACGCCGGTGACACGTCCACGCCCGAGCTGCTGGCATCCCTGGACGAGGCGACCGCCCTGGGGCGCGTGCCATCCGTCAACGACGCGGGATCATTCGCCGCGTTCGCCGCCAGTGCTGCCGGACGATCCCTGACCGCCGCCGGGTTCAACATGACGTCCGGCGCCGTCTCGGACAAGACCACCCGACCCGGCACCGCGCGGAGACAGGGGAAGTGCGGGCTGGTGATCTCCTCATGGCGCGCCGAGACGGCAGCCAGACACTGGCGGCGGCCTAGCTCGGCGGCATCGCCCGGCCGGAGCCCCGCCAGGCCCGTCAGCGCCCGCGCCGCGCCGGCGAAGACCATGCCGCCGAGCATGCGCTCGACGAGCCGTACCCACCGCCCCGTCAACGCTGACCTCCCGCGGCCGACGGCTCCTGAGGTCACGACTCGGGACCGCCGGGCCGCCGGTCTGGTGCCCCTCCGAGCGGTCCTGAGCGACCGCCCCCAAAACCCCTGCCTCCCCGGCCCCTAGAGGCATGAGCGCGGTGTGGTGCTCAGCAGCACGGTGACGGGCCGCCACGCCCAATGGCATCCGGCGCCCGACCCGCCAGCGCGCGGCGGCTTGGCGCAGGCGCGCGAGCTCGGAGGCATCGCCCGGCGGCGACCGGGAGTCGGCCCAACCTGCGGCGTTTCGCGACCTACGCCCTGCGCCCGGCTTTTGAAGCGGCCGCTGCGCGCACGACCTAGGCGGTGGGGAAGCTTCGCCGGGGCTCTGGGCACGGTCAAGCAGCGTGTGGGGGCCTTTGGCCTTGCGCAGCCGGTCGGAGGTAGGACGTTCGAGCGGAGCGGTGCGATGGGGTGTGGGTCGGGTGGGGTTTCCGCTGCGTGACCGGTTGCGGGTTCCGTGTCTTGGGGGTGACGGGGACGGCTGATGGGGAATGGTGGGGCTCGGAGGACCGGCCGGGGGGGGAGTGAGATGGACGGACCGCGCGGGAACGGCGAACTGTGCCTGGTGACGGGGGCGACCGGCTACATCGGCGGACGACTCGTGCCCGAGTTGCTGGAGGCCGGGTACGCGGTGCGCTGCCTGGCGCGGTCGCCCGAGAAGCTGCGCGACCATCCGTGGGCGCATCGGGTGGAGGTCGTGCAGGGTGACGTGACCGACCCCCAGTCGATGGCGGTGGCGCTGAAGGACGTCGCGGTCGCGTACTACCTCGTCCACGCGCTCGGCAAGGGTCCGGAGTTCGAGGCCACCGACCGTCGCGCCGCCGAGATCTTCGCGGCCTGCGCCGAGGAGGCGGGCGTGCGCCGGATCGTCTACCTGGGCGGGCCGGTGCCCCCTGAGGAGGCGGACCAGGAGTTGTCCCCGCATCTGCGGTCGCGCGCCGAGGTCGGGCGGATCCTGCAGTCGTCGGCCGTGCCGACCGCGGTGCTGCGGGCCGCGATGATCATCGGGTCGGGGTCGGCGTCGTTCGAGATGCTGCGGTACCTGACCGAGCGGTTGCCGGTGATGGTCGCGCCGCGGTGGGTGCGGACCCTGGTGCAGCCGATCGCGGTCCGGGACGTCCTGCGCTACCTGGTCGGATGCGCGTCCCTCCCGGCCGAGGTGGATCGCGGGTTCGACATCGGCGGCCCGGACGTCCTGTCGTACCGGGACATGATGCAGCGGTACGCGTGGGTCGCCCGGCTGCCGCGGCGCCTGATCCTGCCCGTGCCGGTGCTGACGACGCGGCTGTCGAGCCTGTGGGTGGGGCTGGTGACGCCCGTGCCGCCGGGGATCGCCCGGCCGCTGGCCGAGTCGCTGCGGCACGAGGTGGTGTGCCAGGAGAACGACATCACCCGGTACGTCCCGGATCCGCCCGAGGGGAGGGTCGGGTTCGAGCGGGCGGTGGGGCTGGCGCTCCAGAGGATCCGGGAGGCGGACGTGAGCACGCGCTGGTCGTCGGCGTCCGTGCCCGGCGCCCCCAGCGACCCGCTCCCGACCGACCCGGGCTGGGCGGGCGGCAGCCTCTACGCCGACCGTCGCGCGCGGGTCGTGGACGCGACGCCCGGGGAGCTGTGGCGGGTCATCGAGGGGATCGGCGGGGAGAACGGCTGGTACTCGTTCCCGCTGGCCTGGGCGGTGCGGGGCTGGATGGACCGGTTGCTGGGCGGGGTGGGGCTGCGGCGCGGGCGGCGGGACGCGGCGCGTCTGCGGGCGGGCGACTCGCTGGACTTCTGGCGGGTGGAGGAGATCGAACCGGGTCGGCTGCTGCGGCTGCGCGCGGAGATGCGCCTGCCCGGGCCGGCGTGGCTGGAGTTGATGATCGGACGCGACGCCCGGGGCCGGACGGTGTACCTGCAGCGGGCGGTGTTCCATCCGCACGGGCTGGCGGGGCACGCGTACTGGTGGGGCGTCTCCCCGTTCCACGCGGCGGTCTTCGGCGGCATGGCGCGCAACATCGCGGCGGCGGCCGAACACCGTCCGGGCGGGGGCGCGTAGCGTTACACGGAGGCCAGGTCCGGGCGGTGGACGTGCCGCCGGGGCGTGTCCCGGACGGTGCCGCAGAGGGCTCTGATCAGTGACTTCGCGGTTGACCGGACGCACCGGCACGGGTGACCCGGCCGGTTGCGCCGTCTTCTCTGGCCCCACCAGACGCCGTAGACTCAGAGGGTGATCTTCAAGGCGGTGGGTGACGGGCGGCCCTATCCGGAGCACGGCCTGACGCCCCGTGACTGGGCCAAGATCCCGCCCCGCCAGGTCCGGCTGGACCAGCTCGTCAGCACCAAGCGGGAGCTGGACCTGCAGTCTCTGCTGGCCAAGGACTCCACGTTCTACGGCGACCTGTTCCCGCACGTCGTCCTGTGGCAGGGCGAGCTCTACCTGGAGGACGGCCTGCACCGGGCGCTCCGCGCCGCCCTCCACCAGCGGCTCGTCCTGCACGCGCGCGTCTTCGACATGGACGCGGGCCGCCCGAACGGTTAGCCGAGCGCGTTCCGGCCACCGGCGGCCGATCCCGCGGGGACGGCCGCGGGGACGCCCTTGGGCTCGATCAGCTTCTCCACGCCCTCCTCGCGGCGGGGTGGGCCCGTCCGGACGAACGCGGGGCGGGCGGCGAGCAGGCCGAAGATCAGTTCGGGGACGACCAGGGCCAGTAGCAGGCCGAGCGACACGTCCCAGTTCCCGGTGGCGCTGTGCAGGAGGCCGACGGCCAGCGGTCCCAGTCCGGCCAGGAGGTAGCCGCCGCCCTGCGCCATACCCGACAGTCGCGCGGCCACCAGCGGGGTCGGCGAGCGGAGGGTCAGCAGTGTGAAGCCCAGCGGGAACGCGCTGCCGGTGGCCACGCCGAGGATCGTCACCCACACCCACGCGGGCTCGGGGAACAGCAGCAGCCCGGTCAGGCCCACCGCCATGATCGCCGCGATGCCGACGATGAGGGGCCGCTGGTCGCGCATCCGGGCGGCCACCACCGGGGCCAGGAAGCCCAGCGGGATACCGATGATCATCATGACCGAGACCATGCTCCCGGCGGCGGCGGGCGGCTGCCCGTGATCGCGCATGATCTCCGGCAGCCACGACATGAGGACGTAGAACATCAGCGAGGCCAAGCCCAAGAACGCGGTGACGTGCCAGGCCAGCGGCGAACGCAGCAGCGACCCGTGCCCGCGCTCCGCCCCGGCGGACGCCCCGTCCCGGACGGGCGTCGCGTCCTCGCGGCGGCGGCCCCTGAGGGCCAGCGGGCCCCAGGCCAGCGCCGCGAACAGCGAGGGCACGGCCCACACGGCCAGCGCGACCCGCCAGCCGGCCGCGTCGTTCAGCGGGACGGCCAGCCCGGCGGCGATCGCGCCGCTGGTGGCCATCAGCATCATCGCCATGCCGGTGAGCGACCCGACGCGGCGCGGGAACACGCGCTTGACCACCGAGGGCGTCAGCACGTTGCCCATCGCTATGCCCGCGCCCGCGAGGACCGTCCCGGCGAACAGCGCCGCCCGCGACGGGACCACCCGGAGCACGATCCCGGCCGTGATCAGCAGCAGCGAGAGCGCGATCGCGGGCTCGGCGCCCAGCCGCCGCGCCAGGAGGGGCGCGAGGTAGGCGAACAGGCCCAGGCACAGCACGGGCAGCGTGGTGAGGACGCTGACCTCGACCCCGGACAGCCCGAACACGTCCCGCAGGTCGGCGAGCATCGGCGAGATGCCGGTGATGGCCGCCCGCAGGTTGACGGTCAGGAGGATCAGGCCGAGGAACGTCCACGCGGCGGTGGCACGGCTGATGTTCGGTGATGAAGCAGTCATTTCGCCTTCGTCGGCGCCCGCGCGACCGGGCAGGAGAGCAGGGGAACAGGTATCGGGGACGGGATGGGGCCGGGGCCGGGCTCCGCCGGGCGTGCACGCCCGCGGGATCAGCGGCTCGTGGTGGACGACGAGCCGGCGGGCCGGCGGCGCACGTGGTCAGGCGCCTGGAACGGTCCCGACGAACGGGCCGGGCCGGAACGGCGGAACGGCGGAACGGGCCGGGAGGCCGTCAAGAAGGAGCCGGTGCGGCCTGGGTGGCCGGCGGACGCGTCTCCGTGGACCGGAGGATCTCGTCCAGACAGGTGTGCGTGGCCTGCGCCGCGGCCTCCGCGTCGCCCGCCTCGATCGCGGCGGCGATGGGGCCGTGCGGGACGTCCGAGTGCCGCAGCAGGGTGCCCGCGGCCCCGATGCTGGCCCGCAGCACGGCGCTGAAGTCGCGGTAGAGCTCGATCAGCACCCGGTTGTGGGTGGCCTCCACGACCGCCGTGTGGAACTCCAGGTCGGCCTCCACGAACTCGGCGTGCGCCCCGGCGGCCCAGGTGGCGTCCCGCCGGGCGAGCGCGTCGCCGATCGCGGCGATGTCGGCCTCAGTACGGCGCGCGGCCGCCAGCCGGGCGGCCTCCACCTCGAACCCGCGCCGCACCTCGAGGATCTCGACCAGTTCGGCGGTCTGCAGCCGCCGCCGTACGGCGCCGGACAGCTCGCTGGTGGCCCGCACGTAGGTGCCGTCGCCCTGGCGGCACTCCAGCAACCCGGCGTGGGTCAGTGCCCGTACGGCCTCGCGGACGGTGTTGCGGCCGACGCCCAGGCTCTCGGCGAGCGCGGGCTCGGGCGGGATCTTGGCCCCGACCGGCCACACGCCCGTCGCGATCTCACCCCTGAGCTGGTCGATCACCTGCTCGACCAGGGACGAGCGGCGGGCTGTGCGCAGAGTCAAGACTCCCCCTCGAACGATCACGGCGGCAGGACGGCGGCGGCCGATTCCACCAATCATCCTACGTTTACATGTTAGGACCACCGCTGCCGTGGTTATATTCCGGCCCTGCCAAAGAAGCCGGTCACGCCTTCACCGGACGAGGGCCAGGTCGCCCTGAGCTCGGCCCTCTCCCCGACTCGCCTGGGCTCAGTTTCGCCGCAGCTTGCCGGGCTCAGACCCGTGCCAGGTCGCCTTGGGCTCAGGCCGTGCCGGGTCGGCCCGGCTCAGACCCGTGCCAGATCGTCCGGGGTTCGGCCATCCCCGGGGTGCCCCGGGCTCAGAACGGTCGAGGTCATTGAGCCGGGCTCAGACTCGGCCCAGGTCGCAGTCGGCGGTGTGGGCGCGGGCGGGGCGGAGTCCGGCGGCCTCTAGGGCCTGGCGGTACGCGATGGTGGCGCCCTCGGTGTCGCCGGCGAGTTCGAACAGCTCGCCCAGTTCCCTGAACAGTTGGGCGGCCTGCCGGCCGGGGGTCAGCCGCTTGAGGTCACCGTCGGCGGCGCGCAGGACCACCAGGGCGGCCGTCGGGTCGCCCTGGGCCAGCCGTGCCCGTGCCAGGACCATGCGTGCCTGCGTGGTCTTGCGCACGCGGGCGGCCGGGTCGACTCCGGGGTGGGCCGTCACATGGGCCGGGATGTTGGCCGTGGGCGCGGCCAGGGCCATGCCGGTGTCGAGGAAGTCCTCCAGCATGGCGGTCGCCTGGTCGGGACGGCCCACGAGGACGAGCGCGCGGGCCTTCTCGATGGTGCTCTCGGTGGCCTCGAAGCCTTCGAGGACGGAGGTGCCCTCAAGGAGTTCGATGGCCTCTTCGGCGGCCGTCGCGCGCGCCCCCTCGTTCCGCTGCCAGCCGGGGCCCGCGGGACGTCCCAGGAGCACACCGCCCACGGGCTGCTCCTCGTCGCCCTTCTCCAAGGGGGTGGCGAGGTCGAGTTCGTGGCCGAACGGGGCGACGCCTCGCAGGAGGGCCTTGGCCCCGGCCAGGTTCAGGCGGGCCTGGGCGAAGGCGGGGCTCGCTCCGCTGTACGCGGCGAGCGCCTGGTCGGCCAGGTAGAGGGCGTCCCCCACCGCGCCCTCGCTCAGCGCGCGCGAGCTGGCCTTCTGGTAGCCGTCGGCCGGTTCCGTGTACTCCGCGGGCTCGTCGGGGGTGGTCTCCCTGGGCGCCAGCATGCGCCGTCCCAGCGCGTGGGCGCGGACGGGGTCGGACCGGTCCACGTACGCCAGGAGCAGGATCCGCCCGACCTCGGTGTACTCGTGGCCCACGCCGAGGCCCAGATGGCGCAGGCGGTTGAGGGCGCGTTCTCCCAGCGCGACCGCCTGGCCGAGGTCGCCGACGGCGTGGTAGCAGCGGGCCAGCGCGATCACCGGGGGCAGCCAGCTCGTCCGGCCCGGGTCGCGTTCGGCCTGCTCGCGCAGCTCCTCGAACAGGGTGATGGCGTCGTCGGTACGGCCCAGCTCCTCCAGCGCGCGGGCGCGGCCCCAGCGGGCGCGGGAGGTGAGGTCGGGATCGTCGCTGCGGGCGATCACATCGTCGAAGCCGGCCTCCGCCGTGGCCGGGTCACCGGCCAGCAGCGCCAGGTGCGCGTGCCTCTCCCGGACCTCCAGGTGGGCGCGCTGCTCCGGCTCGACGCCCTCGGCGAGGTACTCCGGGGTGCAGCCGAGCCGTTCGGCCAGCATCCGCAGGACGGTCGGCGTGGGCGTCCGCTTTCCGGACTCGATCAGAGAGATATAGCTGTCGGAGAGGTCGTGACCGGCGAGTTGCGCCTGCGACAAGCGTCTGGTCAGGCGCAGGTTGCGGACACGTTCGCCGACGTTGCCTGGACCCGGCATGTGGACTCACTTAGCGGAAGTAATCAGGCGGCTGGGGTGCCGACATGATTGCACATTGCGGGTTAACACACATCGAGAGTAAAGAAGCGGCA
This sequence comes from Actinomadura rugatobispora, assembly GCF_042656285.1. Lineage (GTDB taxonomy): Bacteria > Actinomycetota > Actinomycetes > Streptosporangiales > Streptosporangiaceae > Spirillospora > Spirillospora rugatobispora. The sequence goes on along the minus strand of NZ_JBHSON010000005.1, from coordinate 139,062 downwards.
CGGGTGGCGATCACCTGGCCGGCTCCGGCCCCCATGCCCTTCACCGGTGTGCGCCGCCGATCCCGGGACGCCGTCGGGGCCCCGGGATCACCCGCGCGCTCAGGGGATCTTCCTCTTACCGTAGCCGGTCACGTGCCGATCGGTCGGCGATGCCCTAAATTCGCGTAGACCGAGCCCGAAAATCCCTACAAACCCGCCATATCACGGCAGTTGCTACCGTCGAGTACGGCCGAACCCGGCCGACTTTCACCCCCGAACCACCCCAGAACGACCCGAGGCGGAGCGGGAGCCGGGACGGGGATCAGTCGTCGGAGGGGTTCTTGTTGGGGAAGATCATCTCGCAGACCTCGAGGTACAGCTGCTCGGGGTAGGGCAGGTAGTCCACCGTGTCCAGCGCCTGGTCCTGACCCGCGGACTCCAGCACGAAGTCCCCGTACCCGAGCATCCGGCCCATGATCGTCCGCCGGAAGCTCATGTCGGTGACCTTGGCCAGCGGCATCATCGCGACCTTGCGGGTGATGAGCCCGGTGGTCAGCAGCATCCGCTGGTTGGTGATCACGAAGTAGTCGACCGACCACTCGGCCACCCGCCAGACGAACCAGGCGAGCAGGATCAGCCAGCCCCACCAGATCCAGCTGGTGGCCTGGGTGACGGTGTTGCTCAGCACGCCGGCGACGATCAGCCCGGCCAGCACCAGGCCGACCGGCAGCATCAGCACGGCGGGATGCCGCCGCACCGTGATCACCTGGTTCTCGTGCGGCAGCAGGTACTTGTTCACCGACGCCGGCGCGGAGTCGCCGGGGGTCACCAGCCTCATCCCGACCCCCTCAGGCCAGCGTGTTGACGAAGGTGACCAGGGAACCGGCGACGGAGGCGAGACCGTCCGCCGCGTCGTTCAGCGACCGGGTCGCGCGGTCGGGCTGGCTGACGACATAGAACGCCACGAAGGCCGCGGCAGCCCACGTGATGTACTTCTTGGCGGGCACGGCTGCCTCCCGGAGCATGATGACCCACAGACCCCACGCCAGTCTCGCACAGCCCCGATGTGCCGCAAAGTAAGGGCTATGGAGCGTTGCCGAGGGTCGAGCGCGGCGACCGCCGGCGCTTCTCGGCGGCCACGACCGCCAGCACCTGCAGGTGCTTGCGGGCGATCCGTTCCACCAGGTCCGGCGCCGCGCCCCCCGTGACCTCCTGCGCGCCGTGCCGCGCCGCGGCGACGCAGCGCTGCACCGTCTCGGGCGGGTGCACGCCCGCGAACTCCTCGGTGAGACGGTCGCCGACCTCTTCGTAGCCCGACAGCCGCTGGTTGTCCCCTTGGTGAGCCATCACGTGTCCTCGAGCCTCGCTCGCACCGCCCCGGTCCTCGCGGTCCCCAGTTGCCAGGGCGGCGGAGGGGAACGATCACTGCGTTCCGTAGCTGCTTATTACCCACCGTGACCCATCCGCGAACATCGCACCTTCTGGGCTTGGTCAAGAGTCGGTACGGTCCGTCGCAAGTTCGGCGTCAACGCAGGTGAGAGGAACTATTCGTCCCAGTGCGGACTCTGGGGCCGGGGCGCGGCCCGTGCGGCGGCCACGGGGACAGAAGAGAAGAAGCCGTGTGAGTGGGATATGTCACACGGCTTCGGGAGAAGGGCGCAGGGCCGATGGGGCGATGGGACGTGCTCAGACCACCCCGTAGAGGCGGTCCCCCGCGTCGCCCAGGCCGGGCATGATGAAGCCCTGCTCGTTGAGGTGCGCGTCGATGGCGGCCGTCACGACCCGGATCGGCGCCTGCGTCCCCTCGAAGGCCTGCTCCATGTACATGAGCCCCTCCGGCGCCGCCAGCAGGCAGATCGCCGTGACGTCGTCGGCGCCGCGCTCGAACAGCAGCCGGATCGCGGCCGCCAGGGTGCCGCCGGTCGCCAGCATCGGGTCCAGGACGTAGCACTGGCGTCCGGAGAGGTCTTCGGGCAGACGCGTCGCATAGGTCTGCGCCTGCAGCGTCCCTTCATCGCGGATCATCCCGAGAAATCCCACTTCAGCGGTGGGGAGCAGGCGGGTCATCCCGTCCAGCATCCCCAGCCCGGCGCGCAGGATCGGGACGACGAGCGGCTTGGGGCTGGCGAGCTGGACCCCCTGCGCCGGCACCAGCGGGGTCTCCACGGTGACATCGGCGACCCGGACGTCACGGGTGGCCTCGTAGGCCAGCAGCGTGACGAGCTCGTCGGCCAGGCGGCGGAACGTGGGGGAGTCGGTGGTCACGTCCCGCAGCATGGTGAGCTTGTGCGCGACGAGCGGGTGGTCGACGGCAAGGGTCTGCATGCGCACACCGTACCCGCGCCCGATCATCCGGCCCGCACCCCAGGCCGCGGCCCCGGAACGCGTCCGTCAAGGCCACACAAAGCCGACAGGAGGATAGGAGTCCGCCCTGCGGGGCACGATGCCGTTATGACCCGAGATCGCGACCAGCAGCCGAGACGCGCGGCGTCGGCCGATGACGCCTTCCTGGAGGTCACCGGAGCGCTGGCGAGAAACGAGGGAGCGCGCGCCAGGGACGCCGCGGCCGGCGGCGGAGACGAGGAGGACCGGGCGGCGCCGGGCGCGGCCGCCGGGGCCCCGTCCCGCGACCGCACCGCACGCCCGTGGACACCCCCCGAGGACTCCGAGGAGGCGGCGGAGGGCGCGCACGATGCCACCGAGCCGGCCGTGTCCCCGGAGGAGGTCCGCGACCACCTCCGCCGCCGCGCGATCTTCCTGCGCGAACTGGCCGAGGCGCGCGAACTGCGCCGCCGCGTGACCCCGCACCGCTCCCGCCGCGCCCGGATCCACGCGGCCCTCCGTCGCCGCACCTTCCGGATTAACTGATCAGGAATCGAGTAGATTCGTCCGCGGCGCCCAGAAGGCGCTGTCGGCTCACCTCACGGACGGTCACGAGGGCCAGTTTGGCGGTGGGGGACACGAGGGCGCGCCGCATCTGCGACCATGCCCTGGCAGGAACCGCGCCGGTGGGGTGGAAATGACGGATGTGGACGCGACGGACTTCGCCGTCGTGGTGTATCGGGAGGACGAACGCTGGGAGGCGGAGGTCCTCCCCGTCGCGCTGACCGAGGACCTGGACGGGCTGATCCACGCCCTCCGCCAGCAGCCGAGCCTGGGCGGCACCATCGGGCTGGTGTCGGTGGGCGACGACTTCTTCGTCGCGATCCGGCTGCTCGGCGACGAGGTGATGGTCTTCCTCTCCGACGTGACCGCGTCGGTGGACTGGCCGCTGGCCGGTCAGGTGCTCGATCATCTGGACATCCCGATCCCGGAGGACGAGGAGCTCGACCAGGTCCTCCCGGTGGGCGACATGTCGATCTTCGCGGAGCTGGGCCTGGACGAGATGGAGCTCGGCGCGATCTCCGGCGACCTGGAGCTCTACCCGGACGAGATGCTGCTGAGCATCGCCGGCCGCGTCGGCTTCGCCCCCGCCTTCGAGCGGGCGCTGGACGCCATCGGCTGATCACCCCCGCCCGGTCCCGGACAAGGGGTGTGACCGGGGCGATCTCGTGGGTCACAATGAGCTGGTGTCCTACTTCGCCGCCGTCTTCGCCCGGACCCCGCAGGGGTGGGTGGGGACCGAGGCCGTGCTCGCGGAGGCCGAGGGCGTCGACGACGTCGCCGACCTCATGCGCGAGGCCGCCGTGGAATCGTACGGCGATCCGGTGCTGCTCCTGATCGAGCAGGACGACGACTGGTTCGCCGTTCTCCGCCTCGACGGGGAGAACGAGCCGAGGGCCTTCATCTCGACCGTCCGCGAGGACGGGCTGGGGGGCCTGTTCTACCAGCTGGTGGGCGAGGCCCCGGACGGCGACGTGGGCGGCGACCCCGAGCTGCTGGAGGATCTCGGCGTCGACGGCAAGCGGCTCGCCGACCTGGGCGAGCGGGCGCTGCCGGGGGACGCCCTGCTGACGGTCGCCGAACTGGCCGGGTTCGGCGAGGAGTTCGACCGGCTCCGTGACTGAGATCACTCCCCAGGGCACCGCGCACCGTCCTCCGGCGGGCGGCGGAGCGGTCGAGGCCGAGTTCGGCGGGCCGATGCGGCTGGCACTGGACGAGGCGCGGCGGGCCGCCGAGTCGGGGGACGTTCCGGTCGGCGCCGTCGTCCTGGACGCGTCCGGCGCGGTCATCGGGACCGGCCACAACGACCGCGAGCGCTCCGCCGACCCCACCGGCCACGCGGAGATCGTCGCGATGCGCGCCGCGGCCGCCGCACGCGGCTCCTGGCGCCTGGACGGCTGCACGCTGGTGGTGACCCTGGAGCCGTGCACCATGTGCGCCGGGGCCGCCGTACAGGCCCGCGTGGACCGCATCGTGTACGGAGCGATCGACCCCAAGGCGGGCGCCGTGGGCTCGCTGTGGGACGTCGTACGCGACCGCCGTCTCAACCACCGTCCCGAGGTCATCGCCGAAGTGCTGGCGCAGGAGTGCGGCGCGCTCCTCGTCGAGTTCTTCGCGCACCGCAGAGTCGGGTAGGCTTCCCCGCGGTGGTGTCGCCTAGTGGACGAGGGCGCACGCCTCGAAAGCGTGTGAAGGGCAACCTTCCGTGGGTTCGAATCCCACCACCACCGCCATTCTGAAGCGCCCCTGCCGTGCACCACGCCACGCCGGGGGCGCTCCGCGTTTCCAGGGGCTCCTGAAGCCTCCGCACGCCGCCCGGCAGGATGCCGCCGAGCCACCCACTCCACAAGGCACCTCACACGACAGGCCCGCCGGTTCCGCGACCGGCTCCTTCGACCGATGGACGGCCCAGGCCATCAGCAGACACCGGTGTCTGTTTGGAGGGGGTTCGCACTATGCTTCCCGCTGTGATCGAGGACCTCGGGGAGCTGTTGGGCGGCCGGTACCGGATCCTCGCCCCGATCGGCCGCGGCGGCATGGGCGTGGTGTGGCGCGCCTGGGACTCCGACCTGGACCGCACGGTCGCGATCAAGGAACTGCGGCTGCCCGAGCAGGTCGAAGCGGAGGAGCGCCAGGTCTTCTACGCCCGGATGGAACGCGAGGCCCGTGCCGCGGCCCGGCTCAAGCATCCCGGGATCATCACCGTCTACGACCGGGTGGCCGGTGAGGACGGCCGCCCGTGGATCGTGATGGAGTACATCGAGGGCGGTTCGCTGCACGACCTGCTGACCGAGAGGGAGCGGCTGCCGGTCGGCGAGGTCGCCCAGATCGGCGTCCAGATGCTGGACGCGTTGCGGCTCGCGCACGGCCAGGGCATCGTGCACCGCGACATCAAGCCCGCCAACGTGCTGCTCGAGGGCCGGCGGGTGGTGCTGACCGACTTCGGCATCGCCGCGCTGGACGGCGATGCCACCCTCACCCAGACCGGCGCCATCCTGGGCACCCCGGCGTTCATGGCCCCCGAGCAGGTGCGCGGGCGGGACGCCACCCCCGAGTCGGACCTGTGGTCCCTGGGCGCCACGCTCTTCGCCGCGGCCGAGGGCGGCCCGCCGTTCACCGGCACCAACCCCGGAGCGGTCTTCGTGGCCATCGCCACCGAGGACCCCGCCCCCTGCGTCCACTCCGGACCGCTCAGTGAGGTGCTCACCGGTCTCCTGAACAAGGACCCGGCGGCACGGCTGACCGCCGACCGCGCGCACGACCTCTTGGCCGCCCTGGCCACCGAAGCACCCGCTCCTCCACCACCGGCCGACGCCCCTGCGCCCCTGCCAATGCCAGGCGTTCAGGTGCCACCACCCGGCCCTCCGCCCGTACAGCCACAAACCAGGGCGGACGGCCCCGCACGGCAGGCGACGCCGGACTCATCCGACGAACTGCGTCCCCAGCTCATCGGCGCCTTGGCGGCCGTGCTCGTCGCGGCCGTCGTGATCGGGGCGGCGGTGCTCTTCTGGCCGGAGTCCGACAACGACCGGCTCGTCCCGGCGACCGGCTCGACGCCGCTCGGAGCGCCTCCTCCCGTGCAGCCGAGCCCCAGCCCCGAGGTCACCGGCACGCCGCGCGAGACGCTCAAGACCACCGGCGGGGCACGGTCCGTGTCGTTCAGCCGGGACGGAACCAAGCTGGCCGGCAGCTCCGACGGCGGCTCGATCAGGCTTTGGAACGCGACCGGCGGCCGCCCCACCGTCACCATGAAGCTCGAAACGCCCAAGTTCCCCATGGTGGCGTTCAGGCCCGACGGGAAAAGCCTGATCAGCGGCCAGTGGGACGGCTCCGTGCGGCTCTGGAACGTGGCGTCCCGCAGCTCCTCGGTCATCATGTCCGACCCCGACGGCGCCGGCGGGATCGCGATGAGCCCCGACGGCACGAAGGTCGCCCGGAGCGAGGGAAAGAAGATCCGGATCTTCGACGTGCCCGGGAACCGCACCGCCCGCACCCTGAGCGGCCATACCAAGTCCGCCGGCTCGGTGGCGTTCAGCCCGGACGGCAGGCTCCTGGCCAGCTCGAGCAGCCTCGACAACACCGTCCGGATCTGGGACGTGGCCTCCGGCCGCGCCCTCCGCGTCATCCCCAGCGAGGAACTGTCCATCTTCAGCGACATGCTGGCCTTCAGTCCGGACGGGAAGACCCTGGCCAAGGCCAACGACAAGAACAGCGTCCAGCTCTGGGACGTCGCCACCGGCAGCCTGACCAAGACCTTCACCAACGTCGAGGACTCGTCGTTCTACTCGCTGGCGTTCAGCCCCGACGGGAAGACCCTGGCCACCGGCACCGGCCGAGGTCTGATCAAGTTGTGGGACGTGGCGGGCGGCCGCGTCACCACCGTCCTCGCCGGCCACGACGATTCCGCGACGGTCAACGGGCTCGCCTTCCGTCCCGACGGCAGATCGCTGGCCAGCGCCGGCAGCGACGACACCGTCCGCCTCTGGGTAACCCCCTAACCCAGCCCCTGACCACTCCGGTAGGCCCGCGCTCCGAAGGAGCCGCCCCAGCGCCGCGGCGAGCAGCGCGGCAGATGCAAAACGGCCTACCGCCCCGCCAGGAACAGGCCAACTGCACCCCCGGCGGGCGGACGGCCCCAGCGCCCCCAAACATCCTCAAGCGTTCCCCGGCACTCCGACGCTCCCAGCGCCCCGACGCTTCCGGCGGACCCGGCGTCCGGGCAGCCCCGGCGTCCGGGCGGTCTCGGCACCCCCGGCGGTTCCAACGCCCCGACGCTCCCAGCTCCCAGCGCCCCGGCACCCCGAGTCTCCCAGCGGACCCGGCGTCCGGGCGGACCCGGCGTCCGGGCGGACCCGGCGTCCGGGCGGCCCCGGCGGTCCCAGCGTCCCAACTGTCCCCGGACGCCCCCGGCGGTCGGACGGTCCCAGCGTCCCGACGCCCCCGACACCCCCGGCGGTCCCAGCGTCCGGCGGTTCCGGCGGTTCCGGCGTCTCGGGCGGTCCCAGCGTCCGGGCACTCCCGGCACCCCGGGCGGTTCCGACGCCCCCGAAGCTCCTAGCGTCCCGGCGGTCCCGGCGGTCCCGGTGTCGGGGCGGCCCCGGCGTCTCGGGCGGCCCCGTCGGTCCCAGCGCCCCGACGTCCCCGGACGCCCCCGGCGGTCGAACGGTCCCAGCGTCCCGGCGGTTCCGCTGTCCGGGCGGCCCCAGCGTCTCGGGCGGCCCCGGCGTCCCGGCACCCCGGCGGTTCCGACGCCCCCGACGATCCCAGCGCCCCGGCACCCCGACGGTCTCGACGCCCCCGAGGGTCCCGGCGTCTGGGCGGTCCCGGTGTCCGGGCGGTCCCGCGCCCCCGACGCTCCCAGCGTCCCGACGGTCCGGGCGGACCCGGCGTCCGGGCGGACCCGGCGGTCCCAGCGTCCCAACTGTCCCCGGACGCCCCCGGCGGTCGGACGGTCCCAGCGTCCCGACCTGTCCCCGGACGCCTCCGGCGGCCCGTGGTCCGGGCGGTCCTAGCGTCCCGGTGCCCCCGGCGGTCTGAGCGTCGGGGCAACTGGGTTGTTGGGGGGCGGCTGATCAGCCGATGGTGACCAGGGCCACGCCCGCTGCGGCGATGGCGAGCCCGAGGCGTTGGACGACGCGTAGCCGCTCGCTGTAGGCGATCCTGGCCAGCAGCACCGTGATCGCGGGATACAGCGAGGTCAGGACGGCGGCAAGGCTGAGCATGCCCTGCTGGGCGGCGACGAAGTAGAGGGCGTTCGCGGAGGCGTCCAGGGTGCCTGACAGGACGGCCAGGCCGATGAGCAGCCGTCCCGAGACCGGGGGGCCGAGGTCTGCGCCGCGGGCCCAGATCATGACGGCCAAGGCCGCGCCGATCACGCACAGGTTGCCGACGCGGGCGGCGACCACCGGCCAGAGCCCGCTCGCGTCGCCGGCCCCCTTGAGCATGATGAAGAAGATCCCGAAGCAGACGCCGGAGATCCCGGCCATCAGCGGCCCGCTGTCCGCGAGCCGGGCGGACCAGGCAGGCATGCCCGCCACCCGCCCATCCGTGGACGCGGCCGCCTCCGGGGATGCCGATGGATTCGGAGATGCCCCGGTTGCGGTGGGGGTGTTGTTCTCCATGCTGATCAGGCCGATCGCGACCAGGCAGAGCAGGACGCCGGCCAGGACGGGGGCGTCCAGCTGCTCGCCGCGTAGTGTGCCGACGCCCACGGGCAGGACGGCGGCGGCGAGTGCGGACACGGGGGCCACCACGCTCATCGGGCCCCGGGCCAGTGCCCGGTAGAAGGTGATCAGGCCGGTGCCGCCCGCCAGGCCGGCGCCGAACCCCCAGGCCAGGGACGTCCAGGTGAACCGCCCGCCGATGACCAGCGCGGCCGCCAGGATCACTGCCAGGCCGACCGGCACGCACCAGGCCAGCGCCTTCAGCGCGCTGGTCCGGCGGGAGACGGCGCCGCCGAGGAAGTCGGCGACGCCGTAGGCGAGGGCGGCGCCGAGGGCCAGCAGCGTGACCATCAGCCGTCCGCGCCGATCAGCCGGCTTTCGATCCGCACGTCCGGGCTGATGGCGCGCAGCCGGGCGGCCAGGTCGTCGCCGGCGGCGCGGAGCCGGTCGAGGGGGTACGGGTCGAGCCGTTCGAGCAGGAACAGCCCGTTCACGGTGGATTCGGTGATGCGGGTGCGGACGCACTGCCGCCAGTTCCAGCGGCGGCAGGTCACCCCGGCGTCGTCGCGCCAGACCACCTCGCCCGGGAGCGGGTGCTCGACGGCAGGCTCGCCGCCCGCGACGGTGTCGAACGGCTCGTCCCCGGCCGCCCGGACGAGCCGTGCGGGCCCGCGGTAGGCGTCGAGGTCCTCGCCGCCGACCGGCAGGGCGTACTCGACGCTGATCGCGTTGTAGGCGTCCACGACCTTGTTGATCTGGGGCAGGGAGTCGGCCCGGCGCACCAGGGCGTCCACGGAGGGGCGGGTACGCTGCGGTTTGGCGCCGAAGGCGCGGTAGGCGTTCCGCCAGGCCTCCAGGTGCGGGTCGTCGGCGGCCTGTGCGGCGGCCTTGGCCGCCAGCGCCAGCCAGTCCGCCGTGAGGGCGTCGCCCGGCCCGTTGGCCAGGCCCTCGGCGGTGACGGCGAGCACCGCGACGTCCGGGCGCAACTCCCGCACGGCCCCGTCGATGACGATCCGCTCCAGCATTCCGGGCTCCCCTCCAGCACGGTCATTTTAATGAACTCCGCATACCATCTTACCGACCGCGAGGGGTGCTCGCGACGCTCTAAGGTGACGGAGGGGAGGACACCGTGAGCGATCAGGAAGCCATCGGCGAGGCCGTGGCCAGGACCGTGCGGGCGCTGCGGGCCGGGCACGGCTGGAGCCTGGACGAGCTGGCCGGCCGCGCCGGGGTGAGCAAGGGCGTCCTGGTCGGGCTGGAGCAGGGCCGCGGCAACCCCAACCTCGGCACCCTCATCCGCATCTCCGACGCCCTGGGCGTGCCGCTCACCCGGCTCGTCCAGGTCGAGGAGCAGCCGCCGATCAGGATGTTCCCGCCCGACCGCCACGTCGTCCTGTGGGAGGGCACGCACGGGGGCACCGGCACGCTCCTGGGCGGCAGCGATCCCCGGCCGTCCCTGGAGCTGTGGCGCTGGGAGCTGCGGCCGGGCGAGGTCAGGGAGAGCGATCCGCACGTGCCCGGCACCAAGGAGATCGTGTACGTGGAGGAGGGCGTTCTCACCCTGAACGTCGACGGCCGCGGCGACCTGGTCGAGGCCGGGACGGCGGCGGTGTTCGTCGGCGACCGGCCGCACACCTACGGCAACGCGGGCAAGGACGATCTCCGCTTCATCCTGGCCGTCCTGGACCTCTGACGCCCCCGGTTCTTTCACCCCCAAAGCGCGTTCCGGTCCGCGAGGGGTTTTCTCCGCGCGGCGTTCGGCGCATCGTCGTAGACGAGCGTGAATCAGGAACGGAGCATGCGCGTCAACGCGTTGGACGGGGTGTGCAGACGCTTGTCAGGACGCCACGGGACGGTCGTTGATCCCACCCGACGCGATTCGTCCCAGGCTCAGGTGAGAGGCCGTCAGCGGTGAACCGACACGAGACCCAGGGCCGCTCCGGGGTTACAGGCGCGCTGATGGTGCTCTCCGGTGGCACCGCGTGGCAGGTCGTCTCCCCCACGGTCGTCGAGGCTTCGCACATGCTCGCGGGAGTCGCCGCCGCGTCTCCGGCCGAGGTGTGGGTGGTGGGGCACGTCGGGCAGCATCCCCTCGTCGCCCGCTGGGACGGCACGAGGTGGACGATCCCGCCGGGCCCGCTGCCCGTCGCGAGCCATATCGGCGCCGGCTTCCGGGGGATAGCCGTCGCCGGCCGTGACTCCCGGGCAAAGCCCGCACGTCCCGCCGGAAGGCCGGAAGCGGACGTGTCCGTCCAGGCCATCGCGGTCGGCGGCGGCTACGACCGGCTGGCCGCGGCCGAGGTCCCGCTCATCCACCACTGGAACGGCTCCGTCTGGGACGCCTGGGAGGGCTGGCCCGAGGATCCCCGAGCGGCCCGCGGCTTCGTCCTGACCGACGTCGCCATGGTCGGCGAGGAGGCGTGGGCGGTCGGACACGGCCTTCTGCGGGGCGGCCCGCCCGGCCCTGTGGCCTTGCACCGGCACGGCGGCGCCTGGCACGCCGCCGAGACGCCTTCCGTGGCCAAGGGCAGACTGCTCGCCGTCTCCGCGACCAGCGACGGGGACGTGTGGGCCGTGGGCGCGGCCGACCGTACCGGGCTCGTCATGCACTACGACGGCCGCTCTTGGACGCGCGTGCCGATCCCCACGACCCGCTTCCCGCTCACCGGTGTCGTGGCGCTCGCCCGGGACGACGCCTGGGCCGTGGGCCGCGATCGGGTACTGCGCTGGAACGGCCGCAAGTGGCGCAAGGTGGACGCCCCGGTGACGGCCGCCAACACCGTGACCGCCCTCGCCCCGGACGACGTGTGGGTCGCCGGTGGACGCGGCGAACTCGCCCATTTCGACGGCCGCACCTGGAGCCGGACGCCGTCGCCCCAGCCGCTCGGCGACACCGCCGTGTGGCTGGCCTCCGCCTCCCTGCCCGCCCCCGAGGCGGGCGGCGCATGGCTGGTCGGCTCCCACCAGGTCCCCCAGGCCGGAACGGTCGGCACCGCCTCCAGCATCACCGCCCAATCCGGCGACTCCTAAGGAGGCGTCAGGCCGTCGTGCGGCGCCGGCAGGCGCATCGCCGTGCAAGCGGATCCCGGCACCCCACGCCGACGAGGGCGGGGACGTGCCGGGCCCCGCGATAGGCGGGTGGGCGGCTGTTACCGAGGGGTGTTCAGGAGGAGAGGCGGACGGGCATGGCCAGGTAGCGGTAGCCGGTGTCGCCTCCCGGGTCCGGTGGGGTCTCGTCCTCGGGCGCCTCGGCGTCCTTCTCCGGGTCGGGGACGGCGGTGAGGAGGGCGGCCTTGGTGGGGCCGGTGCACTGGAGCCGGGCGAACTCGGTGTCGATCCCGGCCAGACCGTCGAGCAGGTACTGCGGGCTGAACGCGATGTCGATCTCTTCGCCGTCCAGCGCGGCCGGCAGGCTCTCGTTGGCGCGGGCGGAGTCGCCGGAGGCGGCGCGGATCCGCACCTGGCCGGAGGCGAACGCCAGGCGGACCGGGGTGTTGCGCTCGGTCACCAGCGCCACCCGCTTGATCGCCTCGACGAACGGGGCGACGCGGACGCGGGCGGTGGAGGTCCACACGCCGGTGAGCCGGGACCGGTAGTCGATGAACTGGTCGTCGAGGAGGCGGGTGGTCATGCTGCGGCCGCCGCCGGAGACGCCGATCAGGACGTCGCCGGTGCCGGTCAGGCCGATGGCCACCTCGGCGCCCGGCCTGATCGCCTTGGCGGTGTCGGCGAGGGTGCGGGCGGGGACCACGACCCCGGCGGCGAAGTCGTCGCGGGACGGCGTCCAGGCCAGCTCGCGGGCGGCGATCCGGTAGCGGTCGGTGCAGGCCATCCGCATGGTGGTGCCCTCGACGTCGATCCGGACGCCGGTGAGCATGGGGAGGGTGTCGTCGCGGCCGGCGGCGGGCGTCACCTGGGCGACGGCGGCGGCGAACACCTCGCCCGGGACGGTTCCGGCGCGGGCGGGCGGCTCGGGCAGGCTGGGGTAGTCCTCCACCGGGAGGGGGAGCAGGCCGAACTCGGCGCTGCCGCAGCTCACCACGATCTCCGAGCCCTTGAGCGCGACGTCGACCGGTTGGTGCGGGAGGTTGCGGACGATCTCGGCCAGCAGCCGCCCCGGCACCAGGACCCGGCCGGGCGCGGTGACGGTCAGCCCGTCCTCGGCCGTGATCCTGGCCTGGGCGGACACCTCGTAGTCGAAGGCGGCCAGCGCCAGCTCGCCGTCGGCGGTCGCCTCGACCAGCAGGCCCGCGAGGACGGGCAGCGCGGGCCGGGACGGCAGCGTCCGCGCCGCCCACGCGACCGCGTCGGCCAGTGCCTGACGATCGACCCGGAACTCCATCGGTCGTGCTCCTCTGCCCCGATTCGTGCGTGCAGGGCCACCGTAACCGCCGCGTCCGACAGAACGCCGCCCGGCGGTCAGAAGAGGGTGGTCGCGGGCGTGCCGGAGTCCTTCACGCGGCGTTCGAAGTCGAGGAGGTAGCGCTTGCGCTCCAGCCCGCCGCCGTACCCGGTGAGCCCGCCGGACGAGCCCACGACGCGGTGGCACGGGACGATGACGCTGACCGGGTTGCGGCCGTTGGCCAGGCCGACGGCGCGTGAGGCGCCGGGCTTGCCGATCTCCTGTGCGAGTTCGCCGTACGAGACGGTCTCGCCGTAGGGGATCTCCTGGAGCGCGTCCCAGACCCGCTGCTGGAAGGGTGTGCCGCGCATGGCCAGCGGCACCTCGAACCGGTTCAGCTCACCGGCGAAGTAGGCCTTGAGCTGCTCGGCGACCTCCCTGTAGGGGGTGCTGTCGGCCGAGTCCGCGGGCACCCCGAAGGTCTCCTGGGCGGGGCGGTGCCGTTGCAGGTCCATGTAGAGCCCGGCCAGGGATCCGCCGTCCACCACGGCGGTCAGCGGGCCGATGGGGCTGTCCAGGACGGCGTGCGTGCGCTCGCCCGTGGACGTCGTGCCGATGCTCATGATTTTCCTTTCGATGGCATGGCCGCTCAGGCGGCGGGGAGGCGGTTGATGGCGTGGTCGCCGGTCGCCCAGAGGTACTGGACGGCGTATGCCCGCCAGGGGCGCCACGCGGCGGCGCGGCGGGTGAGCGCGGCGGGCGTCCCGGGCAGGCCGAGGTCGCGGGCGGCGGCGCGGACGCCCAGGTCGGTGGGGATGAACGCGTCGGGGTCGCCGAGGGCGCGCATGGCGATCGTCTCGATCGTCCAGGGGCCGATTCCGGGGAGTTCGCCGAGGGCGGCGCGGGCCTTGTCCCAGTCGCTGCCCGCGCCGAGGTCGATGCCGTCACTGGCGAGGGCGGCGACGAGGGTGGTGAAGGTGGTGCGGCGCGACTGCGGGAAGGCGAGCGTGGACGGGTCCAGGCCGGCCAGCGCTTCGGGGCCGGGGAACAGGTGCGTGAGCCCGCCCACCGGGGTGATCGGGTCGCCGTGGGCGGTGACCAGGCGCGCGGCGTGGGTGCGCGCCGCGGCGGTGGACACCTGCTGGCCCAGCACCGCGCGCACGGCGAACTCGGCCGGGTCGACGGTGCGCGGCACGCGCCGTCCCGGGGCCTTCTCCACCAGCGGCTCCAGGAGCGGGTCGGAGCGCAGCAGCTCGTCGACGGCGACCGGGTCGGCGTCGAGGTCGAGCAGGCGGCGGCAGCGGCTGATCGCGATGGTCAGGTCGCGGAGGTCGGTGAGGGACAGCGTGCAGGCGACGTGGTCGGGGTGCGGGCGCAGCGCGACGACGGCGTGCCCGTGGGGGAGGCGCAGCGTGCGCCGGTACGCGCCGTCCCGCCACTCCTCGACGCCCGGGACGGCGGTGGCCACCAGGTGCCCGAACAGGTTGTCCGGGCACAGCGGGGCGCGGAACGGCAGCCGCAGCGACAGCGACCCCGGCCCCGCGGTGGCCGGATGCCCGCGCGCCACCCGGTCGCGCAGTTCGCTCGGCGTGAGCGCGAACACCTCGCGGACGGTGTCGTTGAACGCCCGGATGCTGGCGAACCCGGCGCCGAACGCGATGTCGCCCATCGGCAGCGCGGTGGTCTCGATCAGCAGCCGCGCGGTCTGCGCGCGCTGGGCGCGGGCCAGCGCGAGCGGGCCGGCGCCCAGTTCGGCGTTCAGCAGCCGTTCGATCTGCCGCGGGCTGTAACCGAGGTGCGCGGCCAGGCCCGGGACGCCCTCGCGGTCGACCACCCCGTCCGCGATGAGCCGCATGGCGCGGGCCACGACGTCCGCGCGGTGGTTCCACTCGGGAGAGCCGGGGCTGGCGTCGGGACGGCAGCGCTTGCACGCCCGGAACCCGGCCTGCTGGGCGGCCGCGGCGCTGGGGTAGAAGCGCATGTTCTCCGGTTTGGGGGGCACCACGGGGCAACTGGGCCGACAATAGATGCCGGTGGTGACGACGGCGGTGTAGAACCACCCGTCGAACCGGGCGTCCTTGGACTGCACCGCGCGTACGCATCGCTCCACGTCCTCGTGCATGCCTCCAGCATCGTCGATGGTCACCGCGTTCCACTAGCGAGAATCCGACATCATCGTCGGCGGTCGCGGCGGCGATGACCCGCCAGGTAATCGATCTTCCGCGTCCGGCTTGGCACCGTGGTCCGTGCCGGGCGGCGAACCCCCGCCGCCCGCGTCACCGGACACGGAGGAGCGGACGATGAGCGACGTCAAGGACCTGGTGGAACGCTACCTGGCCGCCTGGAACGAGCGGGACGCCGGCGCCCGGCGCGCGGCCGTCGACGGCCTCTGCGCCGAGGACGCCACCTACACCGACCCGCTGGTGGACGTGGCGGGCCGGGACGCGATCGACGCCGTGATCGGCGCCGTCCAGCAGCGGTTCCCCGACTTCGTCTTCCGGTTGGCCGGAGACGTGGACGCGCACCACGACCTGGCCCGCTTCACCTGGGAACTCGGCCCGGAGGGCGGGGAGGCCGTGGTGGTCGGGTTCGACGTGGCGGTTCTGACCGGTGACGGCCGGATCGGCAAAGTGCACGGCTTCCTCGACAAGGTCCCCGCCGCCTGACCCGGCCCAACCCGTCCCAGCCCCGCTCACCCGGAACCGCGCCGCAGACTCCGGGGACGGGCTCGGCGCAGGGTCTGGCGCGGATTCCAGGGCGGGGCGGGCTCCGGCGAGGACGGGTCCGGCGCGGGCGGGGCGGAGACGCCCCGGGCGGGTTGAGGCCGGGCGGGGCGGAGGCGCCCCGGTGGGGGCCTTGAGGCCGGACGGGGGGGCGTGGTTGCGGGCCGGTGAGGTGGGGTTGCGCTCCTACGGTTCCCCCAGCGCAACCCCGGGCTCTCCCCGGGCGCCGTGACGCGGGATAGGGCTGGATAGGGCTGGATAGGGCGCCGATACGATCGAGTGAACGGCGTGGCCCACGGGGATGGCGGACTCATGAACGGTCGGCGTGGAAGGCGGGCGGCGCGTTCTCTGGTCGAAGGCGAGGCCGAGACCCTCACCTGGGCGGATGAGCGGGACGGCGACGGGAGCGGGGCGCGGCATTCGGCGCGGTGGCGTTCGGAGAGCGGTGCGCCCCCGCCCGGACGCGTGGTGGTCGCGGACGACCGCGTGAAGGCCGACGACGCGTACCGGCTGGCCTGCGAGGGCACCGCGCTGCTCTGGCAGGGCGATTTCCAGAACGCGCGGCAGTTGCTCCAAGCGATGATGCGGCGCGTGGACCGTCCGCCCAAGCGCGCGCAGCGAAAGCGGCAGCAGGCCGCGGAGCCGTCCCTGACTCAGGCGTTCCACATGCACCGCCAGGCGCAGGCACAGCGCGCCCGCACGTTGGGCATGGTGCTGATCCCGGTGGAGGCGGGCCATGTCGTTCCACTGCGACGCGCTCCCGATGTAAGGCAGGCGTGCTTCGAGGCGTACGGGCCGGGCGACGAGCCTTACGTGGTGTCGTTGCGCGAACTGCTGGGCGTCATCGGCGCGCACGAGTGGCGCGAGAAGGGCGTCTCCATCCCGGCGCTGGGCGGAGACCGCATCCATCCGCATTACGGGGTCTTCTCCCCGGTGCGGGGCGAGTACGTCTCCCTGGTCGCGGAGGCTCCTCTTCCGGTGTCCAGGTCCTTGGCGTACGACATCGGCACTGGGACGGGGGTGCTCGCAGCCGTCCTGGCACGCCGTGGCCTGGAACGCGTCGTGGCCACCGACCAGGACCCGCGCGCGCTTGCCTGCGCCCACGAGAACATCACGCGCCTGGGTCTGACGGACCGGGTGGAGGTCGTGGAGGCCGACCTGTGGCCGCCGTCCCCGTCAGGCGGCGCATCGCTGGTGGTGTGCAATCCGCCGTGGGTGCCCGCACGCCCAAGCTCCCCTTTGGAGCACGCGGTCTACGACCCTGAGAGCCGTATGCTCCGCGCCTACCTCGGCGGACTCGCCCAGCACCTCGCGCCCGGCGGCGAGGGCTGGCTGATCCTCTCCGACCTGGCCGAGCATCTGGGCCTGCGGACGCGCGCAGAACTCCTGGCGGCGTTCGACGCCGGCGGCCTGAAGGTGGCGGGACGCCTGGACGCCAAGCCCGTCCATCCGCGCGCCGCCGATGCCGACGACCAGCTCCACGAGGCGCGCGCGGCCGAAGTCACCTCCCTCTGGCGCCTCGTCCCCGCCTGACCGCCTGACCCGACTTCGAACGCCGTTCCCTCCCCTCTGCTGTGCCCTATAGTAAACGAACAGACATTTATTAACTCTGGAGAGGGACGACGATCATGGGGCAGCTCACCGACACCGTCGCGCTCGTCGCCGGCGCCACGCGCGGGGCCGGCCGGGGGATCGCCACCGAGCTGGGCGCGGCCGGGGCGACGGTGTACGTCACCGGCCGCACGTCCCGGGACACCGGCCGCTCCGACCTCGACCGTCCGGAGACGATCGAGGAGACCGCCGAACAGGTCACCGGACGCGGCGGCACCGGCATCCCGGTCCGCTGCGACCACTCCGACCCCGACCAGGTGCGCGCCCTCACCGAGCGGATCGCCCAGGACCACGGACGCCTCGACCTGCTCGTCAACGACATCTGGGGCGGAGACGCCCTCACCCAGTGGGACAAGCGGCTGTGGGAGCACGACCTCGGCAACGGCCTCACGCTGCTGCACCGCGCCGTCGACACCCACATCATCACCAGCCACCACGCGCTGCCGCTCCTGATCGGCACGGGCCGCGGCCTGGTCATCGAGATCACCGACGGCACCGAGCAGTGGGTCGAGGAGATGCTCGACGGCTACCGCGGCACGTTCTTCTACGACCTGGCCAAGCACGCGGTGATCAGGATGGCCCGCAACCAAGCCGCCGAGCTCAAACCGCACGGCGTCGCGGCGCTCTCGCTCACACCCGGCTTCCTGCGCTCGGAGGCCATGCTCGACCACTTCGGCGTCACCGAGGCCACCTGGCGGGACGGCGCCGCCAAGGACCCGCACTTCGCCCAGTCCGAGACGCCCGCCTACATCGGGAGAGCCGTCGTCGCGCTCGCCGCCGACCCGGAGATCATGTCCAAGACGGGCGGCTCGTACGACACCGGGGGCCTGTCCGCGGAGTACGGGTTCACCGACGTGGACGGCACCCGTCCCGACTTCGCCGCCTACTACCGCGACTTCCTGGCCACCTCGAAGACCACCCCCACCCCCTGACCGCCGAACGTCCCTCGGCCGGCGCCCTCAATTGGAGGCTTCTCGGCGGGCGACCTCGTCCAGAGGTTCGGCGGCGCCCGCCTCGAAGTCGTTCTCGTAGGCGGCGTCGCCCAAGGCGAGGCGGAGGCCGGCGGCGATGCGGTCGACATCGCCCCGCTCCGCCGATGGCAGCGGAAGGCCGACCGACGCCCTGGCCGCATGCGCCGCGCCCAGCAGCCGGGCCGCGCGGCCGTGCTCGTCCACCAGTACCCACGCCCCCGCCAGGCCCTCGAACGCCAACGCCAGCGCG
This sequence comes from Actinomadura rugatobispora, assembly GCF_042656285.1. Taxonomy (GTDB): domain Bacteria; phylum Actinomycetota; class Actinomycetes; order Streptosporangiales; family Streptosporangiaceae; genus Spirillospora; species Spirillospora rugatobispora. The sequence continues at coordinate 120,640 of NZ_JBHSON010000005.1, read as the reverse complement.
CGCCGGTCCTCTGTGGAACGAGCGGCGGCCAAGCCCTCCCGGTGCAGCGCGAGTGCCTCCCCGGCGTCGCCACGCAGTTCCGCCACGAACCCCAGCTCGGCGAGGGTGAAGGCCACCCCGGCCTCGCCCTCCCAGCGGCGGCACCACTCCAGCCAGGCCCGCAGGTGCCGCTCCGCCTCGTCCAGGCGTCCCCGCCTTCGGGCCAGCATGCCCAGGCCCACCTCGGCGAACTCCTGGCCGCGCAGGTACGAGCGTGCCGCGGCCAGGTCCCACGCACGCCGGTGCAGTTCCTCAGCCTGGTCGAGGTCACCCTTGAGGAGGGCGACCCGTCCCAGCCTGGCGAGCATGCCGGACGCCTCGTTCCACAGCCCCAGGTCCTCGGCCACGCGCAGGCCGTCCCGGCGCAGCCGCTCGGCGCGCTCGTAATCGCCGGTGATCTCGGCCAGCTCGCCCAGGACATGGACGATCTTCAGCTCCCCCCAGCGGTCGCCGAGCTCCCGGAACAGCGCCATGGCTTCCTCGCCGTCGCGCTGTGCCCGGTCCGTCTCGCCGCGGTAGAGGGAGACCTCCGCGCGGACGCTCAGCGCCGCCGCCGTACCCCAGCGGTCACCGAGCATGCGGTGCTCCGCGAGCGCCTCCTCCACCAGCGCGAACCCGGCACCGGCCGCGGAGTCGCCGAAACCGAGCCGGCAGAACCCCACGAACCAGCGCGCCCGCGCCCGTCCCGCCGGGTCGTCGGCCTCGTCGTACAGGCGCAGGACCGATCGGCTGTACCGGATCGGATCCGGCTCGCTGCCGTCCAGGACCAGCAGCGCCATGCCCGCGTCCCAGGCCATCGCCGCCGCCCGCACCGGATCGGCCGAGGGAACCGCCGTGCCCGCCGCCGTCAGGGCCAACTGGAGTGAGCGGCGCGCCTCGGCGTACCGGCCCCGCAGAAACCAGTACCAGGCCAGCGCATTGACCAGCCGCAACGCCGCCTCCGGAGCCCTCGCCCCCGCACCGGACGCGTCCCCAGCGCCCGGCGCCAGCCCCACATCGGACGTGGGAGCCACACCGGCGTCGCACGCAGCGCCCGGCGCCAGCCCCACAGCGGACGCTGGCCCCGGGCCAGGCGTCGGCGCGGCGCCGGTTGATGCGGTGCCTACCGCTGTTTCCAGGGCGGTGCGGAGGTTGGCGGCCTCGGCGTCCAGGTGTTCCAGCCAGCGGCGCTGGTCATGGCCGCGGAGGAAGGGTTCGGCGCGTTCGGCCAGTGCCAGGTGGTGGTCGAGGTGACGGCGCCGCACGCGGTCGAGTTCGCCCGCCTCGTCCAGGCGTTCCCTGGCGTACGCGGCGACCGATTCCAGCAGCCGGTAACGCACCTCCCGCGCCCCGGCCGCATCCGCGGTGGGAGGGTGCACCGGGACGACCAGGGAGCGGTCGATCAGCCGGCCCAGCAGCCCGAGCACCTCGTCCGCCCGGACGCCGTCCCCCGAGCAGACCTCCTCCGCCGACCGCAGCGTGCAGCCGCCCGCGTGCACCGCCAGCCGCCGCAGCACGACCCGTTCGGGCTCGGTCAGCAGCTCCCAGCTCCAGTCGATCATCGCCCGGAGCGTGCGCTGGCGGGCGGGCAGGCCGCGCGGAGCGGCCGTCAGCACCCGGAACCGGTCGTCGAGCCGTTCCGCCAGCTCGTGCACGCCCATGGCCCGTACCCGGGTCGCCGCCAGTTCCAGGGCCAGCGGGATCCCGTCCAGCCGGCGGCAGATCGCGGCGACCGCGGCGGCGTTCGACGCGTCCAGGGCGAAGCCGGGGGCGGCCGCCCGCGCCCGCGCCACGAACAGCCGCACCGCGCTCGACCGCCCTTCCAGCAGGTCGCCGGCATCCTCGGCGGGAGGCAGGTCCAGGGGCTGGACGGTCCACAGGCGTTCCCCGACCACCGCCAAGGGCTCCTGGCTGGTCGCGAGGACGCGCAGGTCCGGTGCCTCGCGGAGCAGCTCGGCGGCCAGTTCGGCGGCGGGGCCCACCACGTGTTCGCAGTTGTCCAGCACGAGCAGCATCCGCTTCATGCGCACGGCCTCGACGAGCCGTTCGAGCAGCGGGCGGGTCCGTTCGTCCGCCGCCGGACGCGAGGCCGGGCCGTCGTCGCGGATGCCGAGCACCGCGGCGACGGCCTCGGCCACCCGCGCGGCACCCTCGCTCCCCGCCTTCGCCGGGGGCTGCGCGGCCAGTTCCACCGCCAGCACGCCGTCGGGGAACGCGTCCTCCGACCGCCGCGCGGCCTCGAACGCCAGCCGGGTCTTGCCGACGCCGCCGGCCCCGGTCAGCGTCACCAGGCGTTCCTCGGACGCGAGCAGCCCGCGCACCTCCCGCACCGCGTCCTCCCGTCCGATCAGCGCGGTCAGCGGATGCGGCAGGTTGCTCACGGGACGAGCCGTCGCGGGAGACCGTGACGGCGGCGTTCGCAGAGCGGGGTCCTGGCGCAGGATGGCCTGGTGTAGAGCGACCAGCTCCGGCCCTGGGTCGATGCCCAGTTCGTCCTGGAGCAGGTGCCGGAAGCCGGTGTAGTCGGCCAGGGCCTCGCTCTGCCGTCCCGACAGGTAGAGGGCCCGGATGTACGCGGCGCGGAGCCGTTCACGCAGAGGATGGACCGAGACGGCATCACCGAGCTCGCTCACCAGGGTCCCGTGCTCCCCCAGCTCCAGCCGCGTCTCCGCCAGGTCCTCGACCGCGACGAGCCGCCGCTCCTCGAGCCGCTGGATCTCCGTCCGCGCGAACTCCTCGTCGGCGAAGTCGGCGAACGCCGGGCCGCGCCACAGGTCCAGGGCCTGCGCCAGCGACCGTGCCCGGGCCCGCGGATCGGCGCCGGCCCGCTCGTCCGCGTCCCGCAGCAGCGCGAGGAAGCGGTCCGCGTCCACCTCCCCCGGAACCGTCCTGATCAGGTAGCCGGGGGAGCGGAAGGCGACCAGTTCGAGGCCGGGACGGCCGGTCGCGCCGGCCAGGACGCGGCGGAGCTGCGACACCTTGGCGCGGAGCGTGGCGGCGGGGCTGCCCGGCGGTTCCGTCCCCCACAGGTCCTCGATCAGCCGGTCGGCCGGCACGGGACGGCCGCGATGGATCAGCAGGACGGCCAGCAGCGCCCTGACCTTGGTCTCCGGTACGCGGACGGCCCTTCCGTCCGCCGCCCAGACTTCCAGCGACCCCAGCACCCCGAAACGCACGCGGCCAGTTAACCCGCACCCCGCCGCGCACCGCACCACAAGCCGACCCGAACCAGACCGCAACGCCCGTCCCGCAGTGTTGAGACCGCCCCGAACCACGACCGACGAGGAAGACGATGACGACCGATACGACGACGAACAGCCCGGTCACCGTGCTCGGGCTCGGCTCCATGGGAAGCGCTCTCGCCGCGGCCCTGCTCAAGGCCGGGCACCCCACCACCGTCTGGAACCGTTCACCCGGGAAGGCCGACGACCTCGTCGCGGCCGGAGCCGTCCGGGCCGCCTCCGTCACCGACGCGATCAAGGCGAGCCCGCTGGTGATCGCCTGCCTGCTCGACTATCCCGTCGTGGAGGAGCTGCTCGCCCCGGCCGCCGACGCCCTCACCGGCCGCGACCTGGTCAACCTCACCAACGGCACGCCCGACCAGGCCCGGGCGCTCGCCGCCCGGCTGGACGCGCGCGGCGCCTGGTACGTCGACGGCGGCATCATGGCGATCCCCCGGCTCATCGGCACGCCCGAGGGGTTCATTCTCTACAGCGGCTCGCGCGAGACGTTCGACCGGGCGCGGCCGGCGCTCGACCGCCTCGGCGGCGCCCACTACCTGGGCGGGGACGCCGGGCTCGCCTCGCTGTACGACCTGGCCCTGCTCAGCGCCATGTACGGGATGGCCTCCGGAGTCCGGCACGCGATCACCATGGTGGGGGAGGAACGGGCCGCCGAGTTCGGCTCGGCGTACCTCGCTCCGTGGCTGCAGGCGATGGCGGCGCCGATCGGGCAGGGCGCGGCGGAGGACGAGGAGGCCTCGCCGCTCGGCATGCAGGCGGTCGGGATGTCCAACATCGTCGAGGCGTCCCGCGGCGAGGGCGTCCCGAACGTGCTCCTCAGCCACCTGCTCATCGCGATGCAGGACATCGTGGACGCCGGTCACGACGACCTCCTCCCGCCCCTGATCGACCAGATCAGGAAAGCGGGCTGACGGCGATCGGCCCCGGGCTCGCCCGGGGCCGACCAGGAGGCGCGCCGCCGGCCGAAAGCGGTCCGGAAGTCCGCCAGAAGTGCTCCCCGGCAGGGTGAAACCACCGAAGACCAAGGAGCCGACATGACGACCACCACCGCCACCCGCGCCCCCGTGACGATCCTCGGGACGGGCCCGATGGGGCAGGCGCTGGCCAGGGCGTTCCTCAAGGCGGGGCACGCCACCACCGTCTGGAACCGCACCGCCGCGAAGACTGAGGCGCTCGTGGCCGAAGGGGCCTCCGCCGCGCCGACCGCCGCCGAGGCCGCGGCCGCGAGCCCCCTGGTGATCGTGTGCGTGCTGGACTACGACGCCGTCCAGACGATCACCGAGTCCGCCGCGTCCGCGCTCAAGGGCCGCACGCTGGTCAGCCTCACCGCCGACTCGCCCGAACGCGCCCGCGCGATGGCCGCGTGGGCGTCCGGGCACGGCATCGACTACCTCGACGGCTCGATCATGACCCCGACCGTGACCATCGGCGGACCGGACGCCGTCCTGCTCTACAGCGGACCAGAGCCGGTCTACCGCGCGCACCGCGACACCCTCGAAGCCCTGGGCGGCACGGGCACCTACCTGGGCGCCGACCCGGGACGGGCCGCGGCCTACGACGTGGCCCTGCTCGGCATCGCCTGGACGTCCGTCAGCGCCATCATCCACGCGTTCGCGCTGGCCAGGGCCGAGAACATCGCCCCGGGCGACCTGGCGCCGTTCGCCCAGGGGATCCTCGGCATGCTGCCCGCGTTCGGCACGGAGATCGTCCGCAACCTGGAGACGGGCGACTTCCGGGACGACGTCTCCAACACCACCTCGATCGCCGCCGGGATGGAACACGTCATCCAGGCGTCCGAGGCACGCGGCATCGACGCGGCGTCCCTGCGCGGTGCCCACGCCGCCGCCCGGCGCGCCATCGACGCGGGCCACGGCAGGGAGAGCATCGCCCGCGTCATCGACTTCCTGACGTTGGACGGAACGGGCCTCAGCGCAGGAGCCGGAAGAACGCCCGGACATCGCCGGTGAGCAGCTCCGGCACCTCCAGCGCCGGAAGATGACCGCCCCGGTCGAACTCCGTCCAGTGGACGACATCGTGGACGCGTTCGGCGAACTGCCTGATCGGCAGCACCAGATCGTGCGGGAACACCGCCACGCCCAGCGGCACCGGGCACGGCAGCGGCCTGCCGCCGCGCTTGCCGCCCGACTCGCGGTGCAGGCGCGAGGACGATCCGCCCGTCCCGTTCAGCCAGTACAGCATCACCGTCGTGAGCAGCCGGTCATCACTGATCTCGCTCGCCGGATCGCTCCACTCCGCGACCTTGTCCGCGATCCACGCGAGCTGCGCCACGGGGGAGTCGGACAGCCCGTACGCGAGGGTCTGGGGTCGCGTGGACTGCATCCGCCAGTACCCGGCCGGCTCCGCCAGATAGTTCCTCATCCGGTCGAGCCGCGCCCGCTCCTCCTCCGTCAGGTCGCCGTCCTCCCCGCCGGACGGCGTCGGCAGGTAGTTGAGGTGGAGTCCGATGACCGACTCCCGCTCCTGAAGGGCCAGTTCGTGGGAGATCGGCCAGCCGAAATCGCCCCCCTGCGCGCCGTACCGCTCGTACCCGAGCCGCCTCATCAGCTCGCCCCACGCGCGGGCGACGCGGGGGACGTCCCAGCCCCGATCCCTGGTCGGCCCCGAGAACCCGAAGCCGGGGATGGACGGGACGACCACGTGGAACGCGTCGGCCGGATCGCCGCCGTGCGCCCGCGGATCGGAGAGCGGCCCGATCATGTCGAGGAAGTCGGCGGACGTGCTGGGCCAGCCGTGGGTCAGGATGAGCGGCAGCGCGTCCGGCTCGGGCGAGCGCACATGGTAGAAGTGCACGTTCGCCCCATCGATCTCCGTCGTGAACTGGGGGAACTCGTTGAGCCTCGCCTCCTGGGCGCGCCAGTCGTACCCGGTGCGCCAGTACTCGGCCAGTTCCCTCGTCCGCGCGAGCGGGATCCCGTGGTCCCAGCCGACGCCCGGCAGTTCGTCCGGCCACCGCGTGCGGGCCAGCCGCCCGGCGAGATCGTCCAGGTCCGCCTGGGGCACCTGCGCACGGAACGCGACGATGTCGGCCATCTCCCACTCCATTCATTGGCATCACCAACATTGGTGTAGCCAACGATAACGTTAATCGTGGGTGTTGCCAACAAGTTGCTAGACTCGCGCGCATGATGAAGGCCGAGGGCCCCCAGCCCGCCCGCCTCAGGCACGCGCCCAGCTGGCTGCTCGGCCAGGCCTCCATGCACAGCCACCGCCTGATCGGCGAACGGTTCGCCGCCGAGGGCGTCCGCGGCTACCACTACCGCCTGCTCGCTGCCCTCGAGGAGTTCGGCCCGTCCAGCCAGGCCGCCCTGGGCCGCAGCACGGGCATCGACCGCAGCGACGTCGTCGCCGCGCTCAACGAGATGGCCGCCAAGCACCTGATCGAACGCTCCCCCGACCCCGACGACCGCCGCCGCAACGTCATCACCCTCACCCAGGTCGGAAGCAGGCACCTCAAGGAGCTGGACGGCGTCGTGACCGAGATCCAGGACACCCTCCTGGCACCCCTCACCCCAGCCGAACGCGCGACCCTGACCGACCTCCTGTCCCGCCTGGTCGACCACCACACCCGCCCCTGAACCGACCCGCAGGCGGCCGCCGCACAGCCGAGATCGGCCCTGGGCGCACATCCACACGGCCGGTCAGAGCCACCCCGGCATCCGGGGATGGGGATGGTTGCGTGGCCAAGGAAGGCCAGGACAGCAGGCGGCAGGGCGACCGCGCCGCCGGCAGCGCGGGCAGCCCCGTGCGCGGCAAGACACAAGCGCCCCAAGTGCAAGGCAGGCCGCCCGAACGGGACGCGCGGCCGCTCGGACACGCCGCTACTGCGCCATGTCCACGAAGCGGCTGTAGTGCCCCTGGAACGCCACGGTCACCGTCGCCGTGGGGCCGTTACGATGCTTGGCCACGATCAGGTCGGCCTCACCCGCCCGTGGCGACTCCTTCTCATACGCGTCCTCACGATGCAGCAGCACGACCATGTCCGCGTCCTGCTCGATGGAGCCCGATTCGCGCAGGTCCGACACCATGGGCTTCTTGTCGGTCCGCTGTTCGGGACCACGGTTGAGCTGAGACAGCGCGATCACGGGCACGCCGAGTTCCTTGGCGAGGAGCTTCAGCGAACGGGAGAACTCCGAGACCTCCACCTGCCGGCTCTCCACCCGTTTGCCGGAGGTCATCAGCTGCAGGTAGTCGATGATGACCAGCCGCAGGTCGTGCTGCTGTTTGAGTCTGCGGCACTTGGCGCGGATCTCCATCATCGACATGTTGGGCGAGTCGTCGATGAACAGCGGGGCCTCGGCGACCTCGCTCATCCTGCGGGCCAGGCGGGTCCAGTCCTCGTCCTGCATGGTGCCGGACCGCATCGCGTGCAGCGCCACCCGGGCCTCCGCCGACAGCAGCCGCATCGTGATCTCGTTGCGCCCCATCTCCAGGCTGAAGAACGCCGAGGTCAGACCGTGCTTGATCGAAGCGGCGCGGGCGAAGTCGAGCGCGAGCGTCGAGTTGTGCGTGGGGATGCAGGAGCGCCCGGCCAGATACATGTGGTCGGCGTTGTCGACCTGGACGCACCGCACCGGCACGCTCTCCACCGGCCGCACATCGACGATGTACCGGACCCGCGCCTTCGGATCCACCCTCTTGCGCTGCCGCTCCAGTTTGCGCGGAAGCCGGAACACCGGCTCCGCCGGAGTGAAATTGATCCGATAGAACGTCGAGGTCTCAGGTGAACGCCCCTTGACCGGCTTGGTGGTCATCGTCGCCCGGTAGCCGAGACTGAGGATCAGCTCGTGCGCCCCCTCGGCCAGCCGCCTGTTCACGAACGCGAGCTGGACCTGACCGATCTCGGAAACGTACCCGTCGGTGTCGAGCATCCCGGCCAGCAGAGCGCGCCGCTGCTCCTCGGACGCCCGCAGATAGCGCGCGGGGATGTGCTTGTTCCGCCAAACCCCCAACTCCTTGAGCTTCGTTACCAGGCGAGGGAGACCGAACCGTCCAGGCGTCTTGTACCGCACGACCGGCTGCCCGGCCGTTTCGATCTGCTCCAGGATCTCCTCGTCGAAGCACGTGATGGCCCCGGCCCAGCTGTCCCCATCACCAAGCCACGCCCCCAGGACATAGGGGTCGACGGGCAACTCGGCGTGCGGCAGCCGGAAGGGCGCGGCCACTTCGACCGCGTGGTTGGGACGGTTGTCACCGCCACAGCGCAGGGTCGCCGCGATCTCCTCCGTCGTCTTGATGGGCCGGTGCTCCGCCGTGATCGCGAAGTTCTTCGGACGGACGGCGCGCTGCAGCAGCCCACGGTAAAGAGTCGCGCACTCATAACGGACCTGTCGCTTTGAGATGCTCGTATCGACCTCGCCGCGGTGGCCCAGTTGCCTGGTGACCGCATGGAGCGCATGGTGGAACTCCGCGCCGACCTCTGCCACCGCCTGGCGATGCGAGATCAGTCTCCTGGGCTGCTCGTTCGCGGCCGCCGTTGCCCACCGAACCCGGTTGATCGCGTCTGCGGACCAGTGGTAGGCAGGCCTGCGCTCATTACGCTGGCGGCGGCTCGCACGGGTCGTCGTCCGCCACTGGTGCTGCGCGTCGGCGACGAGTACCTCGCCGTCGGAGAACTCGACCTCGTAGCAGGGGCGGCCGTACATGACCTCGGTGGCGGCGACGACGCGGGTCGGCTTTCCGTCGGCCCCGATCAGGTAGTCCCCCACCTTGACCTCCCCCATCGTCGTCCAGCCGGTGGGGGTCGCTAGTGGGGTATTTGTCCGGAATGCCTTTCCCATTGCAGGGCGGGCGGCGACCACGATCATCTGGCCGGGGTGGAGGCCGTTGGTGAGGGCGTCGAAATCGGCGAAGCCGGTGGGGACGCCGGTCATCTGGCCGCCGCGGCTGCCGATGGCCTCGATCTCGTCCAGCGCGCCCGGCATGATCTCGCTCAGCGGCACGTAGTCCTCGCCGGTGCGCTTCTCGGCGATGGCGAAGACCTCGGCCTGGGCCCGGTCGAGGACGTCGTCCGCGTCGGCCCCGTCGGCGGCGTATCCCATCTGGACGATCCGCGTCCCGGTCTCGACCAGCTTGCGCAGCACCGCGCGCTCGCGGACGATCTTGGCGTAGTAGCCGGCGTTGGCCGCGGTCGGGACCGAGGAGATCAGGGTGTGCAGGTACGGGGCGCCGCCGATCCGGGCGATCTCGCCGCGCTTGGTCAGCTCCCCGGCGATCGTGACGGCGTCGGCCGGGTCGCCGCGGCCGTACAGGTCGAGGATCGCGTCGAAGATGATCTGGTGGGCGGGCCGGTAGAAGTCGTGGGTGCGCAGGAGCTCGATGACCTCGGCGATGGCGTCCTGGGAGAGCAGCATGCCTCCGATGACGCCCTGCTCTGCGGAGATGTCGTGCGGCGGGGTGCGCTCGAACTCCTGCTCGTGCGGTCCGAGCTCGGTCACGCTCATTCCAGCAGCCCCCCATGGCCTCAGTCGCCGCGGCAGTCCCGTCCGGCTCCTCTAGGTTCCGTTCATCTCATGTGCGTCTGACATTCTCCGAGCCGGACACGCCCGAGGGCAAAGCCGGGTGTGGACGAGCCTGTGGAGGCGTTGTGCAGACACGCGGGGATCGTTGTGCACGACCTGGGGACAACTTTGTGGATAACCGTGGACGGCTTCCACTCCAACCCTCCTGACCTGCGATGACCCCGTCCACCGGCTGTGCGGGAAAGAAAGTCCGAAGATCTGTGTCCCGCACGCCCACGAACACCCCGTAACCGACAAATTGCTCATATCCCTTACAGCTTGCTAGCCTGACGTGGATCATGGCCGGCCTCCCCCTGCGTGCGAACAAGCACGACCGCGAGATCCTCCGCCTCGCCATCCCCGCGTTCGGCGCGCTGGTGGCCGAGCCGCTGTTCCTGCTGACCGACAGCGCGATCGTCGGCCACCTCGGCACCGCCCAGCTCGGCGGCCTCGGCGTCGCCGGCCAGGCCCTGGCCACCCTCGTCTACCTGTGTGTCTTCCTCGCCTACGGGACGACCGCCGGAGTCGCCAGGCAGGTCGGCGCCGGCGACCTGCGGGCGGCGGTGCGCCAGGGTATCGACGGCATGTGGCTCGCGCTGGGGCTCGGCCTCCTGCTCATCGCGGTGTGCTGGCCCTTGGCCCCCTGGATCGTGGACCTGTTCGGCGCGTCCCCGTCGGTCGCGCCCTACGCCCGCACCTATCTCACCGTGAGCCTGATCGGCATCCCCGGCATGCTGGTCGTCCTCGCCGGGACGGGGGTGCTGCGCGGCCTCCAGGACACCCGTACACCCCTGCTCGTCTCCATCGGCGGCTTCGGCGCCAACCTCGTCCTGAACGTGGTGTTCGTGCTGTGGCTCGGGTGGGGCATCGCGGGCTCGGCCTGGGGGACGGTGCTCGCGCAGACCGGGAGCGCGGTCGTGTACGTGGTCGTCGTGCTGCGCGCGGCACGGCGGCACGGCGCCCCGATCCGGCCCGACCTGGCCGGCCTGCGCGGTGCCGTGTCCGCCGGGGTGCACCTCGTGCTGCGGACGGCCGCGCTGCGGATCGTGCTGATCGTCGGCACGTCGATCGCGGCCCGGATGGGCGACCCGGAGATCGCCGCGTACCAGGTCGGCTACCAGGTCTGGAACCTGATGGTCTTCGCCCTGGACGCGATCGCGATCGCCGGGCAGGCCATCACCGGACGCCATCTCGGCGCGGCCGACGTCCCCGCCACCCGGTCCGCGACGCGGCGCATGGTGCAGTGGGGCGCGGCCTGCGGGGTCGTCTTCGGCATCGCCGTCCTCGCCGTACGACCGTGGCTCCCCGCCCTGTTCAGCCCCGACGACCAGGTGCGGAACCTGCTGCTCGGCTCCCTGATCCTGGTGGCCCTGCTCCAGCCGATCGCCGGAGTGGTCTTCGTCCTGGACGGCATCCTGATCGGCGCGGGAGACGGCCCGTACCTCGCGGTGACCTCGGTGATCGCCACGCTGGCGTTCCTTCCCGCGGCCCTGCTCGCCTACTGGGCGGACGCCGGGCTCATCGGCCTGTGGCTGGCGATCGGCCTGTGGATGGTCACCCGCCTGATCACCCTCGGCCTGCGCGCCAGGGGCGACGCCTGGCTGGTCACGGGCGCCGTCCGGCGCTGACCGCCGGGAAATCGGTGAAGCTCACCCGTCCCACCGGTCACTCTCGCTAGGATTCGAACATGTGTTCCACACACGGCGAGCGGATGGCCCGCCTGACGCAGGCGATCGACGACCTGGCGGCCGAGGGCCTGGCCGGGCTGCCTCCGGAGACCCTGGTGGAACGGGTGGCGGGCATCTGGTCCCTGGTCGAGGGCATCGACCCGGAGATCGCCCGCCGCCGCACCCGCTACACGACCCCGGAGTCCTGACGTTGGCACGTTCCCACCGCTAGGGCAGCATCGGCAGATCGGGAAGCTCCAACGTCCCGTCCTCGAGCAACGGAATCCCGGAAGACGGCTCTTTCGGCTTCGTCTTGGGCTTCGCCTTAGGCTTCGTCTTGGGTTTCACCTTCGCCTTCGGCGGCGCCTTCTTCGGCTTCGCCTTGACCTTCGGCTGCGCACTCACCTTCTCCGAGTCGAACTCCTCGTCCGATTCGTCGGAGGTCTCGTCCAGGTCCAGGAGCCTGGCCACATCACCGCGAAGCTCCGGCAGCCGCGCGTAGAACACGTCCCCCGGACAGTCGGTCGCCACCAGGTCCCGGTGCCCGACGATGGCGCGGAACGGGTCGAGGCGGTACTCGGTGCACAGCCAGGCGCACGTCTCCACCAGGGACGACCAGAGCCTCGCCGGCACCGCGGCCTGGCTGTAGGTGCCCTCGTTCTCGATACCGATCGTGTGGGAGTTGTGGTGCAACGCCTGCGCGCCCACAAGATGCCGCCCCGCGCGTATGGCCGCGAGGCTGCCGTTGCGGCCCTCCATGACATGGCCGCCGCGGCTGATGGTGAGCTGCTGCCCGGCGTCGTCCCACCTGCGGGTGTTCATGTGGAAACCCTGGATCTGCCGTGACAGCTGATAGGCGTGCGCGACCGAGTAGTCCTTGGAGTTCGGGGTCGCCGTATGGTGCACGACGATCCGATCCGGAGCCCGACTGAGCACCTGCGCCCGCCTGCGCGGCGGCACCGCCTTCCACTGCGCCCGCGTGTGGACGCGCAGAGGCGGCGTGTCCCATGCGAACGCCTTGTCGACCAGGAGCAGGTCGAGAAGCCCGAACCCAAGGATTCCCGCCATACTCCGGCGGGTGAGCCGACCGTACGGATGCGTGGACACACCGCCCCCTCCAGTGAAGATCCACTTCGGACGGTAGCCACAGCTCGCCGCATGATCCAAAGACAGGGCGTTTCAATGTCATGTCCCACAAAACCCCGACTCCCCCACACCAACCCCCCATGGCCGCCCCACCCCGATCGCTCCAACCACAGCGCTCACGCACAACTCCGTAAGCCCTAACCAGCCCGCAGCTCGCATAGCCACACGTCGCCTTCGCGTGACCGGCCAGGCGGGGCGAAGACATGGTCGCCGGGGCTTGGACAAGGAGCTCCGCCCCGGCCAGACGGGACGGAACACCGTGGCGAGCCATGGCCCGACGCGGCAGACGCGACCACAGGCGGCCGCAACCTGACCAGGCGAGCCGGGGGCGGGCCATGATGCAGCACAACTCGGCACGCGCCACCACAGGCCGTCGTGACCTGACCAGACAAGACGGGGCATGGTTGCCCCGATCTGGCCAGGCGGGCGACGCAAGGGGACGCTACGGCCCAGCCAGCAGGACGGAACGGAACGCGGTGGCCCCGACGCGGCGGACGCCACCACCGGCTACCGCGACCAGGCCAGGCAAACCGGGCCGCGACATGATGCGACACAACTCGACAGGCGCCACCACAGGCTGCCACCAACAAGCCAGGCGAGCCGGGGCGGGGCATGATGCGACGCAACCCGGCAGGCGCCACCACAGGTTGTCGTGACCTGGCCAGGCGGGATGGAGACATGGTTGCCGGGCCTGGACAAAGGAGCTCCGGCCCGGCCAAGCGGACGGAAGGGAAGACCGTGGCGTGCCATGGCCCGACTACGACGCGACCATAGGTTGCCGCAACCTTGACCAGGCGAACGAGGGCGGGGCGTGATGCGGCTCGGCGGTCCGGGCCACAGGTTGTCTTGACCTGGCTAGGTGGGCGGCGCGCGGGGAGCGGAGGCATTGGGGGTGTGCGGGCGGGGGGGGGACGGCTACGGGCCAGGTGGACGCTGGTGCGTCCACCTGGGCCGTTGCTTTGTGGTCCTGCTCACGGGTGGTGTGAGCGGGGTCAGGCCTCGACTACATCGACGTCGATGGTGGCGTTGACGTCCGAGTGCAGGCGGATGCTGACCCGGTGGGTGCCGACGGTCTTGATCGGGTTGCCGATCTCGATGCGGCGGCGGTCCAGGTCGGGGCCGTCGGCGGCCTTGACGGCCTCGGCGATGTCGGCGGCGGTGACGGCGCCGAACAGGCGGCCGTTGCTGCCGGTGCGGGTCCGCAGGGTCACCTTGAGCGCCTTCAGCGCGCCGGCGACCTCCTTGGCGTGCTCGACGGTCGCGATCTCGCGGGCCGAGCGGGCCTTCTTGATCGAGTCGATCTCGCGTTCGGCGCCGCGGGTCCACTTGATCGCGAACCCGCGCGGGATCAGGTAGTTGCGGCCGTAGCCGTCACGGACCTCGATCACGTCTCCGGGCTCACCGAGTCCGGAGACCTGCTGGGTGAGGATGAGCTTCATGGTCGTCGTTCCCCCTCACTCAGCGCGCGGTGCTGGTGTACGGCAGCAGCGCCATCTCGCGGGCGTTCTTGATCGCCGTGGCGACGTCCCGCTGGTGCTGGGTGCAGTTGCCGGTCACCCGACGCGCCCGGATCTTGCCGCGGTCGGAAATGAACTTCCGCAGCAGCCCGGTGTCCTTGTAGTCGACGTAGGAGATCTTCTCCTGGCAGAAAACGCAAACCTTCTTCTTCGGCTTGCGGGGAGGTGGCTTCGCCATCGTGGTGCTCCTTTATGAGAGCCCCGCTCACGCGGGAATGGACTGGGTTGGTGTGATCGCCTAGAACGGCGGGTCGTCGGAGAACCCGCCGCCACCGCCGGAGCCGCCGCCGGTGGCCCAGGGGTCGGCCGGGGCTCCGCCGCCGGGGCCGCCCTGCTGGCCGCCGCCGAAGCCGCCACCACCACCGCCGGGACCGCCCTGCTGACCGCCGAAGCCGCCGCCTCCGCCGTCTCCGCCGCCGAAGCCGCCGCCACCGCCGCCCTGCCGCTGGGTCTTGTTGACCTTCGCGGTGGCGTTGCGCAGTGAGGGACCGACCTCCTCGACCTCGATCTCGAAGACGGTCCGCTTCTCACCCTGCTGGGTCTCGTACGAGCGCTGCTGGAGGCGGCCCTGAACGATCACCCGCATGCCGCGCTGCAGGGTCTCGGCCACGTTCTCGGCCGCCTGCCGCCAGACGTTGCAGGTCAGGAAGAGCGCCTCGCGGTCCTTCCACTCGCCCGACTGGCGGTCGAAGTACCGCGGCGTCGAGGCGATGCGGAACGACGCGACCGCCTGGCCGCTCGTGGTGAAGCGTAGGTTCGGGTCCTCCACGAGGTTCCCGACGATCGTGATTACGGTGTCGCCTGCCATGGGCTCGCTCCGGCTGGTGTGAGGGCCTGAGCCTGGCTCAGTGGACCTCGGGGCGGATGACCTTCGTACGGAGGATCGACTCGCTCAGGTTGAGCTGCCGGTCGAGCTCCTTGACCGTGGCAGGCTCGGCCGAGAGGTCGACCACCGCGTAGATGCCTTCGGACTTCTTCTGGATGTCGTAGGCCAGACGCCTGCGGCCCCAGATGTCGACCTTCTCGACGCTGCCGCCGCCGTCCTTGACGACCTTCAGGAACGGGTCGAGCGAAGCGGACGCGGTGCGCTCGTCGATGGCGGGGTCGAGGATGGCCATGAGTTCGTAACGACGCATGCTGTGTCCCTACCTCCTCTGGACTGATGCGGTCACGGTCTCTCCGTGACAGGAGGGTTCTTGCGTCTCTCGGGCCGCGCGGCACCGGCCGGGTGGCCGTGCACCGGCCGCGAGACCGATACAGGCTACCAAGAGTCGGCAGCGTGCAAGCCGTTTCCGCACGCGGACGGGCACGGAGCGCCTCCGCAACCGCACCGTCCGGCGCCGGCCCGTCCGCGTGCGCGGGGCCGGCGCAGGAGCCGTGCCGTCCGCACGTGCGGGCGGCACGGCTGCGGCGGCCGGTGGCGGGACGCACTAGCGCCGGGCACCGGGAGCGCGAGCGGCGCAGCGCCGGCGCTCCAGCTCGGCCATGATGTCGGCCATGCGGGCGCGCATGCGGGCGGTCTGGGTCGTCAGCAGCGACAACTCCTCGACCAGTTCCGCGTCGCCGATGACCGCGAGTTCACTCTGCCTCATCTCGGCACCTCCTGACTCTCCCCGCTTCCCCTCGGGGCGGACCGGGACCGGCGTCCTCGAATCCATGTTCGACCGTACCGGGTGCCGCCGACAATTTCGGGGAGCGGACAGCCGAATGATCATTCGTTTCCGGGGGAATCCCTTGTACGGGCGCGTTCCGGCAGCCCGTCCGGTACCCGCGCGTCCCGACGGAGACGGCGAACACGCCCGCACCGGCAGGAGGTGTCCCGATGTCGCAGGAGGCAGCCGGGAGGAAACGGTCGGCCCTCACTCTGAACACCGACGGCGAGCGCCATCCGGTGGAGAACTCTCTGGCGGTGGCCGCGCTCACCACCGGGCTGCTCGCCCTCGTGCTGGGATTCATCCCGGCCACCCACTTCTTCGGCGCCCTGGCGGGAGTGATCGGGCTTCCGCTCGCCCTCTACTCGCAGATGGTCTCCGCGACGACCGGGGAGCGCTGGCTGAACGTGGTCGGCATGGTGGCCGCGTTCATCGGGGCCGCCTTCGCCCTCAGCCACGGCGGCTTCTCCATCTGAGCCGCCGCCCCCGGCGGCTGACCTCAGGCGGGTGATCCCAGGCCGCTGATCCGGTCGCTGGTCCCGGCTGCTGGCCCCGGCCGCTGGTCCCGGCGGTTGATCCCGATCGCTCCGGCCGCTGATCTCGGCGGCTGGTTCTGGTCGCTGGCCCCGGCGGCTGGTCCCGGCCGCTGGTCCCGGCTGCTGGCCCCGGCGGCTGGTCCCGGCCGCTGGTCCCGGCTGCTGGCCCCGGCCGCCGGTCCCGGCCGCTGATCCCGGCGACTGGTCCCGGCCGCCGGTCCCGGCCGCTGATCCCGGCGGCTGATCCGGGCCGCTGATCCCGGCCGCTGATCCCGGCGACTGGCCCCGGCCGTTGATCCCGGCTGCCGGTCCCGGCGGCTGGTCGTGGCGGCTGGTCGTGGCCGGGGTTCTCGGGCGGTGGTCTCGGCGGGGGCCTGGTGGGGCGTTGCCATCGGGCGTGCCTGGGGTGCTGGCGCCGGATACCCTCGGAGGCATGCGCATCGGAGCCCATGTCGACCAGACCGACCCGCTCGAGAGCGCCCGCGCTCGCGAGGCGGACGTCGTCCAGTTCTTCCTGGGCGACCCGCAGGGCTGGAAGAAGCCCGTGATCCCCGAGGGCGCGAAGGCGGTCCAGGACTCCGACGTGGACGTGTACGTGCACGCCCCCTACGTGGTCAACGTGGCGACGTCCAACAACAAGATCCGGATCCCGAGCCGCAAGATCCTCCAGCAGCAGCTGGAGGCGGCGGCGTCGATCGGCGCCAAGGCGCTGATCGTGCACGGGGGGCATGTCCTCAAGGCCGACGACCCCGAGACCGGCTACGAGAACTGGCGGAAGGTCTTCGAGCGCATCGACTGCCCCATCCCGGTCTACATCGAGAACACGGCGGGCGGCGACAACGCGATGGCCCGCAAGTTCGACCGGATCGCCCGGTTGTGGGAGGTCCTGACGGGGGTGGACGGTCTCGAGTCCAAGCTCGGCTTCTGCCTGGACACGTGCCACGCGCACGCGGCCGGGGAGGAGCTCATCGACGCCGTCGACCGGATCAAGTCCATCACCGGGCGCATCGACCTGGTGCACTGCAACGACAGCCGCGACGCGTTCGGCTCCGGCGCCGACCGGCACGCCAACCTGGGCTCGGGCACCATCGAGACCGACCTGATCCTGTCGGTCGTACGGGCCGCGGGCGCCCCGGTCATCGTGGAGACCCCCGGCGACGGGCAGGCGGCCGACATCGCGCTGCTCCGCTCCAATCTGACCTGATCTTCGGCGGGCCGCCCGGATCGGCGGACGTTCGCGCGCGGAAATGCAGGGTTTCGATCTCCTGGAGCGGGGCCGCTTTCGGTCGTTCCGGCCTTGGCGCATGACCACGTCGCCGCGTGTGAGCATCGCGGGGGAGCGGCGGCATTCCCGGGCCGCCGACCTGCGGGGGAGCCGCGCGGGTTCCCGGACGGGGCCCGGGGCCGGATTGGGACGGGAGTAAATTCCCGAGGTTCGCAGGAACCTCGCGCTTGGACGCGGCATCTAATCTCTCACAGCACCGCAAAGCGCGAGTAAGCACCACACTGGCATAATCCGGAAGACGACCTCAGCCCCAGCGCACGCGCGCGTGACCATGCGACGACGGGCGCGCCGAACGATCGGGAAGTCAATGGCACAACCCCCTTACGACCCGTACGGCGGCTACGGGCATTCCGACCCGTACCAGCAGCCCGCGGTGCAGCACCACTACTACGGTGGCGGGCCGCCGATGGCGCCGCGCAACAACGGCATGGCGATCACCTCGATGGTCCTCGGCATCATCGGGGTCATCACCTGCGGTGGCGTCCTGTTCTCCGTCGGGGCGATCATCTTCGGGCACGTCGCGCAGAGCCAGATCCGGCGCACCGGCGAGCAGGGGTCCGGGATGGCCGTGGCCGGTCTGGTGCTGGGCTACATCTTCGCCCTGCTGGGGCTGATCTACTGGATCGTGGTCGTCGGCATCTATGGTGCGGCGATCTGGAGTCTCAACGAGAGCGGCGGCACCACCTACTGAGCCGAGGCCCTACTGGGTCCGGGCTTCGCAGAGGCTTGGCGCCGGGGACAGGCCTGGGTGTTCTCTCTGCCGCTCCTCACCCGAGTTTGGGAACGCCCGCCACCTCCACGCCGATGCTCGACAGCAGCACGGACATGGGGGTGGCGGTGTCCTGCCATGCGGTGACGGCGCCGGAGAGGACGTCGAGCGCCGTACGGAACGCGCGCTGATCCGCTTCCGCCAGTTCGGCCCACGACTCGTACAGGACGAGGTAGCCGCGGCTGGTCGGCGCCCAGGACAGGTCCCTCAGGCAGTCCTCGAAGGCGTCCCAGTTGCCGCCGAACCACTCCGGGAAGTCGAACGCCTCCGCGGACAGCCGCAGGAACGACTCCTTGTCGCGGGCGCGGCGCCCGTTCAGGTAGAAGGCCCGCCAGCCCCGATCCTCCGCCCGCGCGGGCCAGTCCGCGCCGGCGACGCCCGCTCCCGGGGCCGCGGGGGCGCGCCACTGGTAGACGCCCGGCTTCAGCCGTCCCTCGATCAAGTCGGTCAGCGCGCGGTTCGCGCCCACGTCTTCTTCCGGCACCGTCACTTCTCCGGTACGGACCTTCCGGTACGGATCGGTCGCCATCGGCGCGGGGTCCCCTGCCCCGTTCCGCATATTCTCCGTCCACATCGGGCCCCGTCCTCGGACCCCCCGTGACCGTGCGAGTCTCCCCGGATCGGGACCCGCCATGCAGGGTTGAAGGTTTCGAGGGGGAGGGACGGAAGTGCCCGGGGAGAACGGGCTTGAGTCTCCACCGACTGGAGACCCGAAGGTGAGGGACATGGACGGCGACACCCTCTACACGATCGGTGAACTGGCCCGCCGCACCGGCCTTCCGGTGCGGACGATCCGGTTCTACTCGGACGCGGGCGTGGTGCCGCCGGCCGATCGCACCGACACCGGCTACCGCCTGTACGACCTGGACGCCGTGGCCCGGCTCGACCTCGTCCGCACGCTGCGCGAGCTGGGTGTGGACCTGGCGACGGTCCAGCGCGTGCTGGCCCGCGAGATCACGGTGTCGGAGGTGGCCGCGGCGCACGCCGAGGCCCTGGACGTCCAGATCCGCACGCTGCGGCTGCGCAGGGCGGTCATGCGGGCGGTGGCCAAACACCGATCCGGTCCCGAGGAGATGGAACTCATGCACAAGCTCGCCAAGCTCTCCGACGAGGAGCGCAGGCGCATCATCACCGACTTCATCGACGAGGCCTACGCGGGCCTGGACGCCGATCCGGCGTTCGCGGCCAAGCTGCGTTCGGCCATGCCGGAGCTGCCCGACGATCCCCAGCCGGAGCAGGTGGCGGCCTGGGTGGAGCTGGCGGAGCTCGTCCAGGACCCCGGGTTCAAGGCGCGGATCCGGCAGATGATCGAGTACCAGGCGGCCAACCCCGTCCCGGCGGACCAGGCCGGCGGCATGGAGCTCGCGGAGGTCACGCAGGAGCGGGTGGAGGCCGCGCGGGCCGCCGGGATCGCGCCGGAATCGGCCGAGGCGGCGCCCGTGGTGGACGGCCTGGTGGCCGCGTACGCCGCGGCCTTCGGTGCCACCGACGACGCGGCGTACCGCAGGCTGCTGCTGGAACGCATGGAGATCGGCAACGACCGGCGGGCGGAGCGCTACTGGCAGCTTCTCGCGACGATCAACGGGTGGCCGTCCGTTCCGCCGACCCTGACGCCGGTCTTCGAGTGGTTCATCGCCGCGCTCCGCGCGCATTCCTAGGCGAGCGCTCCGCGCAGCGGCGCCGGCTCGCCGCCCGGTCTCCTGGACGCGGGCGGCGGCCGGCTCCCGCACCGCGGGAGGCGACTATCGGAAGCCCCAGTTCAGGACCTTGGCGGCGTCGGTGAAACGGGCCCTGTACTCGGTGCGCGAGCTGTCCAGGACGACGCCGACCAGCGTCCGGCCCTTGCGCCGCGCGGCGAACAGCATGCTGTAGCCGGCGGCCGAGGTGTGACCGGTCTTGATGCCCATGATGCCGGGATAGCCGCTCAGGAGGGCATTGGTGCTGGTCCACACGTACCGCTGGTGGCGGCGGGTCGCGGGCAGGACGTGCTGCCCGCGGCGGACGGTCTCGCGGAACGCCCGGAAGCGCAGCGCGTACCGGCCCAGCCGGGCCTGGTCGCGGGCGGTGGAGTGGCCCGGTGAGGGCGGGAGCCCGGCCACGTCGTCGTAGCGGGTGCGGGTGAGGCCGAGGGCGCGCGCGGTCGCGTTCATCTTGCGGACGAACCGCCTTGGCCCCGGACCGTAGGTGTCGGCGAGGGCGGCGGCCGCGTCGCATCCGGACGGCAGCAGCAGGGCGTGCAGCAGTTCCCGGGTCGTGAGGCGGTCGCCGGGACGCAGCCCTGCGGTGGAGCCGTTGCGGCGGGCCGCGTAGGACACGTGCCGCGGGCGGATGGTGATGGTGCGGTCGGGACGTGCCGAGCGGAGCACGACGACGGCGGTCATGACCTTGGTGATGCTGCCGATCGCGCGGCGATCGTTGGGCCGCCTGGACCACAGCGTGCGGCCCGTCCGGGCATCGAGCAGGTAGGCGGATCGCGCCTGGACCCCGGTCGGTCCCCTCGCGGCGTACGCCCCCTGCCCGGCGATGTTCGACGCGACCGCCCCGGGCGCGGAGCTGGTCTGGACCCCGGTGTACGCGGCTTGCCTTGGCCCGGCGATGCCTGGCGCGACCGCCCGGGGCGCCGCATTCGACGCTGCGGCGGCGAGCGCGGGTGCAGAAGCGGGGCTGGCCTGCCCCATAGCGACGTACGCGCCCTGCGCCGGCCCGGCGATGACTGGCGCGACCGCTCCGGGCGACATATGGGTTCCCGGCGTCGATGAGAGTGCGGAGGCGGGGCGGGCCTGCCCCGTCGCGGGGGACGCGCTCTGAACTGGCGCCGCTGGGGCGGGGGCGGCCGGTGGTGCCAGTGTGATCGCACAGGTCAGAGTGACCGCGGTGATCAATGTGATCCGCATGGTCGGGTGATCTACCCTGCGGGGCCGCCGCTCGACCGCGCTGTACCAGATCTTGACCCTGCGCCCACATACTGCGGAATGGACCATTCCGTTCTGATAGTGTGGGAACAGAACGATCCGTTCTGGAAGGGGACGCCCATGACCGGCAGCAGCGAGATCCGCCCGTACCGCATCGAGATCCCCCAGGCCGACCTCGACGACCTGCGCGACCGCATCGCCCGCACCCGCTGGGGCGCGGCGCTGCCCGGCGGGCCGTGGGAACGTGGCGTCCCGGCGGGCTACCTGCGCGAGCTCGCCGAGTACTGGCGCACCTCCTACGACTGGCGGGCGCACGAGGCCGAGCTCAACCGGCACCCGCAGTTCGTCACCGAGATCGACGGCGCGACCGTGCACTTCCTGCACGTGCGCTCGCCCGAGCCGGACGCGCTGCCGCTGCTCCTCGCGCACGGCTGGCCCGGCTCGATCGTGGAGTTCCTCGACATGATCGGGCCGCTCACCGATCCCCGCGCGCACGGCGGCGACCCGGCCGACGCCTTCCACGTGGTCATCCCGTCGCTGCCCGGCTTCGGCCTGTCCGGTCCGACCCGGGAGCCCGGCTGGAGCACCGGCCGCACCGCCGCCGCGTTCGCCGAGCTGATGAGCCGGCTCGGGTACGAGCGGTACGGCGCGCAGGGCGGCGACCTGGGCGCCTTCATCGCTCCCGAGCTCGGCCGGATCGACACCGGCAAGGTCGTCGGCGTGCACGTCAACGCGGCGACCTTCGGGTTCATCCCCTTCGGTGAGGTGCCGGAGGACGAGCGGGCCGGGCTGACGGACGTGGAGCGGGCGCGGCTGGAGCGGCGCGCGCACTGGACCGAGGACGGAAGCGCCTACTTCCAGATCCAGGCCACCCGGCCGCAGACGCTGGCCTACGGGCTCACCGACTCCCCCGTGGGGCAGCTGGCCTGGGTCGTGGAGAAGTTCAAGGAGTGGTCCCACCCGTCGGAGGCCCTGCCCGAGGCCGCCATCGACCGCGACCGCATGCTCACCAACGTGATGCTCTACTGGCTCACCGACACGATCGGGTCGGCGGCCAACATGTACTACGAGAACATGCACGCGGCCGGCGGCTGGAACGCGACGCCGCCCACCACCCCGACCGGTGTGGCGGCGTTCGCGGAGGACATCGCGATCCGCCGGTACGCCGAGGCGGGCAACAACATCGTGCACTGGTCGGACTTCTCCGAGGGCGGCCACTTCGCCGCCCTGGAGGTACCCGAGGTGCTCACCGCCGACGTGCGCGCGTTCTTCCGGCCTCTGCGGGACGAGAAGCCCTGACCACGCCCTCAGGCCGTCGCGGGGGCGACGGCCTTTCGGCGTTCTCGCCTGCGCAGCGTTCCCAGGGAGATGACGTCGGGGGCGTGGTCGAGCACGCCCCCGGCCGGATCGTCGACCCCGTCCTGGCGTACGACGTCCCAGGACGGGCGCAGGATGTCCCAGACGACGAGGGCCGCGAGCATGGCAACGGTGAGGAACCGCGCCAGCAGAGCCAGGTAGTAGACGTTGTTGTCGATGCCCTCCGCCGGGAGGTCGAAGCCCACCAGCGTATTGATGAGCTCGGAGAGGTTGGCGCCCTCCGCGCGGACGGTCACCGACAGCAGGAACCACCAGATCCCGAAGAAGTACAGGATCTCCCCTATCTGCCACACGATGAACGCGGGCAGCTTGGGACGGGCCAGGACGACCAGTGGAAGCAGCCACAGGACGTACTGCGGCGACCAGACCTTGTTGGGCAGCATGAAGGCCACCAGCACGAGGAACAGCAACTGGGGGAGACGCGGGCGGCGCGGCGCGGCCAAGGCGAGGACGGCGATGCCCAGGGCCAGGACGAGGAACGTGCCGGTACCGAGCAGATTGAGTTTCTCGGTGTCGTCGAGCCCGGACAGCCCCCGGTCCTGGAGGAAGAAGAAGATGGAGCCCCAGTCGATGTTCCGCTCCTGGCTGAACCTGTAGAACTCGATCCACCCGTCCCACGCGAAGAGCATCACAGGCAGGTTCACGGCTAGCCATGCGCTCGCCGTACCGGCGAGGAGCCGTCCCATGGCACGCCACTGGCCCGCCCTGATGCACAGCAGGACGAGCGGCCCCAGGAAGAGCAGCGGATAGAACTTCGCGGCGATCGCCAGCCCGAGCAGTACCCCGGCCCAGGCGGGGCGGCGGCTCGCCCAGGCGAACACGGCCAGCGCCGACAGCCCCACCGCGAGAAGGTCCCAGTTGATGTACGCGGTCAGCAGCAGTGCCGGAGACAACGCGACCATAAGGCCGGTCCGCAGCGAACGCGCACCGGCCACGTACGCCGTGGCGAGCACCGTCACCACGGCGAGCATCCCCAGCAGCAGCGCGGTGATGTTGAAGAAGGCCATCCCGCGCGCGTCCAGGCCGAACGGCTGCACCAGCACGTTCACCACGTGCATCAGGGCACCGCTCAGTACGGGGTACTCCACGTACTTGATGTCGCCGGCACCGGAGAAGGTGTCGAAGTAGGGGACCTTGTTGTCGTTCAGGCCCCGGACGAAATAGAGCGGGTAGATGTCGGTGTAGCAGGCGCGCGTCGTCGTCTTGACGAAGTCGAACGAGGCCGACGCGCACGGCTGCTTCTGCACCCAGCCGAGCACGGCGGTGAGGGCGGCCACGCCCGTCAGCAGCGGCGCCATCCGCGCCATCCGCCCGTGCCCGTCGTCGTCCCCGGCCCGCTTCGAGACACCGACATCGGTATCGGCATCGGATTTCGCCGGCCGGCGTGACTTCGCCGGACCGTCGGACTCGGGCTCGGCCCCGTTCTCAGGACCGGCCCCGGAATCGGGGGAGGACGACGACATGCCAGCAGACTATTGGGCGTCCGCAAACCCGCGAACACGCCCTGTGGATCACCGGCGCCCGTAGGTCGTCAGGGCCGGGTGCTCTGCGCCCTCGGACGGCCGGGACCCCCGTCCGGGGAGCACTGCGGGCTCCCGGGGTTGCGGTCGCACCACCACGCCGGCGGCGGATCGCTCGGCGGGACGTTCGGGTCGCAGCCGATCGGCAGGCCGAAACGGTCGCACGGCACGCTCGCGCCCGGCGGCCCCGTCGGCTGCCCCGGCGTCGGGCCGGGCGCCCCCGGGACGCACGGCTCGGCACCGGGCTGCCCCGGAATCTGCGGAACGCCGGGCGTGCAGGTGGGGCCGGGGGACGGCGACGGCGAGGGCGGCGGCGTGGGCTCCGGCTTCGGCACGGCCCACGGCGCCACCGTGCCGACGTCGCCGGGCGGCCCGAACTGCTCGATCTCCTCGTCCGCCAGGGCCCGGTTCATGAACCGGGCGAACAGGTCCGCCGGGACGGTGCCGCCGTAGATCTGGTTGTAGCCGCCGATGCCCTGCAGCGACTTCAGCGCGCCGTCCTCGCCCTGCCGCCACATCGCGACCGACGTGGCGAGCTGCGGGGTGTAGCCGACGAACCACGCCGACTTGTTCTCGTCCGTCGTGCCGGTCTTGCCCGCGACCGGGCGGGCGCCGAGGCTCGCCCGGGTTCCGGTGCCCGAGCGCACGACCGCCTGCATCGCCACCGTGGCGTCCCGGGCCACCTCGGGCGAGAACACCTCCTCGGCCTTGTACGGCACCTTCTTGAGCGTCTTGCCGAGCTCGGTCCGCACCGGGCCGCCCTGCCGGTCGGTGACCTGGCTGATGACGTGCGGCGGGATGTGCTTCCCCTCGGCGGCGAAGGTGGAGTAGACCGAGGCCATGGTGACCGGGCTCACCGAGATCGTGCCGAGCGGCAGGCTGGTGTAGCCCTTGTCCAGGTCGGCGGTGCCGGGCGGGACGCCCATCTTCTTGGCCATCTCCGCGACGTTCTCCAGCCCGACCTTCTGGCCGAGCTCCACGTACGCGGTGTTGATCGACATCTCGGTCATCTGGGCGAGGGTGTAGACGCCGTTCTCGCTGCGCGCGTCGTTGGTGAAGGTGTCGCCGTTGATGGTGCGCTCGTACGCGCCGTCCATCGTGGTCCGCAGGCTGATGCCCTGGTCGAGCGCGGTGGCCAGCACGATCGGCTTGAACGACGACCCCGGCTGGATCTTGCCGCCGAAGGAGTTGTCGAACTGCTGTCTGGTGTAGGACGGGCCGCCGTACGCGGCGACCACCCCGCCCGTCCTGGGGTCGACGGCGGCCAGCCCGAAGTGCACGTCGTCCTCCAGGCCCTTCTCCTTCCGGATCTGCTTGACGAGACTGGCGGTCTGGTCCTGGAGCCTCTTGTCGAACGTGGTCGTGATGCGCAGGCCGCCGGTCTCCAGCATCTCGTCGGTCACGCCGAGCCGCTTCAGCTCGTTCAGGACCCGCTCCTTGAGGTAGCCGGCCTGGGAGGTGGCGGGGACGTCACTCCAGTTGCGCTCGGTGGTGGGGAAGGTCTGCCTGTCGCGTTCGGCCTTGGACAGCCAGCCCTCCTCGACCATGCCGTCCAGCACGTACTTCCAGCGGTCGATCAGGGCCCGCTTGGCCGGCTGGGTGTCGGGACCGGTGGTGACGAAGAAGCCGGGCCGCTGGATCAGCGCGGCGAGCATCGCCGCCTCGCTCACCGTCAGCTTCCGGACGTCCTTGTGGAAGTACGCGCGGGACGCGGCCTGGATGCCGTACGCCTGGCGGCCGAAGCTCACCGTGTTCAGGTACAGCCCGAGGATCTCGTCCTTCTCCCGCTCGCCGTCCAGCCGGATCGAGATCAGGATCTCCTTGAGCTTGCGGCTGACCGTGCGCTTCTGGCTGAGGCCCTGGTAGTAGTTGCGGGCCAGCTGCTGGGTGATGGTGGAGCCGCCCTGGACGTCGCCGCCGGTGGCGGTCTTGAACAGGGCGCGGGCCACGCCGGTGGGCGAGACGCCGTGCTCGTGCTCGAAGTTGCGGTCCTCGGCGGCCAGCACCGCGTGCCGCACGACCGGCGGGATCCGGCTGATCGGGACGCTCTCGCGGTGCATGCCGATCCGGGCGATGGGCGTCTTGCCGTCCCGGTAGTAGATCACCGACTCCTGGGCGATCGCCTCCGCCTGCGCCTCGGTGGGGATGGGGGTGTTGGCGTACGCGACGCCGATGAGGGTGGCCGCGCCGAGCGTCATCAGGCCCATGACGGCGGCGACGGTCTTCCAGGACGGCACGAACCGCCGCCAGCCCGTCCTGGGGGCCCGGCCGCGGCGCCGCCGCCGACCGCCCGCACCGCCCCCACCGCCAGGCCCACCAGGCCCACCAGGGCCGCCAGGGCCGCCAAGCCGTCCGGGACCGGGCGGACCGCCAGGCCCCCCAGGACCCGCCGGGCCCACAGGGTGTGCGGGACCGCCACCGCCGAGGCCGAGGGCGCTGAGACCTTGACCTTGACCTTCACCGCCGCCGTGGCGGGGTTGCGTGGCGTACCGTCCGGACACCCTGGCACCGCCCGAACCGCTGAGCCGCTCCGGCAGCGCACCATGCCCCTCCACCGCGTGGCCGCCATGCGCGTCAGGCCGCGCATGCCTGCCGCGGGCCGCGGTGCCCCCGATGGAGGAGTCACCGTTGCCCGGGTCTTCCTGGGCATGTCGCCCGAACTGGCCTGGGTAACTCACGCGCGACCTCACCCCTGGAGTACGGCTGTGCGTCGTCCGAGGGTAACGCGCAGGTCTCGATGCGGGGGGTCACCGGGTCAGTCCATGGGCCGAATCAGGGCCGAATCAGGTGAGACGACCGGCGTGTCGCACGACTTGAGCCGTGCTGATGCGCTAACGACCGAAGGTCCGTGATGTCGGACACGAAAGACGGCGGCCGGCCCCGCCCCCTCAGGGACGAGACCGGCCGCCGCCGGAACTCTCGCTTCTCCCGCTACTCCTCTATTCGGGCCCGTTGCTGCGACTGCGGGAAGACAGGCTCGTCATCGTCCGGACCCCCGGGCCCGCCCGGCTGCCCCTGGTCGTCGTTGCGGCAGACCGGGTTCTGCTTGTGCGTCTGGCACCACCAGCCGTCGTCCCTCGGGTTCTCCTCCGGCGGCTTGTTCGGGTCGCAGTTCTGCTGCAACGGCGCCGTGCACGCCGGCAGGTCGCCGGGGTTCTGGCCGGGCTCCTCCTGGTCCTGGCACTGCGGGAGCTGCTTGAAGCGGGGTTCGTTGCAGTACGCCGGGCGGGTGTCCTCCGGCTCGGGCCGCTCGGTCTTCTTCGGCTTCGGCGGCTGCGCCCACTGCTGCTGCGCACCGCCCCACGCCGGGGGCTCGAACTGCTCGGGCGTGGTCCCCTGGGTGGCCTTCGTCATGTAGGCCTTCCAGATCTTGGCGGTGATGCCACCACCGAAGACCTCCGACTGCCCGTCCAGGGTCAGCGTCTTCTTGTCGTCGTTGAACAGCGTCACCGAGGTGGAGATCTTCGGAACGTAGCCGACGAACCAGGTCGCCACGTTCTTCTCGGTCGTACCGGTCTTGCCGGCGACCGGCCGGTCGGCGAGCTTGGCCGCCTCCGCCGTGCCGCCCGGCTGCACGACCTGCTGCAGCGCGTAGGTGACGTCCCGGGTCACCGTCTTCTTCAGGACGTTGTTCTGGTGCTTCCAGCTCAGCTTCTTGTAGTCCGCCGAGCCGTCCTTGGTCTTGACCGCCTTCACCACGTGCGGCTGGTGGTAGATGCCGCCGTTGGCGAAGACCGCGTAGGCCGACGCCTGCTCGATCGGGCGGATGTCGTTGATGCCCAGCGCCAGACCGGCCTGCTGCCGGTAGGGCTTCACCAGGTCCTCCGCGACGCCCATCTTCTCGACGTTGTCGACGACCTCCGACACCCCGACCTTCAGCGCGAGTTGCACGTAGCCGGTGTTGGACGACTCCTTGGTCGCCTTGATGAGGTCGATGGCGCCCGGGGCGCTGTGGCTGTTGACGATCGGTTTCAGCGCGCCCGGCGTGCCGTTGGGCACGACCTTGCCGGTGCCGTCGAACGAGATGCCCGAGCGCCCGTCCACGAGGCTCTTGAGGCTGTACCCCTTCTCCAGCGCCGTCGCCAGGACGTACGGCTTCATCGCCGATCCGGCCTGGGCCGAACCCGACCAGACGTTGTCGAAGGTCTGCTTCAGGTAGTCGGGGCCTCCGTAGATGGCCTCGACCTCACCGTTGGTGGTGTTGACCGAGGCGACCCCCAGGCGGATGTTCCGCTTGAGCAGCTTGGCCGGGTCCCCCGGAACGGTATTCACCACCGCGTCCTTGGCGGCCTTCATCTTGATAGCGTCGAAGGTCGTCACGACGCGCAGACCGTTGTTGAGCACCGTCTCCTCGGAGATGCCCTGATCGCGCTGCAGCTCCTTCATCGCCCGCTTGATCATGTAGCCGCGCTGGCCGCCGAAGGTCTCGTACCCGCCCAGCTCCTGGGTCTCGGGGAGCTTGTTGTAGTACTTGGCGTAGTCGGCCTCGCTGAGCTTGCCGGTCTTGCGCATCCCCTCGAGCACGTAGTTGTAGCGAGACAGGGTCTGCTTGACCAACTCGGGGTCATCGCTGGCCGGGTCGAACTTGCCGGGCTGCTGGATGATCGCGGCCAGCACCGCGCCCTCGCCCGGCGTCAGCTTGCCGACGTCCTTCTTGAAGAACGCCTTGGACGCCGCCTGGATGCCGTAGGCGTTGCGGCCGAAGTAGATGGTGTTGAGGTACTGCTCGAGGATCTTCTCCTTGCTCCCGAGCTCGTCCTCCAGCTTGAGCGAGATGAACAGCTCCTTGAACTTGCGGCTCATCGTCCGCTCGTCGCTCAGGTAGTAGTTCTTCGCCAGCTGCTGGGTGATCGTCGAACCGCCCTGGGTGGAGCCGCCCTGGAGGTTGACCCACACGGCACGGGACAGGCCCTTGGGGGAGAACCCGCTGTCGGTCCAGAAGCTGCGGTTCTCGGCCGCGATCACGGCCTCCTGGACGTGCTTGGGCACCTTGTCGATGGCGACCATCTCGCGGTTCTTGCCGAGCCGGCCGATCTCCGTCTTGCCGTCGGCGTAGTAGAAGATCGCCGCGGTCTTGGTGGCGTCGGAGTTGCCGACCTCCGGCACCGGGGTCTGCGCGTACGCGACGCCGACCAGCGTGAGGAAGCCGATGAAGCCCAGGGCCAGGACGCCGGTGACGATCTTCCAGTTGGGGACGTAGCGCCGCCAGCCGGTGCGCTCCTTGCCGGAGCCCTTGCCGTCGCCGTCGGTGCGGCGCCGGCGGCCGACGCCTCTACGCTCGTCGTCGCCTGGGCCGTCCCAGAAACCGTGCGGGCCACCGCCGCCGCCCCGGCCGCCGCCAGGGGGACCGCCCGGCCCGCCCGGCCCACCAGGACCGCCACGGCCGCGACCACCCGGGCCGCCGGGACCGCCCGGACCACCGGGGCCGCCTCGGCGACCTCCGCCGCCCGGGGGACCGCCGCGCGGGCCGCCGGGACCACCCGGCATGCCGCCGCCGCGCGGACCGCCTGGACCGCCCGGAGCGCCACCGCGCGGACCTCCCGGACCGCCTGGACCACCCGGACCACCTGGCATGCCGCCTCGGGGACCGCCTGGACGGCCGGGCCCGTTCGGGCCGGCCGCGCCGCGGCGCGCCGAAGGACGGGCCGGCTGCGCCGAGCCGGGGGCGGAGCCCTGCCGGCTTCGGACACCGGGCCTGCCGGAGCGGGGGGTCCTCTGCCCGCCCGGCCACGTCGACCTGGGTTCTGGTCGGGGCTGGCTTGGTTTACTCACGCGACCTCATCAACGGGGTTAACGGCTGGTGCGTCGTCCGAGATTACTGTGCAGGCGGGTGAGCGAGAGACCGCCGTGCGAGGCCGAAACCTCTCCTCGGGTCGTGCCGAGCCCCGCCGGCTGCGAGGCCGTACGACGTGCCCCCGCCGGCTGCGGAGGTCGTCGCCGTGGCCGAGAACGTACGACGCGATCAGGTGGTTCCGAGCGTCAACCTTGGCACACTTCGACCACAAAGACCCTGAATTCTCCGCATTCGCGGGTGCATGCCGCAAGCCCACGGGCCCCTCCGGCGCGTCCTGGGCCACACCATGAGTCGTGGTAATTCACACACTCTGTCACGCCTTGCCGCTCAGCGCCCGACAGATCGTGATCTTTGCGGAGGTGGGCCGCGGCGCCCACGGCTTTCCCCGGCGGACTTGCCACGGCGGCGGCACCCTACGTATCTTGTCGATGTATCGAGCCGATACATTGACTCGATACATCGAGGAAACACATCGGGCCGACATATCGGCCCGGCGCATCGAGCGGGGTCCCGGCTCCGCGGAAGTGGAGAGGGCATGGGAGGCAGGAAGGGTGCGGGAGTACTCGAGCTCGCCGTCCTCGGCCTGCTGCACGAATCGCCCATGCACGGCTACGAGCTGCGCAAGCGCCTCAACGCCCTGCTGGGCATGTTCCGCGCCTTCTCCTACGGCTCCCTCTACCCCTGCCTCAAGCAGCTCCTCGCCAAGGGGCTCATCGTCGAGGACCGGCCCGAGGAGCCCAACACCGCCCTGGCCCTGCAGAGCCGCCGCTCGAAGATCGTTTACAAGCTCACCGCCGACGGCAAGGAGCGGCTCCAGGAGCTGCTCACCGAGTCCGGCCCGGCGGCCTGGGAGGACGAGGGGTTCGGCGTCCACTTCGCCTTCTTCTCGCACACCCGCGCCGACGTCCGGCTGCGGATCCTCGAAGGCCGGCGCAGCCGCCTGGAGGAACGGCTCGAACGGCTGCGCGCCGCGCTGGCACGCACCCGCGAACGGGTCGACAGCTACACCCTGGAGCTCCAGAACCACGGTCTCGAATCCGTCGAGCGTGAGGTCCGCTGGCTCAACGAGCTGATCGGACGCGAGCGGGCCGAGCAGGAACGAGCACAGGCCAGGGCCGGCAGGCCCGACACAACCACGAACACCACTCAGGACACGCCCCCCGAGCAGGACCGCTGACCACGGCTGCCGGACGGGGACGGTCGAGAGCACACAGGAGAAGGAGCAACCGGATGGGTTCGGTGCGCGTCGCCATAGTCGGTGTGGGCAACTGCGCCGCTTCGCTCGTCCAGGGCGTCGAGTACTACAAGGACGCCGACCCGGAGACACGCGTCCCGGGCCTGATGCACGTCCAGTTCGGCGACTACCACGTCGGTGACGTGGAGTTCGTCGCGGCGTTCGACGTGGACGCCAAGAAGGTCGGCATGGACCTGTCCGAGGCCATCGTCGCGAGCGAGAACAACACCATCAAGATCTGCGACGTCCCGCCGACCGGGGTGACCGTCCAGCGCGGCCACACCTTCGACGGGCTCGGCGAGTTCTACCAGCAGATCATCGAGGAGTCGAGCGCGCGGCCGGTGGACGTCGTGCAGGCGCTCAAGGACGCCCGCGCCGACGTGCTGGTGTCCTACCTGCCCGTGGGCTCGGAGGAGGCCGACCGGTTCTACGCGCAGTGCGCCATCGACGCGGGCGTCGCCTTCGTCAACGCGCTGCCGGTGTTCATCGCCTCCGACCCCGAGTGGGCCGAGAAGTTCACCCAGGCCGGCGTGCCGATCGTCGGCGACGACATCAAGTCGCAGGTCGGCGCCACCATCACCCACCGCGTCATGGCCAAGCTGTTCGAGGACCGCGGGGTCGAGCTGCTGCGCACCTACCAGCTCAACTTCGGCGGCAACATGGACTTCATGAACATGCTGGAGCGGAAGCGGCTCCAGTCCAAGAAGATCTCCAAGACGCAGTCGGTGACCTCGCAGATCCCGCACGAGATGGCCAAGGCCGACGTGCACATCGGCCCGTCCGACCACGTGCCGTGGCTGGACGACCGCAAGTGGGCCTACGTCCGCCTGGAGGGCCGCTCCTTCGGCGACACCCCGCTCAACCTGGAGTACAAGCTGGAGGTCTGGGACTCGCCCAACTCCGCCGGCGTGATCATCGACGCCGTCCGCGCCGCCAAGATCGCCAAGGACCGCGGCATCGGCGGCCCGATCCTGTCCGCCAGCTCCTACTTCATGAAGTCGCCGCCCGAGCAGTACAACGACGACGACGCGCGCGAGGCCGTGGAGAAGTTCATCCGCGGCGAGGTCGAGCGCTGAGACCCTTCTCACATCGGGCACAATGAGGCGCCCCGGCAGTGGACATCCACGCCGGGGCGCCTTTACATCCCTAGGGAAAACGCCGATGTTGAGGTGGTTGTCACCCTCTGGCTCTAACCTGGCACCGCCAGTAATGGTGTGTGAGGCTCCGAGTCGAGCTGAGGAGAGGCATGGCACGCGAGACGCTCAAAGTGACGGCCGGATTCGCCGGGCTCGCGCTCGGCCTCTCCGCATGCGGGGCCGCAGGCGGCCCCTCCGACATCCCCACCGGCCCTCCCCGGGACGGCGGCACGCTGAAGGTGGTCGGCTCCTCCGACGTCGAGCACCTCGACACCGCCAGCGCCAACAGCGTCGGCGCCTACGGCCTCACCCGCACCTTCGCCCGCACCCTCTTCGCCACCAAGGCCTCCAACGACTTCAACGAGGCCGTCGCCCTGCAACCCGACATGGCCGCCGAACTCCCCACCAAGGAGAACGGCGGCATCAGCAAGGACGGCCGCACCTACACGGTGAAGCTGCGCAAGGGCGTCCAGTGGAACACCAAGCCGCCCCGCCCCGTCACCGCGGCCGACTTCGTCCGCGGCTTCGAACGGCTGTGCAACCCCGCCTCCCCCTCCAGCGCCAAGGGCTACTACACCTCCACGCTGAAAGGCATGGACCGCTACTGCGACGACTTCGCCAAGGTCGACGCCAAGAGCGCCCAGGCCATCGCCGACCACCAGAACCGCCACGACATCGACGGCGTCGAGGCCGAGGACGACCACACCCTGGTGTTCCGGCTCCAGAAACCGGCCAGCGACTTCCTCAACCTCCTCGCCCTCCAGTTCACCGCCGCCGCGCCGCAGGAGTACGACCGGTACGTCCCCGACAGCGCCGAGTTCCGGCGGAACACCGTCTCCAACGGGCCCTACCAGATCACCGAGTACCGGCCCGGCAGCTCCTACACCCTCGGCCGCAACCCCGCCTGGCGCCGCGAGACCGACCCGCTCCGCGGCGGGCACGTCGACAAGATCCAGATCACCCTCGGGCAGGACTCGGCGCAGGCCGTCCAGCAGCAGCTCGAAGTGGGCACCGCCGACCTCTCCTGGGACCACCCCGTCCCCACCTCGGCCATCCCGCGGCTGCGCAACTCCCGCGACCCCCGCTTCGCCATCCGCGACACCCCGAGCAACAGCCCGTACGTGGTCTTCAACACCCGCAGCCCCAACAACGACGGCGCCCTGGGCGAACGCGCCGTCCGGCAGGCCCTCCAGTACGCCGTCGACCGCACCGCCCTCATCAAGATCGTCGGCGGCCCGGAGATCGCGCAGCCCCTGCACACCGTCATCCCGCCCGGCAGCTCCGGCCACGCCCCCGCCGACCTCTACCCGACCCCCGGCGAATCCGGCGACCCCGCCCGCTGCCGCCGCCTCCTGGCCGACGCGGGCTACCCGGACGGACTCAGGCTGAAGTTCCCCTACCGCACCAACAGCGTCCACAAGCTCATCGCCGAATCCCTCAAGGCCAACCTGGAGGCCTGCGGCGTCCACGCCGAACTCTCCCCCGACGCCGGCGGCACCTTCTACGCCAGAACGCTCTCGTCCCCCGACCGGACCCGCGACGGCGCCTGGGACATCGCCGCCCCCGGCTGGACCCCCGACTGGTACGGCAACAACGGCCGCTCGATCATCCAGCCCCTCTTCGACAGCCGCGACTACGGCCCCGGCTCCACCAACTACGGCGGCTACGACAACTTCCAGGTCAACGGCCTCATCGACGCCGCCCTCACCGCCCCCGAGCCGTCCCACGCCGCGGGCTACTGGCGCCTCGCCGACCAGAAGATCATGGAAGACGCCGCCATCATCCCGCTCCTCAACCGAGCCCAGCCCATCTTCCACTCGTCCCGCGTAGGCGGCGCCGTCTTCCTCCCCACCACGGCCGGCTACGACTACACGAGAGTCTGGCTCGGTTGACTGTGTTTATCTGGGGGGCCACCCCCCAGACCCCCGGGTCGGGTCGATCGGCCCCTCCGCTCGCCTGGCGGCTCGCTACGGGCCCGCCCACCCCGGCAAGGGGCTCCGCCCCCTGCACCCCCGGCAGGAGGGGCTCCGCCCCCCTGCACCCCCGGCAGGAGGGGCTCCGCCCCCCTGCACCCCCGGCAGGAGGGGCTCCGCCCCCCTGCACCCCCCACCAACACCGCAGGGTGAATTGAGGGGTCGTGTTTACCTGGGCACCAACCCCCGCGCCGCCAGGCGGGGAGGGCTCCGCCCCTGCGCCCCTGCGCCCCCGACAAGCAACACCGCAGGGTGAATTGAGGGGCCCAAGACCTTGCACAAGACCATCTGCTCATTGGCGATACGTGGGCCTGGGTGATTGAGGTCTCCCCTATGGAAGGCCGTTCGGGGGTGCAGGGGGTGTCCCCCTGCCGGGGGCGTGGGGGCGGAGCCCCCACCGGGGGGTGCGCGCCCTGGAGCGAGCCCCCAGGCGAGCGCAAGGGCGCGAACGCCCCGCCCTGGGGGTCCGGGGGGTGGCCCCCCGGGTAAACACAGCCCCCCAGATACATACTGTGCATATGTGGGCTGATGGGTTGCTTGAGGTTTTGCGGGGGCGGGATTTTCGGCGCCTGTACGCTACGCGGCTGACTTCTCAGCTCACTGACGGGGTCTTTCAGGTGGCCCTGGCGGGTTATGTGTTCTTCTCGCCGGAGCGGCAGGCTTCGGCGGGGAAGGCCGCGGCGGCGTTCGCGGTGACGTTGCTGCCGTATTCGGCGCTGGGGCCGTTCGCGGGGGTTCTCATCGACCGGTGGCAGCGCCGGCAGATCCTGGTGTGGACGCCGGTGCTGCGGGCGGTGCTGGTGGCCGCGGTGGCGGCGCTGGTCGCGGCGGGGCAGGACGGGGCGTTCTTCTTCATCGGCGTGTTGATGGTGCTGGGGGTGAACCGGTTCTTCCTGGCGGCGCTTTCGGCGGGGCTTCCGCGGGTGGTGCCGCGCGAGCACCTGGTGACGGCGAACGCGTTCGCGGTGACGTCGGGGACGATCATCGCGTTCGTCGGCGCGGGCGTGGGCTACGGGCTGCGGAACGTGTTCGGGGCGGGGGATTCGGGGACGTCGGCGATCCTCGTCGTCACGACCGGTTGCTTCCTGCTGGCGGGACTGGTGGCGACCTCGTTGCCGCGGCTGGTGCTGGGGCCCCACCTGGAGGAGGCGCCCGCGCAGACAGTGGAGGAACTGCGGAACGTCGTCCGGGGCCTGGTGGACGGGGCGCGGCACATCTGGCGCCGGCGCCCGGCCGCGCTGGGGTTGGCGGCGATCTCGTTCCACCGGTTCCTGTACGGCGTCGTCCTCATCATGACGCTGCTCCTGTGCCGTAACCACTTCAACGCGAACGCCGAGGCCGGCCTGGCGACGTTCGCGTTGATGCTCGGGGTCTCGGGGGCGGGGTTCTTCGCGGCGGCGCTGGTCACGCCGTGGGTGGTGCGGCGGATCAGCAAGCAGGCGTGGATCTCGTTGCTGCTCGGGGCGGGCGGGGTGTTCCTGCTCGTGCTCGGCACGCCGTTCAGCGAGGTGCCGTGGGCGGCGGGGGCGTTCGCGCTGGGGGTGGTGTCCCAGGGCGTGAAGCTGTGCGTCGACACGATCCTTCAGGAGTCGATCGACGACGCGTACCGCGGGCGGGTGTTCGCCGTGTACGACATGCTCTTCAACGCCACGTTCGCCGCGGCGGCGGCGCTGGCGGCCGCGTGGCTGCCGCCGGACGGCGTCTCGTACCCGACCCTGGGGATCGTCGTCACGGCCTACGGCATCGGCGCCCTGCTCTACTGGAACGCCGCCTCACGCGCGTCGGCCAAGGTGCCCTAGACCCGCCTCAGGGTGCGAACGAGCGGGCGGTGAGGAGACGTCGAAGGCGAGCTTCACCGCCCCGATCGCGAAGCGACGCCGCACCCGCCAGGCTCGCTCACCCGGCGAGCGCCGTAGGGCGCCGCCTCGGGTGCCGCGCGAGCGCGTTCCCTAGGCGGTGAGGCGACGCCGGAGGCTCGTGCCCGCACGGGGCTAGAGGGATGCGGCTATGGCGTACATGGCGTCGGCTATGTGGCCGGTCTCGTCCTCGGTGCAGACGTACGGCGGCATCGTGTACACCAGCTTGCCGAAGGGGCGGAGCCAGATGCCGTGGTCCATGGCGATCTCCTGGACGGCGGTGACGTCCACCGGCTCGCGTGCCTCGATGACGCCGATCGCGCCCAGCACGCGGGCGTCGGCGACGCCGGGGAACTCCCTGGTCGGCTCCAGGCCCTCGGTGAGGATCGCCTCGATGGTGTCGACCTCGTCGCGCCAGTCGCGGGACAGGAGCAGGTCGATGGAGGCGGCGGCGACGGACGCCGCCAGGGGGTTGGCCATGTAGGTCGGGCCGTGCATGAGCGCGCCGCCCTCGCCCGAGGAGATCCGTTCGGCGACGTCGTCGGTGCACAGGGTCGCGGCCATCGTCATGTAGCCGCCGGTGAGCGCCTTGCCCAGGCACATGATGTCGGGGGCGATCTCGGCGTGGTCGCAGCCCCACAGCTCGCCGGTGCGGCCGAAGCCGGTGGCGATCTCGTCCAGGATCAGCAGCAGGCCGTGCTCGTCGGCGAGTTCGCGGAGGGCGCGCAGGTATTCGGGGGCGTAGAAGCGCATGCCGCCCGCGCCCTGCACGATGGGTTCGACGATGATGCCGGCGAGTTCGTGCGCGTGTTCGGCGGCGAGCTTGGCGAGTTCGTCGAGGTAGGCGCGGTCGGGGTCGGCGGAGTAGCCGAGCGGGGGCGGCGGCGCGAACAGGTGCCGGGCCAGCACGTCGGTGAACATGTGGTGCATGCCGTTCACCGGGTCGCAGACGGCCATGTCGCCGAAGGTGTCGCCGTGGTAGCCGCCGCGGACGGTGAGGAGCCGGTGGCGTTCGGGGCGGCCCTGGGCGCGCCAGTACTGGAGCGCCATCTTGATGGCGACCTCGACCGTGACCGAGCCGGAGTCGGCGAAGAACACCTTGGTGAGCGGTTCGGGGGTGAGGTCGACGAGGCGTTCGGCGAGCCGCACCGCGGGCGGGTGGGTGAGGCCGCCGAACATGACGTGCGCCATCTTCCCGAGCTGCGAGGTGACCGCCTCGTTCAGGACGGGGTGGTTGTACCCGTGCACGGCGGCCCACCACGACGACATGCCGTCGATGAGCTCGGTGCCGTCGGCCAGGGTCAGCCGGACGCCGGACGCCGACACGACCGGGTGCGCGGGCGCGGCCGCGGGCATCGGCGCGTACGGGTGCCAGATGTGGTCGCGGTCGAAGGCGGCGAGCCGTTCGGCCTCCCGCGGGCTCATCCGGGCGAGCTTCAGGTCGATCACGCGTCCCCCTCGATGAGGCCCTGCTCGCGGGCCCAGCGGCGCAGTTCCTCCGCCGCGGCCTCCTTGCCGATGAGACCGCGGTCCAGGCGTACGTCCAGGAGGAACTTGTACGCCTTGCCGACCAGCGGCCCGGGCTTGATGCCGAGGATCTCCTGGATCTCGTTCCCGTCGAGCTCGGGACGGATCGCGGCGAGCTCCTCCTCCTCGGCGAGCCGCTCGATCCGCACCTCCAGGTCGTCGTAGGTGCGGCGCAGCCGTTCGGCCTTGCGCCGGTTGCGGGTGGTGCAGTCGGCCCGGGTCAGCTTGTGCAGCCGCGACAGCAGGGGCCCGGCGTCGCGGACGTAGCGGCGCACCGCCGCGTCGGTCCACTCGCCCGTCCCGTACCCGTGGAAGCGCAGGTGCAGCTCGACCAGCCGGGACACCTCGGCGATGACGTCCTTGGGGTAGCGCAGCTCGCCGAGGCGCTTGCGGGTCATCTTGGCGCCGACGACCTCGTGGTGGTGGAACGACACCCGGCCGCCGTCCTCGAACCGCCGGGTCTTGGGCTTGCCGATGTCGTGCAGCAGCGCGGCCAGCCGCAGCACCAGGTCGGGGCCGTCCTCCTCCTGGGCGATCGCCTGCTCCAGGACGATCAGCGAGTGCTCGTAGACGTCCTTGTGCCGGTGGTGCTCGTCGATCTCCAGCCGCAGCTTGGGCAGCTCGGGCAGCACGTGCGCGGCCAGCCCGGTGTCGACCAGCAGCGCCAGCCCCTGCCGCGGGTACTGGCCGCAGACCAGTTTGGACAGCTCCTCGCGGATCCGCTCGGCGGAGACGATCTCGATCCGCCCGGCCATGTCCGTCATCGCCGCCACCGCGTCGGGCGCGACCGAGAAGCCGAGCTGGGAGGCGAAGCGGGCGGCGCGCAGCATCCGCAGCGGGTCGTCGCCGAAGGAGTCCTCGGGACGGCCCGGGGTGCGCAGCACCCTGTCGCGCAGGTCGGTCAGGCCGCCGAACGGGTCGACGAACTCGTGCCCCGGCAGCCGGGCGGCCATCGCGTTCACCGCGAAGTCGCGGCGCCGCAGGTCCTCCTTGAGCGAGGTGCCGTACTGGACCTGCGGCTTGCGGGAGCGGGGGTCGTACGACTCGCTGCGGTAGGTGGTGATCTCCAGCTGGTGGTCGCCCTTGCGGAGGCCGACCGTGCCGAACTCGATGCCGATCGTCCAGACGTTGTCCGCCCAGCCCTTGATGATCTCCAGGACCCGTTCCGGGGGCGCGTCGGTGGTGAGGTCGACGTCCTTGCCGGGACGGCGCAGCAGCGCGTCGCGCACCGGTCCGCCGACCAGTGCCAGCTCGTGTCCCGCGGCCTCGAACCGGGTGCCGAGCTCGTCCGCGACGGGGGCGATCCCGCGCAGCAGCTCGGCGATGGCGACGCGCTGGGGCTGGGGCAGCGGCGGTGAGGGCGGCGACTGCTCTGGGGTCATTTTGCGATCGGGCACGGCCATCCAGCGTATTTCCTTGCGAAGCGGCTGACAAAAGGCTTTGCGGCGGTCCCGGAGGCCCCGCGGGCCCCGCGACGTCGCGGGAATCCCTGGGGCACGGCGCACCGGCAAAGAGCGGTGAGAGAGCCCTTCACATGGCGCGATCCCCGGGTTACGTTCACGACACCCCGATGACGCCCCCGCGCGATCCGCCGGTGAGGCCTCCCGTAAGACAGTCCACGGTAGCGGGGACCGTCGGGGCGTGCTCAACCGCGTCACAGGCGGCCCGACGTACGACAGGGGACGAAGGCGGGCTCCAAGGACGGGTGAGGGGCTCCTGCCGCCGCAGGGCCCCGCTCCGGCCCGCACCGGGACCCTGACCGAATCGGGGGGTGTGTGCGGGGCGATCCCCGCGGGACGGAGCTGACATGAAGGACGCCCTCACCATCCACCGCGCGCTCCTCGAACGCGAGACGCGGCACGAGATCGTCCGGCTGCCCATCGCGATCGCCCGTGCCGACGACCTGCCCAGGGCGCTCGGCCTGCCCGCGGAGCGGTGCCTGGTGACGCGCGTCCTGGCCTGCAACGACGTGCAGCGCGGGCG
This sequence comes from Actinomadura rugatobispora, assembly GCF_042656285.1. GTDB lineage: Bacteria > Actinomycetota > Actinomycetes > Streptosporangiales > Streptosporangiaceae > Spirillospora > Spirillospora rugatobispora. Next base: position 80,978 of record NZ_JBHSON010000005.1, on the reverse strand, counting down.
GCGCTTCCTGACCGGGGTGATCGTGGCCGCCGGGACCGTGCCGCCGCTCGAGGTGGTCCGGCACGCGGTCGGCGCCCGGCTGATCCGCCCCGCCCGTGCCGACCTGGTCAACGCGGTCACCGAGTACGCGGCCGACCTGGTCTGCCCGCTGCTCCTGCCCGAGGGCATGGAGGTCCTGATCGACCGGGCGATCATCGACGCGCTCCCCGTGGACGAGGTCGTCTACACGGCGACGGGGGAGGCGTCGACGGCGCTCGGCATCCACGCCCTGGACCTGTACGCGCTGAGCCGCGCCCGGCCGGTCCGGCTCAGCGCCCGTTCCGGTCGTGCGGAGCGGGGTGGGGACGCGGAGGTCGCCTGACACTGAACATCCGCCTCTTCCACCGCAGTGCCCACTACCGCACCAGCCCATGGCCGCGTCCCAGGACGGTTCCGCCGCCGGGAACACCGACTCTTTATGCAAACGTGAGGCGGCACGCGGCAGGGTTACGGGCAGAGCGAGGAGAAGGCGTAACGCCACGCGGAAGCGAGACACGATCGTTTTGGGGGTGCCCTTGGACGGGACGGATCGGCCGGACGGCGGCTCGATCCCCGGCGGCGGCAGGCCAGGACGGCCTTACGGCACCGGTGTCGGGACTACCATCGAGCCCGTGATGCGGGAAAGCGACGTCCGCCATCCACGGGCGGCCCGGTCGTCTCCGGCGGCGGGCGGTCCTCGGGCGGACATGGCGTGAGAACTGTCCTACACGCGGTGGCGACGGCCGCCCTGCTCGCCTGCGTCACAGTGGGCACGGCCCCGGCCGTGGGCGCGGTGCCCGCCGTGGGCGCGCTGCCCGCCGCGCCCGACCCGGAGGGCGGGGGCCAGTCGCGCGAGCGCCAGCAGGTGGCGCTGGTGCTCGACAAGGTGACCCCGAAGACGGCGGGCCCGTCCGGCGCCCAGTCCAAGATCAGCGTTTCCGGGCGGGTGGAGAACCGCTCCGGCCACGCCCTCCCCGGCCTGAAGGTCCGGCTGCGCACCTCGGCGCAACGCATGACCAGCCGCAACCAGCTCGCCCAGTACGCCGCCGGGCAGCCGTCCTCGCTGCGCGGGCTCGCCGCGGAGGGCCAGCTCGCCCAGGCCGCCGGCGCGGGCGGCAAGGCCGCGTTCTCGCTCGGCACCACGACCGCGACGATCGGGCTCCAGGCCTTCGGCGTCTACCCGCTCGGGGTGGAGGTGGTGAACCAGTACGGCCAGGTCCTGACCGGCGTCAACACCTTCATCACCTTCGTCCCGAAGCAGCGCGACTTCAGGCCGCTGTCGGTCGGCTGGATCTGGCCGATGATCGACCGGCAGCACCGCACCACCGACGACACCTTCCTGGACGACCAGCTCGCCACCGACCTCGCCCCCGGCGGGCGCCTGGCCGGGCTGGTCGACGCCGCCGCGACGACCAAGACCCCGGTCACCTGGTCCATCGACCCGGCGCTGATCGACGACGTGCAGACGATGGCCGCCGCCCCCTACCTGGTGAAGGGCCCGCGCAACAAGAAGGGCACCCGCAAGCCCAAGAGCACCGCGGCCGCCGCCTGGCTGAACTCGCTGAAGACGGCCTCGAAGAACGACCCGTACTTCGCGCTGCCCTACGCCGACCCGGACGCGGTCGCGCTCGTCCGCAACAAGATGTCCAACCATCTCTCGATCGCCTACGCCAACAGCGGCGGAGTGAACCAGGCCCTCGGCCGCCCGCCCGTGCAGATGGCCTGGCCGCCGTCCGGGATGGCCGGGCACAGCACCCTCAACGAGCTGGCCAAGCGGGGGCGGCTCGGCAACGGCGCGTTCGTCATGAGCAGCGCCGCGTTCGCCGATCCCACCCAGGGCTACACGCCGGGCGCCACCACCCGGCTGGAGACCGAGGAGGGCCCCAAGAAGACCGTCGTGTACGACGAGACCCTCAACCGGATCGTCAGCGCCGACACGCGGTCGCCGGGCGCCGCCGTCCTGGCCGAGCAGCGGTTCCTCGCCGAGACCGCGATGATCACGGCGGAGGCGCCGGTGCTGGCGCGCTCGCTGGTCATCGCCCCGGACCGGCGCTGGAACCCCTCGCCCCAGTTCGCCAAGAACCTGCTCACCTACACCGCCGCCGCGTCCTGGATGGCCGAGACCCCGCTCGAGAAGATCGCGAACGCGGCGCCGCTGGACCGGGTGTACCGCGGCTACCCGGACGCGATGGAGGGCTACGAGCTGGGCCGCTCCTACCTCGACCGGGTCGCCGAGATCTCCCGCCGCGCCGCCCGCTTCTCCTCGATCATGGTGGAGCCGGTGACGGTGTCGTACCGGCGCGCGGTGCTGCGCATGGAGTCCACCGCCTGGCGCGGCCGCAACTACAGGCGGGCGGTGGAGGCCCGGCGGGTCCTGTCCGAACGGCTCGACGACGACATGGGCCGGGTCCGCGTCCTCATCGGCCCCGCGCAGCGCGTGACGCTGGCGGGCAACTCGGGCCGGATCCCGCTGACCATCGCCAACGAGCTCAGCAACCAGACGATCAGGGTGCGCCTTGAGGCCGTCCCGGAGAAACCCGCCCAGCTCCAGATCGGAAAGTTCGACGACGAGGTCATCGAACTCGGGCCGGGCCAGAAGCAGACCCTGTCCATCCCCATGCGGGCCGCCGGCAACGGCAAAGTGCGGGTGAACCTGCGGCTGACGTCCGCGGACCGCCGCACGTTCGGGTCCAAGCATGTCATCACCGTCCGCAGCACCGGCTATGGGCGCGTCGCACTGCTCATCACCGGGGGCGGACTTGCCGTACTCTTCGTGGGCGTCGGAGTGCGGGCCATGAGAGCGAGGCGCCGCCGGAAAGCGGAGGCAGCCGGTGACGGAGCGACCGGAGTGGGACCAGTGGCGGCGGGACCCCCAGGACCAGGGATCCCCGGCGCCGCGGAACCCGGCGTCCCCGGAGGACCAGGAGCCTCCCCCGGCGCCGGGCCAGGGCCCTTCGAGCCCTTCTCCGGAGGGACGCTACCCGGCGGAGGGGCAGGGGACTTCAGGACGCCCACCGACGCCGCCCCCCTCCCAGCACCCACAGCACCCGCAGCGCCCTCAACAACCCCCTCAGCACCCGCAGCATCCCCAGTACCAGCAGCGCCCTCCGTACCCGCAGGGCCAGCAGGGCCCGCAGGATCCGCGGAGGCGGCCGAACCCCCAAGCGCCACCACCGGCCCACTACCCGCCGCCCCCGGCCCAGAGGCCGGGTCAGGGCCAGGGACAGGCACCGGGCCAGGGCCAGAGGCCGGGGCAGGGTCCCCCTCCGGGGTACGGCCCGACGCCGGGCCAGAGGCCACCAGGAACGCCGGGGACGCCGGGCAGGCCACCGGGGGCAGGCGCCGGAGCGGCAACTCGCACTGACCTCCCCCTCCCGGGCGGCGGCCACCCCGGCCACCCCGGGCATGGCGGGCACGCCGCACCCGGCGGCCAAGGCGGTCGGTACGGCCCCGGCAGGCCGGGCGCTCCCCAGGTCCCGCCCGGCGCGCCACCCGGAACATCGGCCGGGACACATCCCGGCGGCCTCCCCACCAACGTTCCCGGCGCGCCCGGGGGCCCCGCGGGGCCGTTCCCCGGCATGGGCACGCCCGACGTGACCGCGGAGCCGGGCCCCCCGCCGCCCCCGCCCGGCGGCGAGGGCGAAGGCGGCGGAGGCGAAGGAGGCGGCCGCCGCGGCGGGGCGTCCGGGCTGCTCCGCTCGGGCGCGATCATGGCGGTCGGCACGCTGGCGTCCCGGCTCACCGGCTTCCTGCGCACCGCGATGCTGGTCGCCGCGCTCGGCACCGGCGCGCTCGCCGACGCCTACAACACCGCCAACACGGTCCCGTTCATCGTCTACGACCTGCTGCTCGGCGGCATCCTCACCGCCGTCGTCGTCCCGCTGATCGTGCGGGCCCGGGAGCGGGACGAGGTGTACGGCGCCCGCTACGAGCAGCGCCTGTTCACCCTCGCCGTCCTCGGCCTGGCGCTGATGACCACGGTGGCGGTGCTGCTCGGCCCGGTCTTCATCTCCATCTACGGCGGCTCGATGGAGGGCGCGCAACGCGACCTGGCGGTGCTGTTCGCCCGGCTGTTCGCGGTGCAGATCTTCTTCCTGGGGGTCAGCGCGTTCTCGGGCGCGATCCTCAACACCCGCAAGCGGTTCGCCGCCCCGATGTGGGCGCCGGTCCTCAACAACATCGTCATCTGCTGCACCGCGGGCGCGTTCCTGCTGGTCGCCACCGGCCGGGTGTCGCCCGAGTCGATCACCGACGGGCAGGTGGCGCTGCTGGCCGGCGGCACCATCGGCGGCATGGCGCTGCAGACGCTCGCGCTGTGGCCGTCGCTGCGCGGCTCCGGCTTCCGCTGGCGGCCCCGGCTGGACTTCAAGAAGGGCGAGCTCGGCCAGATCGGCAAGATGGCGGTCTGGACGCTGGCCTACGTCGTCATCACCCAGATCGGGTTCGCGGTGACGACCCGGCTGGCCAACTCGGCGGGCGTGCTGGGCCGCGAGCAGGGCCTCGGCGACGTCGGGTACACCCCGTACTTCAACGCCTACCAGCTCTTCCAGCTCCCGTACGCGATCATCGGCGTGTCGGTGATCACCGCGCTGCTGCCGCGGATGAGCGAGCACGCCGCCGCGGGCCGGATGGCCGAGGTCCGCGACGACTTCTCCAGCGGGCTGCGGCTGTGCTCGGTGGTGATCCTGCCCGCGGCCGGGCTGATGGGCGTGCTGGCTTCGGAGATCACCGTGGTGCTGTTCGCGCACGGGCAGACCAGCGTGGCGAACGCGCAGGTGATCGCGGAGGTGCTGCGGATGTTCGCGATCGCGCTGGTGCCGTTCGCGGCGTACCAGCTCATGCTGCGCGTCTTCTACTCGATGCAGGACACCCGCACGCCCACGTTCATCGGAATCGGCGTGGTCATCACCAACATCACGATGGCGCTGACCGCCTACGCCGTGCTGCCCACCAACAAGATCATCGTGGGGATCGCGGGCGGCTTCGCGATCGCGCAGACCGCCGGCGCGGTGCTCGGCTGGGCGATCCTGCGGCGCCGGCTGGGCGGCATGGACGGCCGCCGCATCTTCGTGTCGTACCTGAAGCTGGCGGTGGCGCTGTGGCCGCTGATCGGCTTCGCCTACGCGACGCACGCCGTGGTGGACGCGGCGCTCGGCGCCGGGCTCGCCTCCGGGCTGATCGCCCTGGTCGCCGGGAGTGTCGGCGGCGGCCTGCTCTACCTCGTTTTCGCCCGGATGATGCGTGTGGAAGAGGTCGGATCCATGCTCTCGATGGTGACGCGCAGGTTGCCCGGACGGGGATGAACCAGGCGAACCGCCGGAACGCCCGGGGGACGCGTGGCAAAGTACACAGGACGCGCCCCGATAAGGCAGCCGCCCAACAGAGTAAGCACTACCATGTTGGAGACTACGGCCTGCGGGGCGACACCCTGGGGAACGCAAAAGGAGGGTCGGAGGCGTAAGCTGCCACGCCACGAACATGGGATCTGACCACCTGTGCAGGACGCTGTGAGCACGTCCGTCATCGAGCCCGGCACGCGCCTCGCCGGCCGCTACCGTCTCGAGGAGCGCATCAGCGACTCGGGCGGCTCCTGTCTCTGGAAGGCCATCGACGAGATCCTGGCTCGCGCCGTGGCCGTCCGGACCTTCGACCCCGACTTCCCTCGCATCGCCGAGGTGGTCACCTCCGCCCGCGCCGCCAGCCGGCTGACCGACCCCCGCCTCACCCAGGTGTTCGACGCCGACGACAGCGGCGAGAGCGCCTACGTGGTGAGCGAGTGGGTCGCCGGCGAGACCCTGGAGCAGATGCTCGGCAAGGCCCCGCTGGAGCCCGGCCGCGCCGCGACGCTGCTGTACGAGGCGGCCGAGGCGATCGCCGCCGCGCACGAGGGGGGCCTGGCCCACCTGTGCCTGTCCCCGCGCGACCTGGTGTGGACGACCGGCGGCACGGTCAAGGTGCTCGGCATCGCCACCGACGCCGTCCTCGCCGACCGCGACTCCGACGATCCCGCCGCCCAGGACGTCCAAGGCCTGGGCTCGATGCTGTACGCGGCGCTCACCGCGCACTGGCCCGGCGCCCCGGAGCGCTCGTCCCTGCCCGCCGCGCCGACCGCGCCCGCGCCGGCCGCCGCCTCGGCGGAGCCGGGCTCCGGCGACGAGCAGCCCAAGGCGCCCCGGCAGGTGCAGGCGGGCGTCCCGTTCGCCGTCGACTCGATCGTCTGCCGCTGCCTGGGCATCGAGGTGCCCGGGCAGGAGCCGCTGACCGAGCCCGCCGAGGTCGCCAAGGCGCTGCGCGGCGTGCCCCGCACCCCGCTGCCGCTGTTCGCCGGGCTGGCCAACAACCATCCCGCGCCGCCGGCCCCGCGGTCGGGCGACGACGCGTCCACCGCCCAGCGCACCCGCCGGCTCGACAACCCGCCCGCGCGGCCCCGCGAGCAGGCCAACCGGCAGCGCCAGCCGCGCCGGCAGGACGGCGCGCAGCAGCAGCGCCGGCACGCGATGCCGCAGCCCGCGCCCGCCCCGTCCACCCAGCGCACCGCTCCCGCGGCGCACGCCGGGCACGGCTCCCACGGCGCCCACGCCGCCCGCCCCGCGGGCCGGTCGGGCAACCGCGCGCTCCTGGGCATCGCCGCGGCCGCGCTGACCGTCATCATCGGCCTCGGCGCCTGGGCCCTCACCGGCAGCGACGACGAGGGCGACCCCGGGCCGAACGCCAGCGGCAAACCGCAGCAGTCCCAGCCGGCCAAGCCGCAGGCCGCCAAGCTCCAGGTCGCGAACGTCGAGCCGGCCGAGGAGTCGATGAACAACCGCCACGACAGCACGATCGCGCGGCGGCTCGAACTCGTCACCGACGGCCGCGCCGGCGACGCCTGGGAGACCCAGACCTACGCCGACGTCAACTTCGGCCGCTACGCCAAGGCCCTGGGCGTGCTCCTCGACATGGGCCGCCCGGTCACCGTCAGCAGCGTCAAGGTGCACGTCCCCGAAGGCGGCGGCACGCTGCAGCTCAAGGTCGGCGACGGCAAGAACCCGGCCGCCCTGCCCGTGGTGGGCCGCCACACCACCATCCCGGGCGAGAACACGATCAACGCCACCGGGCAGGCCCGCGGCCGGTACGTGGTGGTCTGGTTCACCAGGCTCCCGGCCTCCCTGAAGGGCAAGATCAGCGAGATCACCGTCTACGGCTCCGCCGGCAACTGACCGCGGGCGGCGCCGTGCCGCCCCGGTCCCGAACTCCCTCCGAACCCGAGGAGCGCGGATCACCGTACGCACGGGACATCGCGCGGGCAGCGTCGACCTGCTCGATCGTCGCGCTCCCGCCCCTCACGGCGACGCGACGACGGCGAGACGGCATCCGCGGCCACCGGTTCGCACGATGGCGAGGGGTACGCGGACGCGCTCCGGAAGCGTCCCGGCCGGGCGGCACGGCACCGATCAGTCCCGTTCGCCGTCGGATGATCTGTGCCGCGACGTGTCGCATGTCGGTATCGTGCCTGTGAGCATCATGTCCCCTCACCACAGGATTTCAGCGGTGTCGACGCGACCAGGCAGGACCGATCGCACGTACCCGGCGCGGCACGGCGCACGCACGCGTGGGGGCGGGCGCCCATGACGTCGGTCAGCACGCGGCACGTGGACGGGGTGCCCGACAAGGAACTGCTCGCGCGGCACTCCCAGGGGGACCCGCACGCGTTCGCCACCCTCGTGCAACGCCACCGCGACCGCATGTGGGCGGTCGCGCTGCGCACGCTCGGCGACCCGGAGGAGGCGGCCGACGCCCTCCAGGACGCCTGCCTGTCGGCGTTCCGCGCGGCCGGCCGGTTCCGCGGCGACGCCGCCGTCACCACCTGGCTGCACCGCATCGTGGTGAACGCCTGCCTCGACCGCATCCGCCGCAAGTCCGTACGTCCCGCCACCCCCATGGGCGACGACGCCACCTTCGACGCCGTCGCGCCGAAGATGCCCGACCCGACCGACGCGCACGGGGTGTCGCTGGACGTGCACTCCGCCCTGGCCAAGCTGCCGTTCGAGCAGCGGGCGGCGCTCGTCCTGGTCGACATGATGGGCTACTCGGTCGACGACGCGGCCCAGGTCCTGGAGGTCCCGCCCGGGACGATCAAGAGCCGGTGCGCGCGCGGGCGCGCCAGGCTGGCCCCCCTTCTGACGCACCACAGGAACCGTAGGGACCCGCGGAACGTCGGAGGTGTGGAAGGAGGTGGCGTGCCTTGATGAACCCCGCGCATTATGACTACGAGACCCTGGCCGATCTGGCCGAGGGGCTGCTCGAAGACGACAGGGCCGCCTCCGTGAGCGAGCATCTCGATTCCTGCGCCGAGTGCCGGGACCGATCCGCCGACCTTGCGGACGTCTCCCGGCTCCTGGCGGAGGCGCCCGTCCCGTCCATGCCCGCCGAACTGGCGTCACGCATCGACTCGGCGATCGCGGCCGAGTCGCTGAACAGCGCCACCGTGGCGAGTCTGGAACGCAGACGCGGCCGGCGGCATTGGCGGATCATGTCGGCCGCGGCCGCGACGGTGATCGTGCTCGGTGGCGGAGGAGTGATCGGCAGCCTGGTGCTGAACGGCTCGAACGAGCACCAGGGCTCGGCCAACGCCCCGGTCTCCGACAACAGCGATCGCGGCACGTCCGGCGAGTCGTCGTCCAACCAGAAGAGGAGCACCCTGGTCGCCCCCGAAGGCCAGGCCTCCGCACGGACCGCGTTCAAGGTCTCCCAGAGCGGCACCGGCTACGGTGCCACCACGCTCGCCACCCAGGTCAACGGCCTGCTGGAGGGCCGGGCCGGGGCCGGGGCCGACGCTGACCGGGCACCCGATCCCGCCCTCGCCGGCTGCGTCGGCGCGGTCACCGGGGGCCGGGCGCCCACGCTGGTGGACACCGCGGAGTACGAAGGATCGCCCGCCACGGTGATAGCGGCCCCCGGATCCACGTCCAAGACCCTCGACATCTGGGTCGTCGGACCGGGCTGCACCGCACAGAACACCAAAATCATCAAGCATCTGGCCGCCACCCCTCGCGACTGACGGCGCGGGCCGGCCGCAAGGCCGCCGTCCCGCCACGGGCATGCGCGCCGCCGTCCCCAACGGTGGGCGGCGCGCATGACCCGCACGCGGAACCCGGCCGTGGCGGCCGGTATATATCAAGGCGAGCCCCCTGCCGAGCGTCGTGGCCAAGGCCCGGGGCACACTCGGAACGATCCACTGAACCGATCCACTCACGCCCGGTCTACGGAACGACGGTCACCGCGAAACCACAAGGTGACCACTCCATGAACGCCGCCCCATCCGGGACGATGAGAACGCGACCGGCCAGGCAGGCCGCCACATCGCCTCACCGGGCGTCCGCACGCAAGAGGACGCCCGATCCCGCGGGTGGGGCGATGCCGCCCTCTCCACGTTGCAGGCCGGGGCCTGGAAACACAGCGGGCTAGAGGTCGGCGATGAAGTCGAGGGCGATGGCCCAGGCGCGTTCGGCGGCCTCGGGGTCGTGGTCGGGCAGGCCGGGGTCGGTGAACAGGTGCCCGGCGCCCGGGTACCGGTAGATCTCGACGTCGGCCCCGGCGCGGCGCATGCGGAGGTACCAGGCGTTGAGCCAGTCGACGGGCTCGTAGGTGTCGGGATCGGCCACGTGCAGCTGCACCGGGAGCTCGGTGGAGACGTCGTCCGCGAGATCGGACGTGCCGTGCATCAGCAGCAGCCCCCGCGCCTTGCCGTCGGCGAGGGCGAGGTTCTGCGCGATCGAGCCGCCCAGCGAGAACCCCGCGTACACCAGCCCGTGGTCCGCGTGCGGCGCGGCGGCGGACACCGCGCGGCGCAGCAGCTCGTCCCGGCCGATCTCCTCCTTGATCTCGATGCCGGCCTCGGGGGCGTCGACGACGCGGCCGTCGTACAGGTCGGGTACGTGCACCTCGTGGCCGGCCGCGCGCAGCCTGCCGGCGGCGTCGTTCACGGCGGGGCGCAGGCCGTACATCGAGTGGAGGAGGAGAATCGAGGCCATGGGATCAGCCTAAGGCCGTCCCGGGCCGCGCGAACTGCGCCCGGGCGGGACGCTCGCGCACGCAAGGGCTGGTCGGCGCGGATCGGGAATCACCGGGCCCTAGTATCGGTTGACGCGACTGGCAGGCCGGGTCGTACGGGAGGTGCGGCGGGCCGGCGCTCGCGCCGGACGCGGAACGCACCCCGTGGCGGCCACGACAGGCCGGCTGGCACCGGAAGGTGAAAGAGGAGAGGCAGCACAGTGAGCGACGTACGCAACGTCATCATCATCGGCTCGGGCCCAGCCGGCTACACCGCCGCCGTCTACGCCGCCCGCGGCGACCTGAAGCCCCTGGTGTTCGAGGGTTCGGTGACCGCCGGCGGCGCCCTGATGAACACCACCGACGTGGAGAACTTCCCCGGGTTCCCGGACGGGATCATGGGCCCCGACCTGATGGACAACCTGCGCAAGCAGGCCGAGCGGTTCGGCGCCGAGCTGATCGCCGACGACGTCACCGAGGTCGACCTGACCGCCGATCCCAAGGTCGTGAAGGTGGGCGAGGACGTGTTCCACGCCCGCTCCGTGATCATCGCGACCGGTTCCGGCTACCGCGAGCTGGGCCTGGAGAACGAGAAGCGGCTGTCGGGCCGCGGCGTGTCCTGGTGCGCGACGTGCGACGGCTTCTTCTTCCGCGAGCAGGACATCGCCGTGGTGGGCGGCGGTGACACCGCGATGGAGGAGGCGATCTTCCTCACCAAGTTCGCCCGCTCGGTGACCGTGGTCCACCGCCGCGACGAGCTGCGCGCCAGCAAGATCATGCAGGACCGCGCGTTCGCCAACGACAAGATCACCTTCCGCTGGAACAGCGAGGTCGTCGAGGTGCACGGCGAGGACCGGCTGACCGGCGTCCAGCTGCGCGACACCCAGACCGGCGAGGAGAGCAGCCTGGACGTCACCGGGCTGTTCATCGCGATCGGCCACGACCCGCGCAGCGAGCTGTTCGCCGGCCAGCTCGACACCGACGACGACGGATACCTCCTCGTCGACGCCCCGACCACCACGACCAAGATCCCCGGCGTGTTCGCCTCCGGCGACGTGGTCGACCACATCTACCGCCAGGCCATCACCGCGGCCGGCAGCGGCTGCGCGGCCGCCATCGACGCCGAGCGGTGGCTACAGGACCAGGGCGCCGCCGAGACGGTGCGGCAGCCCGCCAAGGAACTGTCCCACCAGGGTTGAGCAGGCGCGGCGGGCGGCGCGCCGCCCGCCGGGACCGACACTAAGGAGATGTCATGAAGGCCGTGACCGACGCCGATTTCGAGACCGAGGTCCTCAAGAGCGACAAGCCCGTGCTCGTCGACTTCTGGGCCGAGTGGTGCAGCCCGTGCCGCATGATCGCCCCGATCCTCGAGGAGATCTCCGCGGAGTACGGGGACAAGATCGAGATCGTCAAGCTCAACATCGACGAGAACCCGCAGGTCCCGGCCAAGTACGGGATCATGGCCATTCCCACCCTGAACGTCTACCAGGGCGGCGAGGTCGTCAAGCAGATCCAGGGCGTCAAGCCGAAGGCCGCGCTGCTGCGCGAACTCGGCGAGTTCGTCTGAGCGCCACCGCCGCCTCTCCTTCGCTCCCAAGGGCCCGTACCTTCCTCAGGTACGGGCCCCGCGCGTTTCCCGGCCGGGAGGGCTGAGAGGCGCTCAGACGGGACGGAGGGCGCCTTCCGGGGTCATGGAGCCCAGGAGGCGTTCCAGTGCCACCTCGACGTCCTCACGCCACGACAGCGCCGACTTCAGCTCCAGCCGGAGCCGCGGATAGCGGTGATGCGGCCGGACGGTCTTGAACCCCACCGACAGCAGGTAGTCCGCCGGGACCATGCACCCGCCGTCCTCGCCCTTGAGATCGCCGAACGCCTCGATGGCCTTCACCGCGCGCCGGGTGAGGTCCTTCGCGACCCCCTGGACCAGCATCCGGCCGAGACCGCCGCCCGCGAACTCGGGCACGATGTGCGCGGTCATCAGCAGCACCGCGTCGGCGCTCACCGGGCTGGTCGGGAACGCCACCGAGCGCGGTACGTACAGCGGCGGCGCGTACAGCACGAAACCCGCCGGCACGTCGTCCACGTAGACGATCTTGCCGCAGCTGCCCCACTCCAGCAGCGTGGAGGAGACCCACGCCTCCTTCTCCAGGTCCGGGTCGCCGGCGTCGACGGCGCGGTCCCGGCTCACCGGGTCCAGCTCCCAGAAGACGCAGCGGCGGCACCGGCGCGGAAGATCGTCCAGATTGTCCAGTGTGATGTTGACGAGACGACGCGACACCGGATCTGCACCCCCCTGAGGGCCCTCCCGACCGTCCCGCGTCCTCGGTGGCGCCTGAGCGGGGAACCGGCGAGCGAGCACTTCTGGTGTACGTGAATTCTCGTGCGGAGCGCCACATCGCGGAATTCCCGGCAACACTCCGGGACCCTGGGGCATCGTATCGGACAGGGGAGTTTCCCCCAGCGAGCGGCACGAACGCGCGAACGCCCGCCGCACAAGTACAGAGCGCCCCCTCCGAACCGGGGGCGCCGCCCATCGCACTGACGACGATGCCGTAGTTTGCAATGACGTCCGAACACCCCCGGAGGTGCCTCGTGAACCAGCACTCGCGCACAGATGCCTACACCGATCGCTACGCCGCCCGTGCCGCCGGCATGGTGGCCTCGGAGATCCGGGCTCTGTTCGCAGTCGCTTCGCGTCCCGAGGTGGTCTCCCTGGCGGGCGGCATGCCCTACGTCTCCGCGCTCCCGCTGGACGCCGTGGGGGAGATGGTCGGCGAACTGGTCGCGCGCAACGGCGCCGAGGTGCTCCAGTACGCCTCCGCCCAGGGCGACCCGCTCCTCCGCGAACGCATCTGCGAGGTCATGTCCCTGGAGGGCATCCAGGCGTCGGCGGACGACGTCGTCGTGACCGTGGGGGCGCAGCAGGCCCTCGACCTCATCACCCGCATCTTCGTGGACCCGGGCGACGTGGTCCTGGCCGAAGCCCCCTCCTACGTGGGCGCACTGGGAACGTTCGCCTCGTACCAGGCGGAGGTCGTCCACGTGCCCCTGGACGACGGCGGCCTCGTCCCGTCCGCGCTCCGCGAGACCCTCGAACGGCTCCGCCGCGAGGGCCGCCGCGTCAAGTTCCTCTACACCGTCCCGACGTTCCAGAACCCCGCGGGCGTCACCCTCACCACCGCCCGCCGCGCCCAGATCATCGAGATCTGCGCCGAATACGACGTGCTCATCATCGAGGACAACCCGTACGGGCTCCTCGGCCTGGACGGCGAGCCCATGCGCGCCCTCCGCGCCGACGACGCCGAACGGGTGATCTACCTCGGCTCGTTCTCCAAGACGATCGCCTCCGGCCTCCGCGTCGGCTGGGCACTGGCGCCGCACGCCGTACGGGCCAAGCTGGTCCTGGCCGCCGAGTCGGCGATCCTGTGCCACCCGAGCTTCTCGCAGTTCGCCGTACGGGAGTACCTCAGCACCCAGCCGTGGCAGGAGCAGATCAAGGACTTCCGCGAGCTCTACCGCGAGCGCCGCGACACCATGCTCGAAGCCCTGGACGCGATGATGCCGGAAGGCTGCACGTGGACGCGGCCCGCCGGGGGCTTCTTCGTCTGGCTCACCCTCCCCGAGGGCCTCGACTCCAAGGCCATGGCCCCGCGCGCCATCGCCGACCGCGTCGCCTACGTCCCGGGCACCGGCTTCTACGCCGACGGCACCGGCCAGAGGCACATGCGGCTGTCGTACTGCTACCCCGAGCCCAACCGCATCCGCGAAGGGGTGCGCCGCCTGGCCGCCGTCATCGAGAAGGAGATCCAGCTCCGCGACACCTTCGGCGGCGTCGGGTCGACCTCCCCCACCGGCTTCGACACTCCGGGCCCCGGGGTCGTCTGACAGTTCACAAAGGCGCGCCGGCTCCCCCATCCTGGAGCCGGCGCGTTTCTACGAGAACCACCGGTGGAACGCTGAGATTCCCGCCACCGGCCATTTCGCGTCCTGAGGGGCGCCTGTGACACAAGGGGCATCGATTGGAACTCGGGCATGTGGTCGTCCTGGCCGGGGGTCTGTCGTACGAGCGGGAAGTCTCGCTGCGATCGGGCCGCCGCGTCGCGGACGCCCTGCGCGCCGTCGACGTCCCCGTCGAGCTCCGCGACGCCGACGCGACACTCCTCGACGCGCTCACCAACGACCCGCCGGACGCCGTCCTCCCCGTCCTGCACGGCGCCGCCGGTGAGGACGGCGCGATCCGGGACGTCCTCGAACTCCTCGACATCCCCTACGTCGGCGCCCGCCCCGACGCCTGCCGCGTCGCCTGGGACAAGCCCAGCGCCAAGTCGGTCGTCCGCCGCGCCGGACTGAGCACGCCCGCCTCCGTGGCGCTCCCCAAGGAGGTCTTCCACGACCTCGGGGCATCGTCCGTCCTCGACCACATCGTGCGGCGGCTCGGCCTCCCCCTCTTCGTCAAGCCCACCCGCGGCGGCTCGGCGCTCGGCGGCTCCGTCGTACGCGAGGCCGGCGAACTCCCCGCCGCCATGGTCGGCTGCTTCGCCTACGGGGACGCCGCCCTCGTCGAGCAGTACATCGAAGGCACCGAGATCGCCGTCAGCGTCATCGAACGCTCCGGCGAGCCGCAGGCCCTCCCCGCCGTGGAGATCGTCGCCCCGGGCGGCCGCTACGACTACACCGCCCGCTACGACGCCGGCGACACCGAGTTCGTCGTCCCGGCCCGCCTCACCCCCGAGGCCGCCGAACGCGCCACCCACGCCGCCGTCACCGCCCACCGCGCCCTGGGCCTCCGCGACCTCTCCCGCACCGACCTGATCGTGGACGCCAACGGCGAGGCCCACTTCCTCGAAGTCAACGTCGCCCCCGGCATGACCGAGACCAGCCTCTTCCCCCTGGCCGTCAGCGCCGCAGACCTGGATCTAGGCGCCGTATGCCGCGACCTTCTCCAAGCCCGTTTCACGTGAAACCCCGCCCCCACCCAACCGTTCCACAAGAAACACAAACCCCAAGCGCACCAGCCACGTCCCGGCCAACCAGCACCGGGCGCGCCACCCCAGGCGCATAATCCCAGCAAACCCAGACACGACGCTCGACCACCCCGTCCAACCCCACTGGACCGGGCACACCAACTCTCCCGCATACGCGCCAGTCGCCCCGCCCGACACAAGCCAAGGACCACGCCAAGCCGCGGAGAGCTCCCGCAACGCACGCCAAGCCGATCCCCCAGCGACGGTTCGGGCTCCGAACTCCGGTGCGGGTGGACCAAAGCTACCCAGGACAGCGCAGCCCGGTCGTATCAAACCCAGGCACCTCGCTCCCACCGACTCAACCAATCAGGCCCACTGGTCCATTGGGTCGGCCCCCGCGCGTTCTGTGTCGAGCGTCGAGCCCACGCCAGCGACAAGCAGACCGCCATAAGAGCATGCCCCCGAGTCGAAGGCGTCGATCTTCCTGAAGGCCCAGGCTCCCCGGAAGGCACGTCGCTCTACTGGCTCTGAGAGCTCGGATCCCCATCCAATGGCCACTCTTCGGGACCACCTCGACCTCCCGACCACAAGCCACGCTGGATACCGAAGCCGACGGGCCAGGATCGAGATCTGGGGGCGTCGATGGAGTCGGTGAACGGCTGGCGCAGCTATCGGCCGGCATCGACCCGTTAGATGCTCTCCGCCGAGACACCGTAGAGCCCGGACACCGCCCGCGACATCCGCGCGGAGGCACCTTAGCTCCGTGCAGCCTCGCCAGGGGCACCTCGTACGAGCAACCCCGCAGCTACCAGACGGCGCCAGCAGACCACGCCCGAACCCGAAGCCTCCTACTACGCCGACGTTCCCAGGCGCCACCAACAGGATGCCCTGGCTCACCAGAGATTCCGGATATCACCAGCCGATGCTCAACGTTGGGCAACGGCGGCTCATCGTCAACTTCCCACGGCGGGAAATCTGCGGCTCGCCGGGAGCACTGACGGCGATGCTCCGTGCGGACCGACACCCTGCCCGACGAGCGCGGTGTCCCACACGCGAAGCAGCCACCATGGCGGCGAGGAACTCGCCGACCTCCCGCCCGCCGGAGCCACCGAGACACCCCACCTCCAGGACCAACAACCCCGGAATGATCCGAAGACCCCGAAGATCATTTAGCGAGAAGTTCTAAGACGGGTCAGCATCGGCACAGGCAATGACATCAGCCGAACATCCACTGAAAGCCGTAACGCATAGCGCATGGCACGCCAACACGCCACGGGCAACAGGCAACAGGCAACAGGCAACAGGCAACAGGCAACAGGCAGGCTAGCTGGCGCAGCCAAGGACCAGGCAGACACTCTTAAACCCCTGGGCCATCCCCCAGACTTACTCCGCGCGCTCCAGATGGAGTCTCTGCAACGCAGCAGCTCGACGTTTCCCGTGAAACATCCGCGCCCAGCTCCCCGCCTGCCATGCCGGCCACCGCGGGTCGCGGCGGAAGTCGAGGAGCCCGTCCGTGGCGACCCGCCGCGGCAACAGCCTGCACTCCTCGTCCTTCCGGCCGGTCATCGTAAGACGGAAACGCCCGCCGCGGCGGCCAGGGCGGCATCGACGGTGCGGTCGGTGTCGTCCTGCCCCTCCGGCTCATGACTGCCGCCGGCGTCTCTGACGGCGCGCTGAGGATTGCTGCTTCAGCGATCGACCGCCCAATCGGCATCGGGAGGCGGGGAACCCACCGTGAGGATGTGGCCAACAATCCTGAAGGCCTCCTCCAGAGGCACGGTGGCCTCGTCGGGGTACTCGTCGTGCTGGCCGTTCTCCAGGACGAACCCGTCGCTCCAACCAGCAGCCCCCGAATCAGAGGCATGCTCACCGGCGTCACCGTCACCATCGAGCAGCATCACCATCGCGCGCTCAGTGTTGGACACGACTGCCAGCCGTCGTCCGGACGAACTGGTGAGCCACGATTCGAGCCGACCTTGAGCAATCCGTTGCCGAAGCCCTGTCAATGCGGCCGCCGGCGAGACGGGCTGCGCTCCGTCACTGAAGCTCCATGACTCAACCACGCATAGGACCCTCTCACCACCAAAGTTTGGGAGGGATGTGGACGGACGCGAGTTTTTCGAGGTTGGCGGCCAGCCTGGTTGAGGCTGGCGGCCAACGCTTCTCGAGGTGGGCGGTCAGTTGGGGTCGGGTGTGGTGGCCAGCGGGACGACTCCGCGTCCGGCGAGGGCTTCGGCCAGGCGGTGGGACTCGCCTGAGGTCTCGACCAGGTGGGCGTGGTGCATGAGGCGGTCGACGGTGGCGGTGGCCATGGTCTTGGGCATGATGGTGTCGAAGCCGGAGGGGTGGATGTTGCTGGTGACGGCCAGGCTGCGGCGCTCGTAGGCGGCGTCGACCAGGCGGTAGAAGGCTTCGGAGGTGTCCTGGTCGACCGGGAGCAGGCCGATGTCGTCGACCACGATGATGTCACTGCGGCAGATCTTGGTGATGGTGCGGGCGACGGAGTTGTCGGCCTTGGCGCCGGTGATGGCGGCGGCCAGGGATTCCAGGGTGAACCAGGACACGGTCAGGTCGTGGTCGATGGCCAGGTGGCAGAGCGCTTCCATGAAGTGGGTCTTGCCGGTCCCCGACGGGCCGGAGATCGCGCAGTTCTCGCGGCGGCCGACCCATTCCAGGGTCTGCAGGGCGTTCTGGGTGGGGATCGGGATCGAGGACAGTTCGCTCTTCCAGGAGGCGAAGGTCTTGCCGCTGGGCAGGCCGGCGTTCTTGCGGCGGGCCCGGCGGGTGGCCGCATCGCGGCCGAGGGCTTCTTCCAGCAGGAGGACGCGGACGACTTCGGCGGGGTCCCAGCGTTGGGCGCGGGCGGTGGCCAGCACCTCGGGTGCGGCTTTGCGGGCGTAGGGGAACCGCATCCGGGTGAACAGCTCCTGCAGTTCGGCCGGGACGGATGCTGGCTTGGGCAGGGTCACGCTCATATCCTTGGTCTCCAGACTGATCGAGAGTCGGTCGATGCGGCAGGCGGGCGGTGGGCTCGTGCCGGAGCCCCCGCCGCCGGGCGCTGGTCAGGGCGTGTGCCGTCCTGGCGCGCCAGTGCCGCGGACGGCGGCCCAGGAGCCGGTGCCGGGCTGGGCCGAGTGGGTTTCGTCGGCGATCTGGGCGGGGCCGGCGGTGTTGCCGCTGCGGGCCAGGTGGTCGCAGATCGAGGCCAGGTCGCTCTCGCCGAACCGGCCGTGGATGGCGGCCATGCCCAGCGCCTTGTCGACGCGCTGGTCGCCGACCAGTGAGGCCAGCTCGATCGCGCGGGCCATCTTGGCGCGGATGCGGGCGACGCCGGTGGCGGCGGCCTCCACCAGCCACGCCTCGGCGCCGGGACCGATCGCCAAGAACTCGCGCTCGGCCTTGGACTGCGGGCGCGGTCTGGGCCGGCGGGGCCCGTTGCCGCCGGGATGGTCGGGGTAGTGGGCCTCGACGATCCTGGGGCGTCCGGGCGTGGACAGCCTGTGTCTCCACAGTTCAGCCAGTGGTGCCCCGCCGGGCCGGCCGGCGCCCTGGCCAGCCGGGTCGCGGGGGCCGACGATGACCAGTTCGTCGCCGTGGACCCGGCACCAGACCCTGCGGCCCTCGTGCCCGGGCGGCACCGAGTAGCGCACATCGCCCCAGCGGACGGTGCGGTCGTCGCCGACCAGGCGTTCCTCGCCCAGCGCCAGCGCATAGGGCTGCCCTGGGACCGGATGCAGGTGCGGGCGTTCCTCTTCCAGCATCGCCGCAGGCGAGCGGTGGGTGGTGCGGTGGGTGCGCAGGTTGACCTGCTCGCACCACGCCGCGCAGGCCTCCTCCAGCTCGGCGAAGCCGCCGTAACGAGCACGCAGGTTGGCGCGGGCGGGCACCAGGTCCGCCTTGGCGATCTTGACGGTGTTCTCCACCCCGCCCTTGGACTCGGGGTCGAACGGCTCACAGGTGTGCACGACGCAGCCGTAATGCCTGCCCAGCTCGACCATCTGCGGATGACGGACCGGCACCCGGGCGACGTGCTCGACGGTCACGGTCCGCGGGTTGTCGGTCAGCAGATAGGTCGGTGCCCCTCCGATTATCCGCAACGCCGCGTCCAGGCAGGCCGTCAACGACCCCAGGGTCTGGTCCCAGGCCGGCAGCACCACCCGGAACTTCGACCAGGCCAGCCAGGCGCAGAACAACTGGGTCCGCTGCCCGGCGATCCTGGGGCCCTCGCCCCAGTCCCACTGCAACCACATTCCCGGCTCGGGGATCCAGGGCCGGTAGACCCGCCGGTTCCCCTCCCGCCAGGACTGCTTGATCGCCGCGACCGCCCGCCGGGTGCTGCGCTCGGACCCGGCGAACCCCATCGCCACCAGGTCCCGGTGCACCACATCGGCACGGATCCTGCCCTGAGACCTCTCGACCTTCTCCTCGATCTTGGGCAGGAACGGATCGATCGACCGGGCCCGCGGCGCCCGCTGCTCGGGCAACCGCCCCACCGCCCGCAACGCCACATACCGCTGCACCGTCTCGGCGGCGCACCCGACCAACTGCGCCGCCGACCACGCACTGCCCGTCAGGTCATACGCCTCGAAGATCTCCAGTATCTCGGTGTCGGACTTCATCGACTCCCCCCGGCTCCAGACGGCTTCACAGCTCCACAGCCAAGCCGGACGCGAGAGAACGAAGATCACCGACACGGCAGACAAGATCAACTCTTGCCTGGCCGCCTACCTCGACTTTTGCTGGCCGCACACCACGACCCGGACGGCCATCCACCTCAACCGAACTGGCCGCCGATCACAAGATCCAGATGGCCGCTAACAGAGGGAGTCGCCCGTCCAGGTGAAGGTGCTGCCTCGAGTCGCCCTCGGACACATCCTGGGGGAACCAACAGCGCCATGGTGAGCCGACTGGCTCGAAGCCGCCGTCCCACACGGCCCGTTAGGCAAGCCAAGGCAACTGGGCTATGCCTCAAAGACCCGGCCTACGGCGCTCGCCTGACGGCTCGCCCCTAACCGGGCCTGCGCGAGCGCGATATCCCTTCGCGGTCTGGCCGGTGAAGCTCGCCTCCAGCATCGCGCCACCGTCCGGTTAACGCGCTCGCGCGAAACCGGCAGCGTTGGGGCCCGCCAGTCCGGCCGCCGGATGGGTGCCGGGCGCGCCGTGGGCCGGCGGCCACATGCCCGCCCCGGCGCCAAGCCGCCAGGCATCAGGTGACGGTGGCAGTCGGGCCATCGACGCCGCATACCGCTCGCGACGCCGCCGTCCAGGCCGGGCGGGGAGGCGCCGCAGCGACGGGCCAGCGCGCCGGGCCGCCAGCCCACCGTCGGCGCGATCGGCGGGCTTCCTCCGGTACGCGTTCGGCACTTCGCGCTTGCTGGCGCGCGCCTCCGCGCTGGGGATGGGCACTTCTAACGCATCCGCCGCCTGGCGAACAAGACGCGTGACCGTCCGGACAGCGGACACCGCTCTGCCCGAGCATGCTGACGTCCCCAACGGCACCAGTCACTCATCAGGGCACGCTCATCCGTTGGGCGACGGCCACTTCAACCCCGGCAACGTGGTGCCGGACGGGGTGGGCGAGCGAGAGCTGGGGGCAAGGAAGCTCTATTGAACGTCGCGCCTTGGCCAACAGCGCCCCCTTGAGAACGGCCATGCCGGCAACTGTGCGCTCCGCGCCCACCGCGGCACGACGAGCCAGCCGCAGCGAGGCACTGGGGTACGCCGCCCTCACGCGGGCAGCGGCCAGCCCGGCTTGCTCGCCGATCCGGCCGTGCGTCAACGGCGCTGCCCCGGCCCGTCGGTCCGTCGGGAGGCACGGAGGCCGGCGGCTGGATATGGGCCCGCGATCGTCCGTAGCGGTGCCCCCCACTCGGCCCGGAGGCGGCTTCCAACTGACGCGCAGCACCGCCGTGGAGAACGGCTGGTACGGCATCCCTGCCAACGCGATCTGTCCCAGTCCGATCCGCACCCCTGGCGTTCGAACGGTACGCGCCCGATCTGGACTAGGCGCGACGGTCGGATAAGCCGACCACTCCGGATATGAAGCTCTCACCCGCGTGGCTACATGGCGACGCCTATCCGGTAAGCGAGCCGGGCGGACGGCGCCAGCAGCCCGCAGCCGTGCCCGCCCAGGCCGGGCGCGCCGTCGGCCCGCCCATGCGAGGCCGCTTGGCCAGGGCCGCCTAGCGCCGACTCGGCTGAGGCAAGCCGCGACGATACCGACCAGAGCGGTTGAGCTGGAAACCAGCACACCCCACCATTCGAGGGCCGCTGCCGGGGAGTCACCCTGCCCCGGGCCGGGCAGCGGTTCCACCCAGCAGGAGCGGGCGGCACATGAAACGGGCGGCCGTGCGAAGAGTTCCGCGGCCGTCAGCCTAAACGTTGGTGGCGCTGCGGACGATGACGGCAGTCATGGGCAGGGCGCCCAGTGCGCTGTAGACGATGTTGCCGGAGCCCCAGCAATCACCGCTACAGGAAGTCCTTACGTGGACTCCGACATCGCGGGGCTCGCCAAGTCGTTCGCAAGAAGCTTGCCACGGGGGAGTGCCGCTGAAATCGCCGTCCCGGCCACACTGGCATGGTCAGTATCCGAGCATCCTCGCGGAGGGGATCGTGGAGCGGCATCTACGGTGTTTCACGGGAAACATCGGCCGGTTCCTCATGGCTCCTTTTGGGACGGACAATCGCCGACGACAGGGCCATGGGGATGGCCTACTAGCGGCCGGGGCGCGGCGCCTCCGGGCGGCACCTCGTTTTGGCGAGCCCCATGGCAATGGCCTGAGCGTCGACTTGGCATTCGTGGAGCTCGTCACTGCCGTCCACTCACCCCCGACCGAGGTCCTGGAAGCCGTAGGCCAGGGCTCGGCGAGCGGCTTCGGCGGCGTAGCGAGGGCCGCGCGGCACGCCCTGTGGCTGCGGGTGCCACCGTGGGGACGTGTCACCAGGGGACGGCGGCGACGCTCATGTGGGGCACTGCACCCTGACGCGCCGCTGCAGTTGGAGGTCGGCCGTTGCGACTCCCGGCGGCGGTGGACGACCACGGCAATCGGGGCATGCCGGTCCAACTCCGCGGTCGCTGCCCGGTCGGCCGGCGTCCACCCGCCGACACCTCGATGTCGAGTTGCTCTTCAGTCAGCAGCTGCAAGGACCGGGCGCAGTATTGAACGCTTCGGACTTCGGCTTGCAGCGCCCCGGACGCCCAGGGGGACCAGGTTGTCGGAGCCGAGCTCGCGGGGCTAGCCAGCCCTGCGGCACCTGCTTCCCCAGTCCTGTCGAGATCGTTGTGTTTTGGCCCCAGCTTCTGCGGCGACTTCGGCAACCTACTGCCAGTGCGACGGACTGGACGGCGACGCTGATGCCAGCGCCTCCTCTGGGAGGAGGCGTCCCTCAGCATCAGTTCGACGTTGCAGGTGGGGACGCCCAGGACCGAAGGCTGGCGGGGACGGTAAAGAGGGTGTTGTTCGGCCCACGGCGGATGGGGGCGTTTCACGGGAAACATCGAGAGTTGATCGGTGGCTTCATGCCGAGCGTGATCCCCGAGGGCGGTGAGGTCGACCACCTTCCGCTCGCTCCGAGGGGTGAGGAGCAATCTTGGGAGGCTTGTGGACGGGTTATGGCGGGTCACGGCACAGTGAGCTGCCAGGCCAGTGCGGTGTGCGCGGGCGATCCGGTGTTGATGCTGACCGCTCCAATCAAGGCGACCAGGAGTTTCTGTCGCGGGCGAGGCTGGGCATCGGCGACAACGACGTGTTTGAGGTCAACGAGGCGTTCGCGTCGACCTCGCTGGACTAACCATCAAGCCGAAGCGGACCTCAGGCAACGAGAACTTGGCCTCGGCCAGGGCGGTGATCCAGTCGCAGGCAAGGGCGAGTCCGAAGCCGTCGGCGCCTGGTCGCCAGCAACGCCGATATCCCCGCCCCGGGCAACGTCATCGCTCGCCTGCCCACGCGACGGAAGGGCGTGGCGGGAGCCGACACGTCCCTACGTCCTTGAGAATCTTCGGGTCGATCAGACGCAGCGTGACTTCCGCGACCTGCGTGCACCGCACCACGATGAGGCCGGTCTTGCGGGTGAACGTGACCGTCGAGCACAGTCCGGCAGCAGCCCACCAGCCGAGCCGGGCCGATACCGCTGACACCCCGGAGGCATCACTGCCCGACCAGCCCGGGGCGCCGCCCCGGCAAGGCCGCTGGGCCAGAGCCCGCCTGACACCGATCCGGCTGAGGCAAACCGCGACGATACCGACCGAAGCCCCCAGGTGGCCGGTACGGCGCCTTCAAACCAGGGGCGCGCGAGAGCCGGGGGCAGGCTCCTTGTCGAGCCTGGCTCGTGGTCCCGGAGATCGAGGTGGGTCTCGCGGAGTGTGGCCAGTGGGTGGCGATCGGAGTCATCAGGCTGCGCCACCCGGGCGAGGGCCTCGTGGTCCCCGGCGCGGGTCACGTCGGCGCGGGCGGCGACCAACCGTCCTCGCCCGCGACCTCCCCTGCATCCGGAACCGGGTGGAACCCCCTACGCCGAGCGTGGCTCGTGGGCGAGCTCGGTGCCGGAGAACGACGTGGCTCCTGCAGGCGTGTGGGCCCTCAAGTGAGGGGTCGACGCCTTCAAACCTGGGCACTCGGGAGCTGGGGAGGCTCCTGGCAGGTTGCCGCCCCATGCCGCCGACCGACCTGGCCGAGACGCTGGAAGCGCGGCGTGCTCCGGGCGGCGCGGGTCCTGCGCCGGCAACCAGCGGCGGACGCGCGGACTATCGCGCAATCTGCGGCACCGTCACCCGCGGCGGCAAGGCAACCGTCGCCACACTTCTTTGTCGAGCGTGGCTCCGGGGTTGGGAGCTTCCTTGAGCTTCTGCACTTGTGAGGCGAGGTGGCTTCTGCGGGGAGTGGCTGGTGAGTGGAAATGGGCCCTCAGGCTGGTGCCGCTCAGCGCTGGGAGGGTTCCTACGCGGGAGCGTGGATGGTGTTGCTGACGGGTCTCGGTGGAGGCGTCGGCTGGGAGAAACGGTGCGGATGGTTGGGTGGGGTTGCATGGCGGGGACGGTTTGGGGGCTACGGGTGAGATTGGGGCGCTGCGGACGGTGTGATGCCCGGGGTTGTGTGAGGTTGCGTCCATGCAGGGGATGTCGCCCGACGGGGAGTGGCCAGACTCGAGGGGGAGCGGCTCGTACGCCGACAGATCACGGGCACCCGGGCGGCCGACACCGTGCCGTTGTGGTTGGGCGAGTCGGTGCTCTCGGGCGTCTTGATTGGGCCGACCGGGTTCCTTGCGGTGCTCTGGTCCGCCGCTGGTGGTGTTCCTCGTCGTCCAACCGTTCCGGCGAGGAGTGGACGGCCCGACGGGGAGTGGCAGGCGGTGGGGAACTGGTTCGTCGTCCTCGGCCTACTCGGGCTGGACGGCCTGGTGCTGTTCCTCGGCGTCGAGATGCCGGGGTGGATGCTCGGCGTTTGAACGCCCCGGGAGCCAGTGGCTTCCGGGGCGTTCACTCAGTCCTCGCCGGCGATGCTCTCGTCGGGGGCCATCGCCTTGATGATGCGGTCCAGGTCCTCCATCGAGCCGAACTCGACGACGATCTTGCCCTTCTTGCTGCCGAGATCGACCCGGACCTTCGTCTCGTACCGGTCGGAGAGGCGTTCGGCCAGCTCCTCGAGCACGGGTTCGACGGGCTTCCGGCGGCGGCCCTGCCGGGGCGCCCGCGGGCCCTCCTCCGCCTCGCGCAGCTTGATGATCTCTTCGACGCTCCGTACCGACAGGCCCTCCTGCACGATCCGCAGGGCCAGCGCCTCCTGCGCCTCGACGGTTTCGAGGCCGAGCAGGGCGCGGGCGTGGCCGGCCGACAACACTCCGGCGGCGAGGCGGAGCTGGACGCCGGGCGGGAGGTTCAGCAGCCGCAGTGTGTTGGTGATGTGCGGGCGGGACCGGCCGATCCGGGTGGCGAGCTGCTCGTGGGTGGCGCCGAAGTCCTCCAGAAGCTGCTGGTACGCGGCGGCCTCCTCCAGCGGGTTGAGCTGCTGCCGGTGGAGGTTCTCCATGAGCGCGTCGCGCAGCATGTCCTCGTCGCCGGTGTCCCGGACGATCGCGGGGATCATCTCGAGACCGGCGATCCCGGCCGCGCGCAGCCGGCGCTCGCCCATGACGAGCTCGTACTGGTGCTTCCGGCCGGAGACCCGGCGGACCACGATCGGCTGGAGAAGGCCCACGATGCCGATCGACTCGGCCAGCTCGTCCAGGGCGTCCTGGTCGAAGTGGTCACGCGGCTGGCGCGGGTTCGGCTCGATGGAGTCGAGCGGGATCTCGGCGAAATGCGCCCCGGCGACGGGCTGCATCTCCTGGCCGGCCGGTCCGCCCTGGACGGCGGACGTGCCGGCGGTCCCGTTCCGAGGGTCCGGGGCATCGCCCGGGTCGGAAGCGGGAGGGGCGGGCGGTGCCGTCGGGATGAGCGCGCCGAGGCCCTTGCCCAGCCCGCGTCGCTGCTGGCTCACTCGGGCGCTCCCCGGTGTGCCATCTCCGACGCGGCCTCACTGTAGGCGAGCGCACCGCTGGACCCCGGATCGTACGTCATGACCGACTGTCCGTAGCTGGGGGCCTCGGAGACCCGGACGCTGCGAGGGATCACGGTGTTGAGGACGACGTCGCCGAAGTGGTTCCGGACGTCCTCGGCGACCTGCGCGGCCAGCCGGGTACGGGCGTCGTACATCGTGAGCAGGATCGTGGAGACGGTCATTCCCGGGTTGAGGTGGGCCTTCACCAGGTCCACGGTACGGATCAGCTGGCCGAGCCCTTCCAGCGCGTAGTACTCGCACTGAATCGGGATGAGCAGCTCGTCCCCGCCGACCAGGGCGTTGACGGTCAGCAGGCCGAGCGAGGGCGGGCAGTCGATGAGGACGTAGTCGAACGCCTCGGTGTCGTAGGCGTCCAGCGCGCGGCGGAGCCGGGACTCGCGGGCGACCTTCGACACCAGTTCGATCTCCGCGCCGGCCAGGTTGAGGTTGGCGGGGGCGCAGTGGAGGTTGGGAATCTCGGGGGCCGGGACGACGATCTCGGCCATCGGCAGGTCCTCGATGAGGACCTCGTAGATGGAGGGGACGTCCGCGTGGTGCTCCACGCCCAGCGCCGTCGAGGCGTTGCCCTGCGGGTCGAGGTCGACCACCAGCACCTGGGCGCCGTGCATCGCCAGCGAGGCGGCCAGGTTGACCGACGTGGTCGTCTTGCCGACACCGCCCTTCTGGTTGGCGATGGTGACGATCCGGCAGTCGGCCGGCCTGGGCCATTCCTTCTCACGCCGCTCGGGTCGGACCCTTACGGCGGTTTCACGTGAAACTTTCGCGTCCTTGAGCGCCTCACGCACCAGTTCTGACTCCCCCTGAGATGGTCCGTTGCGGGGGCCCGGCGGCTGGACGGTGCCGCCGTTGGTCGGTACGTAACCGACGGTCTCCGCGGTGCCGGACGTCGTGCTTCCCCACATTGCGTGCCCGGAGGGGGGTGCCTCCCCCTCCTTGCCGGTCTGCGCCGCCGCCTCGCCGCCGGCGGGCAGGCCAGGGCCGGGCGGTGGTTCGTCGGGGGATTCGCTGGAGCGGTCAGGCCCGGGGGGCCTGTGCGAGGAGCCCAATCCTGGTCCCGTGCTCATGAAGACCTCTTCTTCCTCGACCCTTTGGCGTGTCGGGGCATTCGTTCGGCGACCACACGGACAAGCGTTGTCGGCGGGTCGACCTTACCGCGCCCGACTTGCAGCAGTTCGGCCGTACGGACACCGAAGCGCTTGAGGACGGGCTGGGCCTCCTCGAGCTCGACCGCGGCGCGCTCCCCTTTGAGCGCCAGCAACTCCCCGCCGGGCCGCAGCAACGGCAGGGCCCACTTTGCCAGGCGTTCCAGCGGGGCGACAGCACGGGCGGTCGCGACGTCCATGGAGAACTCCTTGGCGACCTCCTCGGCCCGCGCCCGTCGTACCTCCACGTTCGGCAGTTCGAGCAGGTCCACGCACTCGTTGAGGAAGGTGGTCCGGCGCAGCAGCGGTTCCAGCAGCGTCACCGAGAGGTCGGGTCGGACGATCGCCAGCACGATGCCGGGCAAGCCCGCACCGGAGCCGATGTCGACGACCGACGCCTTGGGTTCTATCGCCTCCGCCACCACCGCGCAGTTGATCAGGTGACGTTCCCAGAGGCGGTCGACCTCGCGCGGACCGATCAGGCCGCGCTCCACCCCGGCCTCGGCGAGGAACGCCGCATAGCGCTCCGCGACCGGCAGCGCATCACCGAAAACCTCGCTCTCGATCCCCACCGTACGAATCGTTCCACACATGCGAGGGACGGCGCACAACCCACACTGCCCGGACGCCACAGGAGCCTTACGGATCGGGCCACTCGGGGGTGTCCATGAATACTCCTCCACCATCGGGTACAGGGATCGACAGTGCCGCCCGTCCTGTCCCCCAGACGGAAGGAGGCTCCGAAACCATGGGGATCGGAGTCAGTCTCGCCTTCATCGCCATCGGCGCCATCCTGGCGTTCGCCCTCAACGTCGACCTCAGCGGAGTCAACATCCACTTGGTCGGCTTCATCCTGATAGCGGTCGGTCTCATCAGCATGTGGTTCACCCTCAAATACACCAGACCGCGCAGGCGCGCGAACCTGATGGCGGGGACGGACCCCGGCTACGTGGAGGCCGAACGGCCCGCGCCCGAGACGGTCGTCCAAGAGGAACGGATCATCGAACGTCCCGCGGACGGCCCGGTGGAGCGGGTCGAACGTGTGATCGAACGACCGGTACCACCGAGCGGCCAGACCGGTCACTCGCAACCCATCAAGGGCGACCCGCCCACCGGCCACGCCGCCCAGGACCCGGCGCATGCCCAGGACCCGGCGATCAGCCAGGATCCGGCGCGGGAGAACCTGACCCACGCCTCCCAGAGCCGGCGCCGCTCCCCGTTCAGGCGCTGACCGCCGCCGAGCCCTACGCGCCTCGCGGACGCCGCCCGGCCCTCTGACCACAAAGGCAGCTATATCGGGACACGATTCAGTCGGGAAGCGAGGGCACCTGGAGCAGCGCCATCGGCGATGCCCAGTACCCGCTGACACCGACTGAATCGATCTCGGGCCGGCACGCCCCGCCGGGACCGGCTCCGCAAGGCACGACCGCCCAGGTCGCTCAGGCCACGCTGGCCGCCCAGGTCAGCGTGGCCACACGGCCGCCTGAGCCACTTCGACTCCGTCGACCAATCGGCCATGCTGGCCGCCCGAGCCGCCTCAGCCCCCGGACCGCCTCGACTCCGTCGACAAGCCTGGGCCGCACCTGCCCGGATCGCCTCGGCCCCACGCTTACCGCCGCTGGCGGCGCAGGCCGCGTTACCTCGCCTGGACATGATGCCGCCCAGGCCACGCTTCGACCTCCCCGTCGGGTAACCCACCACCGCCTGGCAGGCCAACGCCGACACCCTGCGCTTCACCAGCGTCTTGGCCAAGCCACTCTTCTCGCCTCCCGCCGGGCCCGACCCATCTCGCCACGATCCGCGACGGCCCCCTGCCGCCTTGACCATGCTGGCCGCGCAGGTTGCGCAGGCGTCGCAAGGGCTACGCCGGGCACCCCAAGCATCGGCGTCAGGCCCCCTCGACTGCGTCGACCACGCCGACTGCGCAGGCACATCGACCATGCTGGCCGTGCGGGTGACGCCGACCACCTAGGCCACACCGGGCACGGCGGGCGCGCCTATCCATCGCCACTCGCCGGGCCGCGGGCCGTCCCAGCGCAAGGGGACGCGGCAGCAGAACATCCGAGCCGCCTCAACTCCGTCAGCCACGCTGAGAGGCGCAAGCCGCATCGCCTACCCGGGCCACGCCAGTCATGCTCGACACATGGGCCACGCCGGGCAAACCAAATTGAGTCGGAGTCCGGGCCACCCCGACTGTGTCGACCACGCCAACAGTGCAGGCAGCCTCAAGCACGTCGACTACGGGTGACACCGACCACCCAGGCCATGCCGGGCGCGCTTGGGCATCGCCACTCATCCGGCCGCGGACCGTCCTAGCAACGAGGGGATGCGGCGAAACGTCTGAGTCGCCTCGACTCCCTCGACCACGCTTGGGGCGTAAGCCGCATCAGCCACGTCGACCACGCTGGTAGCGCAGGCCGCATCGGCCTGCACGTGCCGCTGGGCCGTCGGGCCGTCGGGCACGGCGCGCGCTCCGGCCGCGCCTGGCCATCGCCACTCGTCCGGCTGCGGGCCATCCCAGCACCGGGGGAACACGGCGGACCGGCCGGGCTGTCTCGACTTCGTCAACCCCGTCCGGGAGCGCAAGACCGCATCGGCCACGTCAATCACGCCGACCCGAGCAAACCGCATCAGCCTGCCGCTCACGCTGGCCACCCGGCACGGCGTGCACGCCGGATACCGCTGGCTCGCGCGCCTGACCATCGCCGCTCGCCCGGCCGCGGGCCATCCCAGCGCAAGGGACGCTGCGGCGGAACGTCTGGGCTGTCTCGACATCGTCGACCGCGCCCAGGGCAGCCCGCATCGACCGCGTGACCATGCCCACCACGCTGGTGGTGCAGGCCGCATCGGCCTGTCCGGGCCACGCCGGGCGGGCCGGTCACGCTGCCCGCCCAGGTTGCCTTAGGCGCGTCGACCATGCTGGCAGCGTCGGCGACGTCCGCCGCCCAAGGCACGCTTACCGCGCAGGTGGCGCAATTGGCCTCGTGCGTCTGGCACCCATGTCACGCTGGGCGCCTGGGGCACGTCGGCAGCATCGCCCACGCAGACCACGCCAGCCTGCAAGTCGCCTCGGCCACGTCCACCGCGCCGGACGCCCCGGCCGAGTTGGATGCGAGGTGGCGCAAACTTGCCTCAGCGGCGTCGGCTGCCCAGGCGGTGCCGGGCAGTCGGTCATGCTGGCCGCCCAGGACCCGTCAGCCCTCCACGTCGCCTCGGCCGCGTTGACCATGCCGGGGCGTCCTGGCCGCGCAGGCACGGGGTGGCGCAAGTGGCCTCGGCCGTGTCGGCCGCCTGGGCCACGCTGGCCGCGTCGACCATTGCCGGGCGCCTCGACGCGCAAAGAGCTTCGGCCACGTCCAGCATGCCGGCCCCCCAACCAAGCTGGACGCGGGGTGGCGCAAGTAGCGTCGGCCGCCAGGGCCAGGCTGGGCTTGCCGGTGACGCTGACCGCGTTGACCACGCCGGGCGCCCTGGCCGCGTTGGACGCGTGGCGCAATCAGCTTTGGCCGCGCCGGGCGTGTAGACCGTGTCGGCTTGGGGGAACGGCGGAGGCCCCGCTCCCGGGTGGGTGCGGGGCCTCTCGTCTGCCTGTCGGGAACGATCCCGCCGCCGGTGGCGCGGCGGCGCGCCTGCGCCAAGCGCGTTCGGCGGCCGGCGGTCAGGACGGGTGGACGACCACGTAGCGGTCGGGCTCCTCGCCCTCGGACTCGCTGCGGAGCCCGGCGGCCGCCACCGCGTCGTGCACGATCTTGCGCTCGAACGGGGTCATCGGCGCCAGCGGCTTGGCCTCGTTGCTCTGCTTGACCTCGGCCGAGATGTCCTGGCCCAGCTTGGTGAGCTCGGCGCGGCGACGCTCCCGGTACCCGCCGATGTCGAGCATCAGCCGGGTGCGGTTGCCGGTCTGGCGGTGCACGGCCAGGCGGGTCAGCTCCTGGAGCGCCTCCAGCACCTCGCCGCGCTTGCCGACCAGCTCGTCCAGGGAAGCGCCGACGACGGCGACCACCGCGCGCTCGCCCTCGACGTCCATGTCGATGTCGCCGTCGTAGTCACCGATGTCCAGCAGGCCCTCGATGTAGTCGGC
The DNA here is from genome assembly GCF_042656285.1 of Actinomadura rugatobispora. Classification (GTDB taxonomy): domain Bacteria; phylum Actinomycetota; class Actinomycetes; order Streptosporangiales; family Streptosporangiaceae; genus Spirillospora; species Spirillospora rugatobispora. The sequence continues at coordinate 50,185 of NZ_JBHSON010000005.1, read as the reverse complement.
GGCGATCTCGCCTTCCTGCTCGAGCGCCTGGACGTCGACCTCGGTGGTGTCGGTCTGGCTCAACGGGATCTCCTTCTTCGACAAGGGCAGGGGTCAAAACTAGCGCTTCGGGCTGCCGCTGCGCTTGCTGCGCGGCTTGCGCGTCGGCTGGTTGCGCACGACCTTCGGCTTGGGCTCCGGCTCGGGAACCGGCTCCGGCTCCTTCTTCAGCTTGCCCTTGATGCCGGAGGAGCCCGCCGCGGCCTTGGCACCGCCCGCCCCCTTGCCCGCGCCCGCCTTGCCACCGGCGGCGGGCTTGCCGTCCGCGCCGTTCTCGCCGTTGGCGCCCAGCGGCGGGTACTTGGAGTAGATGTAGTGCTGCTGGACGAGGGTCCAGCTGTTGGACGTCACCCAGTACATGAGGACGCCCAGCGGGAAGCCGAGGCCGAACAGGCCGAACAGCGGCGCCAGGAAGACCATCATCTTCTGCGCCTGCATCATCGGGTTGTTCTCGTCGGTGACCGGCTGCCGCTTCATGCTGGACCGAACCGTGAAGAACGTGGTGATGGAGCTGATCACGACGGCGATCGCGGTGACGGTGACCGCGCTCCAGTTGCGAGGGTCGGACCCCCAGGCGGTCAGGAACGTGTCAGGAATGTGCGCGCCGAAGATGTTGGCCTTCTGGGCGCTCTGCACCAGGTCGGGGGTGACCGCGAAAACGCCCTGGCCAGGGTTGGCGTCGGAGATCCGCTTGAGAACCTGGAAGAGCCCGATGAACACCGGCATCTGCACCAGGATCGGCAGGCAGCCCGACAGCGGGTTGGCGCCGTTCTCCTGGTAGAGCTTCATGACCTCCTGGTTCATGCGCTGCTTGTCGTTCTTGTACTTCTTGCGCAACGCCTGAACCTTGGGGTTCAGCTCCTGCATCTTCCGGGACGCGTGGATCTGCTTGACGAACAGCGGCACCATCAGCAGCCGCAGCAGCACCGTGAGCAGGATGATCGAACCGCCCCAGGCCCATCCGCTGTCCTTGGGGAAGACGGCACTCAGTCCCGTGTGAATCCACACGATCAACTGAGCGACGATCGAATACAGCCAATCAAGCACCGGGCAGCTCCTTGGGCTCTGCTAGGGCGGGGCCGCTCTCCGCGCGGCCGGAGGTGGTGGAGGGGGCAGCGCCCTTCGCCGGCGGTACGGGGTCGAAGCCGCCACGATGGAACGGGTGGCACCGGCCGATCCGGCGAACGGTCAGCCAGCTGCCGCGCAGCGCGCCGTGGACCTGGAGCGCCTCCAGGCCGTACGCGCTGCAGGTGGGCTGGAAGCGGCACTGCTGGCCGAGCAGGGGACTCAAGAAGCGGCGGTAGGCGCGGACGAACAGGATCAGCACACGCGCAGCCGGACCGATGCGCCCTGCTGCGGGCTCGGACTCGGCGGCGGGGGGACCTCCCCCTGGCTGGCTCGTCATCTCCGCCCCTTGGAGGTGGGCCGCAGCAGCCGGTCGAGCGCCGACTCCAGATCCGCGGCCAGTTCGTCGTTGCGCGCCGTCCCCGAGGCGGGATTGGCGCGCACTACGAGCAGGCTACCCCCCGGGAGGCGGTGCAGGTGCGGGCGGACCAGGTGCCTGAGGCGCCGCTGGACGCGATTACGCACGACGGCATTGCCGACCGTGCGGGCCACGATGAAGCCGACGAGCGGCGTCGCCGCTTCGCCGGGAATGTCGTCCCGGCGAAGCAGGTGCACGACGACGGTGGGCCGTCCTGCGCGGCGACCGCGCCGGACGGCCTGGGTGAACTCCTCCCGCCGCCGCATCCGGTGACGGGACGGCAGCATGCGAAGGAAGGCCGGTCAGACCGCGATGCGCGAGCGGCCCTTGCCGCGCCGCGCGGAGATGATGGCGCGCCCGGCGCGGGTGCGCATGCGCAGCCGGAAGCCGTGCTTCTTGTGGCGACGACGGTTGTTCGGCTGGAAAGTACGCTTGCTCACTCGAGGCTCCAGTGCTGCGGTCGGTCTGATCGGGTCTGATCTTGAGGCGCGATGTCTCGCATCGAGGAACGCGTCCGGTCCCCCGCAGCGGGGGCCCACCCGTGCTCGCCCGTCGTCCACAGTGGGAGAAAAGGGAACGAGACGGCGGGCACGCGTCATCTCCATCGATGCGACTCGACCTCAGAACGTTACGGGCAACCGGGCCGTCCGGTCAAACGGAGAGCGCCGTCGGCGTTCCTCGCGACCTTGAACTTCACCGGTGTTCACCCAGGGCGGACGCCCGTGTTCACCGAGCACTACCACCCGCGCAAGGTTGCCGGCGACCCCACACCCGCCTGCCATACGCGTCGCCAAGCCCACTGGCCCCTGTTCCCTCGGCCTGTCTCCACGCGCTTCAGGCCACTTGGCAACTTTCGAGGCCTCCGATGCGCCTGCCCACTTGCGTCTATCCGCCTGCACTGTCGGCCCGTTCTACCTGCCTGGCCGCTCACCCGCCAGGGATCCCGCTCGCCTATGCCGCTCGCCCGCCAGCGCCTGCCCACCTACACCCCTGCCCGCACGTGCCTGTGTGCCGCGGTTCACCGACCCCATAAGCCCGTGGCCTCGCCCGTCTACGCCCACCGCGCCCGGCCAGAGTCGCCGGGGGCAGCGCCCGCGGGCGCGGGCCTGGGCGGCTCCGCCCGGCACGGACGGCCCAGCCGCTGCGCTCCTGGTGGATGGCCGCGGGGGCTACGGCCCGGGCCGGGCGGCCGGGAACGGCATCCCCGGCCCCGGTGGCGCGGCGCCTGCCACTTCTCGCCCGCACCCGCCTACCTGGGCCGCTCGCTCGACTGAACCCGCTGGCCGAAGCACCTTGGGCCACGCTCGCTTGCAACCATCCGTCTGCGCCGCCCACTCGACTGCGCCCGCCTCTGGGCCGCTCGGCCGCTCAACCCGCCCCCCGCCCACCTGTGCCCACCTACCTGGGCCTTGCCCGCGTTGCCTGCCTTGGCTGTGCGCTCGGCAGGGCCCACCCATGCGGCCTCGCCGTGCTCGTCCACCATGCCCTGCACCGCCCGCAACCGCTCGCCCTGGACCATGCCCTGCACCGCCCGCTCGCTCGGCTGGCCCTCGCCCGCCTCCGCTCGCCCGCGTGGGCTCCCACACGCCAGGGTCGTACTCGCTTACGCCCATGCGCTGCCGAGGAGGCGTAGACCGCCGCGGCCGCGCTCGCCGAGGCGGGACCGGATCTGAGATCGTCGGCACCCCCGCCGCCGAGCTGTCCGGGCCTGGTGCGCGCTCGCGGCGCTGGCCCTTGTCTCCGGCGATGGCCCCGGCGCGGACGCGCGGCTTGACCGGGGCGTCGAACTCCTCGGACTGTCGCTGGACGACCGGCTCACGTGCCCCGGCGAGCTCCCGGGCGCCCGCCTCCAGTGGGCGCTGGGCACCGTGCTCCTGCTGCGGTACGACCCGCGGCGCGGCCGGGGTGACAAGCGCGCCGGCCAGGATCTCGGCGCGGGCATCGCGCGCCTGGAACGCTCACGGGAGCTGTCGGCGGTCCGCCCCGGCGATCCGTCCAGGGCCGCGTGCCTGCAACGGCTGGCCCTGCTCTACCGCGACATGGCCGACACGGACCGGGCGATCGAGGCCGGCATGGAGGCGCTGCGCGCCCACGTCGACGACGTCCTGCTCCAGACCACCTCTGACGTCTCGGGTGCTCCGCCGTTTGTGCCGTGATCGGCTGGGCCCGTTCGCATGGACCGGCCACTCGGCTGGAGTCGGCGGCCAGCTACGTCCCTGCGCGGCTGGGTTGGGCGGTTGAACGTTTGGGCTCTGTGGGGCTTGGGGCGGGGGTGGAGAGCATCTTGCGGCTGTGTACGGGTGAGTACGGAGCGAATGTGGTGATGGCCACGTGAGGCGGATGACCCTCGTGACCCGTGTTGCGAGTGCGCGGCGGCGGGCGCTACTGTCTTCCGGGCGAGCCGATCGACGCTTGCGGCGTCCGCGTCGGCCCCGACATCCTCCCGAAGTCCCGCCTCGAACCGAACCGTTCCGTTTCCGCGGCGGGTACTCGCCCCCTGAACGTCATCCCGAGCCTGTGCCGTACCGCCTCATCGTCGACCCACAGACTTTTCCACACGGGCTCCGGTGCTCATACACAGCGTGTGGACAACTCTGTGGACAACTCGTGAGAGAGTAAGTCTTCCGCGGCGTCGGTGAGCTCCTGGAGACGGGCCGCGTACGTGGGGAAGCTGGGCAGTCAGGTGCTCCGGGCACGGAGTGTTGGGGAGGGGACCTTGCGCATGGACGGTCAGGATCTCGCGTCGGTCTGGACCCGCACTCTGACCGCCCTGTCCGAGGGAGAGCTGCCTCCGAGCTACCGCGCCTGGCTGCCGCTCGTGCGTCCGCTGGCCCTTGTGGAGGGCACCGCGCTGCTGGCCGCGCCCAACGAATTCGCCAAGGACGCACTGGAAACGCGGCTGCGCAACCTCATCACGCAGGCGTTGTCGCACGAGCTGGGCCGGGAGATCCGCGTCGCGGTGACCGTCCAGCCGGAGCCTCCCGGGGCGGCCGGCGGCGAGCCGGGCCAGGGCCATCATGAACGTCCCCCCGACCCCTATTACGACGACCGGTCGTTCGATGACCGTCCCTCCTATGAGGACCGCTCTTACCGTGACCGTCCCTATCCCGAGCAGGGGTATGGAGGGCGTCCGTCGTCAGGTTCTATCCACAGCCCCGGCGCTCCCGGTGGATATCCCCTTCCGGACGAGGACCGCGGCTGGCCCCCGCGTGAGGGCGACCCCGGCGGCGGTTTCCCATCGACGTCCCGTCCTCCCGCCTTCGGGGGGCCGGGTGGTCGTCCGGGGCCCTTCGACGGGCGCGGCTATCCGGGGCGTCCCCCTGGGTCAGAGAACTACGAGCCTGAGGGTTACGGGCCCGCGGGCGAATCGCGCGGACGTCACGGCGGTTCGCCCCAGGGGCACGCGCCTTCTCATCTGAACGACCGCACGCTCGGCGCCCCGCGTCCAGGACGCGGCGGGCCTCCCCAGCCCCGGGGCGGCGAAGGCCAGGGCGAGCAGCCGCGCGGCCGTACCGAGGACTCCTTCGCCTCGGCCCCTGCCGGCGAGTCCTATCAGCCGACCGACTCCTACCGCGGCGACGAGTCTCCTTATAGAGGAGGAGACGACAGGGGAGAAGGGGCCTTCCGCGACGAGGAGCCTTCCGCCGTGCCCGAGACGCGCGGCGGGCACCCGCATACGGGCAACGGTCCCGCCCCCGGCGCGGAGCACGCGCGGCTCAACCCGAAGTACACGTTCGAGACGTTCGTCATCGGGTCGTCGAACCGGTTCGCGCACGCGGCGGCCGTCGCGGTGGCCGAGCAACCGGCCAAGGCGTACAACCCCTTGTTCATCTACGGCGACTCGGGGCTGGGCAAGACCCACCTCCTGCACGCCATCGGGCATTACGCGCAGAGCCTCTTCAACGGGGCGCGGGTGCGGTACGTGAGCTCCGAGGAGTTCACCAACGACTTCATCAACTCGATCCGCGACGGAAAGGCCGACGGCTTCCGCAGGCGGTATCGGGACGTGGACATCCTCCTCGTCGACGACATCCAGTTCCTCGAAGGCAAGGAACAGACGCAGGAGGAGTTCTTCCACACCTTCAACACCCTGCACAACGCGAGCAAGCAGATCGTTATCTCCAGTGATCGGCCGCCCAAAGAACTGGTGACGCTGGAGGATCGTCTGCGCAACCGGTTCGAGTGGGGGTTGACCACCGACGTGCAGCCGCCCGAGCTGGAGACCCGGATCGCGATCCTGCAGAAGAAGGCGCGGCAGGAGGGTCTGGCGGCGCCGCCGGACGTGCTGGAGTTCATCGCCTCGCAGATCGCGACGAACATCCGCGAGCTGGAGGGCGCGCTGATCCGGGTGACGGCGTTCGCCAGCCTCAACCGGCAGTCGGTCGACATGAAGCTGGCGGAGATCGTCCTGAAGGACCTGATCCCCAACGACACCGGCCCGGAGATCACCGCGGCGATGATCATGGCGCAGACGGTGGAGTACTTCGGCACCACGATCGAGGACCTGTGCGGCCCGTCGCGGTCCCGGATGCTGGTGACCGCCCGGCAGATCGCGATGTACCTGTGCCGGGAGCTGACCGACCTGTCGCTGCCGAAGATCGGGCAGCAGTTCGGCGGCCGCGACCACACCACGGTGATGCACGCCGAGCGCAAGATCCGGTCCCTGATGGCCGAGCGCCGTGCGATCTACAACCAGGTGACCGAGCTCACCGGGCGGATCAAGCACCAGGCCCGCAAACGCTGACCGTTCGGTCCACCCGCGCGACTCTCCTGCCGGCCGCCCCGGCGGACGGCGTCCGACGCTACCCACAGGTTGGGGAAAACACTGGGGATCCGCGTGGAAAAGCCAGGGGAGAACCTGAGGATAGATCGTGGATGGTTTGTGGACGGGTTGGGGACCGGGCGGGGGACCCGACCGGCATCATGGGGACGACTCCGTGGACAGCCTGGGGAACACCTGGGGACGTGCTGGGGACGGGGCGTCCGGACGGCCCGTCCCGATGGCGTCCGATGCGGGCGGCCCGGCGGCCGGCGGGAAAACCTGCGGAGAACTCGTGGACAACCGGGGGATGACATGAGGATCGCGTGTGGGGACGGTTTCGCCGTCCTCAGGCGGCGGCGGCGCGTCCACGGCCAGTACACACGGCCGGTGGAAAGAAACTGGGCTGTCACCTGCGAGGACACCCGTCATCCACACTATCCACGGCCCCTATGACGAGTACTGCACCTTGTTTCTACCCAAGAAGAGAATCAACTCAACTCAGGGCCTGGGGATCCCGTGTCCCGGGCGTGCCGATTGATCAGTTCCACCTCACCCTCGTACCGAAACCTTCAGGAGGCGGGTCCCCATGAAGTTCCGCATCGACAGAGACGCCCTCGCCGACGCCGTGGCGTGGACGGCCCGGACGCTCCCGGTGCGTCCGCCGGTCGCCGTGCTGGCGGGCATGCACCTGGAGGTGACCGACCGGCTGAAGCTGTCGGCGTTCGACTACGAGGTGTCCGCCCAGGTGTCCACGGACATCGATGTGGAGGAGCCGGGCAGCGCCCTGGTGTCGGGGCGGCTGCTGGCCGAGATCTCGCGCAGCCTCCCTCCGCACCCTGTGGAGGTGACGACGGACGGGGCGAAGGTGATGCTCCGCTGCGGCAGCGCGAAGTTCACACTCCTCACCATGCCTGTGGAGGACTACCCGACGCTGCCGGAGATGCCTCCGGCGGCCGGGTCGGTGGGCAGCGACGAGTTCGCCGCGGCGGTCAACCAGGTCGCGGTCGCGGCGGGCAAGGACGACACCATCCCCATGCTCACGGGCGTGCGGGTGGAGATCGAGGGTGAGACGGTCACGCTGGCCGCCACCGACCGGTACCGGCTGGCGGTGCGGGAGATGCACTGGAAGCCGGACCGCCCCGACTTCTCCGCGGTGGCCCTGGTGCCGGCCAAGACGCTCGCCGACACGGCCAAGTCGCTGACCGCGGGCGCGGAGGTGTCGATCGCGCTGGGCGGCACGGGGAGCGGCGCCGGCGAGGGCATGATCGGGTTCGAGGGCGGCGGCCGCCGCACCACGTCCCGGCTGCTGGACGGCGACTTCGTCAAGTACCGGTCGCTGCTGCCGAGCGAGTACGCGGGGCTGGCCGAGATCCAGACGTCGCAGTTCATCGAGGCGGTCAAGCGGGTGTCCCTGGTCGCCGAGCGGAACACCCCTGTGCGGCTCTCGTTCAGCCAGGGAGAGGTCGTCCTGGAGGCGGGCACCGGGGATGAGGCTCAGGCCGTCGAGGCGCTGGAGGCGACGCTGGAGGGCGAGGACATCGAGATCGCGTTCAACCCCGGCTTCCTGCTCGACGGGCTGGCTGCGATCGGCTCGGACGTGGCCAGGCTGTCGTTCACGACGCCGACCAAGCCCGCGGTGCTGACCGGCAAGCCGCCGCAGGACGGTGAGAACCCCAACTACCGCTACCTGATCATGCCGGTGCGGTTGTCCGGTTGAGCCGATCCCCGAACGGCGGCCGCCTGAAACCGTTGCGGCTCGGGCTGCGTCATGCACAGGTGTGTGGACGACCGGCGCGCGGCGCACGAGCGCACAGCCTGTGGACGCGCCACGCGTAGACGCCGGTTTCCGGGTACGCCTATGCGCGGCGGTCGCGGACGGCATGGAGCCAGGGCCGGACGCACCGCGCGTGTACGGCGCGGCGGCCCGCCCCTGGGCCCGCACGCGGGGTCTCTGTACCCGCATGGGGGTCGGCCGCCCTGTGCAGGGACGATGTAGGGCACGCACGACACGTACGGCAAGGACGCTACGTACAGGAGTGAGCATGGAGCTGGGGATCATCGGCCTGGGCAAGATGGGCGCCAACATGGCCGAGCGCCTGCGCAGGGGCGGCCACACGATCGTGGGGTACGACCGCGATCCCGAGATCAGCGACGTCGCCTCGCTCGATGAGCTGATCGAGCGGTTGCCCGCCCCCCGCGCGGTGTGGGTGATGGTGCCCGCCGGAGCCCCGACCCACGACACTGTCCACAGGCTTGGGGAAATCCTCGAACCTGGGGACATCGTGGTCGACGGCGGCAACTCCCACTATGTGGACGACCAGAAGCACGGTGACGAGCTCGCGGCCAAGGGCATCGGCTTCCTCGACTGCGGCGTCAGCGGCGGGGTGTGGGGCCTGGAGAACGGCTACGCGCTCATGGTCGGCGGCGACGAGGAGCACGTGAAGCGGGTGATGCCGATCTTCGAGACGCTCAAGCCCGAGGGCGAGTTCGGCTTCGTGCACGCGGGGAAGATCGGCGCGGGCCACTTCGTGAAGATGGTCCACAACGGCATCGAGTACGCGATGATGCAGGCCTTCGGCGAGGGCTGGGAGCTGATCGAGGCCAGCGACGTGGTGACGAACGTGGCCGAGACCTTCCTCAGCTGGGAGCAGGGCACCGTCATCCGGTCGTGGCTGCTGGACCTGATGAACCGGGCGCTGGCCGACGATCCCCACCTGGACGAGCTCCGCGGATACGCCAACGACTCCGGTGAGGGCCGCTGGACCGTCAAGGCGGCCGTGGACCACGCGGTGCCGCTGCCCGCCATCACCGCCTCGCTCTACGCGCGGTTCGCCTCGCGCCAGGACGACTCCCCCGCGATGAAGGTCGTGGCGGCCCTCCGCAACCAGTTCGGCGGTCATGCCGTGGAGTCCGCCAAGGGGGCCGACTCCCCCGGCGCGGACGTCGAGCCGCCCCAGCTGTAGAGGTGTGAGCGGCATGGTGGGGTAGCAGTGGCCGGAAGGCTCTACGCTCGTGTCTCGTGCACGTCGCCCACCTGTCGCTCCAGGACTTCCGCTCGTACGCCACCGCAGAGGTCGCGCTCGAGCCGGGGGTCACCGCGTTCGTGGGGCCCAACGGCCAGGGCAAGACCAACCTGGTGGAGGCCATCGGGTACGTGGCCTCGCACGGCAGCCATCGCGCCGCCACGGACGCCCCGCTGGTACGGCACGGGGCCCCGCGGGCGATCGTGCGGGCCGGGCTGGTGAAGGACGACCGCAAGGCCCTGATCGAGTTGGAGATCAACCCGGGCAAGGCCAACCGGGCGCGCCTGAACCGCTCTCCCGTCCCCAGGCCCAGGGAGATCCTGGGGTTGCTGCGCACGGTGCTGTTCGCCCCAGAGGATCTGGCCCTGGTGAAGGGCGACCCTGGGGAGCGCCGTCGTTTCATGGACGAGCTGCTGACGGCGCGCGCGCCCAGGTTCGCGGGCGTCCGCTCCGACTACGACCGCGTTCTCAAGCAGCGCAACGCGCTCCTCAAGTCGGCCGCCGCGCACAGGCGCGCCCCCGGCCAGGAGGTGCTGGCGACCCTCGACGTGTGGGATTCGCACCTCGCCCGTACGGGAGCGGAGCTGCTGGCGGCCAGGCTGGACTTGGTGAGCGCGCTGCGTCCCCTGGTGGTCCGCGCGTATGCGGCGCTGGCCCCCGGAAGTGACGCCGCCGACCTCATCTACAAGAGTTCCCTGGGCGACGAGGCGGAGTTGTCCACAGACCGTGCAAAACTCGCCGAGCAGTTGCTGGCGGGCGTGGCCGGTGCGCGGCGGCAGGAACTGGAGCGCGGGGTGAGCCTGATCGGCCCGCACCGGGACGAGCTCGTCCTGCGGCTGGGGGAGCTGCCCGCGCGCGGTTACGCCAGCCACGGCGAGTCGTGGTCGTTCGCGCTCGGGCTGCGGCTGGGGGCCTTCGACCTGCTGCGGGACGACGGGGACGACCCCGTGCTGATCCTCGACGACGTGTTCGCGGAGTTGGACACGGGCCGGCGCAGCCGCCTGGCGGAGATGGTGGCGCCGGCGGAGCAGGTCCTGATCACCGCCGCGGTCCCGGCGGACGTGCCGGAGGAGCTGACCGGTGTCTCGTACACCGTTTCGGACGGGGAGGTGGCCCGGTGAGCGATCGTCCACAGGATGTGCATAACTCCCCCGATCCCGTGAATGCCTCCGACGTCCCCCCTGGGACGGGCACATCCGGGTCTGGCGAGACGCACGCCGCATCAGCCTCCGGCCAGGGCGCTGCGGAGGCCGCCCCGGCCAAGTCGGGGATCGAACTGGCGCGCGAGGCTCTGGCCCAGGCCAAGGCAGACGCCCGTAAGCGCGGCTCTATCCCGGGGCAGGGGGGCAAGCGTAAGAGCGTTCGCCCTTCGGTTGTTCGGGAGCCTGGCCGTGGGGGCGATCCCAAGGCGTTCGGCGCGGCCATAAGAGACCTGCTGGCCTCCCGGGGGTGGGAGCAGCGCGCGGCCGTCGGCGGCGTCTTCGGCAACTGGCCTGGCATCGTGGGCCCCGAACTGGCCGAGCACACCCGTCCCGACCGGTTCGAGGACGGCGAGCTCACCGTGGTGGCCGACTCCACCACCTGGGCCACCCAGCTGCGGCTGCTGTCGTCCACGCTGGTGCGGCGGCTGAACGAGGAGCTCGGGCACGGGACGGTGCGCAGGGTGAAGGTGGTCGGCCCGTCCTCGGGTCCGCGCCGCACGGGCGGCTGGCGCGTCCGCTGACCCCCTCCGCGCCCTGATCATCCGTAGTCCGTCGCTCACTCACCGTGCCCTGATCGCCCGCCGCCCGTCCGTTGATCGACGCCGCTCCGCTGTTGATCGTCGTCGCTCCGCCGCCCGGGGGCTGATCGCCGCCGCCGTCCGGGAAGCGCCGGCGCCGTCCGGCAACCGGCCGCGAGGCCGTCCGGGAACCGGTCAGGAGGCCGTCCGGAGGGCGTTCGGAGATCGTGTCGCCGCAGGCCGCGGGGGTGGCCGGAGCGCGAGGCGGCGGCCACGAACTGTCAGTGGCGTGTGGCAGGCTCCGATCCGCGAGCAAGACCACCACAAGAGAAGACATGGACCACGTGCGGAACGTGACCGGCCCGTCGCGGGCGGCGATCGCACGGGTGGGAACATCTGTTCGGTGTGGCGGTAGATGAATTTCGCTGCGAGCGCGCCGTAGGCCAGAGAACCCCCCGGGGCCTATGGGGGGATGCATCTCCTCGCCCACTCGCCCGCCACACGCGCATACAGGGCCCGTCAGTGCCACTTTTTGCCTCGCGAGCCGGTAGAATGAGAGCGGGTTCAGGATGCTGCGCCGCCAATGGGTCGCCCGGGTCTCTGGCCGACTGACCAGAGCATGAGGGCGCCCTTACGTGTGTTACGGGGCACACCGCGTTCTCCCGACGGGAACGGGCGCGGGTGACGAGCATCCCCGGCAGGAGGATCTCCTTTGGCGTACGACGCTAGTTCGATCACTGTCCTTGAAGGTCTCGAGGCGGTGCGCAAGCGCCCGGGCATGTACATCGGCTCGACCGGGGAAAGAGGCCTGCACCACCTCGTCTATGAGATCGTCGACAACTCGGTCGACGAGGCGCTCGCCGGCTATGCCGACGAGATCGTGGTGACGCTGCTGGCCGACGGCGGCGTGCGCGTGCGCGACAACGGCCGCGGCATCCCGGTGGGCGAGCACCCGGTCGAGAAGCGGCCCGCCATCGAGTTGGTACTGACCACGCTGCACGCGGGCGGCAAGTTCGACGGCAAGTCGTACGCGGTCTCCGGCGGCCTGCACGGCGTGGGCTCGGCGGTGGTCAACGCGCTGTCGACCCGGTTGGACGCCGAGGTCAGGACGGACGGCCACTTCTGGCGCCAGTCCTACACCTGGCAGGGCCCCGTGGCGCCGCTGGAGAAGGGCGAGCCGACCGACGAGACCGGCACCACGATCTCCTTCTGGCCCGACGGCGCCATCTTCGAGACCCTCGAGTGGAACTTCGAGACGCTCTCGCGCCGCATGCAGGAGTACGCGTTCCTCAACCGCGGGCTGTCGATCACGCTGCGCGACGAGCGGCCCGAGCACGCCGACGGCGAGCCGGGCGAGCCCGGCGAGCCGCGCGAGGTCCGCTACCACTACGAGGGCGGCATCGAGGACTTCGTCCGCTACATCAACAGCAAGAGGGACGCGGTCCACGACTCGGTCGTCTACTTCGGCGACGACACCGAGGGCATGTCGGTGGAGATCGCCATGCAGTGGAACTCCTCCTACGCCGAGTCGGTGCACACCTTCGCCAACACGATCAACACGGCCGAGGGCGGCACCCACGAGGAGGGCTTCCGGGCGGCGCTGACCAGCATCGTCAACCGGTACGCCAAGGAGCAGAAGCTCCTCAAGGAGGGCAAGGACGACAACCTCACCGGTGAGGACGTCCGCGAGGGCCTGACCGCGATCATCTCGATCAAGCTGGCCGACCCGCAGTTCGAGGGGCAGACCAAGACCAAGCTGGGCAACACCGAGGCCAAGTCGTTCGTGCAGAAGGCGTGCCACGAGCATCTGCGCGACTGGTTCGAGCGGAACCCGGGCGAGGCCAAGGAGATCATCAACAAGGCCACGCAGGCGGCGCGGGCCCGGATCGCGGCGCGGCAGGCGCGCGACCTGACCCGCCGCAAGAGCCTGCTGGAGTCGACCTCGCTGCCCGGCAAGCTGTCGGACTGCCAGTCCACCGACCCGTCCAGGACCGAGCTGTACATCGTGGAGGGCGACTCGGCGGGCGGCTCGGCCAAGGGCGGCCGCGACCCGCACTACCAGGCGATCCTGCCGATCCGGGGCAAGATCCTCAACGTGGAGAAGGCGCGGATCGACCGCATCCTCAAGAACAACGAGGTGCAGGCGATCATCACCGCGCTGGGCACCGGGGTGCACGACGAGTTCGACATCTCCAAGCTCCGCTACCACAAGATCATCCTGATGTCGGACGCCGACGTGGACGGCCACCACATCAACACGCTGCTGCTGACCCTCCTGTTCCGGTTCATGAAGCCGCTGATCGAGGCGGGCCACGTCTACCTGTCCCAGCCCCCGCTCTACAAGATCAAGTGGGATGCCCGGGGCCAGGACGCCGACTACGCCTACTCCGACCGGGAGCGCGACGCGATCATCGAGGCGGGTGTCGCCGCCGGCAAGCGCGACCCGCGCCCCCGCGACCTCGTGCAGCGCTTCAAGGGCCTGGGCGAGATGAACGCCAACGAGCTGTGGGACACCACCATGGACCCCGACAACCGGGTCCTGCTGCAGGTCACGCTGGACGACGCGGCCCAGGCCGACGAGCTGTTCAGCGTGCTCATGGGCGAAGAGGTCGAGCCGCGCCGCGAGTTCATCCAGCGGAACGCGAAGGACGTCCGCTTCCTGGACATCTGAGCATGGGCGCCCCGGCGCCGTCCGGGCCGCCGGCCGTCCCGCGCCTTCCCGTGGTGCCGTCCGGGCACCGCTCCCGGCGAAGGCGGCGCGGTACGGCGGGCGACGGCGGGTCAACGGCGGCGGAGCGTCCGGGAGCGGCGGCCCTCCGGGGTGGCCGCGCCGGCGTGGACGAACTTCCTTCCACTACGTAGAAGAGGTCTTTCAGAGTGACGGACGTGACCACAGAGGGCGGGCACCCGGGCGAGCGGATCGAACCGGTCGACATCCAGGTCGAGATGCAGCGCAGCTACCTCGACTACGCGATGTCGGTCATCGTCGCGCGCGCGCTGCCCGAGGTCCGCGACGGCCTCAAGCCGGTGCACCGCCGCGTGCTGTACGCGATGTACGACGGGGGCTACCGCCCCGACCGGGGCTACTTCAAGTGCGCCCGCGTCGTCGGCGACGTCATGGGGAACTACCACCCCCACGGCGACTCGGCCATCTACGACGCGCTGGTCCGGCTGGCCCAGCCCTGGTCGATGCGGTACCCGCTGGTCGACGGCAACGGCAACTTCGGTTCGCGCGGCAACGACCCCGCCGCGGCCATGCGGTACACCGAGTGCCGTATGGCGCCCCTGGCGATGGAGCTGCTGCGCGACATCGACAAGGAGACCGTCGACTTCTCCCCCAACTACGACGGCCGCTCCCAGGAGCCGGACGTCCTGCCGTCCCGGTACCCCAACCTGCTGGTGAACGGCTCGGCCGGCATCGCGGTCGGCATGGCCACCAACATCCCGCCGCACAACCTGCGGGAGGTGGCCGAGGGCGTCCAGTGGTACCTGGAGAACTACGGCGCCACGGACGAGGAGCTGCTGGAGGCGCTGATCCAGCGGGTCAAGGGCCCCGACTTCCCCACCAGCGGCCTGATCGTCGGCCGCAAGGGCATCGAGGAGGCCTACCGCACCGGCCGCGGCTCCATCACCATGCGGGCCGTGGTCGACGTCGAGGAGATCCAGGGCCGCACCTGCCTGGTCGTCACCGAGCTGCCCTACCAGGTCAACCCCGACAACCTCGCGCTGAAGATCGCCGAGCTGGTCAAGGACGGCAAGCTCGACGGGGTCGCCGACGTCCGCGACGAGACCTCGGGCCGCACCGGCCAGCGGCTGGTGATCGTGCTCAAGCGGGACGCGGTCGCCAAGGTCGTCCTGAACAACCTCTACAAGCACACCCAGCTGCAGGAGACCTTCGGCGCGAACATGCTCGCGCTGGTCGACGGGGTGCCGCGCACGCTGCGCCTCGACCAGTTCGTGCGGTACTGGGTGGCGCACCAGATCGACGTCATCGTCCGCCGCACCCGGTTCCTGCTGCGCAAGGCCGAGGAGCGCGCCCACATCCTGCGCGCCCTGCTCAAGGCGCTCGACCGGATCGACGAGGTCATCGCGCTGATCCGGCGGTCGCCGTCGGCGCAGGAGGCGCAGCGGGGCCTGATCGGGCTGCTGGAGATCGACGAGATCCAGGCGCAGGCCATCCTCGACATGCAGCTGCGCAAGCTGGCCGCCCTGGAGCGCCAGCAGATCACCGACGAGTACGACAAGCTCATGGCGGAGATCGCCGACTACAACGACATCCTGGCCTCGCCCGACCGGCAGCGCCGGATCGTCGGCGACGAGCTGGCCCCGATCGTCGAGAAGTTCGGCGACGAGCGGCGCACCGAGATCATCCCGTTCGACGGGGACGTGTCGTACGAGGACCTCATCGCCGAAGAGGACGTCGTCGTCACCATCACCCGCGGCGGCTACGCCAAGCGCACCAAGACCGACCTGTACCGGGCGCAGCGGCGCGGCGGCAAGGGCGTGCGCGGCGCGCAGCTCAAGCAGGACGACATCGTCGACCAGTTCTTCGTCACCACGACGCACCACTGGATCCTGTTCTTCACCAACAAGGGCCGGGTCTACCGCGCCAAGGCCTACGAGCTGCCCGACACCAGCCGCGACTCGCGCGGCCAGCACGTGGCCAACCTCCTGGCGTTCCAGCCCGACGAGCACATCGCCCAGGTGATGGACCTGCGCGACTACGACGTCGCGCCGTACCTGGTGCTGGCCACGAAGAACGGCCGGGTCAAGAAGACCGCGCTGCGCGACTTCGACTCGCCCCGCACCGGCGGGATCATCGCGATCAACCTGGTCGACGACGACGAGGTGATCGCCGCCCGGCTGGTGTCGCCGGAGGACTACCTGCTGATGGTGTCGACCGGGGCGCAGGCGATCCGGTTCCTGGCCGACGACGAGTCGCTGCGGCCGATGGGCCGGGCCACCAGCGGCGTCATCGGGATGCGGTTCGACGACGACCAGTACGTGCTGAACATGCTGGTCGCCCAGCAGGACGCGCACGACGTCCTGGTGGCCACCGAGGGCGGGTACGCCAAGCGCACCCCGATCGACCAGTACCCGGTTCAGGGCCGTGGGGGTAAGGGCGTCCTCACCGCTAAGATCGTGCAAACTCGCGGCAGGCTGGTAGGGGCGTTGATGGTGGGGCCCGACGACGAGGTGTTCGCGATGACGTCCAACGGCGGCGTCATCCGTACCACGGCGGCGGAGATCAAGCAGTCCGGCCGCCAGACCATGGGCGTCCGTCTGATGAACCTCGCCGAAGGGGACAGCGTCGTCGCCATCGCGAGGAACGTAGAGTCCATGGAGGACACGGACACCGAGGCGGACGAGGGGGGCGACGGTGAATGAGGTCCCCGGTTCCGCCCACGAACCGCCGGGGCGGGTTCGCCGCGCCCGGTCCGCTCCGGGCGGGCGGGTGCCCCGCCCCCGCGCGGAGGGACCGGGAACGAGTGAGCACGCCCTAGGCCAGGAGGACACGTGAGCAGCCAGCCCGGCAAGGACGAGGCCCGGTCAGACGCCGGCCGTACCGGCAAGGGATCAGGCTCCGGCGACTCCCCGGCGGGCGGTAAGCCCAAGAAGTCCAAGAAGACCGTGGCGGCCTCGGCCGCCAAGCCCGGGCGGGACGAGGCCACCGTGGAGATCCCGCCGGCGGAGGAGACCAAGGCCGACCTCCCCCGGATAGAGCCGGAGCCGTCCGGGGAGGCGGCCGGCCGCGACCAGCCGGAGATCACCCCGGTCAGGGACACGCCCGGCGCGCCGCCGGCGGCCTCCGACTCCTCCTCGGAGCCGAGCTGGACCAAGCCCGCCGAGCCCGCGGCCTCGGTCTCCAGCGGCCGCGCGGAGCCGTCGTTCGGGGCCCCCGAGCCCCCCGCCGACCATTCCGCCCCGCCTGTTCCGGGGGTGATGAACCCGGGCGGGCCCTCGCCGCAGGCCGGCACGGGTCACACGGGCACGCCCGGCTCCGGGGGCACGTCCCGGTTCGGCTCGGGCTTCGCGGGCAGCGTCCTGAAGAACCGCGGGCGCGGCACGTCGCCCGGCTCCGCCAAGCCGGGCGGTGGCGGCGGCAAGACCGCCCGCAAGGCCCAGCTGCAGCTGGCCCGCCTGGAGCCGTGGTCGGTCATGAAGTTCAGCTTCGTGATGTCGCTGGTCTGCTTCGTGGTGCTGCTGGTCGCGGTGATCGTGCTGTACGCGATCCTGTCCGGCCTCGGCGTGTTCTCCGCGATCACCGACACCGTCTCCGACCTCACCCGCCGCCAGGGGGAGACCAGCGGCGGCCTGGACGCCGGGAGCTGGTTCTCCTTCGCCCGCGTCTTCGGCTACACGGTGCTGGTCGGCGCGCTGAACGTGCTGTTGATCACCGCCCTGTCCACGGTCGGCTCGGTCATCTACAACCTGGCCGCCGACCTGGTCGGAGGCGTCGAGGTCACGCTCAAGGAGGCCGAGTGACGACCGTGTGACGACCGGTCGAAGGCTGCCGCCGCCGCCCCGCGTTTATCGATTTCCGGTTGTCACGCCGGATGGGGTAATCTCTCGTTGCGCCGCTAGGGCGGCGGCACAGCACGGGCCTATAGCTCAGTCGGTTAGAGCGCATCCCTGATAAGGATGAGGCCGGAGGTTCAAGTCCTCCTAGGCCCACCACTCCAGAAGCCTTCACCGGGTGTCCGGTGGGGGCTTCTGGTTTCCGGGGCGACGGCTCTCGGACGAGAAGACCGGGCGTGAGCTGGGCAACCACCGTTTCAGAAGGTGATCTCGAACTCTGAGATGTCGTCGTGGGGGA
This sequence comes from Actinomadura rugatobispora, assembly GCF_042656285.1. GTDB lineage: Bacteria > Actinomycetota > Actinomycetes > Streptosporangiales > Streptosporangiaceae > Spirillospora > Spirillospora rugatobispora. The sequence continues at coordinate 32,341 of NZ_JBHSON010000005.1, read as the reverse complement.
CGGCGCCCCACTGCTTCACCAGGACATCCCAGACACGCCGCATCAGTGCCCAGTCGACTTCCCCGATGAGCTGGACGGAGACCAGCAGGTCACTTCCCCAGATGCCGTGGGTGTCGCCGTCCGGTGTGAGTTGGAGGATCTCCTCGGCCAGCTCTTGGACACCTGTCCACACCTGCACATGCAGCGGGTGGGTGCCTGAGGCCTTTTCGCCGGTGAGATCACACCAGGAGGTCCCCAGCCCCCCGCCCCTCTCCTGCAGCAGGACGGGACCACCCGTCTCCGCGACTGCCGCCGCGAGTTGATCGAGAGCGTCAGAGGCCGTGACATCACTCCGCTTGCCGAAGAACTTCACGCCGTAGACCATCCACACTCCCAGCCCGCACCCGGTCCGAGATCCTGAACGTACTCCATGGCCGGCTTGTCACGGCCTGCGCGGAACGGACGGCTTTGATGGGCCGTCCGTTTGATGGTCAGGTAGGGGTACTGCTCGTCCTGGTCACTCCGGCAGCCGTGACGGCAACACCGGCGAACGCCGCCGCACGTGATCAGCGAGCACGCGGTCACGATGACGGAGAGAGCCGGCCACCATCGAGGCCGGTGGTTCCAGTCCACCTGGGCCCACCAGCGCGGAAGCCCACCGGGCAGGTGGTGGGGGCTTCTGGTTTCTGTCGGGACGGGGCCTCTACGCTGGCCATGAAGCGACGTGAGGAGCAGTTCCATGGGCAAGCATGAGAACCCCGACACGGACCACCTGGCCGAGTTCCGCTCGTTCGACACCGATGGCTCCGGCTACCTCAGCAGGGACGAACTCATCGCCGCCCTCGCCGCGTCCGGCGACCCCCGTTCCGTCGAGGAGATCGACGCCTACATCGCCACCGCCGACAAGAACGCCGATGGGGAGATCTCCTACGAGGAGTTCCTCGGCGAGGACCGTTAGGAGCGTCGTCGCTGTCAGTAGGGTGCGGGGCGCCGGCCCAGCAGCCATCCGCCGAACACGATGCACCACAGCCCCGCGCACGCGAGGGACGCGGAGAGCATCCGCATCCCGGTCCGGCGGGCGGGGCAGCTGGAATGGTTGGGCGAGTAGCCGTCCAGGGAGAAGAGGAAGGCGCTCCCGCAGGTGAGGCGGCTGTGTCCGTCGAAGCCCCACGGGTTCGGGTACAGGCTGGCGACGAAACCCGCGGCGAGCAGTCCCATGCCGGGCACGGCCAGCGCCGCCGCCGCGAAGGATCTGCCCATGGCGTGGCCTTCCTGCTGGACCGGGAGGTGCTCAGTGGTAGAAGCAGACCAGGTCGCGGCCGGATGAGTGGCAGGTGCGCAGCCAGTCCTGGACTTCGCGGATGGAGTCGAGGGCGCCGTACTCGGTGACGGCTTCGGCGTTCATGCCGTCGAAGGAGGTCAGGAGGGCGGGCATCGCGGCGGGGGCGATGTGGCCGATGGTGGGGAAGTCGTCGATGCGGGGGAGCGCGACCGGGACGCCGGTGAAGATCAGGTCGGTGGGGTCGAAGTCCACCCCGGCCGCCTTCATCTCGGAGCCGACCGTCTCGAACCAGCTGAAACGCATCGCCGACCAGCCGCTGTTGGGGAGGAACTCCGAGGAGCGGTGCGTCTCGATGAGGATCTTGAGGCAGTAGCCGTACAGGAAGCCGACGCGGGCGTCGTACTCCTCCCCCATGATCATGTGCGTGAGGGCGCCCCGCGCGGAGGTGACGTCGTCGCCGTCCAGGCCGACGTTGCCGCGCAGCTCGTCGAGGTCCTCCAGGTCGCGGGCCCGGGAGGCCAGCAGGTCGTCCAGCAGCCGTTGGCCGCCGGAGCCGATCATCGCCTTGACGCCCTTCAGATGCACGGCGTACGCCATGATCCCGTAGCTCACACCGGGTCCCCTCGGTCGGAAATCGATCAACCGTCAGACGCTTGTGCGGCCGGAGCTGTTCCACGGAGGCGGCGGAGCATCCGGGCGTCGGTGAAGCCGACCGCGCGGGCGGCCGATTCGACGGTGGCGCCCCGGCCGATGAGGTGCTCGGCGCGTTCCAGGCGCAGGGTCTGCTGGTAGCGCAGCGGGGTGAGACCGGTCGCGGCGCCGAAGGAGCGGGTCAGGGTACGGGGGCTGCATCCGGCGGCGCGGGCGAGGGCGTCCAGGGGGAGCGGTTCGGCGAAGCGCGTCGATGACGTCCTGGACGCGGTGGACCAGGTCCGAGAGGTGGGAGCGGTGGCGGAGGACGGCGCTGGCCTGCGGTTCGGTGCCGTTGCGCCGCGTGTAGACCACCATGTCGCGGGCGATGCGGGCGGCGACGGCCGGGCCGTGCCACAGCGCGGCCAGGTGGAGGGCGAGGTCGATGCCGCTGGCGATCCCGGCGGAGGTGACGATCCGGCCGTCGACGACGTACAGGACGTCGCGGACGACCGTGGCCCTCGGGTGGCGCCGGGCGAGCTCGTCCTGGACGTCGTGGTGCGTCGTGCAGCGGCGCCCGTCGAGGAGGCCCGCGCGGCCCAGGGCGTCCGCTCCCGCGCACACGCTGACGAGGGTGGCCCCGGCCTCGTGGTGGTCGCGCAGGCGCCGGAGCGTCGACGGGCTGAGCGGCCCTGAGGAGGCCAGGGTGGGCGCCCGCCAGCCCGGGACCACGACGACGTCCCCGGCCCGCGGCTCCGGCCAGGCGGTGGACGCGCGGACGGTGATCCCCTGTGCGGTCGGGACGTCGGGCTCCTCGGCGACGTAGCCGAGCTCGTAGTCCAGGCCGGAGAACACCTGGGCGGGGCCGGCCAGGTCGAGCAGGTGCAGCCCCGGCACCAGGAGGAAGGTCACGCGTGTCATCGGGTGAGGTCGGCGATGGTGCGGATCTCGGCGAAGCGTCCGGACAGCGCGTACTCCGTCCCGGCGATGACGTCGTCCACCGGCAGCGTGCGCGGGTCGGCCAGCACCTGGGCGGGGGTGAGGCCGGGCGGGGAGCCGGGCGGGGGGATCGGGTTGGTCGCGGTCGCGTCGGTCACGAAGGTCACGCGGTAGCCGAGGTCCGCGCCGATCCGCGCGGTCGTCTCGCAGCACTGCTCGGTGCGGATCCCGGAGATCACCAGCTCGCGGACGCCGTGCGCGGTCAGGTACTGGTGCAGGTTCGTGGTCGTGAACGCGTTGTGCGAGGTCTTGGTGAGGACGGGCTCGCCGCCCGCCGGGGCGAGGCCGTCCATCGGCCGGACGTGCCCGGACGCCGGGTCGAACGGGCCGCCCGTCCCCGGCTCGGCGTGCAGCACCCAGACGACGCGGTCGCCCGCCGCCCGGACGGCGCCGATCAGCGGGTCGATCCGGTCAGGGAGGTCGGGGGCGGAGATCAGCGGCCACAGCGGGTGGTGGCGGAACGACTCCTGGACGTCGAGACGAGAAGGGCTCGGCTCATGTCTTCCAAGCCTGCTCGCGGTGTTCCGCCCGGACAACGCCCGATCGCGTCAGGTGGCGGAACGATCCGGTCATGGCCCGGGGGCGGCGCGGATGCCGCGGCGGAAGTATTCCAGGAGCCGGTGGGCCTGGTCGGGGCCGGACGCGGCCAGCGCGATGCCGTGCGCCGCGGCGACGAGGTCGGCCACGTCGTGCCGCGCGCCCGTACGGGCGAGGAGGGCGCCGGCGGTGGCGTGCATGGCGTCGTGCCAGCGCTCGAACAGTTGCGAGCGTTCGCCGTCGCGGTCCTCGGGGATCGCCAGGATCAGCTCGCGCTTGCCGGCGACGTGCTCGACGAAGCCCCGCAGCCAGGTGAACAGGGCGTCCCAGGGCGCCTCGGCGTCCAGGAGGTCGCGGCCCTTGGCGCACAGCCGCTCGACCTCGTCGGCGTACACGGCGACGATCATGTCGCGGCGGGTCGGGAAGTGCCGGTACATGGAGGCGTTCCCGGCCCCGGCCCGGCGGGCGATCTCGTCGAGCGGGACGCCGGCGCCGCGCTCCTCGAACAGCTCCCTGGCCACCTCCAGCAGCCGTTCGTGGTTGCGGCGCGCGTCCGCCCTGCGGGGAGGCGCGGGCCGCATCGTGCCCTGCCAGGGGCCGGCACCGGACGGCATGACCCTCCTCGCTGGACGGAGAACTCGCAGCTCAGCGTACTGCGCCGACGCTCACGGCCACGGCGGAACGGCGCGGAGAGCCGCCCGTGGCGGGAGGGCGCCGCGGTGGACGTGTCGCCGGCCGCGGCGCCCCGTCCCGGCATGTGAGGATCGAGCCTCCTGGGGATATCGCTGCGGACAACGAGCCGGCGGCTCGCCGGGGCCCTTGTGGAGCAGGTTATCCACAGGCTGTGGACGAAGTCGGCGCGTTCGGGCCTTCCGGCAGGTCAGCCCGGGTGTGGGCGGCTGAGCTGGGGAGAAGGCGCCGGGGGACGGACGGTGGATCGCGGCGGGAGCCGGTTGTTCACGCCTGGGGATCACCGCCGTCCACAGGCTCGCGGGTGAGTACCTCGGCCACCACGTGGCTCACGTTGCCGGGGCCGCCCGGCCGCTTGGCGAGGTCCAGCAGCTCCCGCACCCGGATGGGGCCGACGCCCCGCGGCACGGCTTCCCCAAGGACAAGGGCAATTCCCGGGAAGGAACAGGGCCCCGCGGGCATATGCCGCGAGGCCCTGTACCAGGGTGGTCTTCACTTCTTGTACGGCACCAGCTTCTCCCGCAGCTCCAGCATCGTCCCGCGCAGCATCTGGCTGAGCTGCTCCCGGCCCGCCGGATCGGCGCTGATGAGCCGGTCGATGTCGATGATCTGCTTCTTGGTCGCCGTCACGGAGTTGAGCTGGTGGTCGAGCTTGATGTCGCCCATCCACGGGTTGCGGAACAGGTTGGCCATGTCGGTCCTGAACATCGCCACCAGGTCGTCGGGGTCGGCGAGGTGGTTCTTGACCTCGCCCACGAACATCAGCGTGGCCTTGCTGCCGATGACCGCCTGCTGCAGCGCGCTGTCGCCGGTCTTGCGGTCCAGCACGATGGTCATGCTGTAGAGCACGTCGTCCTTGACGGGCTTGAACTTCACGTACTGCAGATCGGTCCCGGCGTGGAAGCCGATGGTGGGGCACCCCAGGTGCGCCATGGCGAACACCATCTCGCCGATCAGGACCTCGTCCTTGCTCTCCCGCGCTTCGGCGCTGTTCTTGAACTTCGACAGCAGCGACAGCATCGAGACCTCCTGAAGGGGTTGGTCGGCCGGTGGCCGCGGGTCAGGCGGGGGCGCCGGCGGCGCCGGGCGCACCGGCGGCGAGCCGTCCCCGCAGGTACTTGGCCAGGGCCTGGCGGACGGCCGACAGATGCTGCTGCAGCAGGGGGTAGCGGACGGTGTAGTCGTCGGCGAAGTACGGTTCGAGGTCGAGTAGCAGCTCGACCTGCACGTACACGTAGCCGGTGGTCAGGTCGGCGTCCACGGTCATCACGCCGGGCTCGCCCACGTCCAGGAAACCGCTCTTGATCTCCGACTTGAGGGCCTGCCAGACGGTGCGGGTGTCCTGCACGCGCTCGCCGTACCCCATGTGGACGGACGCGTAGTGGCCGAGCGTCCTGGCGGCGGCGAGGCTTCCGGTGGCGTGCGTGAGCCGGAACATGACGCGCTGCTTGCCCTGCGGGTGCTCGAACCGCAGATGGTGGTGGTCGCCGTTGGAGTTGAGGTCGATGAGGGAGTTGCCCTCGGCCACCATCGCGACCACCACGGCGCCGACCAGCAGGTCGTCGATCTCGCGCGCCCGCCGCTCCTCGTCGAACCGCTGCCAGCTGCGTTTCACCAGCTGGCCGAACACCTGATCGAGCTCTTCGCTCACCGGTCCTCATCCTCCCCGTCGGAATGCCGGTCCCCGGGCGGGGCGCGGCATCCGCACCGGCCCCGTCGCGCGCACTACCTTCGCCCGAAACATCCCGCCCGTGCAAGACCCCCGCCCCTCGGGCCCAAGCCCTGCGGCCCCAACCGTCCGACCGAATCTGACCGGCCGACCGGACGCCGGGCCTCGGCCGTGGTCGGCTGGCGGGGTTAGTCGGCCAAGGCTGTCAGGGAGCGGTCGGTGTTGGGGGCGCCTATGAGGGCCAGGCCTACGGGGAGGCCGTCGGCCTTGGGGCCGGGGAAGACGGCGCAGGGGAGGCCGGAGACGCCGGCGGCGCAGGTCAGGCGGAGGGTGGCGCCGCGTACGGCGTCCACCTCGGCGGCGGAGCCGCCGAGCGGGACGGCGGGGGCGGAGGCGGCGGGCAGTGCCAGCGCGGTGCCTTCCGGGACGAGGGCGCGGACGCGGGCGCGGGCCTTCTCGATCGTGGCCCTGGCGTCGCGGAGCTCCTGTGCGGTGACGGCGGCGCCGCCGGCGAAGCGGGCGTGGATCTCGGCGGCGAGCACGCCGGGGTTGGCCTCGATCCAGGCGCCGTGGTTGGCCCACGCCTCGGAGGACTGGACGATCCGGAAGGCGTTCGCCCAGTCCGCGAGGTCGGCGCCGAACGTGCGGTCGGGCTCGGTGACGGTCAGCCCCTTGTCCCCGGCCAGGGCGAGGGCGGCGGCGCGGACGGCGGCGGCGGTCGCGGGCTCGGCGAGGGCCAGCAGGTCGGCCGGGACGATCAGGCGGCGGACGGGGGCGGCGGCGGGCAGGAACACGCGGGCCACGGCGCCGAAGAGGGCGGCGTCGCGGGTGAACCAGCCGACCGTGTCGAACGACTGGGCGAGCGGGAGCAGGCCGTCGCGGGAGACGAGGCCGTGGGTGGTGCGGATCCCGTAGAGGCCGCAGTTGGACGCGGGCACCCGTACCGAGCCGCCGGTGTCGGTGCCGAGCCCGATGTCGGCGAGCCGCTGGGCCACGGCCGAGGCGGGGCCGCTGCTGGACCCGCCGGGGACGCGTCCCGGCGCGGCGGGGTTGCGCGGGGTGCCGTAGTGGATGTTGATCCCGGCGAGGCTGTAGGCGAGCTCGTCGGTGGCGGCCAGTCCGGTGACGTCTGCGCCGGCGGACAGCAGGCGCTGGACGGCCGCGGCGTGCCGGCGTTCGACGGGCGCCTGCTCCAGCCAGAACGGGTTCCCCGCGCCGATGCGCTCTCCGGCGACGGCGAACAGGTCCTTGACCGCGACGGTGCGGTGGGCCAGGGGGCCGGAGCGTGCGCCGCGGGCGAGGGGGGCGCCGATCGTGCGCCACACGGGGTTCGGGACGGTGGCGGGCCGTCCGCGCCCGGCGGGTCCGGCGGCGTGCGCCGGGGAGCCGCCGAGGGCCAGCCCGGCCACTCCGGCCGCGGTGGCGGCGCCCAGGAGGCGGCGGCGTGCCATATCGCTCATCAGTGTCCCTACTTCTCGATTCGGTCAGGCCGAATCATGTTGTAGACACCGTTTGTTTCGTACCCATGTCGTCCGTGTTTCCGCGGCCGCCACGCGGCCGGCGGGTCCGGGCGGCGAGGGTTTCGACGATGGCGGAAATCGGGGCGCGGGTGTCGTAGGCGGGCGCTAGATTGCGCCTCATGCCGACTGGATCCCCCTTCGCCGAGCTCCCCGGCGGACTCCCCCCGGGCGCCGTGCTGGAGACCGACCAGGACTACTTCGACGACGAGACGTGGGCGGGACGCGACGTCCTCTGGGTCTCGGACGAGCGGCTCCCGGACGCGGCCGCCCACTGGCTGCGGCTGTACGAACGCCGCGCCGAGACCGGCCTGTACCCGCTGCTGCTCGACACGCTCGGCGGCGACGACGCGCGTCCGTGGCACAGCCGCGAGTTCTCCCCCGCGCCCGTGGGCACCATCGACGTGCTGTCGGCCGCCGGGGTGCTGCGCCGCTTCTGGGACGAGGTGGCGGCCGAGCCCGAGGAGGACGAGGACGCCGACATCCCCACCGGCGCGTGGCCCGGCCTGGCGGCGCCCGGCGAGGACGGCCGCGATCCCGACGCGGTGGCGCGCGGGCTGGCGACCTCGCTGGGGGAGTCGCGCTCGTGGCTGCTGGGCCTGGTGCCGGCCGGGCGCGGCGCCGACACGCTCACGCTGGCCGGGTGGGACGGCCCGGTCAACCACACCGGCTACACGCAGGAGCTGTCGGCCGTCGTGCGGTCCTGGGAGGAGCGGTTCGGGGCGCGCGTGGTGGCGGTCGGGTTCGACACCCTCGACCTCTCCGTCGCGGCGCCTCCGGTGACGTTCGAGCACGCGCTGAACGTGGCGGCCGAGCACCACGCGTTCTGCCCCGACAATGTGTGGCAGGGCAGCGGGTCTCTGGAGGAGTACGCCAAGGGCCTCGTCGGCGCCGATCGCTGGACGTTCTGGTGGGACTGACGACGTGTCCACAGGCTGTGGACAAGTCTGGGCGCCTCCTGGGGCGGGTCACACGGTGTCGGCGCCGAAGGCGGCCTTGAGTTCACTCTTCAACGCCGTGCTCGGGGTGACGTAGTAGCGCGCGTCGATGCGCATGAGGACGTCCCCCTCGGGGCGGATCAGCCTGATGCGCACCTCGGTCGGGCCCGGGTGGGCCAGCAGGATCTCCTTGAGCCGGGAGACCAGCGGCGGGGTGACCCGTAGCTCGGCGAAGGTGAGCGTCAGCGGGGCGCTGTCGGACGCGGCCGCCAGATCGGGGACCTCCATGTCCATGACCATGAGGCGGGGGACGTCCTCGCGCTTGTCCAGCCGCCCCTTCACCAGGACGATGCGGTCCTCGGCGAGTTGCGGGCCGGCGAGCAGGTAGGACGAGGGGAAGAACAGGCAGTCGATCGTCCCGCCGAGGTCCTCGACGGTGGCGATCGCCCACGGCTTGCCCTGCTTGGTCATCTTCCGCTGCAGCCCGGAGACGATGCCGCCGACGGTGACGACGGCGCCGTCGGGGAGGCGCTCGTCGGCGACGAGGGCGGCGATGGGCTGGTCGGTGCGGGCGCGCAGCGCGTTCTCCAGGCCGAGCAGCGGATGGTCGGAGACGTACAGCCCGAGCATGTCCCGCTCCTGGGCGAGGCGGTGGGTCTTGTCCCATTCGTCCGTCGCGAACTCCAGGCCGAGATCGAAGCCCGTCCCGGTGCCGGCGTCGTCCGGGACGTCGAGGGCGAACAGGTCGTGCTGCCCGAACGCGCGGCTGCGCTTCACCCCGATGACGGCGTCGACGGCCTGCTCGTGCTGCTCGGCGAGCCCCTTGCGGGTGTGCCCGAGCGAGTCGTACGCGCCCGCCTTGATCAGCGACTCGACGGTGCGCTTGTTGCAGACCACCGCCTCCACCTTGTCCAGGAAGTCGGGGAACGACCGGAACCTCCCCCGCTCGGCGCGGGTCGCCAGGATCGAGTCGACGACGTTGGCGCCGACGTTGCGCACGGCGGTCAGCCCGAAGCGGATGCGGTCGTCGCCCTGCGGCGTGAACTCGGCGTCGGAGTCGTTCACGTCCGGGGGCAGCACGCGGATGCCCATCCGGCGGCACTCCCCCAGATATACCGCCATCTTGTCCTTGTCGTCCTTGACGCTGGTGAGGAGCGCCGCCATGTACTCGGCCGGATGGTTGGCCTTCAGGTAGGCGGTCCAGTAGGAGACGAGCGCGTACGCCGCCGCGTGCGCCTTGTTGTAGGCATAGCCGGCGAACGGCACCATGACGTCCCACACCGCCTGGACGGCCTCATCGGAGTAGCCGCGTTCCCTGCACCCCTTCTGGAACGGGATGAACTCCTTGTCGAGGATCTCCTTCTTCTTCTTGCCCATGGCGCGGCGCAGCAGGTCGGCCTGCCCGAGCGAGTAGCCGGCGAGCTTCTGCGCGGCGCGCTGCACCTGCTCCTGGTAGACGACGAGCCCGTACGTCTCGCCGAGGACGTCCTCCAGGGGCTCCTCCAGTTCGGGGTGGATCGGAGTGACCTCCTGCTGGCCGTTCTTGCGCAGCGCGTAGTTGGTGTGCGAGTTCATCCCCATCGGACCCGGCCGGTAGAGCGCGGTCACGGCGGTGATGTCGGCGAACGTGTCGGGCCGCATCATCCGCAGCAGCGACCGCATCGCCGCGCCGTCGAACTGGAACACCCCGAGCGTGTCGCCGCGCGCGAACAGTTCGTAGGTCGGCGTGTCGTCCAGCGGCAGGTCGAGCAGGTTCAGGTCGAGGCCGCGGTGGCGGCGGATCGCCTTGACCGCGTCGTCCATGATGGTGAGGTTGCGCAGGCCGAGGAAGTCCATCTTCAGCAGCCCGAGCGACTCGCACGTGGGGTAGTCGAACTGCGTGATGACCGTCCCGTCCTGCGGGCGCATGGACACCGGGACGTGCTCGGTCAGCGGCTCGGCGGACATGATGACCCCGGCCGCGTGCACCCCGGTCTGCCGGATCAGGCCCTCCAGCCCGCGGGCGGTGTCGATCACCTGGCGGACCTCGGAGTCGCCCTCGTACAGCGCCCGGACCTCCGCCGCCTCCGCGTAGCGCGGGTGGGAGGAGTCGGAGATGCCCGACAGCGGGATCCCCTTGCCGCCCACGTCCACGGGCATCGCCTTGGTGATGCGGTCGCCGAGCGCGTACGGATGCCCCAGCACGCGGCACGCGTCCTTCACCGCGGCCTTCGCCTTGATGACGCCGAACGTCACGATCTGCGCGACCTTGTCCGCCCCCCAGCGGTCGGTGACGTACCGGATGACCTCGCCGCGGCGGCGTTCGTCGAAATCTATGTCGATGTCGGGCATCGAGACGCGCTCGGGATTGAGGAAGCGCTCGAAGATGAGGCCGTGCGGGATCGGGTCGAGGTCGGTGATGCCCAGCGCGTACGCCACCAGCGACCCGGCCGCCGAACCGCGCCCCGGCCCGACCGCGATGCCCTTCTCCTTGGCCCACATGATGAAGTCGGCGACGACCAGGAAGTACGACGGGAAACCCATCTCGGCGATGACGCCCATCTCGAACTCGGCGCGCCGCCGGTACTCCTCCTCGGCACGCCCACCGCCGCGTCCATCGCTGCCGGAACCGTCGCCGTAGCCGTCGGGAAAACGCCGCGCCAGGCCACGCCACACCTCGGCACGGAACCAGCCCTCCTCCGTCTCCCCTTCGGGGACGGGGAAGCGCGGCATGAGGTCCTTGCGGTCGAACATCCCCGCGGTGTCGACCCGTCCCGCGATGAGCGCGGTGTTGCGGCATCCGGACTGCCACGCCTCCGACGGGTCGATGGCGTACATCTGCTCCGGCGACTTCAGGAAATAGCCCGACCCCTCGAACCGGAACGCCGGGTCGTCCAGCCGCGAACCCGTCTGCACGCACAGCAGCGCCGAGTGCGCGGTCGCCTCGTGCTCGTAGGTGTAATGCGAGTCGTTGGTGACGACGAAGGGCGCGCCGAGCCGTGCCGCGACCCGCTCCAGACCGGCGCGCGCACGCCGGTCGATGTCGATGTCGTGGTCCATCAGCTCGACGAAGAAATCGTCCTTGCCGAAGATGTCCTGGAACTCCCCGGCCGCGCGCAGCGCCTCGTCCTCCTGCCCCAGGCGGATGCGCGTCGCGACCTCGCCGGAGGGGCAGCCGGTCGTCGCCATGAGACCGTCGGCGTACCGCGCGAGCAGCTCGCGGTCCATGCGCGGCTTGCGGAAGTATCCCTCCAGCGCCGCGCGCGACTGGAGGCGGAAAAGGTTGTGCAACCCGGTCGCGTCGCGCGCCCAGATCGTCATGTGCGTGTACGCGCCGGCGCCCGAGACGTCGTCGCCCTTCTGCGCGGGCGTGCCCCACCGGACGGGCTTCTGCGTGGCGCGGTGCTCGGGCGCGAGGTACGCCTCGATGCCCAGCACGGGTGTGACGCCGGCGGCGACGGCCTGGCCGTAGAACTCGTACAGGCCGTGGAGGTTGCCGTGGTCGGTCATGGCGAGCGCGCCCATGCCGAGATCGCCGACCGCCTGGAAGAGGTCTTCGAGGCGCGCCGCGCCGTCCAGCATGGAGTACTCGGTGTGCACGTGAAGGTGCGTGAATTCCTGGGACCCCACCGGTCCGTCCCCCTCCCGTCCTGCGTTCTCGGAATCGGCCGCTTTATTCGGGACGGAGCGCGTCCAGCATGGCCTGGAGGCCGAGCGCCACGTCGTCGGCGGACGGCGCGTTCTCCGGGTCCACCAGCCACTGGAGCGAGAGCCCGGCGACCAGCGCCATGTGCACGGATCCGACGGCGCGGACCGCCTGCTCGTCGCCGGGGTCGACGCCGGGGAAGGCGACGCCCATCGGCTCGCGCGACCGCTCGTAGGCGGCGGCGATCTGCTCGCGCACGCCGGGGAGCCGGCCCGCCTGGGACAGCGCCTCGATGGTGGAAACGATCATCGCGCGGTCGGTGACGTACGACTCGATCACCGCCTTCCACATGGTCGCGAACCGCTGCCGCCGCTCGGCCCCCGTCGCGGCCGCACCGGCCCCCGTCTTCGTCCCGCCCGCCTCCGGGGGGGCCTCGCCGGGGGTGTGGACGACCTTCTCGCCCCAGGCGTCGACGGTCTCCAGGAGCGCGGCGGTGAGCAGCTCCTCCTTGGAGCCGTAGTGGTAGTTGATCGAGGCGACGTTGGCGTCGGCGGCCGCCGCGAGGTCGCGCGAGGTGGTGCGCGCGTACCCGCGCTCCGCCAGGAGGCGCCGGGCCGCGGACAGCAGGCGTTCACGTTGTCCCATGGCGCCCGACCCTACCTCGTTTCAAGCAAACGTTTAAAGCGCATGTTTAATGCGCGCGGGTCGTGGCTCGCGTCTTGACCGGACGGATCCGGCTGCCTAGTGTGTGGACAGTACTAGACAGACCTGTCTGTCTGGTACCCGGGAGAGGTGGACCTCGCCGGAATGCGGTACGAGCGGCCGTTCGTCGTGCACGGCGCGGCCGCCTGGGAGACGACGAACTCGCCGCGTACGTGCGGGCGTACCGGGAACGGCCGGCACACGGCGGCAGCGGCATCGGATGGAGGCGGCCTGACATGAAGATCGTGGTGATCGGGGCGAGCGGGATCATCGGATCCGCGGTCGCCGCCGCGCTGGAGAAGGAGCACGAGGTCGTCCGGGCGTCGCGGCGCGGCCCGGTGCGGGTGGACATGAACGACACCGCCTCGATCGACGCGCTCTTCGCGTCCGTCCCGGACGTGGACGCGGTGGTGTGCTGCGCGGCCGGCGCCCCGCTGACGCCCCTGGACTCCGGCCCCGGAGTGGACGTGGAGGACGTCGTACGGCCAAAGCTGTTCGGGCAGGTCCATCTCGTCCGGTGCGCGGTCCGGTACCTGCGGGACGGCGGCTCGGCCACGCTCACGGGCGGGGTGTTCGAGCGCCCGATGGCGGGCGGCGCGCTTGGCGCCATGGTGAACGCTGGGCTGGAGGCGTTCGTCGCGGGCGCGGCGATCGAGATGCCCCGCGGGCTGCGCCTGAACGTGGTCAGCCCGGGCTGGGTGGCGGAGACGCTGGAGTCCCTGGGCATGGACGCCTCCGAGGGCACGCCCGTCGGCGAGGTGGTGAAGGACTACGTCGCCGCCGTGGAGGGTGCCGACCAGGGGCGGACGTTCCGGCCGTCCAGACCGACAGGTCTGTCTATAGAGTGAGGTGAGGAGCGCCAGGGAGGTTCCATGGCCGGCACCGGCAGGACGAGCGCGCGAGGCGGCGCCGCCACCAAGAGGTCCGCGCGCGAGCCGGCCCGCGACCGCATCCTGCGGACGGCGACCGACCTCTTCTACACCTACGGAATCCGCGGCGTCGGCATCGACCGGATCATCGCCGAGTCCGGGGTGGCGAAGGCGACGCTGTACGCGCACTTCCGGTCCAAGGACGAACTGGTGCTCGCCTACCTCCGGCAGGCCGATGAGAAATGGCGCCGCATGCTGCGCGAGGCGGCCGCCGCGGCAGGCGACGACCCGCGCGCCCAGCTGCCCGCCATGTTCAACGCCATCGGCGCCCCCAGCCCGCCTACCGACACCGCGGCCTTGGACGCGGAGCGCTCCACCGGCGTTGGCGCGTCGCGCGATGGCGGGACTCCCAGCGGTGCTGAGGGCTTGAGGGAGGGCACTGCCTCGCGCGGCGCGGCGGCGGGGAGCTTCCGGGGGTGTGCGTTCATCAACTCGGCGAGCGAGTCGCAGCCCGGGTCGCCCGTGCATGAGGCGACGATCGAGCACAAGCGGCTCGTGCGCGAGTGGGTGGAGGGGCTGGCCGCCAAGGCCGGGGCCGCCGATCCCGCGCTGCTCGCGCGTCAGCTCACGGTGTTGCTGGACGGCGCGATGTCGGCCGCGTCCACCGAGCCCGTGCCCGATGTCATCCCAGCCGCCCGTGCGGGCGCCCAGGCCCTGGTGGCCGCCGCCTGCCCGTAAGGGGCTGCCCCGGCGCACCGTCACCAGGCGCAGCGACAGCCCGGGTCGCCGATGAGGCCGGGCTCCGGCAGGCCGCCGACGCCTACGGGACCAAGTACGGGCGCCTTCCACGACACCGAGGGGCGCCGACCGCCGGCCCGCCCTCGTGTGCGCTGTTCGGGATCGTCCCGGACAAGGGGCCGGCGTTCCCGGTCGACGAGCGCTAATCGCCCCCTCGCTGGAGGTTCTGACCCCGTCGCCCCGGCCGGGGAGGCGGTGTGTCGGCTGGAGCGGGGGTGGGGATGCCGCGAGGGTGTTTCCCACAGGGCGCCCGTTGTTGACGCGGCTGGGGAAGACCGGTGGGCGACGACAATCCACCGCCCTGGGGGCATTGTGGAGCGGCACTGCCCACAGGGTGTGAACGCCCTGTGGGCAACTCGTCGCTCGGTGTGCTTTCGACACTGGTCAGAGGGTTCTCCACGACGTGGAAAAGCGTCCCGGCCGGATGTGGAGGCATGGGGATGACCGGTGGACGACGCCTTCGGGCCATGACTCACACGGTGTGCGCAATAGTTATCCACAGGCTGTGGATTGCGGTGGACGACGGCGACGGCCGCGCCGTTCCTGTGAAGCGGCGGGGCGGCGGGGCCCGCGGTCGTGGAAAGCCTGGCTTCCTGGGGATTTCGCTGTGGAGTGACGGACCGGATACGCCCCCGAGCAGGGCTTCCAGGCTGTGCGTCACGTTTCCCCCAGCCTGTGGATGAAGTGTCTCAGGCACGCGTCCCGGCCGCCATGAAGATCGGGACGGCGACGAGCAGCCGGCCGGCCCGGGCCCGTGCGCGCTGCTCGCCGAGCCAGGCGCCCGCCTCCTCGTCCGTGATCGCGTTCGCCGCGCGGCAGGCCGCCGCGGCGGCGGCGAGCAGGGGAAGCGCCGTCTCGTCGGTGAACACGGCGGTGCGGGCCTCCACGGTCACGTCGCGGAAACCGCCGTCCAGCAGCAGCGCGCGATGGGCGCGGGCGGCGCGGGGCGAGGCGATCCGCCCGGCACGGGTGCGCACGATGGTGCGGGTCAGGCCGGGCCGATCGGAGTCGATCACGATGGCGTCCCAGTCCTGCCCGGTCAGGACCGCGCGCCCGCCCGGTTCCAGGACGCGCCGCGCCTCGGCGACCGCCCGCGCCGGCTCGGCCAGGTCGTGCAGGACCTTGTCGGCCCGGTAGCCGCCGAGTTCACCGTCCCCGAACGGGAGCGCGAGCGCGTCGCCGGCCCGGAACGCCGCCGCGTGCGCGGGCCACCGCCGCCGCGCCGCCGCCACCATCCGCTCGTCGGCGTCCAGGCCGATCGCCCGGACGCCGCGCTCGGCGAGCTCGGCGACGGCACGGCCCGCGCCGCACCCCACGTCCACCACCCTCGTCCCCAAGGCCGGGACGCCCGCGCTTCCGAGCAGGTCGTACGAGCGGGCGCGGAGGGCGGCGGCGTCGGGCCGGGCGTCGGCCAGATCGAGCCGGCGGACGAGATCGTCGAGGTCAGGAGTGGACATGGCGGACATGCTGCGACTTAATGTCGACATGAAGTCAAGCCCCGGGATGAGCATCGGCGCGGCCGCCGCCCGTTTCGGCCTGGCCCCCCACGTCCTGCGGCACTGGGAGGCGGAGGGCCTGCTCGCGCCCGCCCGCGCCGCCGGGGACCGGCGCCGGTACGGCACCGGCGACCTCTACCGGATCGCGATGATCGTGCGGGCCAAGGGGGCCGGGCTGGGGCTGGAGGAGATCCGCGCCATGTTCGCCACGGCCGCGCCCGCCGAGCGCCGCGAGGTCCTGCGCCGCCGCCGGGACGAACTGCGGCGGCGAATCGCCGAGGCCCGCGCCGCGATCGAGATCATCGAATGCGCGCTGGACTGCGACCACGAGGACTTCACCCGGTGCGCCCACGTCCAGTCCGTGATCGGGGCGCGGACGGGCCCGCCCGCGCCGCCCGCGCCGCCGCGCCCGGCGCCACGCCCGGGCGCGCAAATGCTCGGCGCCCACGGGCCCGCGGGCCTACCGTGAGAGCGCGCCTCCTCCCCGCCCCACTCCGGAAAAGGCCCCCCACCTGCGAACATCAGTTCGAATCGGTGCTAGGCTCGCGGACTCATGGGGCACCTTCTGAACGAGCCGATCCGGGCCGAGCACGACCCGTCCGGCAGGCTCACCGCGTACGAGTGGCGGGGCTCGCGCTACGCCGTGGACGAGGTCCTGAAGACGTACGGATCGTCCCCGGACGCGCTGGTCTACCGGGTCAGGATCAACGGGGACGACGGCGTCGCGATCGCGGAGCTCAGCCGTGACGCGGACCGCTGGCGGATCCGGCACCTCTTCTCCGCCTGATCCGGCCGTTCCAGCCACGCCGGCACGCGGGGAACGCTCGGCGCCGGTCGCGGACCGGGTGGTGTGGACGCGGATCGACGGCATCCAGGGCCTCCCCCTGGACCTGATGGCCGCCCGCATCGGGCGCCGCCACTACGCGCCGCACTCGCACGAGGAGTTCGCGATCGGCGTGTGCACCGGCGGCCTGGAGGCCATCCGCTACCGGGGCGAACTCCGGTACAACGGCCCCGGCAGCGTGGTGGTCGTCGAGCCAGGCGAGCCGCACACCGGCGGCCCCGCCAACGAGCAGGGCTTCGCGTACCGCGTCCTGTACCCGGCGCCCAGCCTCCTCGCCGAGCTCGGCCGCGGCGCGCTGCCGCACTTCCGGGACGCGATCATCGCGGACGACGACCTGGCCCGCCGGATGTGGACCGTGCACCGCGCCCTCACCCGGCGGCCCGGTCAGGGCGCGCGGCCGGAGCCGCTGGAGGGCGAGTCGATGCTGCTGTCGCTGCTCGACGTTCTCGTCCGGCGCCATGCCGGACGGTCCGCCGGCGCCGCCGTGCTCGGCGGGCGGCGGCACGACACGGCGGCGGCGTGGATCGCCCGGACGGTGTCGGTCCGGCTCGCCGACGAGCTCACCGGCCCGCCGACGCTTGAGGAGATGGCCGCCGACCTGGGGCTGTCGCGGTACCAGGTGCTGCGCGGGTTCCGGGAGATCATGGGCATGCCGCCGTACGCGTGGCTGGCCCAGCACCGGGTGGCGCGCGCCCGCTCGCTGCTCGACGCGGGCCTGCCCCCGGCCGAGGCGGCGGCCCGGGTCGGGTTCGCCGACCAGGCCCACCTGACCCGCTGGTTCAGGCGGGTGCTGGGGGTCACGCCGGGCGCGTACCGCAACAGCGTTCAAGACGGCACCGGCCGCGCGATCCGAGACTGAGGACTCATACCGGATACGACCGGGCATCCGGAGGAACCGGGCCCGGAGGCCGATGGAGGAGCCGGTGAGTCGTCGGGGCTGGGTGCTGTTCGCGCTGATGAGCGTGCTGTGGGGGATCCCCTATTTGATGATCAAGGTGGCGGTGGAGGGCGGGATCTCGGTGCCCGTCCTGGTGTTCGCCCGGACCGCGCTGGGCGCCGCCGTCCTGCTGCCCCTCGTCGTGCGGCGCGGCGCGGGCGGGCCGGGCGCGGGCGGACTCGGGACGCTGCGCCGCCACTGGCGGCCGATCCTCGCCTTCGCCGCGCTGGAGATCCTCGGCCCGTGGGCCCTGCTGTCGGACGCGGAACGGCACCTGTCCAGCTCGATGACCGGCCTGCTGATCGCCGCCGTGCCGATCGCGGGACTGGTCCTGGCCCGGCTGCTGGAGACCTGGGAGAGGGCGCGGGGCAAGGAGACGGCCGGTACCGGCGAACGGCTCGGCCCGGCGCGCTGGGCCGGGCTGCTGCTGGGGCTGGGCGGCGTCGGCGTGCTGGCGGCCCCGCATCTCGAAGGCGGCAGCGCCTGGGCGATCGGCGAGATCATGCTGGTGGTGCTGGGCTACTCGATCGCCCCGATGATCGCGGCCCGGCGGCTGGGGGAGGTCCCGAGCCTGCAGATGACCGTCGCGTGCCTCACCCTCGCCGCCCTCGTCTACGCCGCCCCCGCGGCCGCGACCTGGCCGGAGTCGATGCCGGACGGGACGGTGCTGGCCGCGCTCGCCGGGCTCGGGATCGTCTGCACCGCGCTCGCGTTCGTGGTGTTCTTCGAGCTGATCCGCGAGGTCGGGACGTCCCGGGCCATGGTCTTCACCTACGTGAACCCGGCGGTCGCGGTGGCCGCGGGCGTCCTGTTCCTGGACGAGCCGCTCACCGGGACGATCGCCGCCGCGTTCGTGCTGATCCTCTGCGGCTCCGTCCTGGCCACGGGCAGCCGCCGCCGACCCGGCCTCCCGCCCGAACCGGAGCGCCGGTCGGAGGAGGTCCGGGCCGAGCCGCACGCCTGACCTCAGCGGAGGACGGCGATGAACGTCCGCGGCTCGCCGACGTTCCCGGACGCGTCGATGGCGCGGTACTCGATGGTGTGGCGGCCCTTGCCGATCCCGCCGTACGACAGGTGGTCGATCACCGTCCCCTTCTCGGTGAAGCGGAACGGCGCCGTGGAGTCGGTCGGCCAGCCGAAGTAGTTGTACCAGCCGTCCCCGTCCACCCGGAACTCGCCGACCACGGTGCCCGGCCGGTCGTCGGACGCGGTCAGCCGCATGGTGAACGGCCCGTCGAAGACGTACTCGGGCGGGTGCCCGGGCCGCCGCCGGATCTCGGACGCCCGCGACAGCTCGTAGGCCACCGTCGGGCGCCGCGCGTCGATCGTCCACTCGCGGACCGCGCCGGCGCCCACGCGGGCGGTGAGGCGGTGCGTCCCGGGGGAGAGCCGGAGCCGGCCGAGGTCCACGGAGCGCTCGCCGCCGCGCACCACCCGCCCGTCGATCTCCCAGCGGATCCGCGGGACCTCCCGGACGGGATGGGTGGTCTCGGCGTGGACCACGTCATCGGTGCTCACCGCGCGGTCCGTGGGCGTCGAGGCGCCGAAGCCCACCGGCACCTCGGACGGCGGTGTCTCCACCCGCGTGTCCACGTTCCACGCGCGGGTCTGCGTCAGCGCCGCCGACGCGCGGATCGCCGGATCGCGGACGAACCCGGTCGGGTCGGTGACCGTGGCCTTCACCGTGTGCGCGCCGGGCCGGAGTCGCAGCCGCGCCAGGTCGAGATTGCGGGCGCCGCGCGCCGCCCGCACCTCCCGGCCGTCGACCTCCCAGGAGATCGACAGCTCGTGACCGGTCGGATGCGCCGTCTCCAGCCACAGCACCCGGTCGGCGCCCACGGGCGCGTCGTTCGGGGCGTGCGCCTGGACGAGGGCGACCTTGGCGGAGATCCGCTGCGTCATGCGCTCCCGCGCGGGCTGGTCGAAGTAGTAGCCCAGCGTCTTCATCATCGAGTGCCGGCTCGGACGCCAGACGCCCCTGGTGCTGTAGAGGCCGCCCTCGTACCGTCCGATCAGGCCCCCGGACTCGCTCGGCTCGCCCAGCCACCGCCACCACTTCGTCCGCCGCTCCCTCATCTGCCGCTCGGTGAGGAGGGTGTGATGGACGGAGTCGGGCTCGCCGCCCTCGTACGCGCCGCCCGGGACGCCCCGCTGGTAGTAGTCGTACTCGTCGTCCAGCCCCCCGAGCGAATGGCCCAGCTCGTGCGGCGTGATCAGCGCCGACAGGGCGTTCCCGCCGGACGCGGTGGCGTAGGTGCCGCCCGCGCCGCCGTAGGTGTCGCTGTTGGCCAGCGCGAGGATCTGCCGGTTGGCGGAGGTCGTCCCGGGGACCATGTCGGCGTACGACTTCGCGGCGGCCGAGTTCATGGTGAGCAGGCGCTGCGGCCCCGCCTCCTTGCACCCGCCCCAGAACGCCATGCCCAGCGGCGTGGTGCGGCGCGGCGACGACAGACCGGGATCGCAGCTCACCCCGCTCTCACCGGAGGTGATCTCGACGGCGTAGACGTTGACATAGCCGCGGTACGACTTGAACGGCTCGATCGTCCACAGGTCGTTCAGGTGCTTGTCGAGGTGGGCGCGGAACCTCGGCATGTCCGCGGACGTGTAGCCGTCGCCCAGGACCACCAGGTTGAACCGCCTGGCCGGATCCCCGGTCACCTGAACCGGAACGACCTCGGCCGCACCGCCCTCGTCCTGCGCGGCGGCCGTGGTGCTGGGGCCGCCCGTATGGACGGTGGCCGCGGCGCCCGTCGCTGTGAACGTCGCCAGCGGCAGCATGGCGGCGGTGGCGATCGTGCTGACGCTCTTGGCCTTCTTCGCCCTCGGCATGCGCGCACTCCTCGCGTCGGGGCGCGCGGCGGGCGAGGCAGCCCGGGGGGACGGCGCGCCGGCTCAGCCCGCTGATCAAGCGGACTGAGCCGGATTATCGCCAGGAGACCGCGGTGCTGTCGCCGTCGAAAACGTACGAAGAACACGGCCCGGCGGCGTCAGCCGTCCGGGAGCACCGGCTTTCAGGCGAGCTTCTCCAGCTCAGCCACCTCGTCCCCGGAGAGGGAGACGCTCGCCGCGGCCGCGTTGTCCTCGAGGTGGCCGACCTTGGACGTGCCAGGGATCGGCAGCATCACCGGCGAACGGTGCAGCAGCCAGGCCAGCGCGAGCTGCGCCGGGGTGGCGTCATGGCGGCGCGCCGCCTCGGCGAGCTTCCCGCCCGGCTCGGCCAGCTTGCCCGTCGCCAGCGGGAACCACGGGATGAACGCGATCCCCTCCGCGTCGCACCGTTCCAGGACGTCCTGCGACTGGCGGTTGGTCAGGTTGTAGAGGTTCTGCACCGACACGATCGGGACGTGCCGGCGGGCCTGCTCCAGCTCGTCCACCGTGACCTCGGAGAGCCCGATGTGGCGGATCTTCCCCTCGTCCCGCATGTCGCGCAGCACGCCGAGCTGCTCGTCCAACGGCACCTCGGGGTCGATGCGGTGCAGCTGGTAGAGGTCGATCCGCTCCAGCCGCAGCCGCCGCAGGCTCATCTCCACGCACTGCCGCAGGTACTCGGGCCGTCCCAGCGGCACCCACTCGCCCGGGCCCGTCCTGGTGAACCCGCCCTTGGTGGCGATCACCAGGTCGTCCGGGTACGGGTGCAGCGCCTCGGCGATCAGGTCCTCGCTCACGAACGGGCCGTAGGAGTCCGCGGTGTCGATCAGCGTGACGCCCAGCTCGACGGCGCGCCGCAGCACCCGTACCGCCTCGCCGCGGTCACGGGGCTCGCCCCAGACGCCCGGACCGGTGATCTGCATCGCGCCGTACCCGAGCCGATGCACCGGCAGATCGCCGCCGATGGCGAACGTGCCGCTGCTCGCGACGGGACGCACAGGGGAATCGCTCATGGTCGCTCCTGGATCGCAGTCGTTCTCGCCGATCCATTGGATCACTGGCCCGCGGCCCGGCCGCGACCCGGGCGGGCCGAGCGAAGAACGGACGGCGATGGGAAGAATGCCACCGTTATCAGCGTTTGCCGCGCTGCCCTTCCGCCAGCCCGCGCGCGACCCGGTCGCCCCCGACGCGGCGCTGCACGGCCGCCGACAGCGCCGGGGCGGCACCGCCGAGCAAGGCCCCCACGCGCAGCCCGAGCGGCGCCACGTCGATCTCGGCGACGTTCTTCTCGACGGCCCGCACGGTCGCCCGCGCCACGTCCCGCGACGTACGAGTGCCCACGCCGCGCGGCAGCGTCACGCCCGCGTCCGCGAACATCCCCGCGTCCCGGATGAAGCCAGGGAAGACCGTCGACACCCCGACACCGTGCTCGCGCAGATCCTCGCGCAGCCCCAACGCGAACCCGCGCATGCCGAACTTCGTGGCGTTGTACAGCGCGGCCCGTCCGGACGCGGTCTTCCCCGCGAGGGAGGAGATGAAGACCAGATGGCCGCGGCGCCGCTCGGCCATCCGCTCACCGGCGAGCTTGGCCATGACGATGGGGGCCCGCAGGTTGACGTCCAGCGCCCGGTCGATCTCGGTGACGCTGTAGTCGGCGAGCAGCCCCGAGGCGGGCAGCGCCGCGTTGGCCACCAGGACGTCGATGTCACCGGCTCGTTCCAGCAGATCCGCGGGCGCGTCGCGATCGGCGAGATCGGCGGCGAGCGCGATGGCCCGCACGCCGGTCCGCTTGGTGATCTTCTCGGCGAGCGGCTCCAGCACGTCGGCGCGCCTGCCGGTGAGCACCACCGAGGCGCCGCGCGCCGCGAGCGCGAGGGCGAGCGCCTGCCCGATGCCGCCGGTCGCCCCCGTCAGCAGGGCCGTGCTGCCGCGCAGTTCCATGGCCGCGATGATCGCATGCCCGACGCCACGGCCGAACACGAATCGCCTGCGGCCGCCCACCCAAGCACCCCTGGCCGGAACCGGACGGCCCCCGTCCAGGACAAACAGACATCGATCCCCCAAGTACGAACACCAGGCACCAGAACCGACGACATCGGACGCCGAAGGGCAGGCCCCGAGGCCCGTGCGCCGGACGGCAGGACCCGAGCCCCCAAAGACCCGGCGCTGGACAAGGGACGGCGGTTGCCGGACGACGGGCCCCGGGGCTCGGGAACCGAGGTCTTGGTGCCGTGCGCCGTCCGCCGGGCGGCGGGCGCCGAAGGTCCGGGCGCCAGAAGGCGGGCATCGAAGACCTGACGTCGGGCGATGGACGACGGGCCCCGAGCTTCGGGAACCGAGGTCTTGGCGCCGTCCACCGTCCGCCGTCCGCCGTCCGCCGTCCGCCGTCCGCCGTCCGCCGGGCGGCGGGCGCCGGGGCTTTGGGCGCCGAAGGTCCGGGCGCCAGACGGCGGGCACCGAAGACCTGGCGCCAGAGGAAGAACGGAGGGCGCCGGACGCCGGACGCCGGACGAAGGAGCAGGGGCGACAGGCCTCGGACGGCGGGCGTCGAGGTGAGAACGCCGAAGACTCAGGTGCCGAAGACCTGGCCCGTACGGCATTCGCCGGGTGGGGGGGGCGGTGTCGGCTCGAGTCGGTTCGCGACACGGTTCAGCGCGCCGTCGCCGCAAGCTTGAAATGATCTTGACTTCCGGTCGCCGGAACGTCCCGCAACGCAAGGAAGCCCTCGTGGCAGGGCAGGAACGAACCCGCCTGACGGCCGGCGAACACCACCGATCCCCCAAACCGCGGCGTCCACCCCGTCGGAACGGGACGGACCTCACATGCCGGCGCGCCAGAGCAGCAGGACCAGCGACGAGAGCACCAGCCCGGCGGCGCCGAGCGGTACCTGGCCGAGCGTGATGAGGGCGGTGCAGCCGGCAGCGGTCAGGGCCGCGACGAGCACCATGCCGCGCCCGCTCCCGTCGCTCCCGGGCGGGCGCGGAGGCTCCAGCTCCCGCTCCCAGAGGGCGAAGTCATCCTGTGCGCCCATACTTGGATTATCCGTCCGATCGGCGTCCCCGGCGAGATGACGGAACGGTCACAGCATCCGCACCATCCAGTGTTCCCCATCACACTCGTCCGGCGAATTTGGACGATCGGTCCGATAACACGATCGGGGTGCGGACCGCCCGGCATCGGTTGCTAGGCTGCGGAGAGCCTGGGGGAGCATCAAATGATCCGAACGTCCCCGGGCTTGGCTTCATAGTCGAGGTGAAGGGGTCCCCACCGTGAAGAAGCTGCTTGTTCTCGCTGTTGTCGCTCTCGGTGGCTTCGTTGTCTGGCGTCGGCTCCAGCAGGACCGTGCCGAGCTCGACCTGTGGACCGAGGCCACGTCCACCGACAGCTGACGCGCCGGAGCGCTCCCGCCGCGAACGGGAGACCGACTTCGAGGGAGGGCCCGGCGTGACCGGTGCGGAGCGGATCACCATCGCCTGCCTCGATCTCGCCGGGACCACGCTCGTCGACGGCGATGCCGTGGAGACGGCCTTCGCCGAGGCGATCGCGACCGTCGGAGTCGTTGCTGGAACCGCGGCGCACACGCGTGCGATGGCGCGCGTCCGCGAGTTCCGCGGCCGCCAGAAGATCGAGATCTTCCGGGCCCTGTTCGCGGGGGACGAGCCCCGGGCGCAGGCCGCGAACCTGTCGTTCGAACGGTCCTACGACCTGGTCGTCGACCGCCGCGGACTGGCTCCCGTGCCCGGCGCCGAGGCCGCCATCGAGCGGCTCAGCGGCGCCGGGGTGCGCGTCTGCCTGACGACGGGGTTCAGTCGCCGCACCCTTGGCCGGGTGCTGGACACCCTTGGCTGGTGGGGGCGGGTCGATCTCGCCCTCTGTCCCGAGGACGGGGGCGGCTCGGGCCGGGGGCGCCCGTACCCGGACCTCATCCTGTCCGCCGCGCTGCGGCTGGGCGTGGACGACGTCCGGCACATCGCGGTCTGCGGCGACACCGACAACGACGTCCTCTCCGGACGGCGTGCCGGGGCGTCGATCGTGGCGGGGGTGCTGACCGGTGCGCATTCCCAGGACCAGCTCCTGGGCGCGGGGGCGACGCACGTCCTGGGCAGCGTGAAGGAGTTCCCGGACCTCTTCCTGCCCGTGTCCTCGTCCGCGCTCTCGCCTCCGTCCGCGCCGCCCGATACGCACCACACGGTGCGATAGCCTCTAGGGGACACGTCCCGGGGTCATAGCTCAGTTGGTAGAGCGCCGCCCTTGCAAGGCGGAGGTCTGGGGTTCGACTCCCCATGGCTCCACAACACCCGCGTCGGCCCGCCGCGGCTCAGCGCCCGGTTCTCGCTCACCGCGCCTCGCATGGCGACTTGGCGTCCGCGCAATGCACACTTCTCGAATAATTCGAGCGGTCATTATCCTGGGACGCCCTCCGACGATCGACTCGCCACTGTATGTGTCCGGTTAAAACCGGTACGGCAATCTCCTGCATGCATGGCCGACTTCTGGGCTGTCGGTAAATACGTGATCTGATACCCCTTTTTGCTACCCCTCCCGTTCCCGTCCGGCAACTGAAAGGGTGGGGCGGAACAAGCCCCCACCCCACCACCCGGCAGAAGGTGAGGATGAACGTGACCGAGAAGCCCGGTACCGCGGCCGACCTGAGCTGGCTGCTGGACGATCTGGTCCGCCGGCTGCCGCACGTCCTGCACGCCATCGTGCTTTCGGCGGACGGGCTGCTGATGGGCTCCTCGTACGACCTCCCCAAGGACGACGGCGAGCACCTGGCGGCGGTGGCCGCCGGAATCCAGAGCCTGGCCAAGAGCGCGGGCGAACGGTACGGCGACGGCCCGGTCCGGCAGACCATCGTCGAGATGGAGTCGGGATTCCTGCTGGTGACGACCGCCGGCTCCGGCGCCTGCCTGGCGGTCCTGAGCGACGCGGAAGCCGACGTAGGCGTGGTCGCGTACGAGATGACCGTGATGGTCGGCGGCCTGGGCGAGCACCTCACCTCCCCGTCCCGGGCCCGCGGCACGGCACCCGCCTGACCGCGCGCAATTGCGCGCGGATGATGAGGGCACGCGTTCATGCGCCAATGTGCGCCGACCCTATTGTCACCTCGTGTCAATATCTCGTGCCGCTCGTCGTCAATTCCGACGTCCGGGGCCGGGAGACCGGCGCACGGCCATCGCCGCCGAACTCGCCCTCCCGAATTGAACGAAGAGATGGACCGCCCGTAACGCCGGAGGAGCAGGAACCCGCCGTCCACCCTCGCCAAGCTCCCGCCGCTGACCGGACGGCCTGCCAACGCAACAAGGGGACAATGCCTGACAAAAGCCCTCATTCTCACCGGCTGTGGTCACGATGGCATGTCCCGGTTTCTTCAACGGAACCACGACCGGCGCCCACCCGCACCTGAGCGGCTCCACCGACCGGGTCACCCTCGGTGTGGTACGGGACGATGCCGCAGCCAAGGTCGGCATCACGCTGCTGGATCACCCAGCTGAGACAGGTAACGCGGGAGCCGCTGGCCACCGGCAGCGGATTCAGCGCGACGCCCGACGGTGTTGCCGTCACCGCGACGGCCGCCGTCCGTTCCGCGCACGACTCCGACGAGTACGCCGTAGCGGCACGCATCGAGGAACTGTTCCGGACGCCGATCACCGCGGACCGGACGGCCGTCAACGACCCCATACGCGGTGACTCCGGCAACGCCCAAGGACTCTTCGCCGGGGTGAGTCACACGCGAGCGCCACTGAACCGGCCGGAATACAGCAGAACATGCGGTACCTGCTCCCGGGCACGGTCAGCAATGAATGAAGCCCATCGCCGCACAGACCGTCGGCGGGCGCCCGGGACTCAGGCTGGACGGCGTCCTGAGCGACCCCGCCAGGGAGCGCGTCTGCACGTCCGGACCTACCTCGTCCCACGTGCCGACTCGCCGACCGCGTTCCTCATCCTCTTCCGCGCCCCGGGCCACTGCCACGAGGACACGATGAACCGAATCGTCTCCAGCGCAAAGTTCACCACCGACTGACCGCCCCAGGGAGCGCACGCACACAGACGTTCACTCCCTGGGGGGCCGGCATTACGCGGGGTCGAGGAGGACCAGATAGATCGCGTTGGGGCCCAGGTCGACGGTCTGGGTGTGGGTCGTGCCGGGGGCGACGATCTTCTCGTCGACGAGTTGGAGGCCGGCCCTGGCGGGGTCGGTGAAGTAGTTGCTGGTGGTCTGGTCGATCCGGTACATGCGCTGGCGGACGGGCCCGTGCCTCAGCTTGGAGGGCAGGCGGGACATGTCGATGGTGGTCCTGTAGCTGTCGGCGTGGGTGTGCTGCCAGTTCCAGACCATCAGCGACGCGCCGGTCCCGTCCTTGGAGGCGATGGCGTAGACGCCGTTGTCGCCCTTCTCGCCCGCGTCGCCTTTCCGGCCGTCCGAGACGGCGGACACCCGGGTGTCCTTCATCTTGGACTGCATCAGCATCATGTTCCCGTAGGGCGTGAAGGTGTCGGTGGCCGGCCCGCCGGGATTCCGGGTGACCAGCTGGTCCTTGCGTTCCTCCACCCGGTGCCGGACGCACCAGTTGAACATGTAGGTGTCGGGCTGGCCGGCGTACAGGTAGCCGTAGGTCGCCAGGCCGGCCGCCTGCCGGAGATAGTCGTTCTTGGGGTCGGGCTCGTCGAACGAGGGACCGGGATAGATCCCGGTCTCGGTGACGAAGCTCGGAATGCCGGTGGGCAGGCGGCGCTTCTTCAGCCACGCCCGGACGGTTGCCCGGTCCGAGCCCACCACCCGCAGATCCTTGCTGTAGAGCGTGGGCACCTGGTAGTCGTCGTCCCACTTCAGGTAGGAGTGGTAAGAGAGGAAGTCCAGGCGCTTGCGGGGGTCGCGGTCGGCGGCGTAGCCGTCCAGGAACGGCTGCAGCCACTTGGGATCCATGAACATCAGCGCCGGTCCGCCCACCTGAAGCCGGTCGGCGCGCCGGAGTCCCTTGTTGACCTTGTGGACGGCCTCGTAGAACGGCCGGTAGAAGCGGTAGAGCCCGGTCGGCTGCAGTGTGGTCTGGTCTGCCGGTCGTCCTTGCTTTCGCTCCTGGCCGTGGAACTGCCAGTCGGGCTCGTTGAACACCTCGACGTACTTGACCCGGGGGTACTTCTTCTTCAGGCTCCCGACCATCAACTCCAACAGCGGCTGGAGATCCTTGAACGGCCTCGTGCCCTGGACGAAGTCGGTCGGATTGAGGTTCACCAGCACCGAGTCGGACACGGTGCTCGCCTGGGTGAGGTAGGCGTCCAGCCTGGAGAAGTCGCAGGTTCCGGCCGCCAGGTCGCACTGGTTGAACAGGTTGTCCTCGGCGGGAGCGTTGGGGCTGCTGAGCCAGACCCGGTAGATGTCGCCGTGCAGCCCCTGCTTGTTGAAGAACTCGACGTCCCCGGGACGTTGCTGGGGCCAGGCGGTGACGTTGCCGAAGTTGTTGTACCTCTCTGGACGTGACAGCCCGCCCTGCTCGAGCCCGAAGTCAACCGACACCCTCGCAGGGGCCGAATCATGCGCGTCGGCCCTGGCAGGGGGCTCGAGACTTGCCAGGGCGCTGCTCGCCAGCAGGACGCCGAGCAGAGGTATCCCCAGGACGCGCGGCCACGTCAGGTTCGACATGCATCACCCTCCTCCAGCCCTCTGTGACCCGTGTCACGGCGGCTCAAAGTAGGGTTGCAGTACAATTTTCGTCTGTCAAGAATCCTCCTCTCAACAACAAACAGCGGTATTCCGGCGCGGTCACTCGGCCAGGGCCGGCACGACGGAGGCCAGGAAGGCGCGCAGACCGCCCTGGATGTCGACGGTGTCGCGGTCGTAGAGCCACTGGGCCTGCAGGCCGTTGAGCAGGGCGAGCGTCATGGTGGCCAGAGTCTCCGCCGGGACGGGCGAACGCAGTTCGCCGCGCTCCCCCAAGGCGGTGAAGGCGGCGGTGAAGAACTGGCGGAGCTTCCGGTAGCGCTCGGTGTAGTAGGCGTGGGCGGGATGCTCCGGCGAGGTGGCCTCACCCGAAATGACACAGTGCAGCTCCAGCAGACCCGGGCTCAGCGAGTTGTCGGCGCTCACCGCGAGCAGGCCCTCAAGCGCCTTCAGCGGCTGCCCGACGGGATCGCGGGCGCCGGCCGCCTCCATCAGGCGGGTGCTCTGCTCGCCGCGGAACTCCAGCACCGCGATCAGCAGATCCTCCTTGCTCGGGAAGTGGTGCATCAGCCCGGTGTAACTGATGCCCGCGCGCCTGGCGACGTCCTTCATCGTGGCGCCGTAGAAGCCGGTCTGGGCGAAGGCGTCCACACACGCCTCCACCACCCGCCGCCGAATGGCCGCCGACTTCGCATACGGGCCACGGCCCACCCCAGACGTCATAGACCTTCCCATCATCCGAAAATGCCGCTACGCGCCGTCAGCGTAGATGAGCACCGCCGAATCGACCGGACGCCGGTGGAAGACCTTCCCATTCACCTTCGACGACGACGCCGCCCAGTGCAGAGATCAGCCGTGAGCGGTCCCGCGACTATCTCGCCGTCTCCATGCGTGCGGATCCAGCCTCGGCCGGGTGGCCGTCGGTCCTGGGCCCGTTTCGGCCTGGAACGCGAACGGCGGGGATGCGTCGTGCGACGCATCCCCGCCGTTCAGAAGCGGAGGATCGGAGATTTGAACCCCCGATGGCCGATAAGCCCCAACAGACCGCCGCCATCAGCCAAGACCAATCCCGTCTAGAGCCTGCCTCGCCATCACGATCGCGCCTCATGAGATGACTCAAGCGATCGATCACTCGCCGCCGTCGGAGCCGTACCTGTGCGAGTCGACGCTTTGGGTCGCGAACATGGGCGGATATTCGTGGTGTTGTGGTGGGCCGACCACGCGGTGGGCGGGGGTCAGATGGTGATCGCGATCTTGCCGGCGGGTTGGCCGGTCTTGAGGTAGTCGATGGCGTCGGAGGTTCGGGCGAGGGGGTAGGTGCGGTCGAGGGCCGGGGTGAGGGCGCCGGAGTCGATGAGGTCGGCCAGGGTGTGCAGGTCGGCGGCGGGCTCGGTGGACATGAGGCCGGCCAGGCGCTGGCCGACGAAGGGCGACAGCAGCTTCGCCCGGATCTGGCGGTCGGCGCCCTGGAGCACCCGTCCGCCTCCTGGCCCGCCGACGATGACGAGTGTGCCGCGGGGGGCGAGGGCGCGGCGTAGCCGGGTCAGGGGGCGGTTGCCGGCCGTGTCGAGTATGAGGTCGTACCGGTCGGTGCCAGTGGTGAAGTCCTCGCGGGTGTGGTCGATGACGCGGTCGGCGCCGAGGGAGCGGACCATGTCCGTCTTCGCGGTGCGGCACACGCCGGTGACCTGGGCGTCATAGGCCTTGGCGAGCTGGACGGCGAAGCTGCCCACGCCGCCGCCGGCGCCGGTGACGAGGACCCTTTGCCCGGCGGTGAGCCGGCCGGCGTCGCGCAGTCCCTGGAGGGCGGCGCAGGCGGAGATGGGCACGGTGGCGGCCTGGGCGAAGGTGAGGGAGGCCGGTTTGGGGGCGAGCTTGTCCTGGTGGGCGCGGGCGTACTCGGCGTACGCACCGTCACAGGTGCCGAAGACCTCGTCGCCGGGACGGAACCGGGTGACGTTGGCGCCGACGGCTGCGACGCGGCCGGCGACGTCCATGCCCGGGACGGGGTTCTTGGGCCGGCGCAGCCCGAAACCGGCGGCGCGCACCACGTAGGGCAGGCCGGTGATGACGTGCCACACACCCTGGTCGACGCCGGCGGCCTCAACGCGAACGAGCACATCGTCGGCGCCGATGGTCGGCACGGCCATGTCGCGCAACTGGAGCTGCGCCGGTGCGCAGTAGGTGTCGCGGGCGATCGCGATCATCGTCGTCTTCGTCATGGTCGGGGTGCTCGTGCGGTGGCGACCGGATTGGTCATGGGAGGTGGTCCTCTCGGATGAGGTGGGGGGCCACGAGGCGGTGGCCAGCACTCGGAGATGGGTCAGGTGTCGGTGTCGGGGTAACCGAAGACGTCGTCGAGCGGCACGTCGAACACCCGGGCGATCTTGAAGGCCACCTCCAGCGATGGCGAGTAGCGGCCCTGCTCGATGGCGATGACGGTCTGCCGGGTCACCCCGACGCGGTCGGCCAGCTCCGCCTGGGTCATCTCGCCGTTCGCGAACCGCAGCGCCCTGATCGAGTTCGTGACCTTCGTGGGTTTGACCATGGCTAGAGGCCCCGGCGGTACAGGACGATCTTCGTGATCGACGAGGCGAGTGCGGCCAGGACGAACGCCAGGTACAGCGCGTTGGCGATCCAGAAGTGGGCGGCCTCCGCCATGGCCAGGGCGAGCGGGACGATCGCGGCGATGCTCATGACGTAGAACCCGACGTACTCGCCCAGCCGGTGGATCTGCCGGTCGCGCTCGTCGGCCCGGCCGGCCTCTTTCGGCGAGGCGATGGCGGCTGCGATGCCGGCGACGATGCCCAGGCCGATCCCGGCACCGATGGCGATGAGCATCGGCCGCACATAGGCGATCCGCGCGACGTCCGCGCCCGGCACCTTCGGCAGGACGGTGACGAAGTAGACCGCGGCGACACCGACGGCGACCACGACGTAGATCCACGAACGTCTCTCTTCGGAGGACATGCCCCACTCCCATGTAAAAGAACTTTGACATGTCCCAAGGTAAAACGGCGCAGACATGATGTCAACAATTTTTGACCAGGACGCCCGAGGCGCACGCGCCAACGAGCCGAGGCGCGGATCCGACCCACGGCCTAGGTGGCCGCGCGGACGGTGCTGTACATCGGGTCGTCGCCGGTGGTGGGGTCGTCGACCACCGGTGCTGGGCTGGTGTCGAGGGTGCTGAGGCGCTGGATGAGCGCGGGCAACGGGGCTGACTCGGTGACCAGCGCGTTGACCTCGATGTTGGCGCCGACCTCGATCGTCTGGGCGGTGAGCACCATGAGCGGGCGGCCAGGCTGCCGTTGGCGGCTGGCGCGGAGGCGGTCGTGGTGGGTGTGCAGCAGGTAGTCGCTGCCGATGGTGCACGCGCAGCTCACCTTCAACCAGCCGGTCACCGGCCCGGTCCTGGCCGGCGCGATGCGCTACTGCGGGCTGGGCCTGTTCGTGCCCGCGGCCGATGGGGCCGATGGACGCGCCCTTTCCGAGCAGGGCCTTCCCCGTCGCCGCCGGAGACCGTTGTTCCTCGGCACCGGCGACAGGGTGCTGCGCGCCTTTGACGCCCGTGATGGTTGCCGGCGGTGGGCCGTGGACACAGGTGCTTCACCCACCTCGGGGGCATGTTCCGCCGCCGTTGGTGGGGCAGGGGCCGGTCTTTGTTCGCGGTGCCGACAGCGTCCGCGCCCTACGGGCCGACGACGATCACGTGCGCTGGGACCGCGGGACCGACAGTTCGCGGGAGAGCCTGCGCCCGGCCGGGGACAGGCCGCATGTCCCCGGCCGGCGGGAGCTCACTTCGCACGATGCGGTCGGCAGCCGGGGCGTGAGCGGCTCGACCTGCACGACCACCATCGCCGTTCTGACCGGCCGGGACGGACTCCGCCCTGGAATTCTCCAGGGGCGTCATAAACGCCCGGCTGTCATCGTCATCGTGACGAGCTACGTACACCGTTGCGTTTTCCGGTCGTTCAATGCCGTGGGAGGGAATCCGATTGTCCGAGACGGGGTTCCGGAGCGCTGACGCATGTCCAGAGGAGGGGTTCCAGCACGCCCGCATAGAGTTCAGCAGCGAGCACGACACTGATTTCCGAGCGGAGTATCGCGCGCTCGAACTCGGCGCGGTGACCGTGTGGCCGATGAACCGCCGGCCGGTGATCTCGCTGCGGCCTCCTAGCCTCGGGCTTTCACCGGGCGATGGGCCGGGAGTGACCGTTTAGATAAGAAAAGTGCCTCTGTGCTGGGAGGATAGGGCTTGTCGAAGGTCCTGTCCGTACCAGTCCAGAAGGCACTTT
>NZ_JBHSON010000004.1:0-239930 GCF_042656285.1 Actinomadura rugatobispora | reverse complement strand
GACCTGCGCGCGGATTTGGCGGCGCTTGCCATGATGGGGCGGTGCAACGGCGACGGGAGGACCCCGGGGAGCGGCTCCGGGATCCACGCGCCCACGTAGCGCTCCCGGCGGGCCCGTGCCGAGCCGAGCAGGTCGAGGCAGATGCGGCCGGCGACCTTCGTCAGCCAGGCGCCGGGTGACGCGATGGCCTCCTGCTCCCGCCGGGACAGGGCGTACCAGCGCGCGTAGGTCTCCTGGACGACGTCCTCGGCCTCGGCCAGGGAGCCGAGCAGCCGGTACCCGAGATTGATCAGCCGGCGCCGCTCGCTGATGACCGCGCTCAGGCCCGGATCGAGCGCGCCGCCCTCCGGCTCGGGTTCGGATGGGGTGCTCATGGTGTCGACGACCCTCCTTCGCGTCCGTCCTCACCGGTTCGACGAGATGACGCGCCCAAGTGTGAGGCCGGAGCGCCGCCTCACATTCCGCGGGGCCGTGTCGTCGAACCGCTGAGACGAACCGGCCGTCCGAGGAGAACGCTCATGAACATCACCCTGTGGATCATCGCGGGACTGCTGGCCGCGGTCTTCCTGGCCAGCGGCGCCATGAAGTTGACCCGGTCCAGGGAGAGGCTGGCCGCCTCCGGGATGAGAGTCGTCGAGGACTTCAGCGCCGGCGGCGTCAAGGCCATCGGCTCGCTCGAAGTCCTGGCCGCGGTGGGCCTGATCCTGCCCGCCGCGCTCGACGTCGTGCCGGTTCTGGTGCCGCTCGCCGCGGTCGGAGTCGTGCTGCTGATGGCCGGCGCCGTCGTCGTGCACCTCCGCCGCCGCGAGACGCAGACCGTCGTGGTGCCCGTGGCCCTGCTCGCCATGGCCGCCGTCGTGGCGTGGGGCCGCTTCGGCCCCCAGTCCTTCGCCGGCTGACCCGGCGCGACGTGCGGCCCGGCCGCATCGACCCCCGACAGAAGAGAGAAACGATCATGGAATCCGTGCACGCCGCGATACACGGCGGACAGGAGTCCACCCTCCTCGCCTTGGGAAATGTGTTCTACCACTGGGGCGGCATCATCGTCCCGCCCGGCTACACCGACCCCGTCCAGTTCCAGTCGGGTAATCCCTACGGCACCTCCCATCGCGCCGCCGATGGCCCGCCCGACGATGTGGCCCTCGAAGCGGCCCGCCACCAGGCTCGGCGCGCCGTCGCCATCGCGGCCTCTCTCAAAGTCGGTCGTGCCGCCTGAACTGGGCGGACGTGGGAAGGAAGCGGTCTTGAGGAACGCACTCCGCGACAGGAGAAACCAATGAGCGACGACTTCCGGGCCATTGTCGACCGCTTCGAGATCGAGGCGCTGCGCGGCGAATTCACCGACGCGGGGATGATGCGGGACTACGACCGCTTCGCGTCGCTGTTCACGCACGACGGCGTGTGGCGGATTCCCGACGCCGGCGTCGAACTGGTCGGCGGCGAGGAAATCCGCGCCGGGATCGAGCGGCTGCAGGGTCTCTGGGAGTTCTTCGTGCAGAACGTGCACCCGGGAGTCATCCGGGTCGACGGCGACACCGCGACCGGCCGTGCCTACGTCTCGGAGTTCGGACGCTTCCGCGACGGCCGCTCTCAGCTGAACTACTCCCTGTACCACGACCGCTACCGGCGCACCTCGGACGGCTGGAGGTTCGCGGAGCGCGTCTATGAGGTGAGATACGTCGACGCCACCCCGCTGGCGGGCTCGGCGCCGACCTCCCGGCCTCAGGAGAGGCACGAAAAGGGGTGACCCGCGCGCACGGCACGCCCACTCCGGGGGTTCATACCTGCTGACCTGCGGCTGAATCGGCGCGCGATCCTGCTCGGGCGTATTCCGGTCAGTCCCTCGCAGCGGTGTCGGCCGGTCTTTTGGCGCGAGCGCCCACCGCTCTGTGCCTCCTGGGTCACGGTGGTCTTACGTGACCGGCGTTGGTGCCCCGGCGGACTGTCATTACTATTTGTGATTAGTCCATCACGGAACGCACTGGGGGTCGGCTTTTTGCGTGCCATCGACGATGCGGCTCCCGGCGGTGACGTTCCGTCCCGGGGGCAGCCCATCGCGGTCGCCGGAGCGACCTGCCGGTTCCCCGTGGCACCCCCCGGACCAGCGGTGGACGGCGCTCCCGAAGCCGGGAGCGCGTCCACCGCGCCAGGGTCGAAACCGGAACACACCTGAGGTGACCATGACCAGCACGCCCAGCGAGGCCGACGTCCGCGCAGGCTTCGCCGCCTATACCCCCCGCAGCCTCCGGACCTACGATCTGGGGGTGGCCGTCACCTGCTCCCTGTTCTGGGGGTGCCACAAGAGAGAGCTGCGCCGCCAGTACTCGCAGAACGTCTCCGCGGAACATCTCGACATCGGGGTCGGCACCGGCTACCTGCTCGACCACTGCCGGTTCCCGACCGCCACCCCCAAGATCACCCTGTTCGACATGAGCCCCCACGCCCTCAGCTACACCGCGCGCCGGCTGGCGCGCTACGACGTCAGCACGTGCCGGGGGAACGTCCTGGAACCCTTCCCCCTGCCGCGCGCCTCCTTCGGATCCGCGGCCATGAGCCTCATGCTGCACTGCGTCCCCGGCGACCTGGAGAGCAAGGGGGTCGCCCTGGAGCACGCCGCGGCCTGCGTGCGGCCGGGCGGCAGGCTGTTCGGCAGCACTGTCCTGTCCCGAGGAGTCCACCTCCCGCTGCACACCCGCCTGCTGCTGCGCCGCCTCAACTCCGACGGCCGCTTCAACAACACCGCCGACAGCCTCGACGATCTGCACGCGCAGCTGAGGAGCCGGTTCTCCGACTACACGGTCACCGTGCACGGCTGCACCGCCCTGTTCGAGGCCACGGTCCCCTGACCATCGGAAACCCTCTGCCCTCCGTGGCACGGTCGTCGGCCGCACCCGAGTCGGCCGGTCCCGTCGTTCGCCGGCCGCCGCCCTTGGCGGGCCTCATCGGCGCGCTCACATGCCGTGACCGCACCCCCCGGACGATGACGACGACCGGCGGCCGCTGACCGCCGCGCACGCGCTGCGCGGACGGCCGTGTGGCGGCCGCGTGCCGCGGACGGCCGCGGGACGGCTGCGGGCGTCCATCGCTCCGCACCGATCCTCCCGACCGATCATGCCCTGATCCCCCCGAGCACGAGATCCGCGGACGGGCGCGACACCGCGGGTCCCCCACCGGGCCTGCCGGGGCCTGCGCGCGCGTTCGGCCCGCCATCGCCGGGTTCGCCGCGTTCCGCCGGCATCGAGCCCGGAGCACCTCTCCTTCACGTTCCCACGCTGCCTGAGGAGGCCATGTGTCCCCTGCACGCCCCGAGCCGATCGCCATCTGCGGAATGGCGTGCCGCCTGCCCGGCGACACCGACACCCCGGAGGCACTCTGGCGGCTGCTGGAGGAAGGCCGCCACGTGGCCACCGACCTGCCCGCGGACCGCGGCTGGGACCTCAACGCCCTCTACGACCCCGCCCCCGACGCCGAGGGGAAGACCTACGTCCGCAAGGGCGGGTTCCTCGGCGACGTGGCGGGCTTCGACCCCGGCTTCTTCGGCATCCCGCCGCGCGAGGCCGAGGCGATGGACCCGCAGCAGCGGCTGGTCCTGGAGACCGCCTGGGAGGCGTGCGAGCACGCCCGGCTCGACCCCGCCACGCTGCGCGGCAGCTCGACCGGCGTCTACGTGGGCGCCTACGACAGCCGCTACCCCGACGCCGGCGACCTGGGGGCGGGGAACGTGTACGGCGGGCTCGGCCTGGCGATCAGCATCATCGCCGGCCGCATCGCCTACGTCATGGGGCTGCACGGGCCCGCGCTCGTGGTCGACACCTCCTGCTCCTCGGCGCTGACCGCGCTGCACCTGGCGGTGCAGGCGCTGCGCGCCGGCGAGTGCGAGTCGGCCATCGCGGCCGGGGTGTCGGTGATCGCCGGGCCGCGCTTCCTCATCGACTTCAGCACGATCCGCGCGCTGGCCTCCGACGGCCGCTGCAAGGCCTTCGACGAGTCGGCCGACGGCTTCTGCCCGTCCGAGGGCGCCGTCGCGCTGCTGCTGATGCCGCTGTCGCGGGCGCGCGCCACCGGCCGCCCGGTGCTGGCGGTGATCCGGGGGACGGCGCTGAACGAGGACGGCACCGGCACCGGGTTCACCGTGCCCAACGGCGCGGCGCAGGAGAAGGCGATCGGCCTGGCGCTCGCCGACGCCGGGCTCGCCCCCGCCGACGTCGATCTGGTGGAGGCGCACGGCACCGGCACGCCGGTGGGCGACCCGATCGAGGCGGGCTCGCTGATCTCCGCCTACGGCGCGCACCGTCCCGCGAGCTCCCCGCTGTGGATCGGCTCGCTGAAGTCCAACATCGGGCACACCCAGGCGGTCGCCGGGCTGGCCGGTGTGGCGAAGGTCGTGCTGGCGTTGCGGAACGAGACGATGCCGCGGACGCTGCACATCGAGCGGCCCAATCCGGCGGTCGACTGGTCATCGGGCACGGTGCGGCCGCTGGTCGAGCCGCGTCCGTGGCGGACCAACGGGCGGCCGCGCCGGGCGGGTGTGCTCGCCTACGGGATCAGCGGCACCAACACGCACATCATCGTCGAGGAGGCGCCGCCGTCCGACGCGTCCGCCGGTCAGGACGACGCTCCGGGCGGGGTGACCGGCCCGGCGCGGGTGTGGCTGGGCGCGCCGCCGGCGGTCTGGACGGTCTCGGGCAAGAGCCCGGAGGCGGTGGCCGCGCAGGCGGCCCGGCTGGGCGAGCACGTGCGCGCGCGTCCGGACTTGAAGGCGGGCGACGTGGGGTGGTCGCTGCTGGCCACCCGTACCGCGTTCGAGCATCGCGCCGCGGTGGTGGCCGGCGACCGGGACGCGCTGCTGGACGGCCTCGACCGCCTCGCCCGTGGCGAGACCGGCCCCGACGTGCTGACGGGCACCGTCCCCGCCCGCGGCACGGACCCGGACACCGATCCGGCCGCGGCGGACCCGGCCGGCGACGCGACCGACGCAACGGATGCGCCCGGCGGCGGAACGCAGGACGACGGCGTTCCGGCGACCGCGCCGAGCGTGCGCCCGGCCGGGCCGGTGCTGGTGTTCCCCGGCCAGGGGGCTCAGTGGGCGGGCATGGCCGCCGGGCTGATGGACTCCTCCCCGGTCTTCGCGGCGGCGATGGAGCGCTGCGCCAAGGCGCTGCAGCCGTGGATCGGGTTCGACCTGCTGGAGACCGTCCGGGACGCCGGCGCCCCGGGCTTCGAGCGCGCGGAGGTGGTGCAGCCCGCGCTGTTCGCGATGTACGTGTCGCTGGCCGAGCTGTGGCGGGCCCACGGCGTCACTCCGGCCGCGGTCATCGGGCACAGCCAGGGCGAGATCGCCGCCGCGTACGTGGCCGGCGCGCTGAGCCTGGCCGACGCCGCCAGGGTGGTGGCGCTGCGCAGCCGGGCGCTGGCGCCGCTGGCCGGACGCGGCGCGATGGCCTCGGTCGGGCTGGGGGCCGAGGACGCCGCCAAGCTGGCCGAGCCGTGGCAGGGCCGGATCGAGGTGGCGGTGGTCAACGGCCCGGCCGCGACCGTGCTGGCCGGGCCCGCCGACGACGTCCGGGAACTGCTGGAGCTGTGCGAGCAGCGCGGGGTGTGGGCGCAGCGGGTCCCGGTGGACTACGCCTCGCACTGTGCCCAGATCGAGCCCGCCCGTGACCGGATCCTGGCCGACCTGGACGGCGTCGAGCCCCTTCCGCCGCTCGTCCCGATGTACTCCACCCTCACCGGGGGGCCGCTGGAGGACAGGCCGCTGGACGCCGCGTACTGGTACGACGGCCTGCGCAACCCGGTCCGCTTCGCCGCCGCGGCCGAGGCGGCGCTGGCCGACGGCCACCGGCTGTTCATCGAGGTCTCGCCGCACCCGGTGCTGGCCGCCCCGCTCACCGACGTCCTGTCCGCCGCCGACACCGGCGACGCGGGGACGGCGGTGGTGGCCACGCTGCGCCGGGAGGAGGGCGGGCCCGACCGGTTCGCCGCCGCCCTCGCCCAGGCCCACCTCGGCGGCGCCGCCGTCGACTTCGGCCCGCTGTTCCCCGGCGCCCGGGAGGTGGATCTGCCGACCTACGCCTTCCAGCGGCGGCGGTTCTGGCCGAAGCCCTACCGCGGCACCGCGGGCACCGCCGCGGGCGGGCAGCGGGCGTCGTCCCACCCCATGCTGGGCGCCGAGATCGAGCTGCCCGACGGCGGCCTGATGCTCACCGGGCGGCTGGTCCTGTCCCAGTTCCCCTGGCTGGTCGACCACACCGTCCACGACGCCGTGCTGTTCCCGGGCCTCGGGATGATCGAACTGCTGACCCACGCGGGCGACCGCGTCGGCTGCGACACGCTGGAGAACGTCTCCATCCACGCCTTCCTGACCCTGCCCGCCGACCAGCCGGTGGAGCTGCAGATCGCCGTGTCCTCGGCGGACCCGCAGGGGAGCCGGGACGTGGTGCTGCGCAGCCGTCCCCACAACGCCCCGCCCGGCCAGCCCTGGACGGAGCACGCCGACGCCGTCCTGAGCGACTCCGCGACCCTGGCTGCTGCGGGGGCGGCCGTCCACCCGCCCGTCGCCGAGCAGCAGCAGGGGCCCTGGCCGCCCGAGGGGGCCGAGCCGATCCCGCTGGACGGCTTCTACGACCACCTCCTGGAACGCGGCCACGGCTTCGGCCCCACCTACCAGAACCTGACGGCGGCCTGGCGCCGCGGCGACACCCTCTACGGCGAGGTCTCGCTTCGCGCGAGCGTGGACGAACAGGACGCCTCCGGCATCGACCCCGAGGGCTACATCGTGCACCCGACCCTCCTGGACTCGGCGATGCATCCGCTGCTGTCGGGCCTGACGCATGACGGCGGTATGGCGCCGCGCGCCATCGCGTCGGTCCGCATGCTGGCCTCCGGCGCGACCAGCATGCGCACGACGCTCACCCCGACCGGCCCGAACCAGGTCACCGCCGCGCTGCACGACACGGCCGGGCGTCCCGTCGCCGTCGTCACCGACCTGCGCGGCATGCTGGTCAGCCACCAGGAGATCCGGGACGCGCTGCGCGGCCCCGACCTGGGCTACCGGCTCGACTGGAAACCCGTGTCCCTCCCCGAGACCGCGCCCGGCGGGGGCGAGGGCGACGGCCTGGGCGGCCACCCCACGCCGGCCGAGGCCCGCGCCGCCGTGGCCGGTGGCGCGGCCGCCCCGCCGGTGATCGTTCTCGACCAGCGCTCCGAGCCGTCCACCGACGTCGCGGCGGAGCCCGTGCACCGCAGGACGGAACACCTCCTCGGCGTTCTCCAGGACTTCCTCGCCGACCCGGCGCTGGCGGAGAGCCGGCTGGCCGTCATCACCCGGGGCGCGCAGGTCACCGGCGAGGACCCCACCCTCGACCGCGTCGGCGACCTGCCCGGCGCCGCGCTGTGGGGGCTGGTCCGCGCCTCGCAGCTGGAGTACCCCGGACGGCTGCAGCTGATCGACCTCGACGGCCGCTCGGGCGCCGCCCCGCCGGCCACCCTGCCCGCCGCCCTGGCCTCGACCGAACCGCAGCTGGCCCTGCGCGAGGGACGCGCCCTGGTGCCCCGGCTGGTGGCCGCCGCCACCTCCGAGATCCTCACGCTCCCGGACGGCCTGGAGCCCTGGCGACTGCAGGCCACCGGCGGTGACGACGCCGTCCAGCTCGTGCCGGCACCGGAGCTGCGCCGCCCGCTGGACCCCGGCCAGGTACGCGTCCGCGTCGAAGCGGCGGGCCTCGGCCGGCCTGACGGCGCGGGCGGCTCCCTCGGGTTCGAGGTCGCCGGTGTGGTGGACGAGGTCGCTCCCGACATCACCGACCTCATCCCCGGCGAACGCGTCATGGTGGCCCAGGCGCCGGGAGCCGGCGATGAGCCGGACGGGCTGGCCTCCCTGCTGTCGACCGAGCGGCGTCTGGTGCTCCCGGTGCCCCCGGCCTGGACGCCGGAGCAGGCCGCGGCGTCCCCGGCCGCGTACCTGAGCGCCCACGACGGCCTGGTGCGCCTCGCCGGAGTGCGGGCGGGCTCCAGGGTGCTGGTCGACGTGGCCGCCGGCATCGGCCTGGCCACCGTCCAGCTCGCCCGTGCCCTGGGCGCTCAGGTGTACGCGCTGGCCGAGCCCGCCGACCTCGACCCGCTGATCGAGGCGGGCGTTCCGGCCGGTCACGTCATCACGTCCCGCGGCCCCGACCTGGAAGACCTGGCCCGCGCCGCCGGCGCCATCGGACTGGACGCCGTCCTGGGCCGCCTCACCGGAGAGCCGTTCGACGCCGCCCAGCGGCTGCTGGCCGCTGGCGGCCGCTACGTCCACCTCGGCACGGCGGACGGGGACGGCCAGGACGCGGACGCGGTGCACCCGTCCGGGGGCTTCTCCGGAGGCTTCGACTCCGCTCCGCCGGCGGAGCTCACCGCTCTGCTGCGGCACGGCGAGCCGGTCCCGCCGCAGGTCACCGCGCTGGACGTCCGGTATGCCCGGCACGCGCTCCGCCTCGCCGCCCGCGAGCCCGGCGGCCGGGTCGTGCTGTCCCTCCCGCGCTCCCTGGACCCCGACGGGACCGTGCTGATCACCGGTGGCACCGGGGTCCTGGGCACTCTTCTGGCCCGCCACCTCGTCACCGCGCACGGCGTCCGCCGCCTGCTGCTGGTCAGCCGCCGCGGCCCGGACGCCCCCGGCGCCGCCGACCTGGCCGAAGAGCTCAGCGGCCTCGGCGCCGACGTCACCATCGCGTCCTGCGACAGCGTCGACCGGGTCGCGCTGGCCGAACTGCTGGACGGCATCCCGGCCGAGCACCCGCTCACCGCCGTCGTCCACGCCTCGGGCGTCCTGGACGACGCCGCCCTGCCCAACCTCACCCCGCGCCACCTGGAGAACGTCCTGCGCTCCAAGGTCGACATCGCGGTCAACCTGCACGAGCTCACCAAGGACCTGCCGCTGGCCGCGTTCGTCCTGTACTCCTCCCTGGGCGGCCTGATCGGCAACCAGGGCCAGGCCAACTACAACGCGGCCAACAACTACCTGGACGCCCTCGCCTACCACCGCAGGGGCGAAGGGCTGCCCGCCGTGTCCATCCCCTGGGGACTGTGGGACCAGACCAGCGACATGTCGGCCACCTTCAGCGCGGCGAAGCGGATCCGCACCGGCCTGCGGCCGATGAGCACCGCCGACGCCCTGGCGGCGCTCGACCTCGTCCTGCGGCGCGGGCAGCCGCTGGTGGTGGTGACCGGGGTGGGCGACCCGGCGCAGGCGACCGAGGCCCCCGACATGCTGACCGGCGTGCTCGGACGGTACGCCCGGCAGCAGGCGCACAACGCCGACGACGCCGAGACGCTGCGCCACCTGGGCACCCTGCCCGCACCCGAGCGCGTCCGCGAGCTCCTCCTCCAGATCCGCGCCAACGCCGCGGCCGTCCTCGGCTACCCCGACCACGGGACCATCCCCGCCGACCGGCCGCTGCGGGAGGCCGGGCTGGACTCGCTGTCGGTGACCCAGCTGCGGACCCGCCTCACCAAGCTCACCGGACTGCGGCTGCCCGCGACCGTCCTCATGGACCATCCGGTCCCGCGGGACCTCGCCGAGCATCTCAGCGAGCTGATGGAGCCCGGCGAGCCCCGGACGCCCACGATTCCCGCCCCCAGGTCAGGCGAGGACGCGGACGCGGCGGCGACGGCCGATACCGGCGGCGCCTCGCTGGCCCGGCTGTGCTCGCGCGCCTGGAGCGCCGGCGACGAGGACGAGGCCAGGCGGCTGGTCGCCGACGCCGTGCGGCACCGGCCC
Source organism: Actinomadura rugatobispora (assembly GCF_042656285.1). Lineage (GTDB taxonomy): Bacteria > Actinomycetota > Actinomycetes > Streptosporangiales > Streptosporangiaceae > Spirillospora > Spirillospora rugatobispora. The sequence goes on along the minus strand of NZ_JBHSON010000004.1, from coordinate 230,173 downwards.
GTCTTCACCGCCGCGCCGGAAGCCCGCGGGAAGGAGCCCGTCCCGCTCGCCCGCGGCACCGCGAGCCCCGGCGTCATCTGCCTGCCGAGCTTCATCGCCGGCGCCGACGCCGGGCAGTACGAGCACATCGCCGCCCGCTTCGACGCCGAACGCGACGTCCACGTCCTGCTGCTGCCCGGCTACCAGGACGGCGAGCTCCTTCCCGCGTCACGGGAGGCACTGCTCGACGCCCTCGCCCAGGACGTCCAGGAGTGCGCCGGCGGCCGCCCCTACGTCCTGCTCGGCCACTCGTCGGGCGGAGCCCTCGCCCACAGTCTGGCCCGGTACATCCAGGCCCGGCCCGGAACCGAGCACCACACCGCCGGGGTCGTCCTCCTCGACACCGTGTCGTCCATCGACTCGGCCGTCGTGGCCCGGTACAACCTGATGGGCAGGCTGATGGACCGCGAGCTGGCCGGCCACAGCACCCCGGACAGCGCCTTCACCGCCATGACGGCGTACTTCGAGCTGTTCGACGGCTGGGCCCCGGAGCCGTCCCCCGTCCCCACCCTGTTCGCCCGCGCCGCCGGGAACACCGATCAGCTCACCTGGCCGCTGCCGCACGACCGCGACAGCATCCCCGGCGACCACTTCACCATCCTCCAGGAGCACGCCGCCACCACCGCCGACGCCATCCGCGCGTGGGTGGCCGGCGTTCCCCGCGACCGGGACGGGGCCGTCCGCCCGCAGCTGGCCCCGCTCGACTGACCCGTCCACATCGCCCTGCCGGGAGCCGGGACCCGACCGGTTCCCGGCAGGGCGTCCTCGCCACGTGCGTCCAGCTCTCGAAAGGCACGAAAGGAAGGCGCAGCGCATGATCCCCGCAGCGGGCCGCGAGGTCCGTTTGGCGGCCCGCCCCGACGGAGCGGCCGACCCGTCCCACTTCGAGCTGGCCGAGGCACCGGTCCGCGAGCCGGGCGAGGGCGAGATCCTGGTCCGGAACGAGTGGCTCTCCGTCGACCCGTACATGCGCGGGCAGATGGACGACGCCAGGTCGGCCATGCCGACCTTCGAGCTCGGCGAGCCGATGGGCGGCAGCGCGCTCGGAACGGTGATCGCGTCCAGGTCGGAGGTCCCGGAGGGGGCCACCGTGGTGCACCTGCTGGGGTGGCGCGAGTACGCCACGGTCGACGCCGCGAAGGCCCGCCCCGTCGATCTCGGCCTGGCCCCGGCCCCGGCCCACCTCGGCGTGCTCGGGTTCATCGGACTGACCGCCTACGTCGGGCTCACCGAGATCGCGTCCGTGCGGGACGGCGACGTGGTCTTCGTGTCCGGTGCCGCCGGGGCCGTGGGCAGTGTCGCCGGGCAGATCGCCCGCCTGCTCGGCGCCTCCCGGGTGATCGGGTCGGCGGGCGGGCCGGTCAAGACCGCCAAGCTCCTCGACGGCTTCGGCTTCGACGCCGCGATCGACCACCGCGAGGGCGATCTCGAACGGCGGCTCGGCGAGGCGGCGCCCGACGGGATCGACGTCTACTTCGACAACGTCGGCGGTGATCACCTGCGGGCCGCGATCGCCGTGCTCAACGATCACGGAAGGGTCGCGCTGTGCGGAGCCGTGTCACAGTACGACAAGGCCGAACCCGATCCCGGGCCCGACAACCTCATCGAGGCCGTCTTCAAGCGCCTCACCTTGCGGGGCTTCGTCGCGATCGACCACTACCCCGAAGTCATGGACGAGTACGTCCGGCGCGCTTCCGGCTGGCTCCGGGAGGGCTGCCTCCACAGCGAGGAGACCGTCGTGAAAGGCATCGACAACGCCGTTGACGCCTTTCTCGGGATCTTCGCGGGGCGCAACGTCGGCAAGATGCTCGTCCGCCTCGACTGAGCGGACGGGGCCGCTCAGCTGAAGTTCTCGATGAACGGGGTCTTCTTGTCGGGTGCGGTGGCGGTGCCCGTGCTCACCACGGCCGTGGTGCCGGGGCGGTGGTCGGCGTCGGTGGCCTGGACGGTGCCCGTACGGGACGGTCCGTTCAGGGTGGTCCAGGTCGAGCCGTCGTAGTGCATGTACTGGGTGCGGGTGCCGGTGGTGATGGGGAGCATGACGACGCCGCCGCTGCCGTCCGGGGAGAGGCCGATCCCGGCGGCGTTCAAGGGGGTGTCGATGGTGCGCCAGGACGTGCCGTTCCAGTGCAGCAGGGCGTTGGTGACCTGGGCGTTCTGGCGGACCCGGAGGGCGTACACGTTGGTGGGCGAGAGGGCGACGATGCGGTGCAGGGTGCCCTGGTAGGCGGGGACGCCCATGTTCCCGGGGAGGTCGTGGCGCTTCCAGGACGTGCCGTCGTAGTGCATGACGAGTCCGGTGACGGCGGTGCCGTTGGAGGTGGTGCCGGCGAGCCACACGTCGTTCGCGGAGCGGACGTCGACCGCGGTGATGGCGGAGCTGGGCGGGAGGGGGACGCTGGTGTCGACCCAGGCGGTGCCGTTCCAGCGCATGATGGCGCTGAGGCCGCCGGCCGCGGCGTCGACGCCCGCGACGGAGTAGGCGGTGCCGTCGGGGGCGGCGGAGACCTGGGTGGGCAGGCCGACGAGGGGGTAGGGCACCTTCGTCCAGGTGGTGCCGTTCCAGTAGAGGCCGGTCATGCCGGTGAGGGAGTAGCCGACGACCCAGGCGCGGTTCGCGTTGCCGACGGCGATGTCGGTGGGGATGAAGTCGGCGGGGCTGGTCTGTGTGGCCCAGCCCGAGGTCGTCCAGCGCAGCAGCCTGGTCTTGGGCGTGAACAGCGAGCCGGAGGAGCCGACGGCCCAGCCGACGTCCTTGCCCGCGAAGTCGACCCGGTCGAGGGTGCCGTCGTAGGCGGTGGCGGAGGTGGGGACGTCGCCCCAGGACGCGGCGTGCGCGGGCGGTGCGAGGGCGATCGCGGTGCCGGCGGCGAGGGCGGCGGCGGACGCGAGCAGGGTGTTCCTCTTCATCGGCACTCCCAAGATCACCACAAGGTGTGCACGAGAGTAGGGGAATACTTACTCGCTAGTAAGAGGAGCGCCCCACCCGGCCCCGGCCGGATGAGGCCAGCCCGCGAGGGACACGGAACGCCCGGAGACGCGGGGTCTCCGGGCGTTCGCGAGGCGTCGCCTACTCGCCCTTCCAGACCGGCTTGCGCTTCTGGGCGAAGGCGGCCGGGCCCTCCTGCGCGTCCTTGGAGGTGAAGACCGGCAGGGTGATCTCGCCCTGCTTCTTCCACGCCTCCGCGACGTCCCAGTCGGACGACTCGACGATGATCTTCTTGGTGGCGGCCAGCGCCAGCGGGGCGTTCTCGGCCACCTTCAGCGCCAGCTCCTTGGCCGCCGCCAGCGCCTGCCCCGGCTCGGTGAGCCGGTTCACGAAGCCCAGCTCGGCCATCCGGTCGGCGCTGTACTTGTCACCGGTGAGCGCGATCTCCATGGCGATGTGGAACGGGATCCGCTGCGGCAGCCGCAGCAGCCCGCCCCCGGCCGCGACCAGGCCGCGCTTGGGCTCGGGCAGCCCGAACTGGGCGTCCCGGGACGCCACCACCATGTCGCAGCTCAGCGCGATCTCGCAGCCGCCGGCCAGCGCGTAGCCCTCGATCGCGGCGATCAGCGGCTTGGTGGTGGGACGCTCCACGATGCCGCCGAACCCGCGGCCCTCCACCATCGGGTTCTCGCCGGTGAGGAAGCCCTTGAGGTCCATGCCCGCGCAGAACGTGCCGCCGGCGCCGGTGAGCACGCCGATCGAGAGGTCCTTGCGGTTGTCGAGCTCGTCCATCGCGGCCGCGATGCCCTGCGCGACGGCGCCGTTGACGGCGTTCTTCGCCTCGGGACGGTTGATGGTGATGACGAGGACGGCGCCATCTTCTTCGGTCAGGACAGCGTCGGTCATTCAGCGCCTCACTTCGGCTGGAAGCGGATGCCACCGTCGAAACGGATGGTCTCGCCGTTCATGTAGTCGTTCTCGATCAGGGACTTCACCAGGTGCGCGAACTCCGAGGCCTTGCCCATCCGCTTGGGGAAGGGCACCGGCGCGTACAGCTTGGCCTTGAACGCCTCGGCGGCCTCGCCCTGGCCGTAGATGGGGGTGTCGATGATGCCCGGGCAGACGGTGTTGACCCGGACGCCGAGCGCGGCGAGGTCGCGGGCGGCCGGCAGGGTCATGCCGACGATGCCGCCCTTGGACGCGGAGTAGGCGACCTGGCCGGTCTGGCCCTCCAGCGCCGCGACCGACGCGGTGTTGATCACCACGCCGCGCAGGCCGTCCGCGTCCGCGGGGTCGGTCTTGCCGATCGCGGCGGCGCCGACCCGCATCAGGTTGAAGGTGCCGATGAGGTTGACCCGGATGACCGTCTCGAAGGCGCCCAGGTCGTGCGGCTCGCCGTCGCGGCCGACGGTACGGGACGCCCAGCCGATCCCGGCGCTGTTGACGACCACGCGCAGCGGGGCGCCGGTGTCGACGGCGGCCTGCACGGCGGCCCGCACCTGGGACTCGTCGGTGACGTCGGTCTTGACGAAGACGCCGCCGACCTCGCCGGCCAGCGCCTTGCCCTTGTCCTCGTTGAGGTCGGCGACGACCACCTTGACGCCTTCGGCGGCCAGGGCGCGGACGGTGGCCTCGCCGAGCCCGCTCGCACCGCCGGATACGACGGCGGAAACTCCGTTCAGGTCCATGGACAGCACCTTACGTGAGGGACCGAATGTGGTTCGGGCCGATGTTACCCAGGCGTCATGCGGGGGGTCACGTTTGCCCCCTCACCTCCAGGGCATGCGCGACGCGTACACCCGTCCGCCCGGGAAGGACCGAGGATGAGCGAGCCGCCCGCACAGAGCCAGACCTACCCCGGGCGCACGGCGGATATGGCACCGGAGCCGCACGACGAGATGCGCGGCTACGAGGGCCGCGGCCTGCTGTCCGGACGCCGCGCGCTGATCACCGGCGGCGACTCGGGGATCGGCCGGGCCGTGTCGGTGGCCTTCGCCAAGGAGGGCGCGGACGTCGCGATCACCTACCTGAGCGAGGACGACGACGCCCGGCACACCGCCGGCCTGGTCGAACGGGAGGGCCGCCGCTGCTTCACCATCGGCGGCGACCTGGCCGAGGAGCGGCACGCCCGCGAGACCGTCGCGCACGCCGCCCGCGACCTGGGCGGCCTCGACGTGCTGGTGCTGCACCACGGCACGCAGGAGCCCGTCAAGGACGTCCGGGAGATCGACGAAGCGCAGCTGCGGCGCACCTTCGAGGTGAACGTGCTGTCGCTGTTCTGGATCGTCCAGGAGGCGCTGGAGCACCTGGGCGAGGGCTCCTCGATCGTCATCACCGGGTCGATCAACGGGCTGCGCGGCAACAAGACGCTGATCGACTACTCGGCGAGCAAGGCCGCCGCGATGACGCTGGGGGAGTCGCTGGCGCAGAACCTCATGGACAAGGGCATCCGGGTGAACTGCGTGGCGCCCGGCCCGGTCTGGACGCCGCTGATCCCGGCGACGTTCGACGAGGAGCGGGTCGAGGGCTTCGGCAAGCAGGCGCCGATGGGACGCGCCGCCCAGCCCGACGAGATCGCCCCGTCGTACGTCTTCTTCGCCTCCGACCGGATGTCCTCGTACTACACGGGCCAGACACTGGTCCCGGCCGGCGGAGAGATCCACCCCGGCTGACCCCGCCGCAGTGGAGCCGCGGCCGCAGCGACCCGGGGGTGCAGGAGGTCGTCGGCTACCTGGGCAACACCCCGGCGGATCGTCGAGCCGCGCTACGGGACGGCGGCCCCGCTACCGCCCGCGCGCGCTCGCTCCCGCGAGCTCGGTCGCGTCCGCGAACCCGTCGATGCAGTAGACCGCGTACGCCTGCCGCAGCACCGGCAACGCGACGTTCCTGACCCGGACGCCGCCCGGCGTCTCCCCCTTCTCCGTGCCCTTGTGCGCGTGGCCGTGCACCGCCAGCGTCACGTCCGAGGTGTCGATCGCCTCCGCGATCAGGTAGCTGCCGAGGAACGGGAAGATCTCCGGCGGCTCTCCCGCCAGGGTGTCCTCGACCGGGGAGTAGTGCGTCAGGGCGATCCGCACGTCGGCGTCCAGGCCGAGCAGCGCGCAGCCGAGCCGTCCCGCGAAGTCCTTGGTGTGCCGGACGAACGCCTTCATCTCCGGCTCGCCGAAGTCGCCGGCGCACTTGCCGGCGAACCCGCCGCCGAAGCCCTTGCCCCCGCGACGCCCAGCCGGACGCCGCCGCAGTCGACGATCGTCCCGTCGCCCTCCAGCACGGTGATCCCGGCGTCCCGCAGCATGGCGGTGATCTCGTCCTGGGTGTCGGAGTGGTAGTCGTGGTTGCCCAGCACGGCGATCACCGGGACCCCGAGATCGCGCAGCTCGCCGGCCGCCACCCGGCCCTCCTCGGGCGTGCCGTGCCGGGTCAGGTCGCCGGCCACCAGGAACACGTCGGCGTGGTCGGGCAGGGCGCCGAGCCGCTCCCGGTAGGCCCCCGCCACCTCCGGGCCGACGTGCAGATCGCCGACCGCCGCGACTCGGATCATGACAGCGTCTCCTCCCCGTCCGGCTCCCGTACCGGGGTCACCGACACCTCGTTGCGGATCGTGCGGCCCTCCGCGGCGCCGCGGGCGGCCTCCTCGACCTCCCGGCGCCGCTCCTCGGTCACCACCTCCCCGCGCAGATAGACGACCTCGCCCCGCACGTCGACCTGGATGCCCAGCTCATGGGCGCGGGAGGAGAGCCGCTCCTGGCTGTGCGCGGCCAGATAGCCGGGCGCCCCCCACCGTCCGGCGCCGCCCGGGCTCTCGGAACGGACGGGGCCGGATCCTCGGTCCTGGTGTCCCTTCGGGTCGTTCACAGGAATCCCCCTTCGATGACGTCGAGCCTCGCCAGCAGCGTGAGGAACGCGTAGGCGTAAGGGGAGCCGGCGGTCTCCTTGCCGACGTGCGGCCAGTCGACCTGCTCTCGCAGCGCCCGGCACACGTGCAGGAAGTCGCCGAAGTCGCAGGAGGTCTCGGTGAACGCCAGCAGCCGCATGACCACCAGGTCGGTGGCGGTCAGCACCGGCATGAGCACGGCCTCGACCGACAGCGGGTCGGCGCGGCCCAGCAGCGCCCCGTCGACCGGGCGGCCGGACGGGGTGTGGATGAGATCGATCAGCCGCTCGCCGTCGTAGGCCTTGGCCAGCCAGTTCTCCGGGCTGTCGTGGCGCCGCATGCCGACGGCGGACAGCGCGTCCAGCGCGGTCTCCACATCGTCCTGCCGCAGGACGAAGTCGACGTCGTGCGTCGAGACGGCCGCCCCGCGCGCGTAGGCGGCGAACCGCCGGCCAGCGCGAACTCGATCCCGGCCTCTTCCATGGCGGCGGCGGCCCGCTTCAGGCTCCGCAGCAGGCCGTCCTCGGCCGAGCGGGCGCCCGAGGCGCCGGCCCCGATGTGCGCTTCCTCCACAGAATCCCCTGGTTCGTCGGTTTCGCGGAGGCGGTACCCGTATTACCCGGTGTCATTCGAGTCGCACCTCCACGTCCGCTCCCTGTGACCGCGCCCCGGGCAAGATCAAGAGGGGATGGAGCGGAGGCGTGTGAGAAGGGCGAGAGCGGTGCCGCGCGAGACAAACCGGGGCCCGACGAGACGAGCCGTCCGGCACCAACTGTGCGGGCCGGGAAGACCGCCCGTGACGATGCCTGCGGGACCGGAGAACGCGGTGCAAGCCGTGCGATGGGAGACGTGCGCTGCAAAGCGCCCGGCAAGGGACCTGCCGGACCGGGCGTGCGGCGGGGCGTGTGGAACGGGACCTGCTCGACGAGCATGCGGGACGGGGCGTGCGGCACAGGGTGTGCGGCATGGGCGTGCGCGACGGGGCTTGCGGACGGGGCGTGCTGGAGGGAGCTGCGGGACGAAGGATGCGCAAGGGGGTGCGGGACAGCGCACTAGGCGTGCCGGTTGGGGCCTGCGATGCGAATGCGTGCGTGGCGAAGCATGTGGGACGAGTCGTGACGGGACGGTGACGAGGCCATGGCAGGGCGTGCGGGACCGAGGCCTGCGGTACTAGGCGTGCTGGTTGAGCCTGCGGTGCGAAGCGTTCGGGACGGGACGAGGCCATGGGAAGGCGTGCGGGACGAGGCTTGCGGGACGACGCGGGCGAGTGGAGGTTGCGGGAGGGAGGCATGTGAATCGGGGCGTGCTGGCGAGGCGTGTGGGGTGGTGGGATGGGGCGTGCCCGCCCCCAGCGGCTTGGGGCGGGCACGCGCGGTGGGCAGGGCCCGGCGGTGGCGGTGGCCGTCGGGCGTGGGCGGGTCAGCAGTCCACGAGCTCCGGGGACTGGTTGAGCAGTTGCGCGCGCGGCGACACGAACGTGGCATGGCGTTCGGCGGTGCCCGCCGCGCCCGGCACGAAGGCCGCCACGCGGTGACAGTTCTGGAACGCCAGCCGCACACCGAAGTGGCGTTCCAGCGCGGCCCGCATCGCGTCGCTGGCGAGCGCGCGCAGCAGCTGGCCGCGTGCCTCCTCGTTCGGCGGCGGTGTCTGGTTGTCGGCGAAGCCGTCGTCGGAGGCCCGCGTCCGGACCACGACGTCCTCGATGACCTGCCAGGCGTACGGCAGCGAGTCGCGCACGCACGCCACGAACGCGGCGTCGTCCACCTCTCCGGCGCGCGCCTGCTCCAGCAGCCTGTCGTCCACAGTCAGGGACATGACCGTTCTCCCCTCTCACCCTCTTCGTGCGATCGGTCAGGGACCAGGCTTGCACGAAAATGATATTCATTCCATAGCGTGGAGGTGGGAGATTCTCTCCCTTTTCGGTCATTCCTCGATCAGTACAGGGCGCGGTACGGGGCGGGCGGGGCGGGCGTCCGGCCGAAGCAGGTCGCGACCGGGTCCTCGATCGAGCACCACGCGGGGCGGCGCACCGGCACGTACCCGGACGGCACGCCCCGGTTCGCGATCAGCGACCGGTAGGCGGCGACGCCCTCGGTGGGCCTGCGCTCCAGCGCCGGGTCGGTGAGCACGTCCACCCGGTAGAGGCCGAACCGCGGCCGGTAGCCGCCCCACTCGTAGTTGTCGGTCAGGCTCCAGTGGTTGTAGCCGATCACCTTCACCCCCTCGGCGAGGGCGCGCTGCACCCAGTAGAGGTGGTCGCGGATGTGGTCCGCGCGGGTGTAGCCGTCGGGACGGGGCCTGCCGCCGTCTGACGGCATGCCGTTCTCCACGATGTAGACGGGGAGGTGCGGCAGCCGGCGCTGGTAGTTCTTCAGCACGTGGTACAGCCCGTCGGGCTCGGGGTCGATCCGCCAGAACTCGCCGGTGAGGGAGTGGACGGCGGTGACGTTCTCCAGGCTCGCCCCGTAGTAGTAGTCGATCCCGATGAAGTCGATCTTGTCGGTGACGTCGTTGAACAGCGCGGCGTCGAACAGCCCGTTGAGCACCGAGCCGTAGGCCACGTTGTTGGACACCGGCGCCCCGGGGTCGACCCGGTGGATCATGTCGTAGGCGGCGCGGTGCGTCCGGATCAGCGCGTTCCGCATGGTGACCAGCTGGACGGGGTTCAGGGGGCGCGACATCGTCTCGTGGTAGATGTACTGGCTCGCCTCGTTGAAGGTGATCCAGATGACGCCCTGGCCGCGGTACCGCTCGACCATGGACCGCGCGTGCCGGAGCCAGTCGGACGGGGTGCGCGCGTTGTCCCAGGCGCCCTGGTCGGCCACCCAGCCCGGGTGGACCCAGTGGTCGAGGGTGAGCATGGGGCGCATGCCGGCGGCCCTGATCCGGCGGACGAGGTCGTCGTAGTAGGCCAGTTCCCGCTGGTCGCGAACGCCGCGGCGCGGCTCGATCCGGGCCCATTCGAGGGAGGCGCGGAAGACGTTGGCGCCGAGCCCCCGGGCGAGCCGGACGTCTCCGGGGTAGCGGTGCCGGAAGTCCACGGAGTCGCGGTAGGGGTCCTTGACCCCGGCCGCCTTCCTCTGGACGTACCGGGTCCAGTTGCTGTCGGGATACGAGCCTTCCGACTGGAAGCCCGAGGTGGACACCCCCCACATGAAGCCGGAGGGGAACTTGGCCACCGCCGGACCCGCGGCCTCGGCGGCCCCGGCGGGGGAGACCGCCGTGAGGGCGGCGGCGGAGGCGATGGACAGGATCCTGACGAGGACGGAGCGCGGGAGCGGGACGTGCCCTGCCCCGTGCGCTCGACCGGCCTTACCGAACACGGGTTCTCCCTCCGGGAGCGACAGGGATGTGATTTGGATCACATGTCCGGGAGGGGGTTCTGTCAAGGGCCGCCAGATGTCCATATCCGGAAGGCGATAATCCGTTTCGGCCTCCGATCTCGGCGCGGCCAATGTGTCGATCATCACAGATCGCTAAATGTGGTCACCGGAATGTATAAGGACAATAACCGGAAGTGACCATCCCATTCCCCGTCCGGTAGGCCGGAGGCGCGGGTTCGAATCGCCGCCAATCACCGTCGAAACGGGGTCCCGGACAGGCTCGGGTTACCAGTTGGCAAGGGTCTGAACGGCATTGTGCGGCAATAGTGACTCAGATCACTTTTTCCAGGAACGAACCGGAAAAAGTGCTGGCAGTGCGCTTATGTCGCAGATCTTTCGGACAGCTGTCCACCCCGGTTGATCTCCCCGAGATTTGCCGGGCGCCGAGATCCGTGGCTACCTTCATGCCGTTCCGAAGCGGCACAGGCGCCGCCCCAGATAACAGAACATCCACGCCGTCGCGCGAACGCGGCAGGGCACCCGGGTCCCGGACAAGCACATGGGTCTCGAGACGCACCGCCGCCACGCAACCCCCCGCGCGCACGGCCGGCCGCGTCCGTGCAGACGAGAAGCACGGAGCCGGAGAGCGCCCAAGGCCTGCGCCGCCCCTCGACATCCCCCCGGGGCATCGCCGTGCCGGAAAGCGCCGCAGTCACACACCGCCGGGCGGAGCCCCGCCCGCGGTGAGGGCTGCCCGGTAGGCACCACCCGCGAGGTCAGGAGCCGTCCTGAGTACGTCCCGTAACCCCTCGAAGACCAGCAACCCCTCGAAGACCCGAGCCTCCTTCAAGACCGTGCCGTTCACCGGTGGCATCGCGCTGACCGCGACGTCGGCGCTGGGGGTCTCGCTGCTGGCCGCCGGCCCCGTGACCGCGGCCGCCGCGCCGCCGGCCCGTACCGCGGCCGCTCCGCAGCAGGTGGCCCTGGTGAGCGCACAGGCCAAGGTCTCCCAGGCGCGCAAGGCCAAGCAGAAGCAGCGTGCGGCCAACGCCGTCTCCTACGCCTACAAGCAGATCGGCGACCCCTACCGCTACGGCGGCACCGGTCCGGGCTCGTGGGACTGCTCGGGGCTGGCCGGCGGCTCGTGGCGCAAGGCGGGCGTGAAGCTGCCCCGGACGACCACGCAGATCTACAAGGCCGTCAAGCACAAGGTGTCCTGGAAGGGCGCCGTCAAGGGTGACCTGCTGTTCTTCTACTCCGGCAAGAGCCACATGGGCGTCTACGTCGGGAACGGGTACATGATCCACGCCCCCAGCTCGGGCAAGCGGGTCAAGAAGATCAAGCTCAACGGCTACTACAAGCGGAACTTCAGCGGGGCCGTCCGTCCCGGCTACTGAGGTCACCGGAACACGCCGCGGAGGCCCCCCGTGGCCCCCCCGATCCCCACGGCGCGCCTCCGTGCCCCCGTCGCGGTGCCGAGCTCAGGCTCCTACGGCCTCTTCCAGGGTGGGGTAGTCGGTGTAACCGCGGTGGTCCCCGCCGTAGTAGCTCTCCTGGTCGGCCTTGTTGTACGGGCCGTCGGCCTTGATGCGGGCGGGCAGGTCGGGGTTGGCCAGCCACAACTCGCCGAACACCACCGCGTCCGCGACGCCGTCCCGCAGCGCCTCCACCCCGTGCTCGGGGCGGGACGGGAAGGCGTCCGGGGTCGGGTGCGGGTTGAGCAGGAGCGTCCCGGGCCACTCGGCCCTCAGCCGCTTGGTCAGCTCCCTGTTCCCCATCTCCATGATGTGGACGTACGCCAGCTCCAGCGGAGTGAGCTCGCGCAGCAACGCCGTGTACACCTCGGCCGGGTCGCTCTCGGAGATGTTGTTGGCGGTGGTCCCCGGGGAGACGCGGAAGCCGACGCGTTCGGAGCCGACGGCCTCGGCCACGGCCCGCGCGGCCTCCACGGGGAACCGGATCCGGTTGGGGACGCTGCCGCCGTAGGCGTCGGTACGGCGGTTGGTGCCGTCGGCCAGGAACTGGTTGATGAGGTAGCCGTTGGCGCCGTGCAGCTCCACACCGTCGAAACCCGCGTCGATGGCGTTGCGGGCGGCCGCGGCGAAGTCCTCGACCGTCTGCGCGATGTCGTCCACGGTCATCTCACGCGGCTCGGGCTGGTCCAGCATGCCCTCAGGGGTGAACAGCTGCACGCCCGAGGCGATCGGGGACGGGGCCAACGGCAGGGCCCCGTCCGGGTAGAGGACGGGGTGGCCGACCCGTCCCGAATGCATGAGCTGGACGAAAATGCGCCCGCCCTTGGCGTGTACGGCGTCGGTCACCTTGCGCCAGGCGGCGACCTGCTCCGCAGAGTGCAACCCGGGCGTCCATATGTACCCTTGGCCGATCTCGCTCGGCTGGGTGGCCTCAGTGATGATCAATCCGGCCCCGGCGCGCTGCGTGTAGTACTCGACGGTCAGCTCGGTCACCTGGCCGGCCTCCGGCGCGCGGCTCCGTGTCATCGGAGCCATGAAGACGCGGTTGGGCAGCTCCAGCTTGCCGACGTTCACGGGCTCGAACAGTTCCTTCATGACGTGCTCCCAGTGCAAAAGGTCGAGACGCGGGGCGTTCTGCCTGGGCTCGAAGGTACGGAGGGAAACGCGCCCACCGAATCCGTACGGTTTCCGTAGTCGGCCCCGTAGTTTTGAAGGGTGCTCTACGGGCGTGAAGCGGAACAGGCTCAGATCACGCGGGCCATCTCCCAGGCGCGGGATCTGCGGCGCAGCCGTGCCCTGGTCGTGCGCGGCGAGACCGGCATCGGCAAGTCGGCACTGCTCGACTGGGTCGTCCAGCACGGCCCCTGGACGGGCACGCAGTGCCCCGCCGACGGCGACTGCGGCGGTATGGGAGGGCTGTGGCTGCTGCGCGTCACCGGGTACGAGACCGAAGAGGACATCGTCTTCGCGGGGCTGAACCAGCTGCTCTGGCCCGTACGGGACCGCCTGGACTCCCTCCCCGAGCCCCAGCGCACCGCCCTGCGCGGCGCCCTCGGCCTCACCACGCCCACAGAAACCGAGAACGGGGCACGTGAGAACGGGGGAGGCACGCGCGGGCAGGACCGCTTCACCGTCGGGCTGGCCGTCCTCACCCTTCTGGCCGACCTCGCCGAGGGAGGGCAGGTGCTCTGCCTCATCGACGACGCGCAGTGGCTCGACACCGCCTCGTCCGAGGCGCTGCTGTTCGCGGCCAGGCGGCTGGCGGCCGAGGGCGTGGTGATGCTGTTCGCCGCCCGTGACGAAGGCTTCGAGGCCCGCGGCCTGGAAGAGATGCCCCTGGAACGGCTCGGCCCCGCCGACTCCGAACGGGTCCTGGCCCAGCACGGCGACGTCCCGCCCGCCCTCCGCGACCGGATCGTCCGCGAGTCGGCCGGAAACCCGCTCGCGCTCATCGAGTTCGGCGCGGCGCGTGGGCGGCGGTCGAACGAGACCACGCCGCTGCCGCTGGCCGACCGGGTGACCGCCGGGTTCCGCGACCAGATCGCCCGGCTGCCCGAGGCCGCGCAGTGGATGCTGCTGCTGGTGGCCGCCGAGGGGCGCGGCGACCTGACCAGCACGCTCGGCGCCGCGGAACGGCTCGGGGTGAGCCTCGCCGACCTGGACGAGGCGGAACGGGCCCGGCTGGTGGAGGTGCGGGGCCGCTCCATCGTGTTCCGGCACCCGCTGATCAGGGCCGCGGTGTACCAGGGCGCGCCGCTGACCCGGCGGCTGCAGGCGCACCGCGCGCTCGCCGAGTCCTCGCGGGAGCCCGAGTGCGGCGCGCGGCACCGGGCGGCCGCCGCGACGCGGCCCGACGAGGACGTCGCGGCCGGGCTGGAGCGCGCGGCCGAACGGGCCCGCGACCGCACGGGCTTCGGCACCGCCGCCCGGCTCTACCGGCAGGCCGCCGACCTCACCCCCGATCCGCGCGAGCGGGCCCGCCGGCTGGGCGCGGCGGCCGGCGCGACCCTGCAGGCCGGGGCGGTCGAGGACACCGAGGAACTCGTCCACATGGCCGAACGCCTCACCGACGACCCCGCCGAGCACGCCCGGCTGGTCCAGGTCCGCGCGGCGGTCGAGTTCGAGCGCGGCGACCCGCGCGCCGCGGCGAGGATGCTGGCCGACCACGCCGCCCGCGCCTGGACGCCCGGCCCCGCCGGCACGGGGGGCACGGCGGCCTCGGACGGCGGCGCGGCCTCGGACGGCGCGGCCGAGGACCGTACCGCGGTCCTGCGCACCGCGGCCGCCTACGCCTGGATGGGCGGGGAGACGTCCGTGCTCTGCCAGGCCGCCAAGCTGCTCCCGTCCACCGACAGGGCCGTCCAGGGGATGGCGCGGCTCATCAGCGGCGACTACGCCGAAGGGCTGCCGCTGCTAGCCGAGGCCGTCGCCGCGGCCCGCGCCGGCGCGAACGCGTCCCCGGCCGCCGTCCGCGCCTCCGTGGACGACCGGGTCCGCGCCGTCCAGGTCACGCTCGCCGCCCTGATCGTCGGGGACGACGACGCCGCCCTGGAACTGGCCTCCGCCGAGGCCGCCCACTGCCGTCGGCACGGCATGGCCGGCGCGCTGCCGGGCGTCCTGGAGGGTCTGGCCCAGGCGCAGCTCGCCACCGGACGGCACCAGGACGCGGAGGCGACCGCGGCCGAGGCGATCGCCCTCGCCCGCGACACCGGCTTCCAGCGGCGCGCCGGACGGCTCGGCCTCGTCCTGGCCAGGATCGCCGCGATCGAGGGCGACCAGGGCCGGCTGGAGGAGCTCGCCGCCGCCGCGCCCGGCCCCGACGACGCCCTCACCGGCGCGTTCGGCCTGCTCGACCTGGGCCTGGGCCGGTACGACGACGCGCTGCGGCGGCTGGAGCGGATCGGGCTCGACCCGCACCGTCCCACCGCCGACATCATGATCTCGGCCGCCGACCAGGTGGAGGCGGCCGTCCGCGCGGCCCTTCCCGACCGCGCCCGCTCCGCCCACGACCGCCTCCGCGCCTGGGCCGACGCGGGCCGGCAGAGCTGGGCGGGGGCCGTCGCGCTGCGCTGCGAGGCGCTGCTGAGCGACACCGAGCGCGAACCGTACGAGCGGGCCCTGGGCCTGTACGAGCGTGCCCTGGAGCTGCACGAACGGGCCGCCCGCGAGGCCGGTCCCGCCGGGCGTGGCGGGCGGCCGTTCGAGAAGGCCCGCACCGAGCTGCTGTACGGCGAGTGGCTGCGCCGGGCGCGCCGCCGCTCGGACGCCCGCGTCCCGCTGCGCTCCGCCCTGGAGACCTTCGAGCGGCTGCGGGCCGCGCCGTGGGCCGAGCGCGCCCGCGCCGAGCTCCGCGCGACCGGCGAGAGCGGCGCCGCGGCCGGCGGGCCCCGGCGGGACGCCGCCCCCGACCCGCTCGACCGGCTCACCCCGCAGGAGCTCCAGGTCGTCCGGCTGGCCGCGGACGGCGTCAGCAGCCGCGAGATCGCCGCCCAGCTGTTCCTCAGCCCCCGGACCGTCGAGTACCACCTCTACAAGGCGTATCCGAAGCTCGGCGTGTCGTCCCGCAAGGAGCTGTCGCGGCTGCGCGACGACCTGGAGCCCGCCGCGGCCCGCTGATCCTGCACAATGGCCACGATGCCGCTCTCCGATCCACGCGAGCGCGCCCGCGCCTCGCTGCTGGGGCTGGCGCTGGGGGACGCCCTCGGCTCGCAGTTCTTCGTCCCCGCCCACCGTGCCGCCTTCGAATCACGCACACCGCCCGACGGGTCGCCCTGGCAGTGGACCGACGACACCGAGATGGCCTGCTCCGTGGTGCACGTCCTGGAGCGGCACGGGCGCGTCGACCAGGACGCCCTGGCGGCGAGCTTCGCGCGCCACCACGACTTCGACCGGGGCTACGGGCCGTCCACGAACCGGTTGTTGCGCCTCGTGCGGGAAGGCGGCGACTGGCGCGAGCTGTCACGCGAGCCGTTCGACGGGCAGGGCTCCTGGGGGAACGGCGCCGCGATGCGCGTCGCCCCGCTCGGGGCCTGGTACGCCGAAGACCCGGCGGAGGCGGCCCGCCAGGCGGAACTGTCCGCCACCGTCACGCACCCGCACCCCGAAGCCGTCGCGGGCACCGTCGCCATCGCAGCGGCCGCGGCGATCGCGGCCTCCACCCCTGGACGCCTCGCACCCGGCGTGTTCCTGGACGGAGTGCTGGACCACGTCCCCGAAACCCGCGTGCGCCAAGGCATCACCGAGGCCAGACGCCTGCTGACCATCCGCGACCCGGGCACGGCCGCGTCCGTGCTGGGCAACGGCCGGCAGGTCGCGGCCCACGACACGGTGCCGTACACCCTGTGGGCCGCGTCCCTGCATCTGGACGACTACGAGGGCGCCTTCTGGACGACCTCCGCCGCGGGCGGGGACGTCGACACCACGTGCGCGATCGTCGGTGGAATCGTCGCCGCACGCGTGGGCGTCCAAGGGCTGCCCGCGGCCTGGCTGGCCACGTGCGAACCCCTCCCCGCCTGGGCCGCTACCGGGTAGGGAGGTGGCGGGCCAGGAACTCCTCGGTACGGCGCCAAGCGCGCGCGGCCGGCTCAGGGTTGTAGAACATCGGGGCCTTGCGGTTGTGGAACGCGTGGCCCGCGTCTTCCTCGACGTGCATGTCCACGTTCGCGCGCCCTGCGACGGCCTTTTCCACGGCCGCGACCTTCTCGCGAGGGATGTAGGGGTCGGAGCCACCGAAGTGGAACTGCAACGGGCACTGGATGCTGTCGAGCAACTCCAACTGGTCGGGAACGCCCGACCCGTAGAACGACACCACCGCCGAGACATCGTCAGCGCGCGCGCCGAGCAGGTAGGCGAACGTGCCCCCGAAGCAGAAGCCCAGGAGCCCGACCGGACCCGTCATCTCAGGAAGCTTCCGCAGACGCGCCAGCGACGCCTCCAGGTCTTCGAGCCCCTTCACAGGGTCGAACCCCGAAGACAACTCGATGGACTTCTGCAGGCCCTCGTCATCGTGCGCGGCGGCCCATCCCGGCTGGAGCCGCCAGAACAGGTCGGGCGCGGCCACCACGTACCCCAGCGCGGCCAGGTCTTCCGCGACCGCCTTCATATAGGCGCCGATGCCGTAGACCTCCTGGACGAGCAGGATCCCCGGCCCGCCGGCCCCTCCCTCCGGAGTCCAGACGTGCAGAGCGAACTCGCCGTCCGCCACAGCGACCGACTCGGTACGAGTCAACGACATCTCCTCCAGATCAACCCATGATCGCGTACACGGTGGTGGCGTGCGCGGCGGGCTCGTCCTCGCCCTCCGCCGTCATCGTGACGTCGGCGAAGGCCAGCGTCCGGCCCAGCTTGGTGATCCGCACCGCCACCAGCACGTCCCTGCCCACGACGGGCCGCTGGAACGTGGTGCTCTGCTGCACGGTCGTCATCGGCACGAACCCGTCCCGGGCCCCCGACACCGCGATCACCGTCGCCGTGTCGGCCGCCGCCATCAGCGCCTGCCCCGACATCCCGCCGCCCTCCCGGGCCAGCCGGTCCGACCACGGCAGCCGCAGCACCGCCCGCCGATCACCGACCTCCTCGACCCGCAGGCCCAGGTCGAGCACCCACGGTGCGAAGTTGTCCCGGAGAATCCTGTCGCCGTCCTCGGCCTTCACCGTCACCTCGCCATGATGCACGCTGGAGCCATGCGTGAGGAGATCTATCTGCCCGCCACCTACGCAACGGGCGTCCCGTACGGAACGTTCCGGCGCCTCCGCGCGGAGTCCCCGGTCTGCCGGATCCCCGAGCCCGCCGTGGGCCCCTGGCCGCCCGGCCCCGGCTACTGGGCGGTTTTCCGGCACGCCGACGTCAAGCACGTCCTCCGCACCCCGGAACTGTTCTCCTCCCACCTCGGCGCCACCCAGCTCCGCGACCCCGACACGCCCGCGGACCTGGAGTTCGTCCGGTCGATGATGCTCAACCAGGACCCGCCCGGCCATTCCCGGCTGCGCCGCATCGTCGCCGCCGCGTTCACGCCCCGGGCCGTGCGGGCGCTGGAGTCCACGATCGAGGACCGCGCCCGCGCACTGATCGGCTCCGCCCGCGGCGAGCTCGACTTCGTCGACGTGGTCGCCGACCTGCCCGTCTGGACGCTGGCGCACATCATGGGCGTCCCCTCGCAGGACCGCCGCCTGCTCTACGACTGGGCATCGCGCGTCATCGGCTACCAGGACGACGAGTACGCGGGCCTCTCCACGGCCGCCGCCGAATCCCTCAGCCCCATGGGCCGCGCCGCCGTGAAGCAGACCCCCACCCTGCGAGGCCCGGTGAACCCCCGCTCACCCGCCGCCCTCCGCGACATGTTCGCCTACGCCCACGCCCTGGCCGACGCCAAACGCCAGAAACCGGGCGACGACGTGATGTCGCGCATGCTCTCAGGCGGCCTGACCGACGCCGAATTCGAGAACATGTTCTTCCTTTTCGCCGTCGCGGGAAACGAGACCCTCCGCAACGGAATCCCGGGCGGCCTCCTCACCCTCCTGGACCACCCCGACCAGTTCTCCCGCCTCCGCGAAAACCCGGAACTCCTCCCCTCGGCCATAGAGGAGATGCTCCGCTACTGGCCCCCGGTCATGGACTTCCGCCGCACCGCCACCCAGGACCTGAATCTCGCCGGACAGGACATCAGGGCAGGCGACAAGGTCGTCGTATACCACGCCTCCGCCAACCGCGACGAAACCGTATTCCCCGCCCCCGACACCTTCGACATCGCCCGCACGCCCAACGACCACGTCAGCTTCGGTTTCGGCCCCCACTTCTGCCTCGGCGCCCACCTGGCCCGCGTCCAGATGCGCGCGGTCTTCCGCGAACTGCTCCCACTCCACATCGAAAGAACAGGACCTCCGACCCGCCTGACCTCGAACTTCCAGAACGGCCTCAAACACCTCCCCGTCCGCATCTCCGTGGCATGATGCGGTTCGTCCACCAAGGGGGGCCCTTTGCACCGCCGAATCGCCATCGGCACGACCGCGATCGCCCTCGCCCTGGTGGCCGCGCTGGTGTACGCGGGCCTCCGCTCCTCCCCCGAACCCCCGCCCCGCAGCCTCTCCGGCAAGGTGACGATCACCGACACCAAGGGATTCAGCTGGGACCCGGGCACCTGCACCGGCGGGGGACGCTTCGCCGACATCGTCGAGGGCGCCCCCATCGTGATCAGGGACCCGGACGGCAGGACGCTGGCGGCCGGAAAGCTGGGCAGCGGAATGCCGGAGAAGCCCACCCGCGACGCGTCCAGCCAGACCGCGGCCCACTGCACCTTCCTGGTCCCCGCGGCGGCCGTCCCGTCCCGCCCCGCCTACCGCGTCCAGATCGGCCGCCAGCCCCCGTCCGAGGTCGCGGGCCCGGACATCGAACGCCTGACCCTCCGTTTCGGCTCCTGACCGGAACTACTGAGATGCAGGGAGCCGCAACCTCCCTCTAGACTCGATCCCGACCCGGACGGTCCGGAGCCACCCGACCGTCCCACCCCAGACGGGAGAGACCACCACAAGATCAGCAAGCCCCAGGGTCGCTAGCTCAATTGGCAGAGCTCCGGACTTTTAATCTTCCTCCTGTTACCCATGGGCTGTCATCTGTTTGACCTGGACCGCAGGATTTCCGTACCACCCATGAGCTACACAATCCGTAGCTGAGGTGTCAGCGGACTTTTGGGCCCGCCTCTGATCTTCAAGGAGGCGCTCCCGATGCTCCCCAGCAACCGCTCCCCGTCCGCGGTTGATCTCGCCGATGGCCACGTGTTCCCCGACCTCAACGGTCCCCAGTCCCTCGGCCGTGCTTGCGTGGTCTGCTACGTGTCCTTCGTCAGCGTGGACCGCGCTTCGGTGCCCGAGCACGTGGTCGTCGGCCGGTCTGGTTCAACGGGCTTGGAGGTGTCTGCGTGTGTGGTGCGGTGTGCTCCGCTGGTGGGGTATGTGGCGCCGGTTGGGGAGCAGGAGGGTCTTTGGTGAGCGGGTGCTCGTCGGTATGGTGGGCGGCGGCTAGGTACTAGGTACAGCGGAGCCCCCGGGGAACTGGCATCATCCCCGGGGGCTCTGTCTTGGCTGGGTGTTACAGGTCGCCGGCGCGGATGCGGTCGGCGAGGGCGGCGAACCCTTCACGGCTCACGGCGAGGACGCCGGCGGCCGGGTTCTTGGAGTCGCGGACGCCGACGCGCTGGCCGAGGTCGGCGACCTCGACGCACTGCCCGGACTGCCCGGAGTGGGAGCTGGTTCGCCAGGCAGGCTGGGATGGCTGGGTGTGCGGCATAGGTACTGGCTTTCGTGTAGTGGGTGGACAGGTCAGGTCTCCGCCTTGATGGCGGCAATCATCGCCAGGCTATCGCCGGGGCTCAGGGCTGCTGCTCCGAGCCGTTGGAAGGCGAGTTTGAACCGGGCGACGTCCTCAGGATCCTCCAAGAGCAGCTCGCCCGCGTTGTTCTCGGAGTAGACGGCATCGGGGTCGAGCGGTTCGGGGAATTCAACGATGACGAACGGGCCGCCGAATCCGGCGTGCGCGCCGCGGGTGAACGGCACTACCTGGACGGTGACCTTGGCGAGCTCGGCCAGGTCGAGGAGGTGCTGGAGTTGGGCGCGCATCACGTCGGGGCCGCCGACCTGCCTGCGTAGTACGGCTTCGTCGAGGATGGCCCACAGGCGGAGCGGGTCGTGGGCGCGGGTGAGGAGTTCCTGGCGTTCCTTGCGGACGGCGATGCGGCTGTCGACCTGCTCTTGGGTGACTTCGAGTGGCCCGTTGAGGACGACGGTGCGGGCGTAGTCCTCGGTTTGCATGAGGCCGGGGACCATGAGGGCTTCGAAGTTGAGGATGGTGGCGGCTTCGGCTTCGAGTCCGATGTAGGTGGTGTAGGACTCGCTGAGCATTTCGCGGTAGGGGTGCCACCAGCCGCGTTCGCGTCCTTGCCGGGCGAGGGTGAGCAGGTAGTCGCGGCGGCGTTCGTCGGTGACTTCGTAGAGGTCGAGCAGGTCGGTGATGTCGCGTGGGTTGGGGCGTTGCCAGACGCCGCGTTCCATGCGGGCGAGCTTGCCTGGTGTCCAGCCGAGGTGCTTGTCGACCTGGACGGCGGTGAGGCTGCGGCCCTCGCGGAGGGCGGTCAGTTCCGCTGACAGGCGTCGGCGGCGGAGGGTGGGGCTGCGCCTGGGCTCGGTCATGGCGTCCTCGTGCGTTGCGGCTGGTGGGGTGATCGTAGCGGCATCACTTGTGCCTCCCGTGGATACGGACATGGGACCACCAATCCGACTATGCGAATTCGCCTATGGTATTTTCGCATGGGCTAGTGCATGCTGTGGAGGTACCTAGACCTCGAACTTCTAGCCGCACCCTGTCCGGGTGTGGCGACTAGGAGTGATCCCTCCATGACCGTTCCCGAGGCAACAGCCCCAGAGACCGCAGCGATGCCGATGGACATCTCCAACGCCGACGACCGCGCTCAGCGACTCGCCTACCTCCTCAAGGGCGTGATCCGCGAACTCACCGGCGGGTGGGGCGTCTGGTGCTCCGACACCGGCGTCCTCTACGCCACGCGCGACCGCACCATCACGCAGGAGGAGCTGGAGGACGGCCTGTCGCGGACCCTGTACGCCGACAGCCCGACGGCGCTGGTGGAGCGGCTGCGGCAGGAGATGCACCTGGAGGCCGGCCGCAAGGTCGACCGCCCGGCCGGGCTGTAGCCCCGTGTGGGTGTCTTCCGCGGAGCCGCCGCGTGCCATCTGGCTTGGGGAAGCAGGCACGCGGCGGCCCCACGGAAGACACCCGGAAGCCTTCGGCGGGCGCGGCCCCACACCAACCGTGTCCGCCCTTCCCGCGGGTGCGTGGCCGGGACGCTGGGAAAGTCGTCCCGTTCCGGTCACGCACCCACCAAACCCCCGCTGACCAGGAAGACGACGATGAGCAGCAGCACGGGATCAGACCCAGGCCGCGGCGAGTACACCACCATCGAGCGCACCGACTGGGCCCTGGCGGTCCAGGCCTTGACCTCCAACGACGAGGCCCTGCGGGACCGGGCGCTCCACCGGCTGCTGTCCATTGCCCCGCCCGGCTGGGGCGCCGACGACGAGCTGCGGGCAGGCAGGCCATGAGCGGAACCATCAGCGCCAAGATCTGGGACCGGACGCTGGAGTTCTTCGAGCCGTACCCCGAAACGCTGCCAGGCTTCTACAACGCCAAGGACGCCGACACGGGCGAGCGCGTGGCGATCCTGAGCCTCCTGCCTGACGACTGCTGGCACTGCGTCCGAACCGACCTGGGCGAGGACGAAAGAAAGCCCGTGGTCTTCGACGAAGTGGTCGGCGGTGTCGCGGGGGCGGCCCGGCTGCTGTTCGGCCAGGAAGAAGAGTGAGACCGCCGCGTCCCCGGGCGCCCGTCCGGCAGGGCCGGAGGGCGGAACCCCGTGGCCTGGGGCCGCGGCCCCGAATGTAGGACGCCCCCTGGTCGTGCGACTGCAACGCCGACCAGGGGACTTCATCGGAAACGGAGCTTCCGACGCATGACGAACCGTAGCGATTACCCGACAGTCACAGAAGAACCGCCCTACCCGTTCTGGATCCGCAACCCCCACGTCTTCGGCGTGGTCCTCATCGGAGGCATGGTCGCCCTTGGCGGCACCCTCGGCGTGCTGCTCGCCACCGAGGCCACCATGCCGCTGCTGATCCCCATCGGCGGCTGGGCGGTCGCCGGATGGCTGGGCCTGCGCGGCTGGCACCGCCGCCACATGGAGCGCGCACTCGCCAAGCCCCGCCGGGACCCCGCGATCCAGGCCGTCTACACGGCTCTCCAGGGCGCCGACGACGAGCGGATCGGCCGCCCCCAGCGCGACGCGATCGCCGACGCCCTCGCGTACTACTACGCCTCCGAGCACCTCACGCCTGCGGATCTGGAGGACCGGCAGCAGCGGCTGATGGTCTCCCGCACGCGCGCCGACCTCCAGCAGCTCGTCGCCGACCTGCCGCTCTAACCCCGCCGCCCCTCGGACCGAAGGAATCACCCCGATGGCGAAACTGCCCGGCCAGGACACCGAGGCGGCCCGCAAGTTCCGGGCCCTGCGCGACGCCGGATACGACGGCCCCATCGACCAGGACGGCAACAAGGCCGAGACCGGCCGGGCCGCCGAGATCCTCAAGGACATGCGCAAATGACCGAACCCACCAAGCGCCGCGTCACCGGCCGGCACGTCGGCTACACCACCGCCCTCGCCGCCGGCGTCGCCGTCTTCGCCAGCGGCACCGCCACGAGCTTCGCCAACCTCGCCCGCTACGCCCGCGAACACGGCTGGATCTGGGGCCCCGCCCTCCCTCTCGGCCTGGACCTGGGCATCTTCGCGCTGCTGCTGTTGGACTGGCTGCGGCCATCGGCATTCCTGCGCACCTCGGCGTGGGTGCTCACCGCCGGGACCGTGCTGGCCAACTACGCCGTCACCGACGGCGACCGCACCGACCGGGCCCTGCACGCCATTGTCATCCTGGTCGCGGTCATCATCTTCGAGGCGGCCCGGCACCTGCGGGACGACGATTCGACCCGCATGGGCAAGATCCGCCTGTCCCGGTGGGCTCTGTCCCCGATCCGCACGGCCCGCCTGTGGCGCCGCATGGTGCTGTGGGAGATCACCTCCTACAGCGAGGCGCTGACCCGCGAGTCCGCGATCCTGCACGCCAGGACCGTCCTCACGGCGCACTACGGCAAGCAGTACTGGATCACCGCCCGCCGCAAGGTCCCTCTCACGCTGCGGCACCAGCTCGCGACCGGACAGATCCCCTCCTCAGTCCTGCTGGGACTCGACACACAGGACGCGGTCAGAGCGTGGGTCCGCGAGGCCCTCGCCGAACTGACCGCCACGCCCTCCCCGGACCCCGTCGAGGGGGCGGGGTCCGGGGAGGTCCCGGCCGAGGACTCTGCGGCGCCCGAGCCGAACCGGTGGGACCTCATCTGGGACCTCCAGGACTCGCTGCGTCCCGACGGGGTTCCGGCGGAGGTTTTCGCGCAGGCGATCGGGCTGGCGCGGCACCACTTCGAGCAGGTGGGGACGCATATGCGGAACGAGGACTTGGCGGAGCGACTCAGGATCGCCAAGGCCCGCGCCAATGCGATCGGGAAGGTGATCCGGACCTCGCATTCCGAGGGGCCGGACCTCCAGGTCCGAACCCAGGACTCCGATCAGGTGCCCACCCCCGCCGTTGAGGCGTCGGCCGCGGAGGGCTGGGACCTGGGCGGGGAGTCGGGTCCCGAGTGGGGTCTGACCGGCCCGCTGACCAACGGCAGGGCGCTGGCAACGCGGGCCGGTGAGTCCTGATGCGCTTCGACTCCAGTCCTCGCCGCTACAGCGCGGTCCGAGCGCGCTGGCACAAGGTCCGCGCCACCGTACGAGGCGCCGCCGCGGTCCTCGGCTGCCTCGCCACCGCAGCCGACCACCTCGCCACCGCAGTCCTCGGGATCGGCCCCCTGTCGCCCCGGGTCCGCCGCCTAGGCCAGGTGCTCGCCGCCGAGTACCGCGCCGGCTACCTCGGTGCCATCACCATCCGCACCGACGAGGAGGCCCGCTGAGATGGCCCGCCGCAACATCACCGAACTGTCGGAGATCGAGTTCCGCGGTTCGCTCGGCGAGGCGTTCGCCCGCTACGGCGAGGAACTGGAGTCGCTGGGCCAGCGGTGGGCGTTCGAGTTCGAGCTCGCCGCCGGGGACGCCGAGGCCGCGATGGCGAGCCTGCACGGCCAGTGGTGGCTGCTCGGCCTGGACGTGCGGGTGAAGGCGCACCGGGTCGCCAAGCGGCTCAAGCGCGCCTCGGAGGCCGCCGACGGCATGGGCAAGCAGGGCGCCAAGTTCGTGCGCGCCTACGAGAAGAACTTCCTGAACGAGTGAGGCAGAGGCATGGGGACTGGTGAGCAGCGGATGAACGAGATCGGCGAGATCGCGTTCCGCGGCAGGGTCGGGCAGAACGTCGCCGACTACGCCCGCGCCAACCAGCGGTTCGCGCACGACATGGCGCAGGAGCTGGTGAACGGCGCCGAAGCCGCGGCCAGAGCGATGCGGAAGTTGGACGGGCATCCGGGCCTGTTCGGCGTTGACGTGCGGCTTCGCGCCCGCAGGGTGGCGCGCAAGCTCCGCAAGGCCGAGAAGCTCGCGCTCGGTGTCAGCGCGGAGGTCGTGAGGTTCAACCAGCAGTACCGCCGGGAGTTCCTGGAGCCCCGCTCCACCGGGGGCAGCAAGAACCGGCGGTGGCACGGGGGGGTCGATCTGTGATGGCGCGTAAGCAGCAGTTGGAGGTGGCCCAGCAGGAGGGCCTGGAGCGGATCGTGGTGTCCGCGGTGTCCAAGGTTGGCGTGCTGGTGCCGCCGTGGATCGTGCTGGTGCTGCTGTACGTGGTGGGGGAGGTCTCACATCAGGTGTGGGGTGAGGCGCCGGCGGTGACGTGGACAACGATGGCCGGTACCGCGTTGACGATGCTGCTCACTGCCCTGACCTGGGCGGTCTCGCACCATCGCAGCATGCTGGGCCGTTGGCATTCCACCCTCACCACCGGGGGCGCCGGCATGTGGTTCGTAACCGCGAACATCGTGGGCGTCACGCATCCGGTGACCGGCGGCATGGCGTTCTTCGGTGGCGGCGCCCTCGCGATCGCGTGGAACATCCGCGCGGTGATCCGTCAGAGCCCGGCCGAGGACGGCAACATCGACGCGCTCGGGTCGATGTTCGACAGGGCAAAGGCGTCGTTCGGGCTGTCGGGTGCGAAGGTGAAGACGACCGAGGTCAGCGAGCACAAGGTCAAGGGGCAGATGGCTCTCCCGGCCGGGGAGAAGACCGTCGAGGATGTGCAGAAGAAGACCGAGTACATCGAGTCGGGCATGCAGTTCCCGCCCGGCAGCGTCGTCATCACCAGGGACAAGACCGATGCGTCCAAGGCCAACATCACGGTGACAAATCCGCTGGTCATGGACTCGCCGATCCCTTGGCCGGGACCGTCACGACCAGGCGGTAGCATCGCCGATCCTCTGCGGGTGGGGATCTTTCAGGACTCCGACCCGATGGAGATGCGGGTCCCCGGTAACAACCTGCAGATCATGGGCGCCAGCGGCAGTGGCAAGAGCATGGGCGGCGGCTGGAACACTCTCGCCGAGGCCATGAGCAGGCGCGACGTGGCGATCTTCGCCGTCGACCTGTCGAAGGCCACCCAGACACTCGGCCCCCTTGAGCCGGGCCTGCATCGTCTGCAGACCGGCAAGGCCGGTATCTCGAAGTTCATTCGGGACCTGCACGAGGAGATCCCCAAGCGGACGAAATGGCTGGGTGACCACGACTACAACGACTGGGAGCCCGGCTGTGGCCTGCTGTACTGGCTGGTGCTGTTCGAGGAGATCGCGAAGATCTTCGATGAGCTCGGGAACAAGGACCAGGAGCTGATCGAGCAGATCACCAAGGAGATCAGGTCCGCAGGCGGCCGGGTCATCATGTCGTTGCAACGCAGCACGCACGGCGAGATGCCGACCATCATCCGCTCGCAGATGGCGTTCATGTGCTTCGGCCTCAACGCCTCCTCTGATGCCGAGTACGGCCTGTCAGAGCGGCAGCAGCGCGCCGAGGTCAGCCCCGAGATGTGGGGCGCGGGTCGCAAGGAGCACCAGGGCAAGGCGTACCTAGACGCCGATGGCGTGGACGACCAGCACTTCGCGATGCCGGGCCGTACGTTCGCGTGGGGTTCGACTGCGAAGGAAGCGGCGACGAATATGCGGGCGTACGCCGAGCAGTGGCCCGCAGCGAGCAAGGACATGGACGAGTTCACCGCCCGGTTGGCCCGTCTCCCCGAAGGCGCGGCTGTGAAGGTCCCGCAACTCCCGCCGCCGGCATCGCCTGGTGCCGCGCCGCGCCCCAGCGACGGCGACCAGGCCGACGACCGCGACGACGATGAGACCGAGGTCGATGAGGCGTTCGCCGAGCTCCTGGCCCAAGCCGCCGAAATCGTCACCGTGACCCAGCACGCGTCCACGCAGATGCTGCAGCGCAAGCTGAGGATCGGGCACGAGGTGTGTCTGCGGGTGATGGAGGCGCTGGAGCGGGCGAAGATCGTCGGCCCCGTCGGCGGCGACGGCGCCCGGAAGGTTCTGATGTCCGTCGACGATGCGCGCGACGTCATCGACGAGCTGCGCGAGGAGGGCGACCCGGTCTCCGAGTACGTCCGCACTGAGGACCCGGACCCGACCATCACCGCCGGCCCGAGCGACCCGGTCATCGCTCCTTCGCCGGAGGAGAACCAGTTGGAGACCGAGCCGTTGGTGGGCGGGCGGATGTCGCCGGAGGCGGCTCGGCGGTTGGTTACCGACTGGGTTCGGCACCGGCACGCGACCGACCGGGTGACGTTCAAGGCGACCGACTCCGAGTTGCAGGCCATTCGGGAGCGGACCGGTAACGAGTCGCGGACGTGGATCAACAACGTGCTGGACCGGCTCCACCGGGATGGGGTGCTGGAGAAGGAGGGCTCTGGCCGGGGCACCACCTTCAAGATCGTGAACGTGGGCGCTCTCGACGACGCACCGGTCCCGGCATGATCGCCGGGGCTGTGACGAAGTGGTTCGTCACGGGCGGGGGGCTGGGGGGAGGGTTTCCCAGGTCAGGGCTTTGTCACGGGCCTGTGACGAAGGCCGTGACGAGCCGTGACGAAGGCTCTGTGACGACCGTGACGAACCGGCGTGACGAACTTCCTGCCCCCGCGTGGGATCCCCCAATCAAGATCGTTAACGCGCTTGCGCGCAATTCCACGCGCAGCCGTACGCGCGTACGCGCACGCGTGCGCCCGCCCAAACGAGGAGCGGCCATGACCCCCCAGATACTCCCCCGTCCCGCCGGCGGTGGGCGGTGAGCGCCGGCGCAGGCATCACCGTCCTCGTCGCCGCGGCAACCGGGCTGCTCATGTACGTCGGCACCCACCACATCCCGGCGTCGGTCGGCACGGGAGTGGCCGTGCTCGTCGTGGTCTGGCTGGGAGGCCGCTCATGACTGTCCGGATGACGCTGCAGACGCGGCTGCTGCTGTCGGCGTTCGATGGTGAGGACCGGGAGTGGTACGGCCGCGAGCTGGTGGCGGCGACTCGTTTGCCGCAGGGGACGGTGTATCCGATGCTCGCCCGTCTGGAGCGGGCGGGGTGGGTGTCGGGTCGGGTGGAGTCGGCAGGTGAGCGGGGTGGGGAGGCGCGTCCGCCGCGACGGTATCTGCGGTTGACGGAGGCGGGTGTGGTGGCGGCGCGGGCTGCGTTGGTGTCGCTGCCGTCGAGGGTTCTGGAGGCCGCCTCGTAGGCGGTCAGTGAGGAAGGGAGCAGAGCATGAGTACGACAGCAGCGCGGCCCGCGGTGGAGGCGTGGCCGGAGGGCGTCATCGCCCGGTACCTGACCGTCGGCGGCGCCACCGTCGACACCGGCGCCTATGAGAAGACCGACCGCGACACGACCCTGCAGTCCACGTGCTGGGGATGCCGGGAGAGCACGCTGAGCTCGGACGGCCTGTCCGCCTACGCAAGCTCCGAGGAGCGATTGGCGGCGGCGCTGCGGGCTGCGCGGCAGTGGAGCCAGGCGCACGCCGAGCGGTGCCGCGCCCTGCCCCACCCGTTTGGACCCTTCGCCGACGAGATCGGTCCCCGGCGGGTGAGTGGCCGGTACTACAGCCACGTCAGCGGCAATGAGTACGAGGTCCTCGACATCCAGACGGAGCGGTCGTTCTGGCCGCCATGGCAGATCACCGTCCGACTGCTTACTGGGGATCGGGTGGGTGATGTGGTGTCGCATTGCACAGCGTGGGATGCCAAGCGGGATCGGGTCCTGTCGTGAGTGATCACCTGTCGACGCGGGCGCCCTCCGAATCGGATTCGGGGGGCGTCCCCGTCTCCGCGCCTGAGACTGGCGTCTCACCGTTGATAAGTTCCCTTATCAACGGTCAGCAGAATCCGGCTCTAGAGGAGCATTCGGACTCGGGTCTCACGCTCGCCGAGACGGAGCGTCTCGCCCTCCTCGACGCCGGAGCCGACCACTACGCCCAGACGCTCCGCCCACCGAACACGGTCCGGGCCTACGAACGCGCCTGGCGACGGTGGGACGAGTTCTGTGACATCGTCTCCCTGCCGCCGGACACGGTGTCCCGCGGAATGCTCGCCGGGTTCGTCCGCTGGCGCTGGCTCGCCGGCGACTCCCCCGCCACCATCGACACCACCCTCGGCGGCATCGCCACTGGCCTCCGCGACCGAGGCGTGCCCGTCGACCGCGACGTCACCCGCAAGGCCCGCGAGATCCTCCGCCACGAAGCCCGCCAGGCGGCCGAGGCCGGCGAATTCCGCCGCGGCCGCGGGCAGGCCCCCGCGGTGACGATTCCCCAACTCCGGGAAATGTCGGCCGCGTGCCCCGACGACCTGGGCGGCTTGCGCGATCGGGCGCTGCTGGTCGTTGGGTTCAGCATCGCAGCGAGGCGTTCCGAGCTCGCCGGGCTGCTGGTCGCCGACATCACCTTGGAGCAGAACGGCCTACGGGTGACGACGCGGTTCGGGAAGAAAGGTGGCAGGTCAGTGGGGGTTGCGCGGGGGCGCAATACCCTGACCGATCCCGTGCGGGCATGGCTGGCCTGGCGGGAAGCCGCGGAATCGGAGCCGGCAGATCCGGCGCTGCGGTGCGTCGACCGGTGGAATCATCTGGGCGGGGCGATGTCGCCACGAGCTGTCGGTGAGCGGGTCACCGTGTGCGCGGAGAGGGCCAGCTTCGAGGACATCACGGGGCACAGTCTGCGGGCCGGTCTGGCGACGTCGGCGCGGCGGGCGGGGAAGCCGATCGAGAAGATCGCCGACCAGGGTGGGTGGGCTCGGAACTCGGCGGCGCTGCTGGAGTACATCCGGAGCGTGGACCAATGGGAAGACAACGCGACCGCAGACATCGGACTGTGAAGGAGACTGACGCGATGACCCTGGTGGAGTTCCTCAAGGCCCGACTCGACGAGGACGCATGGAACAACCGCATCGATCCCAAAGAGTCGTGGCAGGTCGAGCACAACGACGACGCCGTCTCGCCCTCCAGGGTCGCCTTCCCGCCCTCCCGGGTCGTCGGCCGCGGCCACTACCTGCTCTGGGACGCGCCAGAATCGATCGCCGCCCACATCGCCCGGCATGATCCTCGGCGCGTGGCGGCCGACGTCGAAGCTAAGCGGCGGCTTATCGAGCAGCACACCGGCTACTACGGCGGTGGGGACGATGAGTTCTGGCCGGTGCAGACCCTCCGTCTACTTGCGCTGCCGTACTCCGACCATCCCGACTACCAGGAGGAATGGCGCCCCTGAGACCCCTCAATCCCGCTCCGAAAAGAGGAAGCCGCCCGCCCGCTCAACACGAGCAGGCGGGCGGTCCCATGCTCACCGCAACCCGGACGGCGGCGCCTCCCCGCCAGCCGAGCGCACAATCGCCGTCACCGCCTCACGCCCATACACCGGCTGCACCACCCGCCCTCGTTTCTCGAACGGCCGCGCCACCGTGAACCCCGCCCGCGCAATCACCTGCCGCAGGAACTCCAGCTCGCCGGGCGGCACGAAGATCCGCACCTCCCAGCCCTTGTGATACCGCCAGCCCTCCGCGCGCAGCCGCTCGGGGATCGGGCCGCGGACGTAGCCGTGCAGGGAGTAGTAGAGGCCGAGGGTGAGGATTGCGGACTCCTGGGCATCCATGCCGGGATGCTAGACGTGACCAGCAAGCTTGTCAGGAGCCGGCGGGCTCCTCGTCTTCCGGCTCCGAGACGAACGTCCCTCGTTGCGGCACGGTGTAGACCCACCCCTGCTGGCGCATGTAGGCGACGGCTCGTCGGGCTGTGACGCGGGCGACGCCGAACTCCTGGACCATGGTCGACTCGGACGGGATGCGCCGTCTGGGGGCGATCTGCCCGGCATCTATGCGCGCTTTGATGATGTGCGCTATCTGCTGGTAGACGGGCACGTCGGCGTCATGATCCACGGTCACGCGGGACAACGTAGAGGTACCTAAACGATCAACGTTGTTGATCTACGTATGCAGTCGTAGGTAGACGTAGGCATACGAGTTGCCTAGCCTCGAAGGAACCACACCCGTCTGTTAGGGGTGGTCAGGTCAGCGCCCCGGCCCCTCGCGTTTGGCTGGGAACCACGGGCCGGGGCGCGCGACCAGCCGTGGCCGGGGCGGGCCAGCCGGTAACCCCCGCGGGCCGGCGCGCGTCCCACAGGACACCAGCCGTCCGCTCACCCGGGAGCCCCCTGATGCGTCTCGCCGTCGCCGCCGCCCTTCTCGCCCTCGCGCCGCTGGCCGGCTGCAGCGGAGGTACGGACAGCGCTGGAGGGGTGACGCCGTCCCCTACTCCGACCCCGTCGCCGACGGTTCAGCTCGACTCGCATGCACGGTTGGCGTGTGAGCAGCTCGACCAGGCGGTGCGCAAGCGCGCGGAGGGTGGGAGTGGGGCGGAGTTGGAGGCCGGGCTGATGGAGTTCAGGGCGGTGACGTCGGCGAAGCAGACGGAGGTGGTTGGCATGTATGACCTGGCGAAGAACTTCACTGGGGAGAACGAGACGGGTGATCGAGTGGAGCGGGAGTTGCGTTGGTGGTGTCAGAAGAACTGGGCGCCTGGGCGGTAGCTAGTGTGCGGGTGTGTTGCGCCGGTTGGGGTGGCCGCCGCCGATGTGGGGCGGCTCGTACCGCACGCTGGTGATGCCGTACGCGTGGCAGGTCCAGCACTGCAGGGATCTGTGGCCTTTGTGTGCGGCCCATGCTGGCGGGCAGGTGCACGGCGACCAGCCGACGAGCACGTCGCCCGGGGTGAGCGGGTGGCCGTACGGGCAGGTGGGGGACCACATCCGCCCAGCCTGCGCCATACCTGCTGGTCAGGGCAAGACGAAACGGCCCGCCCCCGAAGGGACGGGCCGTTCGGCGTCCGGAGTCGAACCGGAGTCCATGCCGGATAGTCCCCGACCGCTCTGTACCCCTTGAGCTACGCCCGTGCGCTGGCAACGTGGCCGCGGAAACGGCTGGTGTCGCCTCGCCCCCGTGATCAGCGGGGAACCGGCCAGCGCAGTTGGCCTACGTCAATCGTAAGCGACGGCACCTGACCTGCTTCTAGAACAAGCATCCCACCCGAGATGCTTATGAAATAAGCACGAATGCAAGACGCCCGGACGTGCAAGAGCGCCCGCCCTCCGCCGAAGCAGAGGACGGGCGCCCACACCCGGACCAGTCGTCACGTCCCAGGCGGCCCCACCGGCGTCACCTTCCGCACCCTGCTCCCGTCCGGCGCCACCGGGGCCGTCACCTGCGTCCGCAGCCACGCGGCCAGCAGCGCGGTCAGCAGAGCACCCGCCGTCGCGATCCGTTCCTGCGACAGGTCCCACCCGAAGCTCACGCCGAGCTGGAGCACGGCGGTCAGGAGCCCGGCGGCCGCGGCGACGATCTGGTCGCGAGCCACCGACAGGGCGACGAGCAGGCCCATGGCGGCGGTGGCAGCGGCGTTGATGAGCGCCTGGTGCTCCTCGTTCAGGTCGACGCCCCAGGCGACGAGGAACTGGACGGCGATGGCGACGAGGCCCAGCCAGATGGCCGGGTCGCGGCCGAGGAACTTGGGCATTGCGACCTCCTTGGGTCACAGGACCGGTTTCCGGCCCGATTTCATACCGGCTGATATACCGGCGGCATGTTTGTGCAGGTGAGGGCGAACCTAAAGAATGCGTGTGAAGAATTCACGCCTTCTCTTAAGGTTCCGAACGGGGCTCGGTCAGACGGCGTCCTCGGCGTTGCCACCGTGCGCGATGAACAGCGCCCTGGCTGAGTGGTGGCCGTAGATGCCGTCCTGCTCCAGCTTCTGCCCGCGCTCGTCGCGGTGCTTGGACTGGAAGTCGCGCAGAGCCGCGTCGGTGATCGGGCCGAAGTCGTCACCCGCCGTGGGGATGGAGTAGCCCAGGCCCTTCAGGGCGTCCTGCAGCCAGCGGACCCTCGCGCCCTCCATGCCCCGCTTCAGAAACGGGGTCGCCCACGGCACCCGGACGCGGCGACCGGCGACCGTGGACTGCACGTCCCAGTAGTTCGGCTTCGGGGCGTCGTACTTCGGGCGGCCGTACCCGGCGATGACCGTGTACGACCGCACGCGCCGCAGGCACTGGTCGCCCGTGTTCCCCTCGATGGTCTGGACCCGGCCGCCGCCGAGCGCCTTCTCGATGACGCCCACGTGGTCGATCGCGCCGACCGAGTCGGCGCCGCCCCAGTCGAAGAACACGATGTCGCCCGGCTTGGCCGCGTCCACGTTCGCGGCGGTGCCCTTGTACCAGCGGCCCGCCTTCTGGAAGTCCTGGGCGTGCCACACCGTGTACGCGCGGTCGCCGCCCGGCAGCACCGCGGCCGTGTTCCCCGAGTGCCGCGCCCAGTAGGTCACCGCCATGTCGCACCAGGCCGCGGTCAGGAACTCCGAGCCGTGACGGTTGGCGTACTCGCGGGTGATGACGTTCGGGCGCCTCGCGATGCCGATGCTCGCGCGGGCCTGCCTGAGCATCTCGGCCGCCGTACCCATCAGGCCCCCTCTCCGAGGTAGAGGCCCCGGATGCGCTCGCCGTACAGGCCGCGCAGCACGGCCTCCTCGTCGTCCTCGGTGGCGTTGTGCGCCGCCGGGTCCTCGTCGACGTCCCGCTCCACCAGCTCGGCCTCGCTCATCTCTTCTTCGCTCATCTCTTCGTCTCCTTGCAGCCGAACTGCTGATACAGCCTCTGGTCGGCGGCCAGTTGCTCCCGGCCCCGCGCGGTTGTCGGCGGCGGCTCCGGGTTGATCCGCAGTTCCAGCCACGCGCACACCACCGCGAGGGTCTGCCGCTGCGACGCCTCCTGCGCCCGCTTCTCCCGCTGCTGCTGCTCGGCCTGCCGCTGATCGCCCTGTCGCTGCACGTAGCTCGTGAACGCCACGTTCGCGAGCGTGATCAGCACCGCCGTCACCAGCACCATCAGCACCGACCACCGGGCCCGCAGCGCGCCCGTGGGCGTCACGACGCCCCTCATGTCAGCGCGCAGTGGTAGACGATGAAGGCGGCTGCGAGGAGGGCGGCAGAGAAGGAGGCGGCGACGACGGCGGCTCGATACCGCCAGGCCCGTGCCTCGCCAGGGTCAGAGCCCCAGCCAGACCCGGAAACGCCACCAGCGCCACGTACAGGATCAGGAGCTCGACCGAAGGCTTGTCCTTCAGTGCCTCCAAAATGAACGCGCCGCTGGGCAGCACCAGCAGCAACACGTCTCGCAGGACCGTCACCCACGCCGGGCCACGCCACACCCGATCACATCCTCTCGTTATTGCAGGTCAGGCAACGCTCAGCGACCAACCGTCGGCCGCGAAGGTCGAGACGGTCCCGGCGGTCTGCTGCTGGATGAGCTTGGTCCCGCCGTTGGGGGCCATCGGCGCGACCACCCGCACGCCGCGGGCGGTGCTGGTGGCGTAGATCGCGGGCGTCGTCGAGGGGGTGTGCCCGGCCTGCGCGTCGAACCCGCTGAACTGGGGCGTCATGAAGGTGACGTCGGCCGCGGCCCCGCGGATGAACACCTGCCCGCGGTCGGCCGGCGTGCGGCCCGTGGCGGCCGGGTTGACGGCGTTGCCGAAGAACCACGCCTTGTCGAACGTGATGCCTCTGCCCCCGGTGATGAGGACCGCAGCACCCTGGCACGCCCTCGTGGCGTCCCGGCCGGTGGAGTCGAGTTTGGTGCCGGTGAACGTGAGCCCGCCGTACCCGCCGTCGATCCTGATCCCTGTGGCCTTCTCAGGCGTGATGTACAGCGGGCCCACGTCCGTCCTGCTCATGTGGGGGAAGTGCAGGTAGAACCGGTCCGCGGCGAGCTTCGTCGAGGACAGGTATCCGCCGGTCAGCCAGTAGTAGTTGTCCGACCCGGCCAGGCGGAACTGCGTGTCCGTGCCCTCGTTGCAGTACGTCCGGTCGATGCGGCACCGCAGGTGGCGGGCGTGCATGACGGTGGCGAACCCGACCCAGGCCAGGTCGATGAACGTGGCGTCCTGGACGCGGGGCCCGTTCGCCAGGTCGGTCACCGGCACCTGGAAGTGCGTGGACGCCGAGGCAGCGCGGAACTGGATGCCGGAGATCCAGATGTTTCGCACCTCGCCAGCGGGCACAGCGAACAGCGCCGACCCGCCCACCCGGACCACGCTGTGCGGACCCGTCATGGCGAACTCGCGCTCCCCGCTCCCCAGCGACCCCACGAGGCGCAGCCCTGGGAAGTACGGGTACGGCCCCTTGGAAAGGCTGTACTCACGGTTGCCGAGCACGATGGCCGGCGGCCGCGTCTGCGCCCTGGCGTAGCTGAACGCCGCGGCAAGCCTGTCATCGTCGGTCTTGCCCACGAAGGCATCGAAAGGCGCCCCGTACGTGGCCTCGTGCAGGCCGACGCGGTCGCCGATACCGTCGAGGGCCGTCTCCAGAGACAGGCCGAAGCGGGTGTCGGGCGCCTCGTAAGGGACGGTCACCGAGGCCAGACCTTCAGGCGGCCCTGCGCCCGCCACACGTGCCCCGGATAGGGCAGGTCGTAGCCGGGGACGAGGATGCTGCCGTCGGGGCGCTGGCCGTGGTACTGGGCGATCGCGACCCGCAGGCACTCGTCGGCCTTGACCTCCTCGGCCGTCCAGTGGAAGGTAACGTGCGCGTTGCAGGACCGGTGCCCGGGCGCGTCCGGGATGACGTTCCCGCTGCTGTCCCAAACGAGGTCGTCGTGGTGCAGCGGGGCGTAGTACTCCTGGGAGAACATCTGCGCGGTCATGTTGACCAGGGAGTAGTCGGCGGTCTTGTACTTCAGCAGCCGGATCTGGAACTCGGTCCGCTCGTCGGGCGCCGGCGCCCACAGGTCCCGGATCCACAGGCTGACCGTGCCGTCCACCAGCGCCCCGGAGGAGCCGATGTTCGGGCCCCACACGATGGACACGCCGCCGGCGTCGGAGTGGTGGGACTTGGGGTCCTCCAGGTCCTCGGAGAAGTGGACCAGCAGCGGGTTGCCGCCGATGGCGGGGTCGTGGGAGGGGATGGGATGGATCGAGTCGCCGGTCTTGTAGCCGTAGCGGATGCGGATCGGCTGGAAGGGCAGGGGCATGAGGCACTCCTCACGGAAGATGGTGTCGGCTGGGGAGGCGTCGTGGTCAGAGCGGGATGACGAGCATCTGCCGGTCGGTGAATGTCCCCGTACCGGAGTTGATTTTGTATTTGACGGTGAAGGTGTTCGACCCCGGCGTGAGCGTGGTAAACGTCGTGAACGCCGCCGACCGGAACTGCTGCGATGCGGGCAACCCGTCCATATACAGGTCCTCGGAGTCCGACGCCGCGATCGACGAGGCACCCGACACCTCCACCGCACACCGGGTCGCCGCGTTGGCCAGGGAGTTCTGGATCTGGGCCTCGAAGAACACGATCGCCCGCGTGCCCGTGGTCACGGTGACCTGCGGCCCCACCGTCGACAGGTCGGTGTACGACGACGAGGTGGTGGACTGAGCAACGTTCACCGAGTGCGACCCGACCGTCCGCGCGGCCAACGCGTTCGCACCCGTCGACACGAAGATCTGCCCCGCCGCGGTCGCCTTCGCCACGGCGGTTTCCAGCAGATTGTCGCGGACGTGCTGGTTGAACTGGGCCGCGGTGAACGCGGTGTTCGCCACGGCCGTCATCGGCGCCGTCCACGCCATCAGCGCACCCCCCTCACGCCGTACATCTCTCCCTCGGCCAGCAGGTCCGCAGCCGTCTGCCCGTGCGGGCACCCGGCCCGGACCGCGAGCTCGTGTCCAGTCGGGAACCAGTTCCGCGTCGCGGGCACCGGCCGCCGCATCAACGCCGCCCAGATGTCGTCGGCGTCGGGCGGCCACTCGATCGGCGCATCAAGGCCACACCCGTCCGGGACGGTCGTGCACGAGAACCGTGCCTGCCGCGGCTGCAGCTCCAGGGCGTTCGTGCAGAACTCGCGTGGGCATCCGGCCACCCATCGGCCGTGGTTGACGTAGGCGCGTGCGATCAACAGGGCCCTCCTAGGTGGCGAAGAGGCCGTCGTTGAAGCCCCGCCCGGCCTGGTCGAAGACGAATGTGTTGGACGGGTCGTCGAGCCCCGGAGAGCCGAATACGCCGTCGTTGAAGCCCCTCGCCGAGTCGTTGAAGGTGAACACTCCGGTGGGCTGCACGGCGGCCTTCTCGCAGCCGAACGTTGTCGCCACGAAGCCGCCGCCGGACACCCGGTGCGCGATCTTTTCGATGAAGAAGTCGGTGTCAAGCCCGGTCTCGGCCTCGGTGAGATGGACCCGGTCGGACAGGTCCCGGCCGAACTGCTGCGCCATCCGCAAAGGGTTGCTGCTGTCGGAGAAAAGGATCTCCACGGTTGGCAGTCGCTCGGAGCGGGCGCCGACGATGATCTGGGCTATCGCCTCGGCGTCGGTCACACCTGCCCAGGGCGCCTCGTAGGGCAGCGACCTCTGTCCGTACTTGTCGCGGGAGGCGGTGTCCTCCTGCTGGACCTGAACGGTGCGGCGGACCGCGACCGGCTGGGCAGTGACCACGATGTTGGCAATGGCGATGGCGCTGCCCGGCGCCGTGATCTGCAGGGTGAGGGCCTGGCCGCTGGTCTGTAGCAGTGTGGAGGTCGCCGTGCCGGCCGTGACGATGTCGAAGGTGACGTTCGCGTCGATGACCGGTTCGTTGGTCTGGACGGTCAGTTGTAGCGTCTCGCCTGCGCCGATGTTGCGGAGGTCGGCGGACTCCCAGACCGTTTCGGGCTCTGGTGAGGGGTCGCGCTCGTCGACGGAGATCGCGACATGGTTGACGATGTCTTTCAGCCCGTGGTTGTAGGTGATGCCGGAGAACGCCGGCTCGTAGCCGTTGGCGCCGTCGGTGAGGGTCGCCTGCGATGTGGTGGAGCCGGCGTCGAGGATCCGGTGGTGGCGGTCCCGGAAGACGATGCGGCCGTCTTCGTCGGCGTGGACGATCGCCGCCGGTCCTTCGCTGTTGACCAGTTTGAGGATCGCATCCCAGGCATCAGTGCCCTCTTCCCACCACCAGCGGATGACGGTTGCGCCGACGTCCAGGTCGCGGAGGTCGGCGGGCCAGTCGGCGGCATCGAGGATGACGTTGATTGCTTCGCCGGTGCGGATGCCCGCATACAGCTGCGTTGAGACCTTGTTGTCCTTGAGCTTGGCGAGGGGGTCGAAGGCGACGCAGTCGACCTCGCGGACGTTCTTCTCGACCTTCACTTCGAAGTCATCGAGGTGGCCGCGGAACAGCGCGCGGGTAACGCCGTCGAGTTCAACGGTCGATAGGACTTCGCGGGCGGGCAGGAGGTCGTCGGCGAGGGGGGAGGCGGGGTTGTCGGGGCTGTAGTTGCGGGAGATGTTGTTGAGGGTGAAGGTGGCGCGGCCGGACGCTGGTGGTGAGAGGGCCCGTGCCTGGTCGCGGCCGAACTCGGTGGAGAATCCGCTCTTGGCCAGGACCTGGTCGGTGACGTCTTCGCCCGGTCCGGTGAAGTCGCCGTCGCCGTCCCAGTCGATGGCGAAGCGGAAATGGGCCTCACCGGGGACGTAGCCGGAGCCTGAGCCGGTCAGGGTCGCGGTCGCGGTGATTGAGCCGGCCCCGGTGGCGTGCTTGGTTCCGGCCCCCTGGAGGGCGCCTGTGGCGGTGATGGTGCCGCCGCCGGTGGCGTGCTTGGTGCCGTGGCCGGTGAGGACGCCGGTGGCGGTGATGGTGCCAGCGCCATGCGGCGGGCCGCCCTCCGATGGTGGGAGGGGGCGGCGGCGTCCGTAGTAGACGCGGGAGGGCCGCCGCCAGACGCCGCGCACTGGTCAGACGATCTCTTCGACGACGATCCGGCCGATCGGTCCTGTGATGGAGTCGGCGGGTGTGCCGACCTCTTCGAGGACGAGCCGGGTTCCGGCGTCGGCGACGATCTGTTCCTCCGGGGGCGGCTGGTAGAGCAGGCCGGCGCGCACGTTCCATACGAACCGTGCCAGCTCTGCCGTCGTGCCGCCGGTGAGCTTGGTGGTGTTGCCGGTCTCCAGGGTCGCACCGGATGCCGCGCCGCTGGCTAGCACGGGCTGAAGCGTCGGCGTGGCCCCGCCCGAACCAGAGGTCGGGGAGCCGGTGATGCGCTTGAGGACGAGCGGGATCATCTCTTCCTGCGCGTCGCCCAGCTCGGTGGTCTGGCCCAGCTCGAAGCACAGCAGTTTGACGGGCTTGCCCGTTCCGGCGAGGAGCTCGAAGTAGTCGAGCTGCGTGGTGTGCGCGCCGACGTTGATCGGGGCGGTGTAGCGGCGTCCCATCATCACCTCACGAGTAGGGCTCTGGTCTGGCGGCGCAGCGCCGGGACGGGTGGGGTGGACACGATCGGGCCGGGCTCGCCGGTGGCCGACAGGGCGATGTCAGAGAGGCATCCGGTCCAGGTAGCCGAGTTGAAGGAGCCGATCTCGACACGGTCGCAGGCCGTGCCGACACCGGCGGCCGTCGAGATCGACGCGGTGTCGGACGGCGTGAGGGATGCCGGATTGTCGTAGACGTTGATCACGAGGGTTGCGTTCGTCGCGACGAACTGGACACGGAACCCGACGCGGATCAACTTGCCGGTGGAGATCGCGGCCGTGGTGATCTCGGTGGCGTTGCCTGCGTCAGCCAGGACGAGCGTGCCGTCGTTGCCGTACCGCAGCCTCGCCGTCTGCGACCCGGACGCCACGAACCGGAAGACCCCCGTGGGCGTGCTGGGGTGCGCATGGGACCACAGGTAGAACCGGCCGTAGATTTGAGCGACCGATCCGACGCTGGCTGACGTCCACACCAGTTGCTGCGCGGCCGCCCCGGCGACGACCTGGTAGGCCATCCGGCCGCGGGCGTGCTCGGACTGGTAGGTGATCGTCGGCGTGCCGACGACCGCGTCCCAGGGGTCGCCGGACCCGGACTCGCCGGTGCCGACCGTGGCGCCCAGAACTCCCTGTTCGGCGGTGGCTACGAGCGGGAGGGCCATGTCAGGTCTGAGTGAAGCTCGTGGTGTCGTCCAGGATGTATATGCCCTGGCCGTTGAACGACTCGGGCAACGAGACCACCCCGCCACCGTAGAAGGTGCCGCCGCTGACCACCGACCACGCCCCGAAGTGGGTAACGTCCGAGCTCGCAGGGACGTCGAACGTCTCTGAACCGGCGAGGGTGATCACGCCGCCCGTGGCGGGGTCCCATGCGCCCAGCTGCCGGGCGTAGGCCGGGGATCCGCCCGCCAGCTCGTTGGCTCCTGTAGTCCCTGGGTCGCCGTCGTGGAGGCTGAGCCAGACGGCGACGGCGCCCCAGGCGTCCAGCATCACGTTCTTGCCTGCGGGGCTCAATCCCATGGGTATCCCTTTCAGCCTCGACCGGAGGGCTGCACCGGCAGGCGCCCTTGGCGGCGCAGGCTTTCCAAGCCCTTGGCCAGCCAGTTCTCCGCCTCGATGCGCGACCCGATCACGCCGTGGTTCTCCATCTGGAGCACCACCGTCAAGTTGCCGGCCCCACGGCCTCCACCAGCGCCAGCGCCGCCGCCGGCAACCGCGGCAGACGCGCGGATGGTGGGCCTCACCATCGCCTCCCCAACCCGCCCGGCGTTGACGGCCTCGACCAGGCCAGGATGCTCGGCAGCGCGACGCCGGTTGATGACGTACTCGCCCGCCGTCGCCCGGACCAGGGTCCGGTCATGTCCGGGCCGGCCGGACACCCAGCCGCCGGCCCCATAGCCCGCGATGCCCATGCCGCCGGGGTCCCCGGCGATCTCCAGGGTCTTGGCCTCGACGATGAACGGCCCGCCGGAGGAGTCAACGAACCGGCGGCCAAGCCTGCGTTCGTGCTCGGTGACCGGGCCGCCCTTGGCCTTGCCAGCACCCTTCGGCCAACGCCACTCGTAGCCGCGGGAGGAGCGGACCTCACGGACGCGGGCACCGGTGTACGGGGCCTCGATGATGTAGCCCGGTTTGTCGGAGGCGAGGACGACGTGGTTCATGTGCGGAAACCCGAGCGCACCGGGCCGGCGCCCGGTTGGCGTGGAGTTGGGGTACTGGCTGTAGGTCACCCCGCCGATCGACACGCGCCGCCCGCGCCACCAGGCGTACTCGGTCAAGCCCGAGCAATCGAAGCCCACGGTCCCGGCGCCGCGGCCGATGCCGCGGCTCGGGCCACCCGGTCCGCCACCACCCCAGGAGTAGGGCACGCCGATCTGAGAGCGGGCCGCGGCAACCACGCCGCCGCCGGACATCATCTTCTTGTAGGCGGCGGCGAACACCTTGGCAATGGAGGCGATCATCCCGGCGACGCCGACGTTGATCGGCTCGACCACGTCTCCGACCACACGGGGCGTGGACCGGCGGTCATTGGAGAGCGACACCTTGCCGCCGCGGGCGTAGCCCTGGAGCTGGCCTGCACGGGCCATGGCGCGGAGCCGGTACATCGCGGCGTGACCGCCGACGGCGTCCACTTCCTCCGGCGTCCATACGTGCTCATCGACGCGCAGCATCGCCGGGACGGAGTCACGGGCCCGGGTCGCGCCGGGGACGGAGGCGTAGATGGGGCCGCCGTGGTAGCGGCCCGCCCACTGTTGCTGCTGCTTGGCGTGCCAGGACCCCTGAGCGGTGACGCTGACGTGCGCATCCCGGTTCTTGATCTTGTTCAGTTCGCGCCACAACGCCTCAGCGCGGTCGCGGCCGATCTTCATCGCCGCCGCCGCCCGCAGGAACGCCTCCCGGCTGGTGTTGGTCACCCCGGCCGCATGGCCCGTGCTGCGAGCCAGCGCATCCACCTGCGCCCGCGCCGCCCGGTTGTTGCCCGCCAGCGCGTACAGCACCGGCAACGCATCCCGGATCTTGGTGTTGAACACGCCTTGTGCCGTCGCAGCACCATGCGTACGGGCCGCCTTGGTCCGCTCCTCGTTGGCGGCGGCGCGGACCCGGTCGATGTAGCCCGTGACCGCGGTCGTCCCCGAAGTGGTGGCCCCGGTAAGCCTGACGTAGGCCCGCCACAGCGCCTCAGCCGACGCCTTGCTGCCGAGCATCGCGCTGGCCTGCGTGATGAACGCCTGCTTGGAGATGTTGGTCTGGTTGATGTTGAACCCGGTCACCCGGGCGAGGGCGTCGACCTGCGCGCGGGCTTCACGGTTGCCGCCTGCCAGCGCGTAGAGAACTGGCAGGTACTGGTTGACGGCGGCATTGGCCCGGTTGGTGTCGCCCGTGAGCTGGAATGTCGAGGTGTGGAGCTGCTGCAG
This sequence comes from Actinomadura rugatobispora, assembly GCF_042656285.1. GTDB lineage: Bacteria > Actinomycetota > Actinomycetes > Streptosporangiales > Streptosporangiaceae > Spirillospora > Spirillospora rugatobispora. The sequence continues at coordinate 187,771 of NZ_JBHSON010000004.1, read as the reverse complement.
GGTGGTGAGCTGCTGAGCGAAGGCGTTCCGCAACTGCAAGCTGGCGGCCGAGGACCCGTCCATGCTGCCCTTGGCCTTGGACATCTGCTCGGCCAGCGTCCGGAAGCCCTCCTTGAGCTGGGTGGTGGCCTGGTAGGCAGCGATGCTCGGGGTGAACTGGGCCTCGAACGCGGCCTGCAGCGCCTTGAGCCGGTCGGTGAGGGTGAGTGCCTTGTTGCCGGCGTCCTGGAGGGCGAACGCCATCTGCTTCATCGGCTGGTTCGCCAGCTCGACCGCGGCCCGGTACCGGTCGAGTTTCGCCGCGGCCTGGTTGGTGATCTTCCCGGTGCCGTCCAGCGCCGTCGACAGGTCCACGCCCGCGGCGTCGGCCATGCGGCGGGCCTGGTCGGCGGTCACGCCGTACCGGATGCCGAGGATGTTCGCGGCCCGGTTGATCGTCTGGATCTTGGCGTCGGTCGCCTCGATCTCTTCCTTCAGCCGCTTCTGGGCATCGCGCATCCGCTCCGCGGACTGCCGCGCCCCGTCGGTGCCCTCTTTGGAGGACTGCGCGGTCTTGACCGACTTGCGCTGTGCCTCGTCCGCGGCGCGGACCGCGTTGACGTACCGGGTCTGGAGTTCGTTGCGCAGCGACTGGTAGCCCTGCAAGTTGTTGCCGGTCGCCCGGTGCTGGATCTTGAGACCTTCGATCAGTTTGTCGGTCTCGGTCTTGGCGTTCGCCACGTGGATCGCGAACAGCACCAGCGCGGCGCCGGCGGCGACGTACAGCGCCGGGCCCGCTGCCATGACGCCGTGCAGGATCTTGGCGGAGCGGGATGCGCCGGCGTTCGCGGCTGAGAATGCGCGCATCCGGTCCCGGGTGCCGCCCACCATGTTCGCCACCCCAAGCAGCGGCGCCCGCAGGAGCAGTGCAGACACGGCGAACTGCGCCAGCATCGGGTTGAGGTTGGCGACCGCGTTGATCGCCGACAGGGTGCCGTGGGTGAGCTGCAGCAGCCCGATGCCGAGCGGCTCGATGTCCTGCAGCAGGTCCAGGGCGGTGTCCCCGGCGGTGACGAGCGTTCCGCCCAGGACGTCCAGCGCCCGAGGCGCCTCCCGCCCAGCCCAGGCGAGGAACTCCCCGCCGACCCGGTCGCTGACGAACTCGTTGATCCTGTTGATGAAGGTCTGGATGGAGCCGGATGTACCACCGACCAGGGTCGCGATCTGCGGCAGCAGCCCCCGCGCCGTGGAGATCATGGAGTTGAACGCTCCGAGCGCCTGCGGCTCATAGCTCTTGGCGAGGGCTCTGTACTCCTGTGTGAGGGCGCGGACCTGGATCGCCGACACCCGCTCCTCGGCCGACAGCTTCGACCAGTTCTCGGCCAGGTCCTCTTGCGCGGACACCACCCGGTAGACCGCGGGCGCGGCGACCGTGGCGAATGCACCGAACGCGACCGCGGCGGACACCGCTGCCGCACCAGCAGATCCTGCGAGGGTGATGAGGGAGACCAGGGTGCCCCGCTGTGCGGTCAGGCCGCGGGTGGCCTGCTCGGTGGAGCGGCGGTTCCGGTTCTGCGACTGGGTGTTGCGATCGTTCTCCTCGGTGCTGCGGCGGGTCTCGTCGGAGTTGCGGCGGGTCTCCTCGGACTGTTGCCGTGACTCCTCGGACTGCTGCCGCTGCGTCTCCATCAGGCGGCGCAGCTCGCGCTCCAGCCGGTCGGCGCCGCCGCGCTGCTGCTCGAAGGAGACGCGGGCCCGGTTGGCGTTGCGTTCTGCCTCGTCGCCGAACCGGTTGACGGCGCGTTCGGCGGCGCGCATCGCGGCGATGAAGGCGGTGACGTCCGCGCGGAGCCGGACGGAGACGGTGCGGTCTGCCATGGGCGCGGGTCACCCCCTTCACCAGGTGCGGTGGACGCGCCACCTCAGCGTGTGGAAGTGCGGAACCTCCGCATAGTCCTTCTGGCCGAGCCTCAGGGCGTCACAGCCGTTACACCGGACGGGGGGCTCGGTCTTGTAGCCACCGAACGCGTCCGGGTGGGTCGTCTCGGAGAGAGGCTGCCCACAGCCGGTGCAGGTGTCGGCCTCGACGTCGAGGAGGGCGATGGCCTCGGCTCGGGACTCCACGTCCCATTCCGGCTCGGTGATGGTCTCCGAGCGGAGCAGCCGCCCGTCCTCTCCGTAGGTGTAGGTCGTTACCCGGCGAGGCTCCCAGCCGAGGAGCCGCCGCCTGCTGATACCCCAGGCGCGGGCCGCTTCGACTTCGGCGCGGTACTCGCCAGAACCGCGGAGGCCGCGGCGGATTTTGGGATGTCGACCCGTTCCCGATTGAGCTGCGCAGGGCACAGGAACAGGTCCATCTGCTGCCCATCGGTGAGGACGTCACACAGGTCCGCGACCTGCTCGACCGTCATCGGCGGGTCGATGCAGCACTTGGAGATCAGCGTGTGCGGGAACGTGTGCATGTTCACCCCGTACAAGGCGTCCATCTGGTCGTCCTTGCGCGGCGGATGCTCGGCGACCAGGTCCCGGTACTCCCGGCTCGGGAGAGCGCGGAACGCGAACGGGTGCGTGTGCTCCCTCATCTCCCGTTCGATCTGCTGAATCTCCTCGGCGACCTTGCGGGCCTTCCCGCCGTCCGCCAGCGACGAGCCCTGCCTGTCCGCCTCCTGCGCGTCCTGGAGTTCGCGTTCCAGGTCCTCGTGGCGACGCTGCAGGTCGCCGCGCAGGCAGAGCGGCACGCTGCCCTCCGGCAGCTTGGCGCTCTTGAGGATGTCCTCGAAAGTGGCCATGGTGCGTTGCCCCCGCTCCCCGGCTCAGGCCGCGACGACGGCGCGAGTGTCGGGCGCCGTGTGGTTGAACAGCTTGATCATGAACGTCTGCGGCGTGTTCAGCTCCGGCGGCTGGTCCCGCTGCGTACCGCACCGGACCGGGTACACCTCGACGCGGTCGTCGGCGGCAAACGTGGTCTCGTGCGCCTTGTCCCGTCGGACGATCAGGTAGCCGAGCTGGCCGGCGACGAGGGTGTTGTAGCCGACGTCCTCGGCCGGGACCTCCTTGCGCTTCACGGTCAGCTCGATCTGGTACTTGGTGGTGCCCGCGTCCTCGGTCTCGCTGCGGCTCGCGAGGGCGGTGTTGTCCACGGCCTCCTGCTCGGCCTCGATCTGCAGCCCTTCCTTGGTGATGAACTCCTGGAGGGCGGTGCCGCCGTTGCATTCGGAGGCGGTGGGCGCGGAGATGGACGCGACGGACAGCGCGAAGATCACGGCGACGTTGCCGTCACCGAGCAGGTCGGCTCCAGCCATGCGGGATCACTACTCCTTGGGGTCGGCCGCACGGCTGCGGCTCTTGCGGGCGGACTCGGTCGTGGTGCTGCTCGGGGACCCCTGGTCGGCCGGGGTCTCCGCCGAGGTGGACGCCGGCTCGGCGGGGAGAGCGGGCTCCTTGGCGGGGATGGGCTCCCAGTCGGGCCAGTGCGGCAGGGCGGTCTCGGCGATGTCGGTGACGACCGAGTGGTCGTCCTTGCGGCGGCAGCGGACGAAGCCGACGGCCATGGCGGGGCTCCTTCTTCAGATCCGGATCGCGGCGATGGTCAGCGACGTCGTGCCGGAGTAGGTGATGGACGCCAGGCCCGTGGAGGCGCGGAAGGTGTCGTCGATCGGCCCGATCATCCGTTCGCCGGCGTTGGGGACTGCGATCTCCAGGTCGTCGACGGCGAGGCCGTTGTAGGTGCCAGGGGTGACGATCGTGACGGTCTGCGGCGACGAATGGCCGTTCTTGACGTGCAGGAACGTGCGGGGTCCGGTGCGGACGGTGTCGCCGCCGCCGCTGGCGGTGACGTAGGTGGGGTTGAGGCCGGTGCCCGCGCGGGTCACGGCCTGGACGTTGAGCTGGGCCAACGGACTCTCCTCCGATGTGTGGGCATGGCTGAGAGCCCGCGGGTGGGCGGGCTCGCGTGAGACGGGGTCAGGTGGATTGGGTGCGCCAGCGGATCTGCAGCACGGCGTAGTGCTCGGGGGGCACGACGGTGTCGTCGCGGGTCGCGGGCCGGTCCACCAGGAGCTCGCCGCGGTAGGACGACCTGCCCGCGATAGCGAGCCGCTGACCCACGAGGGCGACCTTCACCATGTCGGCGAGCGCCTCGGCGCCTTCCTGGGTGGCGCCCACGCAGGTGGCCTGCACCGTGTAGTCGAGGTACTCATACGGCTCCGCCACGTTCCCGTCGGGCGTGCCGGGGGTGGGGAACAGGACGGCGTAGGGGATGTGCTGGGAGTTCTGGTCCTGGCCCTGATAGCCCGCGCCGGGTGGCTTCTCGCCGCGGCCGACCGCGACGTCCGCGACCTGGAGGGCGGCGACCACGGCGTCGGTGTGGGGCCGAGCCGGAGCGACCGGAATCACAGGATGTCCCCGGCGGCCCGCGCCATCGCGGTCACGGCCTGCGGTACGTGCCGTTCGAACGCCGGGATCATGTAGGGCTGTGGCGCGGTGCCCGGGTGCCAGACTCGCTCGCGGAAGTGGTGGGTGCCGTTGGCGACCCAGTGGAGTCTCGGGCCGCCCGGGCGGCGGCGGATCTCATGCGGCAGGGTCCCGAACTCGACGTGCCCTCCGTACGAGGCCGTGGGGCCAGCCTCGAACCCGAGCCGATCAGGGTCGATGTCGACGCCGATGGTGGCGCGCAGGTGGCCGGTGTCGACCGGCGCCCCGACCTGTCCGGAGCGGACGACGTCGTGGCCGATCCTCTCGGTGATGTCCTTGACCTTCTCCTCCACGCGGGGCCCCGCGTCGCCGAGGTCGTCTGCAAGGCGCCGTACCTCCCGGACATCCATCGTGATCCTCACGTGGTGTCCTCCTGCAACTCCTGGGTGAACAGCACGCGCTGCCACTGCTCGGACGAGTAGGACACGTCGATCACCCGCGTCGTGAGCCCCACGAGCCCCGCGTCCTGGGCGGCGGTGATGCGGACCTGGTCGCCGAGGCGGATCGTGGCGGCGTCGTAGGTGATGGTGACCTCGTAGCGGCGCGGCGTGACCTGCCGTTCTCCGCTGGTGCGGTGGCGGCCCTCGTCGGTCGCGCGGGGCACGACCCTGCACGGCCCCGTGTAGATGGTGGTGGCCTCGCTGGGGTCCCAGATGCCGGTCGGCCCGGTGATGCCCTGACCGGTGGCGCGGGCGATGACGCAGGTTGCGGTCATCGCGCTGGTGGCCGTCGGCCGGTGATGGCTGGACCAGTCCGGAGGGATGACGTGCGTGCCGGGGAAGGGCATTACCAGTCCACCGCCTCGGCGCCCTCGGCTGTCCAGCGGCGCTGGAACGGCGGGACCATGTCGACGATGTCGAAGATCCCGCCGCCGTCGGGGTCGTTCTCCTCGTCGTCGTCAGCCTGGCCGCGCAGTGCCGCAGCTTGGGCGCGCAGCTCGGCCGCGAGCTTGGCAGCGTCGGTGGACAGGTCCTGGGTGCGGATGACCTTGCCCACCAGAGCCTCGGACGCGGCGATGGCCTCCAGCGCGCTCGCGGCGGCGCGCTTGATGCGGGGGGTGCCGGCGCCGCGGGCCATGCTCAGGAACGCGGCGATCTGCTCGTCGGTGAGCAGCAGATCGGGTTCGTTGGTGTCGGCGATCAGGAGGCGCACACGACCCGCGTCGGTGGTGTAGTCGATGGGCATTGCGCCTCCTCTCGCGTGGTCAGGTGTCGATGAGCCCGGCGTCCCGGAGGCTGTCCAGGAGCGCGTTGAGCTTGGTCTTCAGCTCGTTGATCAGGTCGGCCTCGGGCTGTCCGTAGGTCGCGTCCGCGTTGGCCGTGGCGACGTCGGCGACGGCCGCGCCCTGGGTGAAGCCGCCGACGTCGCCGAGCTGGGCGGCGGGCACGTGGCCGCTGGAGTCGAGGGTGGCCAGCCCGTTCGGCTGGCCCTTCGCGGTGCTGGCCATCAGGTGGCCTCCTTTTTCGGGGCTCGCTTGCGGGTGGTCTGGGCCCCTGTCTTGGCCGGGGAGGTGCGGGCCGGGCGCCGCGCCGCAGTGGCGCCCGGCCCTTCGCCGCCCCCGGAGGGCTCTGGGGGCGGCGCCTCCCCGCCGCCTGCGGGGGCGGAGGCGGCAGGCTCACGCAGCTCCACCGACCCGTCCGGCCGCTCGGCCGGAGCCAGTGCGGGGAGACGGTCACGGATCTCGCCGAGGGTGTCGAGGATCGCCGCCAGGTAGGAGTCCGTCGGTGTTCTCGGCGTGCGGAGCTGCCTGTCGGTCATGGTCAGGAGCCAGAGCCGTTCGAGGCCGCGGCCATGCGGTAGTCCATGAGCGTGCCGCCCAGGATGTGCCGCACCTTGTGCCGGATCGCGTCGGTCTCGAAGTCGCCGTCCTCCACCGGCACGGACCCGCCGCCGACCCGCAGCGAGTCGGGGGCCTTGACGAACACCTGCGGCTGCTCGTAGCCGCGCAGGAAACCGATCTCCATCGCCGGACGCCCGGCCATGGTGTTGGCGATCAGGTACCAGGCGGTGTTGCCGGAGGTGGTGTCGACGATCGGCAGCCACGGGTTCACCACAACGCTCACCTTGTTCCGCAGCCAGTTGGCGGTACGGAGCTGGTTGTTGCCGGTGCCGTCGCCGCCGCCGGACGCGGCGAGCACCTCCGTGGCATTGATGATGTTGTTCGCCACGACCTCCAGCGCCGGCGGCACGACCAGGTTCACCGACTGGATGAAGATCGGGTTGCCGTCGCGGTCGCGCTGCTGCCCCATCTGGGTCATGCCGTCCTGCAGTCCGTCGACCGACAGGACGGGGTTGCCGGTGACGATGTTGCCGTGGCCGACGGAGAAGAACGTGGAGTTCGGGCCGGTGGACTGGGCGAACAGTTCGGTGACGAACTTGTCCTCCGTCATCCTGGAGGCGCGGCCCAGGGTGATGGGCAGTTCGCGGAACATGTCGAGGTCGTCGTTGACCCGCATCTCGAAGGTGTGGTCGAGACGCCGGCCGCGCTTGGAGACCCGGTACTCGTACTCGCCGGGCACGACGTCGGCCTCGGGGTACTCGCCGCGCTCGGGGACCTCGCCCAGCACGGCGGCGCCGCCGTCGAGGGTGTAGCGCTTCACCGTGCGGAAGTCCCTGACCGTGCCGCGGCGGGTGTACCGGGCCCACTCCGACGGCCAGTCCTGGTAGGAGCCCAGCACCTGCCGGTCGAGGATGTCGGCGAACAGGATGCTGAAGTCCGAGGTGGTCATGGCCTCCTCGAAGTCGAGCATCGCGCGGCGGTTGCCGTGGACGGCGCGCTCGTACAGGCGCCCCGCCTCGACCAGGTCCCGCTGGTAGTTCGGGTTGACCTGCTGCCGTTCGGAGAGCTTGCGGATAGCGTGGCCGGCACCTTCGCGCAGCCAGGACGGGGTGGCCTTCGCGGCGGGGCGGGTGCCCTCGTCGGCCAGGACGTCGAGGTTCGACATTGCTGGTTCCTTCCTGGCCTCAGTAGCCGATCTTCACGCGGATGGTGGTCGTCGCCCCCGAGGAGACGGCCTCCAGCGCGTAGCCGAAGCGGACGCCGTTGGTGGAGTCGGCGTTCAGCTTGTGGGGGGTGGCGGCGGCGTCGTAGTAGACGATCGCGCCGACGGCGATGGCCGCGTTGGTGGTGGTCTCACCCTTGACGGGCAGGTCGAACACGCCGTCGGTCTGGATGGTGGCCATGCCGTCGTCGGCGTCCTCGGTGGTGAGGGCGACGCCGGGGAGCTGGCCGATGACGACGGGGTCGCCGGACATGACGAGGCCGCCGTCGCCGGTGCCGGTGACGCCGGAGACGTTGGCCTCGAACTGGGTGCCGTGCTCGTACACGCGGTTGGTCGCCATGTCAGCGTCCCTTCGCGGCCGCGCTAGCGGCCGACTCGGTCATGCCCAGGGAGGCGAAGACCTCGCCGAGCTCCTTCTCGGTGTCGACTTGGGGCTCGGCCGAGCCACCGAGGCCGCGGACCTGGCCCATGCCGGACTCCTCGGCGAACGCGGTCAGGTAGTCGCGCTGCTCCTGGATCGCGGCCTTGATGTTCTTCACCAGCGCGGCCTCGTCGAGGGCGCCGTCCTCGTTGAGGGGGACGTTGGGGCCGGTGACGGAGGCGATGACCTTGGCGTGGGCGACCTTGGGGAGCGTGGACTCCTTGAGGCTCTCGATCGCCTTGTCGCGAGCGGCGTCGTTGGCGCGGAGACGGAGGTTCTCCCGCTTGCTCTCGGCGAGGTCGCGCTTGGCCTCCTCCAGCTCGCGGGACTGGTCGCCGAGCTTGGCGATCTCCAGCTCGGCCTCGGCCAGGCGCTGCTTGGTCTCGGCGAGTTCGGTCCGCAGGGTCGCGGCCTCGCTCACGTCGGTCGGGGCGCCGCCGCTCGGCGACGTGCCCGTGGGGTCTCCCATTGGAGCTCCATTCGTGTTGGGCAGTGCCGGCGGCGCCGGCGTGATGGTCTCCGCCACAGGGGCGGACGTGGGGGTGCCCGGCTGGTAGGGCACGTCGACCTGGGATCGGGCCCATTCGAGTGCCTTGAAGTCGGGGGGCAGGGTGATGCGCTCGTCGCGGATGGCGGGAGCGTCTTCGGACAGCGCCATCTCGTGGCGTGCGGCTTCGAGGACCTCGACGATCTGGCCGCCCCGCCCTGCTCGGGTCACGAAGTCGACCGAGATGCCCTCGGTGAGCTCGGTGATGATGATGCCCTCGCGTCCCTCGGCCTCGCCGTGCTCGGCGATCCCGGCCGCGCGGATGGACACGCCGATGTGCTCGGCCATGTCGGTGAGGAGCTGCTGGTAGGGGCCGAACACGCGGGCCTCCGCGTGCAGGGCCCCATGTTCGTAGGTGGCGGGGGTGGTGAGCACAGCGGCGAGGTCACGGACGGAACGTTCGGGGCGTTCGACGCCTTCGCTGGCGGTGGGGTGGTCGAGGTACATGTGGGTGCCCGACGGCCAGATCTGATCGTCGGCGGCCTTGCGGAGGACGGCTTCGTTGTAGTGCCCGCTGCTGCCCCATCCGGGGGAGATCAGCTTGATCCGCATCCGTTCGCCGGTCCGCTGCTGCCCGCGGGTGGCCTCGACGAGCGGGATGGACTCGGCGAGGGTCTCCTTCACCGTGCTGCCGGAGCCCCGGCTGTTGGGGTACTTGGCCTCGTCGAGGGTGGGCATGGTGTGCGTCCTCCATCCCGGGCGGGCCGGTGGTCAGGCAGCGTTGCGCTGCTGGTTGCGGTTCACGCGGGAGATCCAGCGGAGGAGTTCAGGCGAGGGGCGGAACCACTCCCCAGTGGCGCGGACCTCACGGAAGCGGTCATGTATCTCGCTCTCGGTACGCCGATCTCCCCAGTGCGTAGCCAGCAATTCCAGCGGGCCGTGTTCGCGCTGGAGGGTGAGCTTGCGTTCATGGAGACGAGCGCTAAATCCGATCTTGATAAGGCCGTCGCCTCGGCGGAGGTAGTAGACGACCGATGGGCCGTCCGGATCCCATCGGCGTTCTTGGCGCTCCTGTTCCGCACGGCTGCGCTCGTGCTCTTGGAACTCTCTGAGTCCGGCCCTGGCCGCCGCCCGGATCGCGGGGACATCTCCACGACCGCCGCTGCTTGCGCTTCGAACGGCATCAGCTATGGCCTTGAGGTGCTGCGCACATACCCACATGCGCGCGAATTCCGCGTCCGCCCACCGGCTGCACCTGGGGCCGCGCCGCCCGCCGTAGCCGATGGTGAACCAGTCGCATTGGTGTGCCTCGCGCATGCGGGCATGGCCTCTCGTGCTGGGGAACGGGTGCCCGGCCTGGCCTGCCACCCGTTCCCCAACGGGACAGGTCAGGCCGGGAGATCAGGGCATGCAAAAGGGCCGCACACCAGGACGGCCCTTCACGCCAGTTGAACTGTCAGATCTTCTTCCGGTGACGACGGCGATCTGCCAGCGCTCGGCACTTGCGGCAGTCGCGGCCAAGGCCATCGGGACGCTGGTAGGTGTTGTCGGCATCGAATGGGTGCCCCAACGAGCACTGCTGCTTCCTGGCGTTCTGGCTGGCGATGGAGTCGCTCCGCAGGTTGTTCACTCGCGGAGTAACTGCCTCCAGGTGAGCCGGATTGACGCAGGCGCGATTGCGGCAGAGGTGGTCCACCTCGAAGCCATCCGGTATCGACCCGACCGCCATGCGGTATGACACGCGATGCGCGTAGGTGACCCGGCTGCCGTCCCAGAACTTGCCGTAGCCGTCTCTGTCTATGAAGGCTTTCCATACCCAGCAAGGGCCCAGGGTGGGGTCAAGCGCTGGGATTGGCCCATCTTGGTTGATCTTGGCGTGGAAGCGTTCGTCAAGACTGGGTGCGGTGTAGTTCGGATCACCCGTCTTGCGCCACTTGCCGTAGTGCTGCGTGCACCAGCCCCGTCCGGCATGGGGCTTGTCGCAGCCATCAATGGAACATGTACGCTCGGTCACGTCGGTCCCCTCCAGCGGGATCGGCCACGCCCCGGGGGTGCTACCAACACCCGCCGGGGTCCTCCTATTTTAGCGGCTGACCAGGTCTTTTATGGGAGTTACGTTCCAGCTCGGACGCCATCCCGGGTTGTCCCTGAGCTGCGCGAAGTCCTCCCACGCGACCGCGCCACGGTCGAACAGTTCGAGTCGCGCCGCCCCCATGATCCGAAGCTGCGTTGCACGGGGCAGCGCCCAGAAAGCGGCCTCCGCGTTCGGGATGTCGTCTTCCGGTTCGTCGAGGTCAATCCCGAGATCGCGCCATGACATCGCTCGGGGGGCGCGGCTGCATCGGCAGTTAACGTGGCCTTGGGGACCGGGCTCTGTGAGCGGGTGGTCGGTTCCGTGGCGACTCCAGCAGGCGATGCACGTGCGGTCCGAGAGTTCTGCCAGCCAGGTCCAGCCTGCGAGAACATCGCGGCTGGCGTCTTGAATGGCTGCTGCTGCTTCCCGGTAGGCGCTGATCGTCTCGGTCCTCGCAATCGTGCTGGCCCTGGTCAGACCACCATTGAAGGCACCCTCCACCTGCTTCACCATCCGCCGGGCCGAGTCGCGAGGGTTCCGCCCGACCTGCACGCCCCGCACCAGTTCCCGCCGCATCGCCGCGTCCGCGTCCCGAGAGAGCGGCCGGGTGAGCGAGATGATGCGCTGCTGGGCGCGGGTGTTGATGGCGTCGATGGCCCGCTGGTGGAACCCGCCCGGCCGCGGGGTCATGGTGGCGCGGCCGGGCGGGAGCTGCGAGTCGATGATGGCCGCCTGGTCGGCGGCGGCCCTCTCGGTGGCTGCGCTGGCGGCGCGGGTGGCCTCGGTGGCGGTGAGTTCGGCGAGGGTGTCCAGGGCTGCGGCAGCGTCGCCTAGGGCTTGCTGGAGGGCGGGGTCGGTCTCGATGGTGCGGCGGCCCGGCCAGTCCTCGCGTCCTGCGAGGAGGGCGTCCAGGGCGGTGGTGAAGGGGGCTGTGAGGGCGTCCCAGGCTCGGACCCAGGCGGCGGTGAGGGTGCGGATGACAGCGTCTACGGCGCGGCCTGCGGCGGTGATGGCGGCGCGGGCGAGGCCGAGGGTCTTCGAGGTGAACGCCATCAGGATCCTCGGGCGTCGCCAGCGTTCTGGTCGTCGTCCGGCGATTGCTCGTCGCCGCCGGTCACCGGCGCCGGATCCTCACCCCGCCGGAACCGGTCCACGGCCACCTGCCCCGCCGTCACACCCGGCGGCACAAACGCCCCGTCCGGCCCCGTCAAATCCTTGAGGATCTCGTCCACGTCCTGCACCCCAAGGGCCTGCAGCAGGAGGCGGGCCACCACGAGGGGCGGCAGGTAGGTGGTCTGGTCCGCCTTGAAGATCGCCTCGATGAGCTGCAGCGGATCGATCTCGTGGACATCCGGCCACACGATGTCAACGGTGGCCTCGGCCCTGCCCCGCAGCTTGAGCTGCTCACGCGCCCCCGTCTGCGTGATCGTGCCGCGCAGCGCACCCTGCGGAGCCCGCACGGAGGAGGCGATGACGTGCCGCAGGATCGCGGTCTTGGCCTCCTTCCACACCGCCCGGCGGTTCTCCGCCATCATCTCCGTCGGCGTATCCAGCGTCTCCGCCGTCGCCCTCGCGCCCGTCACGCCCGGGTCGCCGAGGAGCATCGTCACCGGGACGTCCATTGCGGTCGCCGCCATCGCGGCCAGCGGCCGGCCCGACTCGGAGTCGATCGTGGCGCCGGTTTTGGGGAGCGCTTCGAGCATCATGTCCGGCGGCAGGACCGCGGTCGCGCCGGCGTAGTTGCTCTCCCCTGACGCGGACCGGGACGCCGCCTCGGCGAGCCTGGTCCGGGCCTGTGCCTGCTTGGAGCCCTTGCTGGTGAGCTTCCAGGCGTACCGCGACAGGGCCTTGATGAGCCGAGCCCAGTCCGTCAAAAAATCTTTGTACGCGTGGGCCCAGTCCACGGCCGCGTACGCGTCGCCGACCCCGAAGGCCCAGCCGTCCAGGGCGTTGACCTTGATGTGCACCATCGGCGCGTCCCAGCGCACCTCGACAGGCGCACCGGTGTGACGGTCGCGGACGTTCCGGGGCCGCGTGGTGGGCCGGTAGCCGAGGGCGGGGAAGTACACGACGCGTGGCCGCTGAATGATGCCGCCGCCGGGCGCCTGCTCCTCAATCCAGGTCTGGTGCCGGTAGAACCAGGGGTCCGACTTGTCCTCGGGGTTGGCGATCACGTCGGTGATCTCGTCCCACGGAACCTTGCGGATCTGCACGCGGCCGGTGGTCGGGTTGGTGAACAGCGCGACGAACAGGTTGCCGTCGGTGCCCAGCGACAGTTCGTTCTGCTGGCGGGCGGTAGCGCCGAAGAACGCCCGCTGGTTGCCCTCGTCGTCGAGGAACTCCTGCACCACCTGGTTGACCTTGGGGTCGCGGGCGGTGATCTCCACGCCCTTGCCCCACACATACGCCTGCCGCAGCGACAGTCCGCGCTTGATGAGCGGGGACTTGATCGCCATGACGCGGCATACCGCCGTGATCTGCCGGAGCCCTTCCCTGCTGAACTCCTGGGCGGCGGAGGCGGTGAGCTCCTGCCAACCAGGCTCGTACATGCGGGCTTCGAGGTCGCTGATCGACTCCTGCAAGAAGTCGACGGTGCGCCGCTCGGCGGACAGCGCCTCGGCGAGGTCGGCGCGGCCGGTGGCCCGGTACCAGGTCTCCTGGAGGCGATCCATCACGCGCACGATCCGGGCCTCCGTTCCTCAGTAGGGCGAGATGCTGAAGTGTTCGAGGCTGGCGTCGAGGTCCTCGTCCTGCACGACGATGCCGCCGGTGAGGATCGGGTTGAGCAGCAGCCGGTTCAGCGCCTGCGACGTGGCGTCCACCTGGTCATCGTGGGCGCCGTTGGGGAAGCTGGCGTGCTCGTCGATGTAGCCGCCGACCCAGGGCGCGAACTCGGGGGCGGGTAGGTGGACGGCGGCGGCCTCGACGAATGGGGACACCGCGGAGGCTCGGGCTTCTTTGGACCCGTCGGGCTCGACGGGGATGAGGCCGTGCACGGTGCGGCTTAGCGCGTTGATGACGGCGGTGCCGTTGGCCTTGTCCTCGACGTACTTCGCGGTCGCCTGCGGCCAGCGCGCCGACAGGGTCCGCACTGCCTTGAGCGTCTCCACAAAGCTGAGCCGTTCGCAGATCTGGTCGAGGAGGTACACCTCCAGGCCCCAGCGCCCCCATACCTGCCCGACCACGTAGTCGGAGCTGCTGGTGTCCTTGAAGGCCATGTCCCAGGACTGGACGACTTCGTCCGCGCCGGGCGCCCAGCGGGTGCCGTCCGCCTGCTCGATCCAGCGGGGGGTGTCGTACCAGCGCCACCAGTCCCGATGGAAGATGCCGCCCTCGGCGGGGGCCGGCCGCCCCTGGTAGAGCGCGTTCCAGGTGCGAGACCCCGACCGGGTCTTGATCGCCTCCCACTGCGCGGCGGTACGGCCCCGCGCCGACAGCATGAACTCGCCCGGCTCGCGGCCGAGCGGGTCGGTCTCGCCCTGCTCAGGCCGGTGGTCGGCTTGGGCGGGGATGTTCACCACGCGCCACAGGTGCCCGTCCTCGGCGGCGAGGAGTTTGCCGATGAGGTCTTCTTCGTGCCAGCGGGTGGCGATGACGACGACGGGGGCTCCGGGGGCGAGGCGGGTGGAGCCGACCTCCAGCCACCAGTCCCAGACGCGCTCCCGGTAGGTCGGGGAGTCGGCCTGCTCGCGGTCCTTGATCGGGTCATCGACGACGAGGAGGTCGACTGGGCGGCCGGTGAGGCCACCGCCGATGCCGACGGAGTAGACGCCGCCCTCGTGGCCGGCGAGTTGCCATTCGTGCTGGGCGGACAGGTCGTCGCGGACGCGGAGGCCGAGGGTGGGGCCGTGGGCGTTGATGTCGTCGCGGATGACGCGGCCCCAGCGGCGGGCGACACCGTGCTCGTAGGAGCAGATGGCGATGCGGGTGTCGGGATTCTGCGCGAGGACCCAGGTCGGGAACCTTCGAGAGGTCCGCTGGCTCTTCCCTTCCTGAGGACTCATGGAGATGAGGAGCCGGCCGTCGGGGGTGCCGTGGAGGCGGACGAGCTCGTCGTCGATGAGGTCGAGGGCGGGGGTTTGGACGGTGCGGGGGTCGAGGGTCTGGGCGAGTTCCCCGGGGGTTTGCCAGCGGCGGGTGGTACCGGTGGCGTAGTGGCGGAGCATGGCTTGAAGGACGCCCTGCTGTACGAAATCGAGGGTGGTCACCGGCCACCTCCCCCGGGTACGCGAAAGGCCCGCGAGCTGATGCTCAAGCGGGCCTGTTCGTGGCGATGCGTCACCACATTGATCGCAGGATGTCACAAATACTGGTCAGCGTACAAGCGGGGCGGGCGCGTCTTGCGAGGCCGACCCCGCTTCGCACCGTGCGTCTCGGCTTCAACTTGCTGTGCGTCGCCCAGGCGGATTAGGGGCCGGCCGTTGTCGGTGTGGTCGGCGGGGGTGAGTTTGCCGCGGCGTATCCACTGGTCGATGGCGCGGTAGGAGACGGCGCCGTCGAAGAAGGTGGCGAGCTCGCTGACGGTGAGGAGGACGTCTTGGTTCATGCCCCCGGCGTTCATGAGACAAGAGTAGCTTTCCGTCTCACGTCTCACGCCGGGGTGGGCGCTCCGCCACGGGGCAGCGGAGCGCCCACACGAGATCAGCGCCGCTCAGCCAGGTAGACGTGCACGACGACGGACTCCTCGTCGACCGTCACCAGGTACTTGCCGAACGCCTCCTCGTCGTCGATCCCCTGCTCGACGATCCGCGCCTGGTATGCCTTGCCCCAGGTGCGGATCTCGATCGGCTTGATCGTCTCCCCCGGGGGAATGCGCCCCTCCACGTGGATCGCCCACGCCTCCGCGAAGTCGTGCAGGTTGCCGGTCTCCAGGAGCTCGGGGGCGGCGAGGCCCTGCCAGACGTAGAGGCGGGGCCCGTCGGCGAGGCGGGGGCAGAGGCTGGTGTGCCTGGTGAGGATGACGTTGTCGAGGGTCTCGGTCGCGCCGGGCGGGCAGTGGCAGGCGGGGGTGTGGGTGGTGGTGGTCATGGGTCTCCTTGTCGGTTGGTGGTGCGGGGGCGGCGGGACGCTTGGCGTCCTGCCCCGGGCTCGTACGTGGCGGGCCGGACGAGCCCCGGGCGGGATGTCAGTCCTCGCTGGCCTCGTTGCGCAGCCGCACGGGGCGGCGGATCAACTCCAACGCGTGCTTCCTGGCCCGTGCCGCGGACTGCTCCTGCATGCGGGCCAGGATCGGAAGGACCTCCCGGAACCAGTGCTCCAGCTGCTCCGGGGTCATGGACTGGAAGGGGTTGTCGTTTTCGGCCATGGTCAGCACCCCTCGCGGCAGGTGCCGCCGGTCATGGGGACGCCGCACTCGGGGCAGTCGTTGCTCTTCATCTGGCTGGTCCTCTCGCTGCTGGGGATGGGGCGGGCGTCAGTCCTCGCCGGGGAGGCTGATCGTGATGCCGTCGGGCAGGAGGGTGGCGATCAGGTAGACCGGCGTCGGCTCGATGTCGCCGTCGGGGCCGGGGCGGGCGTCCCGGGCGACCCGGTACACCTTGAAGCAGGCGGTGGCGGCGTCGCTGCTCAGGCCGCGAACGGCGCGGGCGGCCATCCAGAGCACGTCCCACAGGCGGCCGTCTTCGTCCTGGATGGCGCCGGTGCGGGCGTGGTCGTCGTCGGTCCAGGCGACGCAGTCGGCCCACGCGGCGCGGGTGAGGGTGACGGGGGCGCGGAACTTGGCGTCGTGGGTGAGGGCGTCGGGTGCCTGGATGAGGTCGCCGGCGGCGATGGCTTCGGCGCGGGTGTGGGTGTCGATGGGGGTGCCGTAGATGCGGGTGGTGTCGTCGGTCATCCGGTTGTCCTTCCTCGGGTCTGGCGTCCTGTCCCGGGCCCGTTCGCGCGTGACGGACGGGCCCGAGGCGGGGCGTCAGAGCTCCTCGGCGGCGATCTCCGCGCGGATGTAGGAGGGGCCGAACCACTCCGCCTGGCTCGCCTGGCACCGGCAGCCGCCGACCGGCTCGCCGAACGCGCACAGGCACGTCGTCCCGTCCTCGCTGATCCCGTCGGGGCGAACGCGGCACCCATCGCACTCGAAGGTCTCCGCCTCCGGCTCCTTGCGTGCCTGGAGGGCGTGGTCGACGAGCGCGTCGAACGCGGCCCGGTCGGTGGCGCAGTCGCCGGAGGTCCATCCGCAGTAGCAGTCGACGCGGTGGTGCACGGGGCCGTAGTCCACGCGGCGGCCCATCTCCTGGACGCCGATGCCGTGGACGCCGATCGTGTCGGCTTCGGTGTGCTCCCAGGGGAGTTCGGTGAGGGCGGGGTGGGTCCAGTCCTCGGGGTTCATCGTGATGGTGGTCATGTGGATCTCCTTGTCGGTTGGGTTAGGCGGCGAGGAGGGTGGCGGCCGCGCGGTGAAAGCAAAGGTGGCGGCCCTTGAGACCCGCCTTGCACGTGCACCCCTGCGGGGCGGTGAGGTAGGTGTTCTGGCCGTCGGTGGAGACGGCGCGGAAGACGCGGCGGCCGCGGATGGGGACGATGCCGCCGTCGGCGATGAGCTCGCGGGCCTTGGCGATGGCGGTGGGCTTGTAGCCGGCGGCGTTGAGGGCGGCTTCTT
Source organism: Actinomadura rugatobispora (assembly GCF_042656285.1). Classification (GTDB taxonomy): domain Bacteria; phylum Actinomycetota; class Actinomycetes; order Streptosporangiales; family Streptosporangiaceae; genus Spirillospora; species Spirillospora rugatobispora. The sequence continues at coordinate 170,740 of NZ_JBHSON010000004.1, read as the reverse complement.
TGCGGGCCATGCGGGCGCAGTGGGCGCCCATGCCGCGGGCGATGGAGGTGGCGGAGCGGAGGGTGGCCTTGCAGCGCTTGCAGGTGGCGGTCTTGGGGGTGATCGCCTTGGCCATGTCCCTCGCTCCTGTCTTCGTCGTCCTGATGTAGACAAGGTTACTGAGTATCGAGCAACCTTGTCAACATCAGGGGGACGACGTAGCGTCGGGAGCGTGCCACCCGACCCCACTAGACTTCGTCACCATCACGTAGACGAAGGGACGCGCCGCCGTGAGCAAGCCCGACCCCGAAGCCGACTACTGGACCCTCCAGGACGTCGCCGACCACTACGGCATCAAATACGCCTCAGCCCGCCGCTACCGCACCCGCGGCGAGCTCCCCAAGGAGGACAAACTGTTCGGCCGCTCCCCCGTCTGGAAGCCAGCCACGATCCTCAACCACGAGCGCCCGGGGCAGGGGGCGCGCACGGACCTCCAAGAGCAGTCCGATGCCTAGGTTGAGGACACCGGGCGAGTACCGCGAGGTGATGATCGCGATGCTGACGGCCGCCGCGGAAGGCGACGAGGCGATCGAAGCCACGGAACTCGCACTCGCAGACCTCACGACGAGAGGCGACGGGAGCGCCGCCTTCTCCGCCGGTTTCCAGATCGCCCGGTGGCTGCTGGACTACGCATCACAGGAGACGGGGACACCGGTGTCGGACATCCTCCAGAAGCTCGCGATCGACTCGGCCGCGGGCAGGAGGCAGCGGCCCGACGGCGCAACCTGATCGTCGAGCTCTGCCCTACGCCCGGCCCCGCCCCACAATCGCAGCCAGCTCACGCACCCCCGACACCCTCGGATGCCGCGCCACCACCTCAACAGCCATGGCGCGGATCGCCGGGCGGCCGCCCATCTCGGCCGGCGCCTGGGCGTGAGCGGCCAACAGCCGCCGCACCGCCTGCTCGGCGTGGCCACGCTGCCACTCGGCACGGGCCATGTCGGTGTGCAACCTCGCGCGGCGCTCCGGGGTCGGGAACATGCCGGGCTGGAGGTGTCGGCCGGCGGCCAGGGCGTGGCCTGCGTCGCCGAGCGCCCACCGCACGCCGACCTCGTACAGGTCGACCTGGGGGGCGTCGATCCGGAACCGCGCAGCGCCCGGTGCCTGGCCTGGCCGGGTGGGCAGTCGCCGGGCGGCTCCCTTGGCTTCGGCGATCATGTCCAGGGCGCGGTCGCGATCGTCGGCGAGCGCGGCGTTGTAGGCGCTGGTGCACAGCATCTGCGCATAGGTGGCAGCCAGCGCGGCGGTCCCCAGCCCGGCGTCGGCGACTCGGCCGGCGGCCTGGAGGGTGACGCGCTCGGCCAGCTCGTGGCGGCCCTCGTGGCGCAGCACTATGCCGAGAGTGCGCGCGGCCGAGGCCATCGCAACCGGATCCTCGGACCGGGCGGCGTACAGGACCGCGCGATCGGCGGTGATACGCGATTGGGGGGCCGCGCCGACTTTGTTGAGCGCTTCGGCGGCCAGGTCGTAGCAGGCGGCGATCAGCGCCCAACCGCTGGGCTCCTGGCTGAGCTCGGCGGCGTGGTGCGCGGACGCGAGGAGCGCGGGCAGCTCGTCGATCAGCGTGATGAGCTCGCCGTTGTCCCACTGCTGGCGGGCACGGACGAGCCGCCGCGTGACCTGCTGAAGCGTGGCCGGCCCGGCATCGGGGAGCAGCGCCAGGGCCTCGTCGAGTGGGGCGAGGGAGAGCGGGACGGCCAGGCCCGCGGCGGCGATGAGAGTGCGGCGGCGCATCGGATCCTCCAGTGCCACGGGAGCCACGGTCCCGACCACCGTAGTCCCGCCAGGCTGGTCGAGGCCGAGCAGCTCACCGACAATCTGCGCGGGCATTGCGACGGCGTCGCACACGGCGCGGATCTTCACCAGGTCGATGCCCGCGGCGAGGTTGTTCTCTAACCGGGAGATGGTGGACGCCGAGTAGCCGGCGCGGCGGGCGAGGTCGGCTTGTTTCCAGCCGTGGCGTTCGCGGGCGAGGCGGATGGTGCCGCCGATGTCGCGCGCGGCGAGGAGTGCGCGGACGGGTGGGGCACGCCAGAAGTCTGGGTGCATCACGGCTCCCTCGGGGGCGCGCGAAGGGGTTGACCCCAAGGTACGGCGTCACCGGCTGGTTGCACAGCGTGATTTGCAGGTTCTGCATGGGGGTGCGAGTCCTGCACATGATCAGCGGTTTCGGCCCGGTGCGGGGGTTGAGTGGCGGCCAACGGCGCTCACTCAGGGCGCCGCCGAACCGGAAGGAGAGCCTCGTGCTCGACGTCCACACCGCCCCGCCCAGCGCCCAGGCGCTGGTGCCCTACGGGCTGTCGCACCAGGTGCGGCTCGCGCCCGCCTTCACCCAGGCGCCGCCCGACCTGACCTACTGCCCGCACCAGCAGCAGACCCTCGCCGGCGGCCGGCCCTTGGCCGCTCAGCCCGAGCTGCTGCGCGCCTACACGGTGACGTGGGGCACGACCGCCAACGACAACAAGACCGACGACGGAGGCTGACCCATGTCCGGCGGCACGGTGCTCATCCTCACCGACCACGACGATCACACCACCGACCTGATCGTGCACGCCCTCCACCAGCGCGACGCCACCGTCGTCCGCCTCGACCCGGGCACCGCACGCCTCCGGATGGACGCGCGGTTGGACGGGGCTCGGTGGCGGGGCCTGGTCGGGGATGAGCACCGTGCCGCCCGGCTGGAGGAGGTGACGGGCGTGCTGTGGCGCTGGCCCGGCGCGGCCAGCGGGCATCCCGACATCGGTGATCCTGCGGCCCGTGCGTGGGCGGCGCGCGAGGATGCTCTTGCCCTGCACGGCGTGCTGTCCACCCTGCCGGTCCGCTGGGTCAACCACCCTTTTGCCGCGGCGGCGGCCGGGCACAAGCCGGGCCAGCTTCTCGCGGCCCGCGGGTGCGGGTTGGAAGTGCCGGACACGCTCATCACCACCAGCGGCGCCGGCGTAGCCGACTGGGCGGGCGGACGTCCGGTCCTCTACAAGGCCGCGCATGCGCAGGGCGCCGACGAGGATGCGATGGTCACCGCGGGCGCTGTGGATCCGGCCGCGCTCCCCGACCACCTGGGGGCTGCGTCGTGCTTCCAGCCCGTCGTCGCAGGGCCCAGCGTCCGGCTCACCGTGGTCGGCAATCGCATGTTCGCCGTCCGGATCACCGGGTGCCCGGCCGACCTAATCGACTGGCGCCCGATCCAGGACCAGTTGGCGTTCATCCCGGTGCCGGTCCCCGAGCACATCGCCGCAGGTGTGCACGCGTTCATGCGGCACTTCGGCCTGGAGTACGGCGCGTTCGACTTCATCGACTCTTCGGGCGGCTGGGTCTTCCTGGAGATCAACCCCACCGGGATGTACGGGTTCGTGGAGATCCAGTCGGGGCTGGCCATCACCGACGCGATCACCGAACGGCTCCTGACCCCTCTTTCAGGTAACGAAGCACTGGCATCGCTCGGAATCGTGCACGGTCGGTGACAGGGTGGAGGCATGCCGACGATGACGATGACCGTGCGTACGTTCCTCGCTCCGAGCGTTGAGCTTCGCGCCGCGTTCTTGGATGCGCAGCGGGATTACGCGTCCGGGGATGGCCGCCCGGACGCCGACGGGCTGACGCTCCGCGACCTGGAGAACGGGGACTTCGCCCGCCTCGTCGAGGGCATCGGCACGGGGTGCTTCCCGCGGCCCGGCGTGCGTCCGGGTGCAGCGGGGATGGAGCTGTGGTGGTGCGAGACCGCACCGGACGGGCCGCCGCGGATGTTGGGGCGGCTGTGCATGCGGCACTACCTCGTCCCTGCGTTGGAGGGGCGTGGCGGGCAGGTGTGGGTGTCGATCCGCCCCTCCCGGCGCGGGGAGGGGCTCGGCGCCGAGCTGCTGCGGGATGCGCTGCCTCGGCTGCGCGCCAAGGGTTTGGACGCTCCGACGGTGGTGTGCCCGGTGGACCATGCGGGGGCGCGGGTGACGGTGGAGCGGGTGGGTGGTGTGTTGGTGCGTGAGGAGCGGGGCCGGGCGGTCTACACGCTGCACACCTGACGTCCGGTCAGGACGCCTGCCTCTCCCCCCGAGACTCCGCCACCAGCCCAGCATCCGGCGACTCCACCAACTCCTCGTACTCCTCCTCGCTGAGGAGCCGCCCGCACTTCTCGTTCCGGCACCGGATGTACCCGTCCTCCCTGGTCTGGAGGGTGTTGACGAACCGGCACCGTGGGCACCGGCCGGGCAGCCTGCGCACCACCGGCTCGGAGCGGGCCAGGCCGTGCAGGAGCCGCTCCCAGTGCAGGAGGCGCCGCGCGAACGTGACGCGTTCGGGGTCGGCGAGCAGGTCGCCGGCTTCGCTGATGAGGAACGCGAGGGTGAGCCGGCGTGCGCGGCCGTCGCGGGCCCGGCGGGGCCTGGGCTCGTAGCCGCGCTGCTGACGCCATTCGTCTTCGACGTCGACGAGTTCGCCATAGAACTGGTCGAGGGTGTCGGCGACGGGTGAGGCGGAGGCGGGGCCGGTGGTGCGGCGGGAGACGCGTTCGCCGGAGTGGGCGCCGCGGTGGCCGTCTTGCCAGGATTCGAGGTTGGAGGCGAGGTCGTCGAGGCCGCGGAGGGCGCGGAGGATGTTGGCCTGGCAGCGTGAGCACCAGACGGGGTTCCCGATGGTGCACGGCAGGTCCGGCGCCTCGGGCGGTTCAGGAAGCCTCAGAGGTGCCATGAGGGCGGCACGCTTGTCCGACCCTTCGGGGAGAACTACGAGCGGCAGTCCAGCCTCCTGGAGGGCCTTGTCGCATGCTTCCAGCCATGCCGCATGGTCGACGTCATAGGCGTTCCACGCTTCGACGTAGGGGGCATTCTCTCGCCCCGGGCAGATGTCAGTGCGTCGCTCCATCAGTTGCCCCCTTCAGTGGTGGCCGCGTGCGGTCTCATGAGAAGTCCGAGTCGCAGAAGTCGTAGCCCTCGGATGTGAAGTCGTTCCGGAGCCCGGCGTCATAGCCGGGCCCACACAGATCGCGGGCCCGCGCCGAATCGCGAGCGATACCGCCCTGCATGGAGTCGATCCGGGCGAGGAACTCGGCCCTGCTCAACTCCTGGCCGTACTCGTCTTCGATGGGACCGAGTGACACAAGCCTGAGCCAGGAGGGGCGATCGTTGACAGGCCAGTCGATGCCATCGGGCTGGTGGTCGCGGTAGGCGCGGTGGAGGAAACGCCAGCCGGCGGATACCTTGCCGAGGTGGATGTACTGCTCCCGGGAGCAGTGCGCGCATGCGTTTTCGCAGGCAGGGGCGCGGGTGTAGTAGTTGGTGCCCATTACCGGTTCTCTCTGGTGGTCTGCTGTGTCGTGTCGATGGGGCCTGGGCCTTCGTACTGGCCGGGCTTGAAGCTGGGCGGCCACTGCGCGGCGAATCCCAGGGGCCCGGCAGGGACTGCGCCGGCGGGGACGATGGTGTAGCTGGGGTTGCAGGACTGTTCGGTGTGCCACCAGGCGCCTGATAGGCCGCGTTCGGCGGGTCTGCCGCAGAAGGTGCAGTGGCCGGGGGTCATGACTTTGGAGCGGAGGTCGCCGCTCACGGCATCTCCTTCGGCTGGTCGAGGACGGTGAGGGTGTCGCGGGCCTGGTCGATGGCCTGGACGCGGCAAGAGGAGGCGATGGTCAGGTTGCATAGGCGCCGCACCCGCTCGATCGCGGCCTCGGCCTGCTGGAGCCGTCCTTCGGCAAGGTCGGCCCGCTCGGTGGCGGTGACCTCGGTGTGCAGCAGGTCGTCCTGGATGACGCGCAGCACGGCGTCGGCGAGCGCCTTGGGGGCTCCGCTGAGGTCGTCGGTGACGGGGTGCGTGCAGATGGTGGCGGGGTCGTCGCACTCGTAGGCGTCGGTGCACATGTCGAACGTCTTGTGGTGCAGCCAATGCCGCTCGGCCGTTTGCCCCTCCGGCCCGGTGGTGGCGTCGTACTCGGCCGGGCAGCCTGGGACGTCGCAGCGCCGCATGGTCGACTCCGGGACGTAGCTCATGCCACCCCCCGCGTCAACTCCACCAGCCGCGCCTCCACCAGACGCCGCCCCCGCTCCCGCTGCCCCTCCGACAGATTCAGGTCCGCATCCGAGAGCAGCCCCTCCACCAGAGCCACCACCATCGGCGCCACCCGCTCAAACACCGCCGCCAACCTCGCCTCCAGGTCCAGACGGTTGATGTCCACCAGCACCCGCGCCGTGCGATCCAAGGCCCGCTCATACAAGGCGATCTCCGCGCGCAGCTGCTCCGCCTGCGCGCCCTCGTACCGCCACGACTCCGCGCGCAGCTCCGCGACCTGGCCGCCGATGAAGTCCTTGAAGGTCGAGATCTCACCAGCCAGGGTCAGCAACGCCAGAAGCGGATCAGCCACCGGCGCCGCCGCCGGCTGATACCGGTCCGCGAGCTGGCGGACACGCTCCTCGGCGACACGCTGCGCCGCCTTCGCCCGCACCTGAGGCGCATGCCCCCCATGGCGCGGACACACCTTCGCCCCGCGCTTCGGCCACCGCATGCACGGGGCGCCCTGCTTGTTGTGGCCTGAGCACCGTGGATGGGGTTGGTCGCAGCGCTTGCAGTCGATGGGGTCGCTGGTCACGGCGCCCTTCACCGCCCGCTCCCCTTGCGGTGGTCGGCCCCAACGGGCAGGTCGACCACGAGCCCGCCGGTGTTGCGGGCGAGCTCGTCGGCGCGTTCGGTGGCATTCACGAAAACCGGGCCGCTGGCCGTCGCAAGACCGTCGGCCTCGGGCATGACAACCATCTGCACTGCCGGGCCCTGGTCGATCTCGTCGTCGGTGTAGGCGTGGACTCTGCTGGGGGCGTGGTCGTTGAGGGCGCCGACGGCTTCCATGACCGAGCGCAGGACCCATTCCTTGGAGTGGGTGGTGTCGAAGGTGAGGATGACGGTGACGCTCATTCGCTTTTCCTTTCTCAGAAGGGCGGTTCGGTCGGGCACACGTACCGGCGCCGCTGTGGGCTTTTCTCCATGTGGTCGTTGAGGGGCTGTCCGCATCGGTGTTCGGGGAGCACGGGCCATCTGCGGGCGCTCTGGATGTGCCATTGGTCGCGGCGCCACATTTCCCGCCGGCCGTAGACGGCTTGGAGGTCGAAGGTGGCGCGGCCGGCGAGGAGAGCAAGGGTTTCGCCGAGGGGTGTGATGGGGGTGGGGTCGGCTCGGACGCTGCGGGCGGCGGTGTCGTCGTCGAGTCCGGTGAGGATCGGGTGGTGGCAGTGGGGGCAGGTGCGGAGGGCGGCGGTGCGGAAGACGTCGCCTCGGGTGCGGAGGAGCCAGGTGGGGATGGTCATGACCAGCCCCCGGTCTTCCACAGGTTTTCCACAGGCTGTGTCTGCGTCGGGTGTCGCCGTGACCTTGCCGTGATATTCGGGGTGGCGCTGTGACAGATGTGAAGGGCTCTCGGCGGATCTGTCACAGGGGCTTGACCTGGCGTTTCACCTGTCTGGAGGGGTGGTCTGTGACAGGTGACAGGTTGTTCCGGGTTCCCGAGCCGCGCGTGTGCGTGCGTGCGCGTGTGCGCGCACGTGGGTGGAATAGGGGGCTGAAACCTGTCACATCTGTCACGATCATGGAGTTTTCCCAGGTCAGACCCATGACAGATGCGATTTCGATCTGTCATAACAGAGAGTGATATTCGGGGTGTTTTCGCAGGTGAGACCCCGTGACAGATGTGGTCCGCACATCTGTCACACATCCCGTTATATATAACGGACAGGTAACAGCGGTTGGTCATCGGAACCACCCCTCATCCGAACGCGCCCCATCGCCGCCCTCGTCGTCGCCCTCGACCGACATGACGGTGAGGTTGCTGTAGACCCGCGCTCCCCCGCCCGGCCCGCGGCCGCGGCCTGCACCGTGCTTGGACAGCTCCTGGGTGAGCTTCTTGGCCGACACCGGCTTCTCACCGACCGCGGTGCACCACCGTTCGTAGGCGTCCCGCACGATCGCGACCTTGATCTGGACTTGTTCGCCACCGCCGACCCGGCAGCACTCTTCGACGAATCGGGCGACGGTGTCCTGTTCTTTCTTGTAGTTCTCGGTGGCGGCGGTGACGCTTTCCGGTTCGGGTTTGAGTCCTTGGTCGGCGAACATGGCGGCGCCTTGGACGATCCAGTTCAGAATGGCGGGGCCGTGGTCGCGGGTGAGGATTCCTTGGAGGTCGTCGATGATCTGGTCGTCGGGGACTTCGTGTGTGAAGGGGATCAGCCGCAGGCGCCTCCAGAACGCCCGGCCGCCCGATTGCACGGATGGCTGGTGGTTGCCCATGAGCCACAGATGGTGGGTGGGTTCGAAGGTGAAGTGGTCTTGGCGCATGAACCGGGCGGTGAGGGTGTCGCCGCCGGTGAGCTGTTTCACTTTGGCTTCGTCGAAGCGGTCGTCTTCGTTGACCTCCGAGCACAGCACCATGCGGGCGCCTGCGAGCCGGGCGATCTCGGTTTCGTGGCCTTGGAACTGGGAGGCCATGAGGAATCCGACGGGGGCGGTGGTGGCGTAGTCGCCGAGGATGTGCTGGCTGGTTTCGAGGAAGACGCCTTTGCCGTTGCCTCCTGATCCCCAGGAGAAGGGGAGGACGTGGGGGCCGATGTAGCCGGTGGCCGAGTAGCCCATGAGGCGTTGCAGGTAGGTGGTGAGGGTGTCGTCGCCGCCGAAGGTGACGTGGAGGAAGGTGTGCCAGGCGGATGGGTCTGCGGCGGGGTCGGGGGTGCACAGGGTGATGCGGGTGTGGAGTCGTTCGGGGTCGGGTGGGCCGAGTTTGCCGGTGCGGAGGTCGACGATGCCGCCGGGTGTGTTGAGTTCCCAGGGGTGACTGTCGATGTCGTTCATGCCAACGACGATGTGGGGGTCGGTTTGGGCGAGGGCGAGGGCGGCGGTGACGCCGGCCGCGGACAGGGCGCGTTGTTTGAAGGAGATGTCGGGGCGTGCGTCTTCGGGGAGGGAGCGGCCGACTTGTTTGGCGTATTCGCGGACGGGGCCGCCGCCGCGTTCGCACCAGTTCCATCGGGTGCCGTTCCAGGCGAGCCAGTTGCCGCGGTCGGGGCAGTAGCGGATGCGGTCTCCGAACTGGGCGACGAGGGTGAGGGCGAGGCGGTCGTCGGAGTACCGGTAGGTGGTGCCGGTGGTGGCGAGGTGGGCGGTGTCGGGGCGGGCGCCGGGGTGGAGTTCGTGGACGGTGGCGAGGTTTCCCTCGATGCTCGGCCGCGGGTTGGCGGGGGTGAAGGGCCCGTTGATCTGCGGCTGGTAGTCGGCGATGAGTTCGTGGAGGTCCTCGTCGCCGTGCGGGAGCGGGTCCCCGTACCCCTGGGCAGCGAGCGCCCTGGCGGCCGCCGCGTAGTCCCCGGCGTGTTCGAGCAGCGCGTATGCCGCGAATTTCGAATAGGGCTCTTCGGTGTCGAAGATGGTCGAGGAGGAGAAGACGTACAGGTTGTCGGTGCCGGAGCGGCCGGTGGTGGCGGAGACGTGCGGGCCGCTTTTGCCGGGGCGGCACCAGCCGGTGGCGTCGCCGTAGCTGCGGGTGCGGCGCCACCCGTGCGGCTCCAGGATCTCGCTCCAGGTCGCCTTGGCGTTGAAGTCGTCCCCGGGGCGGAGCCGGTCTTCATCGGCGTCCCGTGGGCCTGTTGGGGAGCGCTGGGGCGCGGCTGGGGGTTCGGGGGCGGGGAGGGTGTCGAGCAGCGTGGCGAGGGCGTGGAGGGTGTCGCGTTCTTCTTCGGTGATGGTCGCGATCGTGGCGGGTCCGCCGACGAGGAGTACCCAGGGCTGGCCGCTGGGGTGGGTGTGTCCGCCGGAGGGGGCGACGATGACGAAGCCGCCTTCGCCGCGGGTTTCGATGAGGACTTGGGGGACCTGCTCTCCGCGGGTGATGTTGTCGAGCGCGGCTTGCCGCCGGGCCCGGATCTGCGGGTCAGGTTCGGTATCGATGCCGGCCTGTTGGGTGGTCTTCCAGGCGGTGAGTTCGTCGCTGGTTGAGGGGCGGCGGGCGAGCTTGGTGTTTCCGCGGGGCTGGTCGGCGGTGACGCGGTAGAGGATGTGGAGGCCGCCGGAGGGTGTGGTTTCGAGGTAGCCGCCGGTGATCCGGGTCCACAGCTCTTCCTGGCCGTGGTCGGTGAGGGCCTGGGCGTAGGTTTCGATGAGGTGCTCGTGGACGGCGCGGCCTTCGAGTTCGAGCATCTCCAGGTAGGCGCCGCCGGGGGCGGAGATCTGTCCGGTGATGATGCCGAGGCCGTCGAAGGCGCCGGTGGTGAACCAGCGGTTGAGCTGGTCGGGGTCGGCGCGCTGGGTTTGGTAGGTCTTCCAGAACGCGGCTGGGGCTTTGCTGCCGTCTGTGCGTGCGGGGACGGTGGAGCAGCCCGCTGCGGCGAGCGCCTGCGCTGCGTTGAGCAGGGCTTCGGTCCGGGGGGCGGGCTGGTCGGTCACTTGCACCTCGCGTGTCACATGGTTGTGGTCGGGTGTGGCCCCGCCACCGGGGAGGCTGGTGGCGGGGCCGGGGTCGTGGAGTTGTGGCCGGGGCGTCAGCCGATGCCGAGGGCGGCCTTCTGCTCGGGGGTGAGCTGGGCGAGGGCGGCGAGGGCTTCGGGGGTGACGCCCGCGGGCGCGGCCGGAGCGGGGGCCGCCTGCGGGGCGGCGGGCTGCTGCTCCTGGCTGTTGCCGCTGTTGAGGAAGTCGGTGGCGGCGCTGGGCGGGGCGTAGGTGGCCGTGTAAACCTTGGGCGGGTTGAAGCCGCGCTTGGCCTCGCCGTCGGCGGTGTAAGTGATCGTCAGGGTGCCGCCGACCGCGATCCCTGAGGCGCTGGACTTGCGGATGGCCTCCTTGACGGCCTTCTGCATCTGGCCCTTGACGTAGACGGCGCGCTCGCCGTCGTCGTCGGGCACCGAGGGGTCGCGCTCATCGGTGGCCAGGACGATCATGAGCTGCTGCATGGGCTTGCCGTCGTTCCAGTACTTCAGCTCGCCGGACTGGAAGTCCTTCTGCTGCTGGACTTCCGGCTCGCGGGCGATGGTGCCGGTGACGGTGGTGCCAATGGCGGGGAACTTCGCGGAGGTGGTTCCGCCCGCCATGAGGAAGTCATTTGCCGTGGTCATGCTGGTGCTTCTCCTTTGCTGTGCTATTTCGCGATGAGTGCCGCGAGGGATGGGGATGGGGTGGTGGCGTCGATGACGCCGGGGCAGCCGGCCGACGGGTCGGTGCTGCCGGGCTTGAAGTAGGTGCAGTAGGTGCACCAGTTCTCTGTGGCCGGGAGGAGGGCCGCGGCTGCGGTGCCGAGCTGGCCGGTGAGTTTGGCGATGCCTTCGGCGCGGGTGAGGGCGTCGACGGCGACCTGCTCGTCGTAGGGCTCGGTCCAGAAGTAGTTCTGGCGGAGTTCCTGGTTGCGGGGGAAGAACCAGACAGCGACGTGGTCGACGCGGGCGCCGCGGCGGGTCCAGCCGCGTCCGTACAGGTGGGCCTGGGCGCGGTACTGGTCGCCGGGGCCCTGGCTGCGGTATTTGCGAAGCTGGTCGTCGCCGACGATCTTGTAGTCGACGACGGTGCCGCCGATGGCCGGGTTGGCGGGGTCGCCGACGAACAGGTCGCAGGAACCGGTGATGGTCTCGCCGAGGATCTCGCCGACGTCGACGCGGACTTCGCACCAGTAACGGTTGTCGCCGACGGCCCAGGTGGGGAGGTCCTTGTTGGCCAGGTGGAAGACCTCTTCGAGCCATGCGTGAACGGCGGTGCCGACGGTGGGCTTCCAGGGGACGTTGCGCCGGGGGTTGACCTCGCCCATGCCTGCGAGCTTGTAGGCGATCTTGCGGGCGCAGGGGTCGCCGATCTCGCTCGGGCCGATGCGCTTCTGCAGGCTGCGCGGGTGGTTGGTGATGGCGTTTTCGACGACGCGGAGGAGCTCGGCGTGCAGGTCGCTCATGATTCGCCGCCCTCGGCGGAGCCATTGGCGGAGGTGGCTTCATTGAGCGCGTCGTAGAGAGCCCCGACGTCGGTGACGTCGTGGTGCTTAGAGAGGTGCCCCCAGATGAAGTCGCCGGTGCCACCGACGAGGTCGGCGAGGAAGGCGACCTGGTTGTGCGGGAGGGTGAGCGTGATCGGGTCCCGGCTGATGTGCTTGCGCGGCGGGATGACCGGCGTGGAGCTGCTCTCGGTGACCTCGGTGATGATGCTGACCGGCGCTCCCGCCATGCCCCCGATCGTGTTGATGACCAGGACGGCCTTGTCGGGGGTGTCCGCCTTGTCGATGTCGAGGAGGATCCCGGAGAGTCCACGACCGTCGGCGTAGGTGACGGTGATGTGGCGGCCGATGAGCTTCTCGTAGGCGAGCGCGTCGTTCACCGCGGACGCCTCCGGGACTTTCCATCCGTCGGTCGGTTCCTCGGTGACGCAAGCGGGCTCGGTGCGGCATCCGGACGCGCATTTCAGGTCGCCGGTTCCCGCGTAGTACGGGCAGGCGAGCGCGGTGCGGGCGTCCATTAGGCGCCGTCCTCGGGGTCGAGGAGGGTGAAGCGGCGGCCCGGCTCACCGATGACCGTGTACTTCTCCACCAGGTCCGGGTGGTCCGCAGTCAGGGCCTTCTTGTCGAGGCGGCGGGCCGGGGCGGTGTGGGTCCAGCGCACCACGGGCTTGCCGTCGATGCGGCCTTCGGTCTGGTCGCCGAGGGCGTCCTGGATCTTCTCGCGAGCGGCGGCTTCGACTTGGTCGAGTTCGGCGCGCTTGGTGCGGCACTGCCGGAGGATGGCGACCCATCCGGCGAGGTCGCCGGGCAGGTCGATGTGGGCGTCGGTCATGAGGGCGACTCCGTTGCTGTTTGGCTGCTGGCTGCTGTGCGAGACGTGGTGTTGCGGGGGCGTCGCATCACAGTTATGCCACATCGATGTGGCCACATGCAAGTGGCTTTCGTGAGGTACCCTTCGGGTGGCCACATCCGTGTGTGCGAACATGACCCCGTGGATCAGGAGCAGGCGATGAACGACGTCCGGAACGCCGTACGACGCCGCAAGACCGCTCAGCGGCGGCTCGACGAGGCTCACGAGCATCTGCGAGAGACGCTCCGTGCGGCTCGTGACGCCGGCGTCCGGCAGGTTGAGCTGGTCGAAGAGACCGGGTATACCCGCGAGCATGTGCGCCGGCTGCTGCTGCCCACCGGCGACGACTGAGGTCTGAGCCATCACGCCGCACTCCCCTCGGCGGGCCGCTTTCCCCCACCAGGGCAGGGAGTCCCGTCACCGCGGTCGTGCTTGTGCAGGTTGCCGGTGCGGCCGATCTTCTTGGTGCGCCTGCAGACGGGGCAGGTCGCGGTGCGGATCTTCCTGCCGCGGAAGTCGCGGTGCACCTGGGGGCAGGCGTCTTCGACCAGACCGAGGACGCGCAGCGCCATGAGGGCATCGGTGACGTCGGAGGCGTGCCGGGCGGGCCGCTCGCACATGGAGCCGGGCTTGAGAAGGGCTACGGCGGCCGGCCAGAGCGCAGCACTGGCGACGGGTCCGGCGCCGAGCGCGAGGCACACCAGGGCGCTCACGGCCGCGGGCGCGGTGCACTGGTGCCGGTTGGCGAGACGCCGGATGAGCAGGTGGGCGCGCTCTCGGTCGTCGGGTTCGGCGTGGCCGTAGGTGGTGCCGGTTCCGGCGAGGAGGTGGCGGCCGGATTGTTCGAGGTCGGTGCGCATGCCGGCGTTGGTGCGGGTCGGGCTGGTGGGGGTCATCGGCTCATCACCTCGTCCCGGAGCCATGCTTCGTAGCGCCAGGAGGTGGTGAAGGAGATGCCGATCTGCGCGGCGGCTTCGAGTCGGGTCTGCCCGGCCTCGCGCAGTTCCTTGTACTGCTGGCGGGCTGCGGCGGCGTTGTGCCCGGGGCGGGGCGGGCATTCGGAGGGTTCGCGGGGCATGGGCGGGCCGGAGGCGGGGCGGCCGGCCGCCGCCCAGCGGCGGTAACAGGCTTCGCGGTAGCCGTGGCCGCGGTGGGGGCCGGGTCGGCCGCAGCAGCGGCAGGTGATGGTGCGCTTGGCCATCACGCCACCTCCGGCCAGTCGATCTTGGTCATGGCGTCGCGGTGGGTCTTGGGCAGGAGGATGGGCGAGAAGCCGAGCCAGTCCAGGCCCATGAGGGCGAGCCAGCGGGCGTCGACCATGTTGTCGTCGCGGACGTCGCGGTGTTCGCGCTGGTAGAGGGCGAGGCGCATGTCGGCCTTGGTGGCGTTGCCGCGGCCGGTGGCGTAGCGCTTGAGGGCGGCGGGCGGAACAACGGCGACCGGGACGCACTCGTGGAACAGGCGGTCGACGACCAGCCACCACAGCCCGGCGCGGTCCCAGGTGCCGGCGCCGCGGGAGTTGTAGGACGGGCCCTCGATGACGGCGAGGTGGGGTCCCTCGAACAGCCCGGCTTTGGTGCGGGCGATGACCTCGTCGGTGATGTGGCGGAGCCGGTCGCGCTGGTCGCCCAGGTGGTCGCCCGGCCCGGTGGTGATGATGTCCAGGCTGCCGTCGACGCGGGCGATGCCGGTGGCGGCGAGGCTGAGGTCCAGCCCTATGACTCGGGGTTGCATCGGGTCTCCAGGGGGCGTGTGAGGGCGCGAAGGCTGGCGATGGTGGTGTGGGTGTGGGCTTGTGCGGCGGCGACGCGCAGGGCCCAGTCGGGTGGCGCGGACGGCCCGTAGTCCAGGACGTGGGCGTGGCCGCAGGTGCAGGCCCAGGAGACGGCGGCCAGTTGGGGGAGGTGGCCGGTGCCGGTGGAGTGGGCGGTCATGCGATCACCGCCGTGTCGAACAGGCCGTCGGCGACGGGGAACGGCCGGTTGGACCACAGCACCTCGGTGCGCGGGGACCACTGGTTGGCCTGCCCGGTGCCGGTGTGGATCTCGTGGCGGTGCCAGCCGGCGTACAGGTCGTCGTACAGCGGGGAGTGGTAGCCGGACAGGATCACGGTGGCGCGGCAGGCCTCGAGGGCCGCGGCCAGTTCGCGGTGCTCGGCGTCGGAGCCCATCTCGTGCCGGTAGTTCCGCGCCCGGGTGGAGCCGAGGTAGGGCGGGTCGACATACATGAGCACGTCGGGCTGGGCGCCGTAGGCCTCGAGGACTTCGAGGGCGGGGCGGCATTCGAGGGAGACGCGGGCGAGGCGTTCGGCGGCGGCCGCCATTCGGTCGAGGTAGCCGTTCAGGTAGCCGGGCATGGAGGTGACGGACCCGGCGGGGTCGATGTAGAACCGCCAGCCGGTGCGGCGGAGGGTGCCGCCGCGGCCCTGGGAGAGCAGGACCCAGACGCGGCGGGCTTCCTCGAGCTGTGGGTCGGGGTGGTCGTCGGGGACGGGCTGGTAGGCCTCGATGTGTTCGGCGCGGGCGTGCGGGGTGAGGGCGCAGACGCGCTGCAGGTCGGCGGGCCGGTCGCGGAGGATGCGCCAGAAGGCCATGAGCCGGGAGTCGAGGTCGTTGACGGTCTCCATGCGGGATGGGCGCTTGGCGAGCAGGACGGCCAGGGACCCGGCGAAGGGTTCGACGTAGTGCTCGTGGTCGGGGAAGAGCGCGGCGATCTGCTGGGCGATGGTGACCTTGGCGCCGTAGTAGGCCAGGGGCGGTTTCATGCGACCTCCTCGAACAGGGCGTCCTGGACGGGGACGCGCTGCCGGTCGGCCCAGGCCAGGATCGCCGCGCGTGACTGCGGGGTGGTGTGGTCGCGGATGAGCTGCTCGGCGCGGGTCCAGCGGATGTGCCCGGCGCGGGGCGGGTAGGCGGTCTGGAGGATCGCGGTGATGTCGGCGGTGGTGAGCGGGGCTTCGTTGCCGGTGATGTCCCAGGGGGCGCCCTGTCCGTCCCCGTGAGAGCTCGGGGGCGGACCGGGCCGGTCGGTGGCGGTCACAGGGCGCCCGCCTTGCGCTTGCGTTCCCAGGTGTCGGCGGTGCTGGGCTTGATGCCGACCCGGCGGGCGGCCTCGGGGATGCTCTCGCCGCCGTCGCGGAGCCAGAAGTACTCCTCGCGGAGTTCGACGGAGGCGGCCGGGCCCTTGCTCGGCGGCGGTGGTCCCGTCTCTGGTTTCCCGGCGGCGTGCCAGCGCCCGTAGCAGGCGATGCAGTAGCCGTGCCCTCCGGTGCCAAGGGGCCGCGGCTCGCCGCATGCGGTGCACGGCACCGGTGTGGAGGTCTTGATGTAGGTGGCGACCCGGGCGGAGTGCGCTGTGCGGCACGCCTTGTCGATGGGTTCGCCGTTGCGGCGGTGCCGGTGGTAGGCGGCGTCGGTGCCGCACGGGGCCGGTGGACGCCCCTGGCCGCGCTGGCCGGGCTCCCACACGTAGGTCCTGGAGATCCCGACGCCGATGCGGCGGGCGGCGTCGTGGCGGCCCACGCCTCCGGCGCGCAACTCCTGGTAGAGGCGGCGCACGTCCTTGTGGTCAGTGCACCACTTGCGGTGGACGGCCGTGGCCGTGCAGCCGTCGTGCGCGCACTCGGCCGGGGGCGCGGTCGGCGGGATGTAGGCGCGGGCGGTGTCGACGGTGATGCCGACGCGGGCTGCGGCATCGGCGACCGAGGTGCCGCCCTCGACGAGCCAGACGACCTCCTCGCGCAGCATGGCGGAGTGCTCGGGGCCGTGGCGTGGGGGCGGCGGTGGTTCTCCTTCGTGGGCGCCGGCGCGGTACCAGCGGTGGTAGCAGGTGCTGCACCAGCCGTGGCCGCCGGTGCTGGGCTGGCGGGGATTGTCGCAGTTGGAGCAGATGCGGGCGGTCATGCCGCAGCCTCCTTCCGCCACCGCTGGTGCCAGTCGCGGGCGGTGCCGGCTGCGATACCGAGGCGCTCGGCGGCCATCTCGACGGACTCGCCGGTCTCCAGGAGCCAGGTGAAGTCCTCGCGTAGTTCGACGGCGCGGGTGCTGGTCATGCGGCGGAGCGGCGGTGGCCCGGTGTCGGGGCGTCCGGCCTGCTGCCAGCGGGAAACGCACGACTGGCACCAGCCGTAGCGCAGAATCAGCCGCTCGCGTTCGCAGGCGGTGCACGTGGCCGTGGGGTACCGGTCGCGTGCCTTGCGGGCCCAGGCAGCGCAGTAGGCGCGGTGCGCGGCCTCGCATGCGTCGTCGATGGGTTCGCCGCGGTACTTGTGGCGGACGTAGGCGGCGTGGGTGCCGCACGGCTGGAGCTGGCGTTTGCTCATTCGGGTCGCCTCCCGGTGGCGCCGTAGGAGCGGCCGTCGGAGCAGCCGCAGTCGTCGTAGAGCGGGCCGGTGCCGGTGATGCGGGTGAGGGTGTCGCCGGCCCGCCGCCAGGCGATGACCGCGTAGGCGGCCACCAGTCCCAGGGCGGCGAGCACGGCGACGGCGAAGTGGAGCCCGGTCACGACGCCCCCAGCGGGGCTTGTGCGAGGCGGCGGGCGGCGGCTTCGGCGTAGGGTTCGTGGGCCTCGATGCCGATCGCCTTGCGGCCGGTGAGGCGGGCGGCCTCCAGGGTGGAGCCGGACCCGGCGAACGGGTCGACCACCATGCCGCCGGGCGGGCAGGCGTACCGGATCAGCAGGTCCAGCAGCTCGACGGGCTTCTCGGTGGGGTGGATGGCGCGGTGGTGGGCGGAACGGATCCGCAACACCGTGCGGGCCATGCGGGTACCGTCGTCGCTCCACCCGCGCGCCGCGACGGTTCCGGTGTGGGCGGGCTGTGAGCGCCGCTTGGTGGGGCGTGTCTCGTCGGGGCCGAGGTGCGGCACGCGGGGCACCTCGTGGTGCAGGTCGCGCCAGTCGCCCCGGTACCAGTGCGTGACGGTCTCGTGGACCCGCTTGAACCGGTCGGCGGCGAACCCGCTGCCGTTGTGCTTCTCCCAGATGACGTCCTGGCTGAGCTTCCAGCCCGCGCCGGTGAATTCGTGGCCACGCTCCAGGAACATGCGCATCGACCCGAAGCACCACATCGACCGGGCGGCTTCACGGACGAGGAGCGGCCAGTTGCCGGGCCACCGGTCCCACGTCAGGGAGGTCTCGGCGTACGGCGGGTCGGCCACGATCAGGTCGGCGGTGATGCCGAGGTCGGGCAGGATCTCCCGGCTGTCGCCCACGTACAGCTGGACGTCGCCCCCGTTCCAGTAGGGCTCAGCCATCAGTCCCACCGCCCCTGCGGAGCCGGGCGAGTTCGGCGAGGGCGGCGTCCCGGTCGCGTTCGACCTTGCGGCGTTCGGCGGCGGCGCGGTCGAAGTGCTCGGTCCACCGGACGGCCTGGGCCACCAGTTCGGCGCGGGCCTCGTCCCGCTCGTTGCGGAGCCGAACGACCTCGCGGTTCTGTTCCATGGCCTGCCGCGCCTGGATCTCGCGGAGCTCGTCGTCACTGGCCAGGAAGGCGGCGACCCATTCCCGTGGCGTCATCGTCGGCTCAGGCACCCGTCTCGCCCCCGTTCTGGCGCTGGTCGGCGGTGGTGATGCCCGCCCACTTCAGGTCCTCGGCGGTGCACTGGCGCAGATCCACCACGTCGCCGTCGGTGGCCTCGGTGACCTCTTCCCGGAAGCGGCGGACCGCCAGCTCCAGCGGAAGCGGGTTCTCGGGGAGGACGGGGGTGTCGTCGATGACGACGTACCAGAACGGGCCGGTCTCGGTGGCGTAGTCGATGGTGGTGAGGGTGACGTCGCCGCCCAGGTCGGTGATCTCGTAGCTCACTGGTCGTCTCCGTTCAGGTCTTCGCGTGCCGGGGCGGGGTCGGTGATGGTGTTGCCCGGGTCACCCTGCGCAGGACGGCCGTCACCCGGGCGAAAGGAAGACCTCCCGGGCAGGTCGGTGGTGGTGGTCGTGGTGGCGTGGCCGGCGACGGGTTCGCCGATGGTGGGGTGGCCTCCGGTGGCGTGGGTGACGAGGTCGCCGGGGACGGTCCAGGATTCGGGGTCGGCGGGCTCGCCGTAGGTGCCCGCTTCGACGGCCTCCTGCGTGAGGGCGCGGAGCAGGTCCCGGCGCTCCGCGACTTCGGCCGGGACGGCGGGCAGGGGGCCGGTGTCGACGGCGGGCAGGGCGGTGGCGTCGATGCCGTGCCGGGTGCACCAGTCGGTGACCATCCGCCGGGCTTCGGCGGCGTCGGTGACGTGCCGGTCCTTGCGGCGGGCGGCGTCGGCGAGGTCGGAGGCGATCCGGCGGCCCTCCTGGTCGAGGGCGTTGAGCTGCTGCTCGGTCTCGCGGCGGGCGGCGGCGAGTCGGGCTTCGATGCGGTCGCGTTCGGCGGTGGCGCGCTTCTGGTGTTCGGTGTAGGCGTCGGAGAGTTCCTTTTCGCGGGCGGTCCAGGTGGTGACGTCGCGGTCTTCCTGGGCGGCGGCGAGGATGAGGGCGTGGGCGTAGGGCGGGATGCGCTGCTCGGTCATCGGGTGCCTCCTTCGACGGCGCGGTTGACCAGACGGGCGATCTGCAGGGCGTGCTTCCAGTCGTCGGCGTGCGGCGCGGTCTCGGGCTGGTCGAAGCCGTCCCAGGACTCCAGCCATTCGGCGACGGCGACGGCGAACACGGGCGGCATGGCGGCCGTGAGCTGGGACCAGACCATCGGTGAGCCGTGCGGGCGCTCGGGGTTGAGCACGACGCTCAGCTCCGACCAGTGGCGGACCTCCCGCTCCAGCACACGCTGGGCGCGCTCGCCCAGGTCACGCAGCCGCCGGGCAGCGGTCCTGATCTCTTCGGACGGGGTCACGGGCTGGCCTCCTGGCAGTGCGGGCAGTCGGGGCGGGTGATGCCGCGCGCGACGTGGTTCTTCTGGTGGCCGCCCCGCCCGCCCGCCTCGCGGGGGTCGGCGTAGGAGGGCGCTGTCCCCGCCTTGGGCGGTTCGGGGAGGTCGAAGCGGGCGCGCAGCAGCGGCAGCGTCTTGTCGTAGTTGCGGCCCGTGGCCTCGTTGATCCCGGTCTCGCGGCAGGCGTCGATGACGCGGAGTCCGGCGAAGCGGCAGGTGGCGTAGGCGGCGATGCGTGCGGCGACGGGGCGCCGGTAGGCGGCGACCTCTTGGACCATCTCGGGGGTGATCTGCGGGGCGGTCACTGGGCACCGCCGAGGATCGAGCGGGCGAAGGCGAGTGCGTGGCGGTCGGCGAACTCTTCCTGGCGGGCCGGGTTCTCGATGCGTCCGAGGTAGGAGGCTTCGCGCGTCAGCCACGCGGCGAGGTGCTCGGCCTTGTCCGGGCCCATCAGCGCGATCCAGGCGCCGGTCGACGCCGTGCAGGCGCCCGGTGTGCATCGCCAGGATCTTGTAGGGGCCCGCGCCGCACCACGGGCAGATCTGTGCCGCGATGAACTCGCGAAGCATCTCGGGCGAATAGGAGGCCCGGCGTCCTGCGTTCCCGGCCTGGGTCTTCGCCAGCTTGCCCATGTCCCGGAGGCGCTGCTCGCGGGCGCGGTTCGGGCCCGTGTAGGTCTTCTCGCGCTTCCTGCTCATGCCGCACCGCCGTTCACGGGCCGGACGTCGACGCGGGTCCAGACCGTGACGCGGGTGCCGCGGTAGGTGGCGGTGACCTCCAGGTGCACCCACGCCAGCCCGTGCTCGCGGCCCTGGAAGGCGCGCAAGCGGACCTTGAAGAAGGTGGCGTAGCGGCGCATCGCCGCCCGCGCGGGGGCGTCCTCGGGCTCGGCGACCAGGCCGTGGAGTTCGCCGTCCTTGGTCGTGGTCCACTCGGCGTCGGGGACGTGCGCCTCCAGCAGGTGGAACAGCGCGAACGCCGCCGCCATCTGCCTGCCTCGCGGGGTCGCTTCGCTCTGTAGGGTGTGCATGTTCGTCGGCTCCTTTGCAGCCGTCGGATGTGGCGGCGTCCCGGGCTCGACCCCCGGGGCGCCGTTCTTGCGTTCGGTCATGGCGGCCTCGACGCGGGCGACAGCCGCCCGGCCGAGGGCCTCCAGGTCTGCGCCGGTCAGCGCCGCCCGCAGCCGCTCCCGCAACCGGTCACGCGGTGCGGCGGCGGTGAGGATGCGGTCCAGGGGCGTAGCGCCGGGGTCGTGGTCGGGGGTGGGGTCGCCGAGGAGGGCGCGCATGGCGGCGTCCTCGGCGGCCGTCGGCGGCAGGTGCCCGGTCATGACGGGTACTCGCGGTTCACGAGGGTCAGGTCGTGGCGGTGCTCCCACGACTCCTGCGGATCCAGGCCCTCCTCGGCCCAGAAGGCGGACACGAGCGTGACGTTCGACCCGCGCGCCACGGCGAACAGCCGCCGCCCCTCGAACCGCAGCACGTCACCAGGCTGCGGCGGCCACCACTCCGGGTCCGCGCGCTCGACCGTCACCGCGTCGCTGAGACGGATGGAGGTCTCCGCGTAGACGACCTCTTCCTCGTCGTCATGCGGGACGAGGACGTACTCGTAGGCCAGCGAGCCGCCCTTGCATTCCACGACGCTCGCGCCCTCGACGGTGATGTTGACGATGTCGCCGGGCTTGAACTCGGTCATCGCCACCACCCGTCCCAGGCCATGCGCGGCGGGGTGCCCTCGTACTCGGCGGGGTACTGCGCGAGCAGCCGCCGGTCCCGCGTGGCCTGGCGTTCCTCGCGGGCGGCCAGGTCCTCGGCGTGCCACAGCTCGCCGGGGCAGCCCCAGCGGCGGCACGTCGGCGTGCGCTTGGACCCGATGTCGGCGTGATGCGCCGGGCTCAGCCGGCGGGCGGTGCGGCCGCACATGGTGCACAGGCGGGGCGTGGCGGGCGTGCCGGGCAGCAGCCGGTCCAGCAGGCGCCGGGTGCGGGACAGCAGGGCGGTCATGACCGGGCCTCGCCGTTGTGCAGGGCGGAGCGCAGACCGGCTGCGAGGGCGCGCAGTCCGGTCGCCTGCCCGCGCTCGAAGGCGTCGTTGAACTCAATCTTGGCCGCCCGGTCCTCGGCTGCCTGGATCGCCTGGCGTACCTGCTCGGCGAGGCGGTCCTGCTCAGCCTTCAGCTTCTCGATGCCGCGCGGGATCTGGTCGTAGGCGTCCGCGCCCTCGTCGGCCGCGCCGGGCAGCAGGTCGAGCAGCACGCCGAAGAACTCGTCGTCCGCGTTCGCCTGCTGCTGGTAGGTGTCGTGCCATCCCTTGGCATCGGCGCGCGCCCGATCCCGCTCGGCCAGCAGCGCGGGCACGTCCACCGCGTACACCGGCACCGCGCGCGGGCACCTCCGGGTGGCCGCCCGCTCCGCGCTCTGATGGGAGCTGATGACGTCCGGCTGACGCTGCCACACCATGTCGTCGTCGGCCGTCCACGCCCACCCCTCGTGGGTGCGCTTCCCGAGCGGCTCGTCGGAGTGGTCGCAGTAGAAGCCGACCGGCTTGATCTCGCTCACGGCCGCTCCCCGATCTTGGTCACGGCCAGGTGGATTGCGGGACGGCGCGGCACCGGGCGCTCCTTGGAGTCCGCGTACCAGGCCAGCAGCGGACCCACCGGCGACAGCAGCCCTTCCGGGTCCACGCCCCACGCCTCCAACACCCGCGCCGGGTCGACCTCCGCCGACATGAACGCCGCGAACGCCTCGGCCTGGTGGCGGGTGGTGAACGGGCCGTACTCGGACACGTTCTTCGGGCCGCCGTCCAGGCGGACGATGATGGTCGGCTCAGCCATGCTGGCCACCGCCCTCGACGACCTCGTCGGCGTCGTAGCTCACCGGGGACACGCTGGCCTCGGCCGCCGCCTCCGCGTCCGCCTCCACCAGCTCGGCGTCCGCCTCCACCAGCTCCGCGTCCGCCGGCTCCTCCGCGAGCGCGGGCGGTTCGGGCTGGACGTTGTCGCGGTAGGAGTGCAGCGCGCGGTGCCGCTCCATCTCCTCCGCCGTGATGGCCACGACCTCGTAGACGACCGGACCGAAATACCGACTGGCCAGGTGCTGCGAGGCTTCCTTGCGCGGCGTGACGCCGAGCAGGGACGCGATCCGCTCGACCTCCGCGCGCTTGTCCTCGTCGTCGCCCCACAGGAGGGGGCCCACCCTGGGGTAGGAGGGGAGCGGGACCTCGGGCTGGGCTTCCAGGAAGTCGGCCAGGTCGCGGAGCCCTTGCGCGTAGGCGGCCCGCTTGGGGTCTGGGATGATGGTCATTGCCGATACCTCTTTCATCAGGGAGTTCGTGTCGGCCGCCGGCGCCGGGGATGCCGCCCCGGCGCCGGCACGGGGGCTGAGAAAGTTCAGGAGGCCGGGGCGTCTCATCGCTTCCACCACCTGCCGTCCCGTCGGCGCAGCGGCGTCCAGTCGTCCAGGCCCGAGCGCGCGAGCATGTCCGCGGCGCCGACGATGGTGAGGCGCCCCTGGGCTTCCTCGATGAGGAGGTTGATGCCGTCGTGGACGGTCATGACCTCGGCGGCGATGAACGAGGCGATCCACTGCGCCTTCTCGGTGAGCGTCATGCCGGGCTCCCCGCGGTCAGGGCGCCGGCCGCAGCGCGGAGCGCGGCGATGACCTGTTCGCGCGTCTGCCCGTCTCGGTCGTTCCAGCCGCCGATGGCCTCGGTGAGCGCCCCGTCCTCGTCGTCGTGATCGGCGGGCACGTTGAGGCCGAGGTGGTCGGCGAACGCGCGGGCCGCGGCGCGGGTGGCGGGGGTGAGTTCGGCGTCGTCGGCGTCCTGGCCGCAGGCGATTTTGATGGCGGCGAGGGCGCAGAGCCGGGACTGGTTGATGGGCAGGTAGTGGCCGGGGTTGGCGTGGTCGATGGTGGGCTCGTGCCAGTCGCCGGTGGTCCAGCCGTGTTCGGTGATGTGGTCGGCGGCGGCGTTGAGCTGGGCGGCGATGGCGGTGTTCACCGGCCCTCCTCCTCCGCGTTCAGGCGGCGGTCCAATTCGGCTGCCTCGGCCCGGGTGTCGTGGAGGGCGCGGGTGAGAGCGTCGACTTCCTGGAGGCGCTGGTCGTGGGCGGCCTCGGCGAACTCGGCGCGCTTGGTGAGCTGCTCCACCTCGGCGCGGAGTCGCTTCACCTCGGCATCCGCGTCCTGGTCGCCGGGCCAGGAGACGGTGACGGTCGACGACGTGGCGAGGTCGTGCACCCGGCTCTGCACGTCGTCGAACTCCTGCTCGGACAGGTGCGCCCAGTTGTGTCCGAACTTCTCGCCGACGCCCATGTAGTCGATGTCCTCGGTGCATGAGAGGACGACCTTGCGGGCGAAGTCGCGCAGCTGCTCGTCGGTGAACTTCATCGGGCGTCTCCGTCCTGGTCGGTGGTGGTCTCGTCCTGCGCGGTCCCGGCGACCTGGGCGGCGATGACCGCGCCGGCCAGGTAGACGGCGGCGCTGGCGTCGTCGTGGTAGGCGATGGCCTCGCACATGAGGACGGCGAGGGCGAGGCAGGTGGTGAGGGCACCTGTGAGGCGGTGGGGGGTGAGGTAGGTGGTGGCGATGCCTGCGGTGGCGAGTGCGAGGGGTGGGATGGTGAGGGCGTCGGGGGCAGGCATCACACACCGCCGTTCTCGATGGCCGGGAGCACAGTGCTGCGGAACCACGCCGTGGCCTCGAAGCCGCTCGTGCACAGATCGATCAGCCGCTCATAGCCGGAGTGGATCTCGCCGGTGAACTCGTTCTCCCAGAGCCACCGCACACCGCGCTCGTCCAGCCACTTGCCGAGATCGGCGACCAGAGAGGCGTGCAGGTCACCGCAGCCACGGCCCTGCTGGTCGCGGTGGCCGTAGCCGGTGTCGAAGGACACCTCCAGCCAGCACGCGCGACTGCGGTGCTCGTCCTCGCAGTCAGGGTCGCAGTACCACTCGCACCCGCCGTCTTTGGCGCGCAGCGGCGCGTCGGGCCGGTAGTGGATGTCGAGCAGCGCGCACAGGCCTTGGCCAGCGTTGTTGCCGATGCTCCAGGCGTTGCCGGGCTCGGGCTTACCCTCGCCGTTCTGCCAGGTCTTGACCTGCTCGTTGCGGAAGCGGGTCGCCTCGGTGGCTCCGATGAGCTGGTTGGCGCGCACCCAGACGTACTTGTAGTTGATCTCGTCCAGGACGTAGACGCTGGTGTTGAGGGTCATGACCGGTCGCCTCCGGTCAGCCGCTCCAGGGCCTCGGCGACCCGCGCGTCCCAGTCGACGCCCGCCCCGTCATGCCACGGCGCATCCCCGTTCTCGGCCCGCTGCCGGGCAACGAGGCAGCGCTTGAACTCGCCCCACCACAGGTCCCGGCCGTCCGGCAGCAGGTGGATGGTGAGCGGCTCCAGAACGCTCTGGATAGCGGGGACGGTGACGAGCTTCTCGTCCCGGTCCTGCTCCTGGAGCTCCACGTTCGCCATCGCCTCGAAGGCGTCGGCGAGGGTGAGGGGCCTAGTCTTGGTCTTCATGCCCTGCCTTCCATTGCAGTGACTGGGTGGTGGGGCTAGGGGTCTCCGGCCGCTGGCACGGCCCGGGGGCCCCGTCTGCTTGTCAGGCCGCCGGGCGGCCGTCGTTCTCGTACTCGCGCTCGATGACCCGCATCCGCGTGGCCGCCTTGACGCGCTCGACAAACGCCACGTCCGGGTCGACGTCCTCGTACTCGGCGACGTACGCGGCCTGGGCGTCCTGCCAACGCTGGTCTTGCCGCGCCAGCCGGCCCGCCTCGTAATCGATCTGCTCGCTCACGCCGCACCCGCCTTCGGCTTCGGCTGACGCTTGGCCTTGCGCGCCTCGACGGCCTTCTTCGAGTTCTGCCGTTGCCGGGCACGCCATGCCGCCTCAGCCATCCGCTGCTGCTGCCGCGGCGGCGCATCCGGGTGCTCGGTCTTGGTGCGGTCGAGCCAGTACTCGAACGTCACCGGCGACTTGCGGCGGGCTGGGGCGGTCATCTCCACCCAGTTCGCCTGCTTGGCGAGGTTCACGAGCGCGGCCGTGCGGGCGATCTCGCTGCGCGCCTTCGGGTCCCGAGCCGGCATGTCAACCCACCTCCGCCACGTTCGTGCGGGTGGGGGTGTCGCGCTCGAAGTCGGCGATGGTGCAGCCGATGGCGTCGGCGATGCGTCCCAGGACCTCGGGGGAGGGGCTGGCGACGTTGCCGAGCTCGATGTTGCACAGGTGGGCGGCGCTGATCTCTGCGCGGCGAGCGGTCTCGGCCTGGCTCTGACCGGCCAGGATCCGCTCGCGGCGGATCTTCCGGCGGTCGTGGAAGGGGACGTCTACGGCCCCCTCGTTGGACGTCATGCGACGAGATTAGAGCTAATTAGAGCTAATGGCAACTGCCTGGCTTCATGTGGCTTTGTGGCAGGCCAGAGGGGCCCCTCGGGGGTAGGTGACAGACCGGGGAACGATCTCTAAAGTGAGGGCGAGCTAATTTCAGCTAACGAGAGCTAACGACCATGGGCACACCCGCCTACCCAGAGGCCGCGCTCATCGGGCGAGCCAGACGCGCCCGCCGCCTCACCATCGTGGAAGCCGCCGACGAGGCGGGAATCAGTCACCAGCGATGGAGCCAGATCGAAGGCGGCAAGGGCAACCGCGCCCCCGCCGAAACCATCGCCCACATGGCACGCGCCGTCGGCATCACCGCCGAACGGCTCTATAAGTACCAACCCGGCGACCGGCGACTACATGAGGCCGCGGAGGTCCTGGAGGAGATCGAGCTCCAGGCCGCTGCGGGAACCGAGGCGTTCGACAGCAAAGTGCAGGAAGTCATCGGCCGCCTGTCGGGTGAGGACCGGGCGGTGGTCGAGGAGCTCCTGCGGGAGTACAGCGAGACCCAGCGCCAGAACAGGACGATCCTGGAGAAGCTCGTGATGTTCATCGGCCGCCGACATGGTGGCCGCGGGCATGGCGAGGGCCGTGACGATCAGTCAGCGGCCGGGTAAATCTTTTCGGAGAGTTGCGGGTTCGGACACTCCTTAACGACGTGGCGTTACTGTCCTAATCCGGACAGTGACATTTCGGTGCATTTGTTAGACGGTAGGTCAACAACCGAAACGGAAGATCGGACGGGGCGGGGCTTCCCCCCAGCCAGACCCGCCCCGAGGGGGACAACGCCGATCTACACGGCCACGCGCTGGGAGGGTCATGATCAAGCTGCGCCACGTCACCGTCGCCGTCTGCGCACTCTGTTGGAGCGGATCCATCGCCGGTCTCCTCTTCGAGGAGCCGTCAGGCGAAACCCACTCCTTCCTGCTCGCCGCGGCCGTCGGACTCCTGGTCGTCCTACGGACCGAGCACGGTCCGAGGATCCGGCGAGTCGCGAGGGCGGCGTACTGGCAGGGCACCCAGGACACGCTGCAGCGGTTCGGTGAAGCCGAGCCCCGCCCCTCGAAAATCTCCCACCTACCCGAGCGGGGCGGGCTCCACCCGGCCCCCCTGCCCTCCAGGCGCTTCCGGGGCGGCGCGGCAGCGGTCACCGTGCTCCTCGCCGTCTCCGGTGTTCTCGTCGTCATGAGCGCGACGCTCGCTGATTCCTTGGAACGCGCCACGCCAACCGAAACGGCACCCGCGCCAGACCAATCCATCATCACGTCCACCCGAGTCATCGCCGTGACTCCATCAGCGCCGGCCTCTGCGGAGCCCCCACGCACCACCACAGCCACTTCCGCCAGCCCGGCCGCCGACTCTCAGGGCCAGTCGACGCCCGCACCGAAAGGCGCGCCACCGGCCCCCAAGCCCTGGCGCACGCGAGCCACGCGAGAAGCCGAGCTGGACGTTCGGCCCGTCGAGGAGGCAGACATCCCCACACCTTCCGAGTCGCAGGTGCCGGCGCCGGTGCAAACGCCGACCGTCGCCGACACCCCGGCTCCTGACCTGCCCGGACCGGTTCAGTAGCGGTCCCCCGGGGACAGCCGCGCGTGAGCTTCCGCCGCTCGCTCACGCGCGGTTTCCCGCGTGTACTCGTCCACCATCGCCATCGACTTCCAGCCGAAGTTGTACATCGCGTCGATCGGGTTCCCGCCGGCGTTGAGGTACTCGGTGACGCTCTTGCGCCGGAACCGGTGCGGGTGCAGGCCGGGGACCCCGATCATGGCCCCGCGTTCCCGGACCATCTGGTAGATCCCCGACCCGGTGAGCCGGCCCCTCTGCCCCAGCCACAGCCACGGCTCCTCGGCTGCCGGGTGGCGGGCGCGGGCCCGGATGTACCTGTCGATGGCCAGAGCGGTCTTCTTCCCGATCGGGATGAGGTGCTCGTCGCCGCCCTTGAGGACGATGCGGATGCGGTAACGGGCCAGGTACAGGTCGTTGGTGGCGTCGTCATCCGGGGTGTGGCGGATGCCGGCGATGCCTGAGCGGCGGGGGCCGGAGTCCACCAGCAGGCGCAGGATCGCCTCGTCGCGCAGGTTCTCGAAGGTGCGCTTCTTGCAGGTGGCCAGCAGGGCGCTCATCTGTTCGTCGGTCAGGGCCGCGCGGTGCTTCTTGGGGGCGTCAGGCTGGTCTTCGGAGTGGACGGGGGAGGGGGTGGTGCGCTCTCCTTCCTTGACGAGCCAGTTGAAGAGGGCGCGCAGATTGCGGAAGTGCTTGGCGGCGGTGGCGGGCTGGGTGGTCTTGCGGACGTTGTCCTTGTTGTAGGCGCGGCCGTTCTCGTGGGTCAGGAACCGGCGGATGTGCTCGGCGGTGGCGGCTTCGACGTCGTCGGGCAGGTCGTTGGCGTCGAGCCAGGCGGTGAAGATCTCGATGGTGGCCACGTATTCGCCGATGGTGCGGTCGCTGCGCCCTCGGGCTTGGAGGGCGAGGGTCCAGGAGTTCATGGCCGCGCCGAAGGTGAGTCCAGGGGGAGTGGCGGGTTGGGGGCGGCGGCTGGTGCGGCGTCGGCGGTGGGGGTCGAAGGGGACGACGGCTCCGGTCATGCGTGCTCCCTGTGGCTCGGTGTGAGCTCTGCCGGGCTGGTACTGGGATGCGGTGGGCTGCGGTGCCCTCTAGACTCGGTGCGAGCCCTGGCGGGCTCAGAATCCTAAGCTGAGTCACCCATGAGCTATCGGAAGGATCTTGTGGCCAGGTGAGAAAGCCCAGGTAGAACGGCAAGTTTCGAGGGTCGCTAGCTCAATTGGCAGAGCTCCGGACTTTTAATCCGTAGGTTGTGGGTTCGAGTCCCACGCGACCCACCCACCGTGACCAGCCCAAATGCTCCCGATCGACCCCGGCGGCGATCATGCCTGGGGCCAGCCTGAGACCACCCTGGGGCCAGGACACCGCACACGTCGGCGCCACGCCCCTTCACGTCCCGCTGCTTGATCGCGAGCAAGGCGGTCCCCGCGCGCCGACCTCGTCGAGGCTGACGCGCCTCCGATGTGCGGTAAGTCCTTTCGCAGGTCGTCAGGCAGGGACGGGGGAGCGGATGCTCTCGATCACGTGCTCTCGATCACGCAGTGGCCGCAGTGCGTGTGCGGACGGGACTGGGCGGCCGTGCGCGAGTGCGCGGCCGGGACGGTTCAGGGCTCCGGGCCGTCACCTTGCGCCGCACCAGGCCCGCCCGGGTGCGCCTTCGCGCAGAGCGCCGACGGCGGGCCGGGGCACGGCCGCGGCGCCGAGTGGTCCCCGGCACGACGCCCGCGGCGCGCAGCAGGTGCGCGGCGGTCTGCTCCGCCGCGCGGTGCGCGACCTCCGGCAGCACCGAGGCGTAGGTGTCGGCGGTCAGCACAATGCTGGAGTGTCCCAGCATTTCCCGCACCACCTTCAGCTCGACTCCGGCCGTCAGCGCCAGTGTCGCGGCGCCGTGGCGAAGGTCGTGCAGCCGGATCGGCAGTACATCATGTTCGGCGATCAGCTTCTGGAACACGTGGGTGAGCCGCCCCGGGGCGACCGGGTCGCCGTTGAGGTTGGTGAACACGTGCCCGCTGTCGCGGTAACCCTCGCCGTAGGCGTCCGCCTCCGCCTGCTGCCGGGCGCGATGGGCACGCAATGCGGCCACCGTCGTACGGTCCAGTGCGATCACCCGGGTGCCATGCGTGGTCTTGGGCGGGCACAGACTGGCCTACCGAGGACGACAGCACAGCCTCGGGCCAGGGCGGCACGAGCTCCTCCTGGCTTGGCTCCCATCACGGAAGCCGGGGCACTCCACTTCCATTCCGAAGGCATTCGCATCGTGCCCACCGCACCGCAGGCGCCTCGCATGAACGCCATCATGGAACGGTGGGTCGGCAGCATCCGCCGCGAACTCCTCGACCGATGCTCATCCTGAACGCCGCGCACCTGCGCAAGACCCTGTCCGAGTACGAAACCCATTTCAATGAGCAGCGTCCACACCGTGCGCTGCACCAAGCCTGCCCGCTACGGGCACTCCCCGACCCGGTCGACACCGAGAACAAGGTCACCCGGCAAGACCGCCTCGGTGGCCTCCTACACGAATACCAACAGGTCGCATAGCGTGGCCGAGTATTCGGCACCTACACCGTTTCCAACCGCAATGCACGGCCCGCTCAACCCCTCACCTGCCAGATCCTGCCGTCCCAACCAGAGTTGGGACCGGTCCCGGCGCCGCCCTCCTACCGTGAGTCGAGAACATCGAGATCAAGCGAAACCCGCACGGGAGAGGCGAGATGGACGAGCAGCCACACGACGCGGGGTCCGGGAACGACCGGAAGCGTGCCGAAGGCGGCCAGCCCCGCGAAGAGCCGGCCGCCACACCCCGGGTACCTCCTCAGCCCGCGCAGCCCTCGCCACCAGCCCAGACAGACGCCTCCCCGCAAGCGGCGCAGCAGGCAGTCGCCGCACCGCCGGGGCAATCTGCGGCGGGGGGCGGACTGGCCGCGCGACGCCGTCTCCTCGTCGGGGGCGCCGTCCTCGTGGCTGGTGCCGTTACTACCGGGGTCGTGGTCTTCAGCGGCGGCTCCGGTGATCGCGGGAGCGACAACGCGAAGCGGGCCGCCACGGGCGCCCGCCCCGGCTCCACCGCGTCCAGCACCGCCCCGCTCCTCCGTACACCTCCGCCCACCGCCATCCCGGCGCGCCCCACCCTGCGGAGGCTCGGCACCCTCAAGGGTCACCGTGGCGCGATCGGCCGCCTCCGCTTCAGCCCGGACGGTACGACCCTGGCCTCCATCGAATCCCAGGACGGCGTACTGCGGCTGTGGGACGTGGCCGGCCATAAGGAGCGGGCCACACCACTCAAAAGCTCGAACGTCATCTTCAAGACCGTGGCCTTCAGGCCCGACGGCCGCACGCTGGCGACTGGCAGCGACGAGCGGGCCCAGTTGTGGGACGCCGCCACCCTGCGCCCGCTTGGGGAGATCGCCAGGTCCGAAGACGCCTTCGTCCAGAACTTCTCGGCGGTCGCCTTCAGCCCGGACGGAAAGTACTTCACCACCAGCGGTTTCGGCGATGAAGGGATCCGCTTCTACGATCCGGTCACCCGCAGGCCGGCCGGCGAACCCCTGCGGCCGGTAGACGCCAAGATCATGGTCTTCAGCCCGGACGGCAGCACGCTCGTCAGCGTGGATGAGACCGGTGAGGAGGTCGTTCGGGTCTGGGACGTGGCCGCCCGCAGGGAGCGGGCCAAGTCGCCCGAGGACTTCGGCGGTGGCGAGCACCTCGTGTTGAGCCCGGACGGCGCCACTGTCGCCCTCGACACCGCCACTGAGGCGGGCGTGTTCGACAGGGTCCGCTTCCTCGCGGCCGCCACCGGCAAGGCACAGGGGAGCCCGCTCGGCCGCCACATCGGCGCCGTTACCGGCCTGGCCTACAGTACCGACGGCCGCACCGTCGTGACCTCCGACTATTCGGGCCTGCACTTTTGGGACGCGACCACCCACAAGAAGCGGGCCACCGCCACCATCCCAGGGACCCCACCCACCGTGGACCACCCCCGCCGCGGCGTCACCGTCACCAGGCCTGGAACCAGGACCATCAACCAGTTCGCCCTAAGCCCCGACGGGCGCACCATGGCCACCATCGGCGTCCAGGACAACACCATCGCTCTCTGGCGCCTGGAGTGAGCACGTACGGCGACGCGGCCCTGCGTATGCCGAAAACTTCGTCCATGCAGGTCAAGCGGCATTCCGATACTCGTTGAGGATCCGCCCGAACGTCCGTGTCTTCGTACGTCCAGGCTCGCGATCCGGGCCGGATCGGTGACCGCCGGGGGCAACGGATGCAACGGGCGTGCGTTCGCGATGCCCTGATGTGGCCGGTGCTCGTTATAGAAGACCTCGAACTCGCGCAGGGCAAGGAGCGGGTGCCGCTGCTTCCAGATCAGGGTCCGGTCGAGCAGCTCACGCCGACAGGTTTGCACCCACCGCTCCGTGATCGCGTTCATCCTCGGCATCCGTACCCCGGTCAGCACCACCTGGATGCCCGCATCACCCAGGATGGCGTCGAAGAGTTCGGGAAACCTGCCGTCCCAATCGCGGATCAGGAACCGTGCGCGGAAGCCGGCGTCTTCCAGGTCCATGACCAGGTTCGGGCGGCCTGTTTCACCCACGAGGCGGTCGGGTGAGCGGTGGCGCCCAGGACCCGGATCCGGCGGGTGTGATGCTCGATCACCGCGAGCACGTACATCCGCGCACCCGTCAATGTGACGGTCTCCAGGAAGTCGCACCAGCAGCACCTCAGCCTGGGAGCGCAGGAAGCCGGCCCACGTGGTCGAGGCACGCTCGGGTGCCGGATCGATCCCGGCGTCCTTGAGGATCTCCCAGACCGTGGACGCGGCCACCTGGACACCGAGCACCAGCAACTCGCCGTGCACCCGCCGGTACCCCCGGCTCGGGTTCTCCCGTACCAGACGCAGAACGAGCAAGCGGACAGAACGCGCGGTCGGTGGCCGGCCCGGCCGCTTGGGCCTGGACTGGGCAGCGTGCCGGCCAGCGATCAAGTCCCGGTGCCAGCGCAGCACCGTATCGGGCCGTACCGGAAGCCGTATCCGCCGTAGCACTCTGGGAGGCAACCCGTGCAGCAGCGCAGCCGGCAGTGCTCGGTCCGCAGCAGTGAACCGCACCTTCGCCCCGTCCAGCCGGCGTTCCAGCACGGTGATCTGATGCCGCAGCACCAAGATCTCGGTGTCCTTCTCCCGATCGGTCACCGGCAGCGGACGAAGGACCGCGAACGCGTTCGCCACAGTCGAATAGGCCAGTCGCAAGAGCACAACCGCTCGTCATCCCGTGCCGACCGCCGCACCGTGACCTGCCCAGCGACTGATCAAGCCCGGCCCCGGAGCCCACCAGACGCTGCAGCTCTCACCTGAACGGACGTAATTCCCGGCAAGCGCAGGGCCAGGCCGGGTTCGAAGTAGCGCTGCACTGACCGCAGGCTCTTACGCCCGGTCTTGGCCATGATGACGCACGCGAATGATGGTCTTGCCCTTGCGCCGCTCGGTCGGGTTGAGCGCGGGGATGGCGTCGTCGAGGGTTGCGACGGTTCCGATGTGCGTGCGAAGGCGCCCGTCTCGCACCCGGTCGACGATCTCCACCAGCTGGCTCGGAACGGACTCGACGACGAAGTCGACCGCCAAGCCGTCGACAGGGCGAGCCTCAACGGGTCCGACCACCGACACCAGCGTCCCGCCAGGCCGGATGATGCTCGCCGAACGCCTTTGGATATCACCGCCGATGACATCGAAGACCAGGTCGACCCCGCCGATGTCGCCGAGATCCTCATGGTCGAGGTCGAGGAACTCGTTCGCGCCGAAGTCGAGCGCCGCCTGGCGGTCCGCCGCCCGACCGGTACCGATGACGTAGGCGCCGAACTCCCGGGCGAGCTGCGTCACCACTGACCCGACGGCGCCGGCGGCGCCGTGTGCGAGGACGCTCTGCCCCGCCTGAAGGCGGCCGTGCTGGAACAGGCCCTGCCACGCGGTCAAGCCGGAGATCGGCAGACTCGCACCCACCGTGAAGTCGACGTTCCCCGGCAGCGGCGCAAGATTGCGTGCCTCCACGGCCGCGTACTCGGCCAGCGTCCCATCGCGATGCCAGTCCGTGATCCCGAACACCCGCTGTCCCAGCGAGAGTCCCGTCGTGCCGTAGCCGAGGGAGGAGACCACACCGGCGAACTCGTGGCCGATGATCGCCTGGGCGCGATCGTGACCGGAGCGATCGACCCACGTCGAGGGCCACTCCCACTCCGCGGGGACGAAACCCGACGCGTGGACTTCAACGACGACGTCGTTGATCGCCGGCGTCGGCTCAGGCCGCTCCGCGAGGGTGATCCCGGCTGCTTCCGCGGCCTGATCCATCGCGACGATTGCCTTCATGGGTGCCTCCGTATATCTCGTGCTCGCCGGCTCTCGGCGCCACGTTCTGGGCTTGTCAGCCCAATCGCGGCAGTCAATACGACGCGAATGTGGGCTGACAGGCCCAATCTGGGTAATCGTGTGTGTCATGGAAGCCACAACGGAAGCCCGGGTGCCGCAGAAGCTCACGGACAAGGGGCAGGCGACCCGAGCCCGCATCCTCGAGCACGCTCGGAGCTCATCTACACCAAGGGCGTCCACGCGACGAACAACGAGCAGCTCCGTCGCGCGGCAGGCATCAGCGGATCACAGCTCAACCACTACTTCCCGACCAAGGAGAGCCTTGTCCTCGCGGTCATCGAGTGGCAGGCCGAGCGCGTCCTCACGTTCCATCGCAGTGAGCGGTTTACCCACTTTGAAAGCCTCGACTCGCTTCGGGAATGGGCGGGCTTCTCTATCGCCTACGAGCGCTCCTACCAGGAAGGCTGCAGCCTCGGTTCGCTCGCCAGCGAGATCATCAAGACCGACATTGACGTTCGCACGGAACTCGCGAACGCGTTCGAGCAGTGGAGCGACATCTTCCGAGATGGACTCGAACGGATGCAGAGGCTCGGCCGCATCGGTGTTGAGACGGACCCGACCCGACTGGCCTACCTCCTGCTCTCCGCCTTTCAGGGCGGCATGCTCCTCGCCCAGGTCGCCCGCGACATCGCCCCGCTGGAAGACGCCCTGCGGGCAGCCATCGGCTACGTGCAGACATTCGCGACTCCCCCTGGTGCCGGCGTACTCGACGATGTCAATGAGGCCCAGCGCAAGCAGCCCGGCCAGCCCCGCCAGCCCGACCGAAACCAGTTCGCCACGGCCCGGGCCGCTCTCGCCGCCGGCCAACCGGTCGAGCAAGTCGCAGCGGCTTTCGGCGTCAGCCACGCCACCCTCTACCGCCACCTCGCCGACCACGACGACGAACAAACCTCCTCCTGAGCAGCAGCGACCAGGGCTGGCCGTGCTCGCTTTGCGGCTAATCGCATCTTGTGAGCGGGCGTCGGCCGCAGAGCCTGACTTGGCGAGGGCACCAGATGCCTGTCCCCAGACCGGTCGGGTCGGCGTCTGCTCACCCCGAACTTTCCGGCGTCGTGGCCGGTGGATGCCGGGCGATGAGCCTGATTCGCGGAAGGCCCCGTGCCAGATCAGAGGCCTGTCACCAGACCGGCCGTCCCGGCATTCTCCCGTCGCGGCGGCGGTGGTTGGGCAAGCGTGGTGTTCGTGGTTCGAGCCCGTTCGCGGGGCTGACCTCCCACACGCGGCCGAGCCGGTGAGCTCTCGCGGCGGAAGGAGACCCCGCGGATCGCCGGGGTCGCGAACGACTGATCGGATGTCGGACCGACGAGTCCTTCCATTAGCGGGCCACGCGTCTCCGCTGTGGTTCTGACCTGCACCGATGACCGACTGTCCGCTGATTGGAGAAGCGTTGGCCGCACTGTTCTGCGGGATCGACAGGGCCGAACGCCGCCACGACATCGCCGTCGTCGACCAGGACGGCACCCGGGTCGCCAAGGCCCGCATCACCAATGACGCCACCGGCCTGCGCGCGCTGCTGAAGCTGCCGGCCTCCGTCGGTGACCAGGCCGACGACCCGATCCCGGTCGCAATCGAGCGACCGCGCGGCCTGCCTGCGCGCCACCGGCCGCCAGGTGTTCGCCATCAACCCCTACGCCGTGTCCCGTTATCGCGACCGGCACGGCGCCTCAGGCAAGAAGTCCGACGCGCAGGACGCGCTGACCTTGGCCAACATTCTGCGCACCGACATGGCCGCGCACCGCCCGCTGCCCGCCGACTCCGAGCCGGCGCAAGCGATCACCGTGCTGGCCCGCACCCAGCAGGACGCGGTCTGGGACCGCCTCCAGCTCGGCCGGCGCATCCGGTCGCTGCTGCACGACTACTACGCCGCCGCGCTGGAGACGTTCGCGCACCTGCGCAACGGTGGGGTCACCGAGGCCGAGGCCCGCGTCATCCTCACCCTGGCGCCCACCCCGGCCCGTGCGGCCGCGCTCACCCGCGCGCAGCTGCGCGCCGCCCTCAAACGAGCCGGGCGGGCCTGCCACATCGAGCAGGACGTCGAACGGCTCCGACGGATCTTCGGCGCCGAGCACATGCGGCTGCCCGACCTGGTCGAACAGGCCATGGGCCGTCGGCTGACCGCGCTGCTGCGCCAGCTCGAAGCCGCCTGCGCCGCCGAGCACGACCTGGCCGAAGCCGTCCAGGAGGCATTCGCCCAGCACCCCGACGCCGAGATCATCAGCAGCTTCCCCGGCGCCGGCCCCGGCCGCTGCGGTGAGGTGGCGGACGAGCCGGAAGATGGCGGGGGCGAGATGCTCTTCGGTGTGCGGCGCGTCCGGGGCGAGCGCGGTGGTCTGGGGTGGGCGGTGGTGCGGGCGGCGAGAGCATGGCAGCGGTTGAGGGCGTCGGGTGCGGGCGGCAGCGCGAAGTAGGGCGGCGGTGCCAGCAGCAGGCCGACGAGCTGGGCGCGGAGTTCGGTGCGTCGCAGGGCTCCCAGCACGATGCCGTAGGCCCTGCACTCGGGTCCGTGCCACCGGCCGCAAAGTGGCTGTGCGTGATTGCGGTGACGCTTCGTGGTCTCATGAATGACCGGTTGTGCGAGGTCAGCGCCGCGTCCACCCCACGCGCCGTTCACCCAGGTCGCCGTTCGCAGAACTCCCCTCACAACCGGGCTGTTCTGCGAGACGGTCCTGCGAAGCCCTGACCGGTGCGGGCGCTCTACCTTGCGCCTGGTGACACGAACCGGAGCGAGGGCCCTGACCAGCGGTGTGGCTGCCAAGCGTGAAAGTCCGGCCGGATAGTCCCGGTGCCCGGTGGTGTCACAAAACGGTGGGGCCCGGCGTCTTATGGGTGACTCGCTCGAGGGCGGAGGAGACGGGAGCCCTCAATGCGCACTCCAAGTCGAGTTGCACGGCCGGGAGCAGAGGGCGCCTGGCCATTGCAGAGCCGCGGCTTCTCTCGCACGTGCGAGTTGCCGTCGGTACAGCGGAAGGATGCGTCGGAGACTGCACCTGCGATGCAGCATGAATCAACCCGAGAGAAGGGATCTGACGAATGTCCCAAGTGATGTGGATGGGGGCTGTGGCGAGCATCGGCGCGACGCTCGCGCTGGCGTCCGCCGGGACCGCGCACGCCGTGGAGTCGTCGGCCGCGCCGGCGATCTGCGGTATCAACAGGGTCGCCGTGTACCAGAAGAAGAACTTCGGCGGCCAGCACGCGTGCATCGCGGGCAACATCAAGAAACTCGCCGATTTCCGCTGGCCAGACGGCGCCAAGATCAACGACAGCATCAGTTCGATCCAGGTCCCTGCGCGCTGCTGGGTGACGCTCTACCGGTACAAGAACTACAAGGGGGACAGGAGCATCTGGAGGCGGACCGGCAATTCTGGGCCGCTCCGCGAGGACCGAGACCTGTCCAACAACAGGGTCGGTGACAACAGAACCAGTTCCCTGAAGTCGGGCTGCACGTTCGATGCCTGAAGCCCCTGAGGGCAGAGTGCCGCAGGCGAACATCGCCGGTATGCAGTGAGACGGCCCCCAGCGCTCTGACCGTCCGGCGGACGGATGGACACGTGGCGAATGGCAGGTCAGAGCGATGAGCGATCGCCAGAACGAACGAGAAGTGACAGCCGAGCCCTGCGCTCGGGCCGGCGCCGCGTGCTCACGTTCGTTTTCATCGCGCCGGGCACCTTCCAGGCCAAGGTGTGACAGAGCCCGGCCACCGGCTGGCGCCCGGAGGGCGCCCTCCTTCACCAACTGGTGGCCGGGCTCTCCCAGCAGGCGCGCGGAGTACGACCACCTCACCCCCTACAACGGGCGCCGACCCCGCCTCGATGCCGGCGACCGGCCCGTCAGTCGCCAGAGCAGGGGTCCAGGAACATGCCGGGGTACACGTCCTCGCAGACCTGGACGGAGCTCGCGGTCGGGTACGACTTGTAGCTGCACCCGCCCGCCGACCCGTTCGCGTCCCACAGGTAGCGGTCGCCGCCGAACCATCCGTAGACGCCGTTGCCGTCGGCCTCGTTGTCGCAGACCCTGGCGACCCTCGTCCCGGTGTCCAGGCAGGCCTTGTCGGCCCCCTCGTACACGCACACCTCCTGGGCCGCCGCCGGCGAGGCCGTCGTGAGCATGAACGCCGCCGAGCCCAGCAGCGTCAGCGTCGCGAGTGCGCCGATTCTCTTCACCCGGTGCTCCCCTCTCGTGCAGGAAGTTCGCGCGGGGCCTCCCCACGTCCTGTGACCCGATTCGCCCCCGCGACCCGTCCACACGAGAGAACCGGATCCCGCCTAGCGGCCGGCTATGCGTTCCCTGTCAGGGCAGGTCACCCTCCTGGTGCTCGTCGTGGCGGCGCAGCCAGCTCATGGCTGCGGCGGCTGCGCCGCGAGTTCGGCGACACCATCCCGCTCGGCCAGTTGACCGCCCAGCAGACCGCCACGGTGTTCACCGCGGCCTGGAATGAGGCAGCCCCACGGACCTGGAACCGACAGGCCCACGAGGAGGATCGGAACGACCAGTAGCGACAGGGCGGCTGAGGCCGACGGTCAGCGGGGGTGTCGGCGGGCGGCTGGATCGGTGTCTGCGGTGACGCGGGCGGAGGTTTGTTCGCCGAGGCGGACGCAGGCGCCGAGGCCGGCCAGGTGGGCGTGGCGGGACTTGGCCTGGAGTTCGGCGGCGGTGCGTCCAGCAGCCGCTGCGGAAATGACCTCCCAGGTGGCCTGAGCGTCGTAGCCCGTCACACCAGCACGGCGCGGCGTCTCCCTCTGGGAGTCAGATCGCTGGCGCCGCCCACGATCGACGGCCCCGGGTGCAGTGGCTGAGCAGGGGTTGGAAATCGATCGGATGGGGTCCGCGCAGGAGCAACCAGGTGGGGGCCATCAGGTGACCGTCACCTCGGCGGGGTCGCGCCCGGTGCCGCCACGGACCCGGTACCGGATCGGAGCGGGCGCGGATGTGTTCGCGCCACCCGGCAGGCCAGATGGTGCGTTCGTCCCACACCACGTCGGCCAGCGCCGCCAGGTCGCCCGCCCGCAGGGCTGGCAGGTCCACCCCGGACGCGTCGCACGGGGATCGCGTCCGCGGCCGTGGAAAGGAACTGCAACTCTCGGACGACCAGGACGAGATCGCGGTCGAGGGCACGGAGGTCGGGTTCCAGGTATGTCGGGGGTCACGTCGGGGCCTGCATGAACCGCCATCTCTCCTTTGATCCATCGGGATAGGACGTGATCATCGTCTATCGTGCCGCCGGCCGGAACCGGGCCCGCAGACCGCTCGGCTCGAACAGTGCACGGGGATGCACGGTCCCAGGGAAATCGACCACATCGATGTCACAGATGTCCGCCAAGCGGGCGATCGCGAGCGTCAACTGGAGCAGGCCGAGCTGGCTGCCCAGGCAGACCCTGGCGCCGGCACCGAACGGGAAGTACGCGTACCGCGCGTGCGGCTGTTCGGCGATCAGCCATCGCTCGGGGCGCACCCGGTCCGGGGCACTCCACCACCGGTGGTCGTTGTGCACCAGATACGGGCTGAACATGACCTGCTCGCCAGGCAGGAACTCCCAGGGGCCGAGGCTGGTCGGCCGCCCGACGACACGGCCCATCAGCCAGGTGGGCGTGTAGGCGCGCAGCAGTTCCTTGACGACGGCCTCGGTGTACGGCAGGTCGCTCGCGGCCACCGGCGCCCCGGCCGCCGCCGCACGTGCGGGTCCCGCCTCCGCGCGTACCCGTTCGAGAAGTCCCGGATCCTGGGCGAAGGCGCGCACCGCCCAGGCCAACGCGGCGCCGGGAACGCCGTGCGAGGCTCGGAGGACGACTTCCAGCAGATCTCGTATCGCCTCCTCGCTCAGGCAGCGCCCGTGAGGTGCCAGGAGAACGTCGAGCAAGTCCCTCGGCACCGGAGCGGCGGCCGAGGCGCTCCGATGGGCGATCACCCGGTCGAGACGGCGAGCGAGTCGGCGGCTCGTCCGATGCACCCGCAGCACCGTGGGTTGCGGGAGCCAGAACGGCGGTGTCACCGACCTGTCCATGATCTCGGCCGCCGCTCCGGCCGCCGCGCTCACCGCCTCCGCGACCGCCTCCGCGACCGCCTCCGCGTCCGCGCCGTCGCCCCCGATACAGAAATCGGCCACTGCCCGCGCCGAGAACGCCTTCATCACCGAGAGAACGTCGACGTCATCGTCGCCGCACTGCGCCATCACGGCGTCGAAATTCCTCACCAGGCGCGCGCCGTGTGCGGATACCACTGACCGCTTCATTCCTTGCCAGCTCTTGTGCCGGGAGATCATCGTCCTCGGCGCGTCGTCCTGGAACCGCCGGGCGACCGTTCGGCGGCGGGCGAAGACCGGGCTCTCGGCGAAGAAATCGCTGTTGGTACGTACGAAGATCTCATGGATCAGTTCCGGGTCGAGCACGACCGTCGTGTCGTCGCTGAAGCGGAACACGTCACCGAACCGCTGCTGCGCACGTCTCAGGAACCCGATGCGATCGCGGTCGTAGTCGAAGGTATTTCCGAGCATGAACCGGCCCCTGGGGCCATCAGGACGGCGAAGGGTCGTGCCCACGGGCTGGATCTCCCTTCCGAGAACTCTCCTACCCGGGTGCGCCGTACAAACCTGCACCCGGGCCGATGGAGCCGTGCCGCCGTCACGCGGCGCTGTCGTGCGGTGCCGGCCGCCCGGTCCGCGATCGGATGTGTCACCACTTCCTCGCGTGCCACGTGTAGCGGCCGCCCATGCGCCCCTGCTTCATCCCCACCAGGCGCCCGACGCCCGCGATGATGTACTTCGCCACCAAGATCACCTCCCTGGATTCAACGGTTCCGCCCACCCCGGAGATATCACCATAGGTAATCCCGGTGTGACGCCGGTATGGGTTCGGTGTCGCCTGTACGCCGGACAACGTACAGGCACTTACGCCGAGCGTCCGACGACGAGGCAGGAACGCCTTCCGATAATGGTGAGCACGGTGTCGAAAATGGATTGGACTATGGACGTGGTCACCACCGCCGGCGTCTCGGCGGAAGATCGGTTCGCCATGTGGCACGAGGTGAGCTCGAAAATGTGGGTACCCCTTGAAGTGCTCTGCGAGCCGAACCTGGAAAACAAATTTCATGCCCGGGCCGGTTTCGCCCGGCTCGGCCTCGTGGAGGTGGCACTACTGACTTCGACGCCGCTGTCGGTGCACCGCACACCCAAGCTGATCCGGCAGTCGGATCCCGAAGACTTCCTGGTGACCTTCGCCGTGCGCGGCCGCGTGTTCGGGGAGCAGGACGGCCGGTGCGCGGCGCTCCGTGCCGGGGATCTGATCCTGCGCGACAGCTCGCGCCCTTGCCTGACCAGGTTCGCGCCCGAGCCCCCGGCGGCTCAGTCGCTGGCCATGCGGTTCCCGCGCTCGTCGCTGCCGTTGCCCGAGCGGGGCCTGCGGGACCTGACCTGCGTCCGCGTCCCGGGTGACCGGGGCATCGGTGCGCTGTCCTCGCAGTTCCTGCTGCAGCTGGCCCGGCAGATGGCCGAACTCAGCCCGGCCGACACCGCCAGGCTGTCCACGGTCGCGCTCGATGTGCTGACCGTGGCGCTGGCCGGCGCACTGGACGCCCACAGCGCGCTGCCACTCCACACCAGGCGGCGCGCACTGCTGGCCCAGATCCACGCTTTCATCCACGACAACCTTGATGATCCGCACCTGACCCCGGGCGCGATCGCGGCGGCGCATCACATCTCGCTGCGCTACCTGCACGCGCTGTTCCGCGCCGAGGAGCTCACCGTGGCCGGCTGGATCCGCCGGCGCCGCCTGGAGCGGTGCCGACGCGACCTGGCCGACCCGGGGCTGGCCGCCCGTCCGATCAGCGCGATCGCAGCCAGGTGGGGATTCTCCGGGCCCGCGCACTTCAGCCAGGTGTTCCGCGCCGCCTACGGCCTCTCACCGCGCCAATTCCGCCAGGAGTACACGCTGATGCGCACAGACTGAAGACCTGTGCACTCATCCGTAAGACAGGCTCGGCCGCGGCGTGCACACTCTTGAGTAGGGCTTACGTAAATGAAGGAAATGAACTCGAGCGAAAAATGTGATCGCGACCGCGTTGTGGCTCTTCCGGTGAAAAATGACATGGGCGCGATGAGAAATCGGGGGTGGATGAGGATGCAGTCGAGCGTGCGGGAGGAAGAGGGCCCGCTGCGCTTCGGTGTGCTCGGCCCGCTCACGGTCCATCGTGGCACCATGCCCATTCACCTGGCCGCGGCCAGGCACCGGATGGTCCTCGGTGTGCTGCTCGCAAAGGCGAATTGCGTGGTGAGCAGCGAGCAACTCATCGACGAGTTGTGGCCCGGAATGCCGCCCCTCACCGCACGTAAAACGATACAAGGCTATGTCTGGAGGATCAGGCGCGGGCTGCGACTGCCGAGCAGTCAGCTCACGACGATCGCTTCCGGATACCGGTTGTCGGTGACCGCGGACTCTCTGGACGCCCTCGAGTTCGAGCACCTTACGGACGCCGCGGGAACCGCCCTGTCGGACGGTCGGAGAGAGCACGCGGCCACATTGTTGTCCGAGGCCCTGGGGCGGTGGCGCGGGCTGGCCTTCGACTGCATACCCGCCGCACCCGCCCTGCAGGCGGAGGCGGCACGACTGAATGAGGCGAAACTGAAGGCATACGAAGACCTCGTCACCGTCCGGATAGGCATGGGGCAGTGCTCCGGGGTGATACCGCGGCTGACCGGAATGGTCAGCGCGTATCCGCACCGGGAGTCCATGCACAGGCTGCTCATGATCGCCCTCTACCTCGACGGCCGGCCGCTCGACGCGCTCGATGTCTTCGCACGCTTTCGGCGGACGGCGGCCGCCGAGTACGGCCTCGACCCCCACCGCGAAACGACGCTGCTCCACGAAAAGATCCTGCAGGGGGTGACGCTGTGAGCGCTGCACGCGCCGCCGGCCCGCGGCCCGCCGACAGCCCGC
This sequence comes from Actinomadura rugatobispora, assembly GCF_042656285.1. GTDB lineage: Bacteria > Actinomycetota > Actinomycetes > Streptosporangiales > Streptosporangiaceae > Spirillospora > Spirillospora rugatobispora. The sequence goes on along the minus strand of NZ_JBHSON010000004.1, from coordinate 127,801 downwards.
TGCTGCCGGAACCGCTGGGCGCCGAGGCCCGGGCCACGGCCAGGGAGATCATGCTGAGGCTGGCCGACAGGGACGCGGTGTCCGAGGCCGCGACCACGGTCCGCAACGAGGCGAGCCGGCCCATCTGGGACGACGGCGTGTCGATGTACGGGGGCGCCACAGGACTCGCCCTGGCCTTCTCGCATGCCGCGCGGGTGCTGGATCGGGCCGCCGACGACTGGATCCTCTACGCGGGCAGGTGGCTGCGGCAGGCCGTCGCCTGCACCCGCCAGGCTCCTGTGACGAGCGCGGGAATCGCCGACGGCACCGCCGGGCTGGCGCTGGCGCTCAGCGATCTCGCCTCCCACGACCGTCGCTACGCCAAGAGCCTGCACACCCTGCACGGGCAGATGAGGGAACAGGTCGGTGAAATGTCACGGCGGCCGGCCGGTTCCCTCTCGTTCCGTGTCTACGACACCATTTCGGGAGCGGCCGGAACTCTGGGCAGCCTCAGTTCGGTGTCGCCCGCCGATCCGGTCATGGGCCCCTGCGTACGCGAACTGTCCGAGCAGCTGATCGGTCTGTGCGAGCTCGATCACGACAAGGACCGGTGGGCGCCCTGGTGCATTCCGCCGGAGAACCAGCCGCCCAGAGATCTCGGCAAGTATCCGCACGGCTACGTCGATCTCGGGCTGGCCCACGGGATTCCCGGTCCCCTGGCCGCGCTGAGCCGGGCGTGGTCCGGCGGCCACCGTCCCAGAGGCTCGCGCGAAGCGATCCACAGACTGGCCACGCAGTTGGTTTCGGTGGTCCAGACGAACTCGTCGGGCCTCTTCTGGCCCAGGGTCATGCCGTTCGACGAGTCCGGGGCCGTCACCCCGCACATGTCGAGCATCGGCGGGCCCACGTACTGCTACGGCTCTCCGGGGATCTGCTCCGCGCTGCTCGACGCGGCCGACGTGCTCGCGGACGACTCCGTACGTGACGTCGCCGTCAAGGGTTTCGAGGCAACGCTCCGGCGTGTCCTCGGTGGAGGTGCGGCACCGGTGTACCCCGGCCTCTGCCACGGCCTCGCCGGACTGGTTCTGGTGTGCCGGAAGTTCGCGCACCGCACGGACTCGGATCCGGCGAGGGCCGCGCTCCCCGTCCTGACCGAGGAACTGCTCGGCCGGTGCGATCCCCGATCGCCGTTCGTGATCCGGGACTACCTGGCGCCGGTCGCGGCGCCCGAACCGGGGGACGCGCCGCAGGGAACGTGGGTCGACAACCCGGGACTGCTCGAAGGGGCCGCGGGCGTCGCCTTGGCCTTGATGTCGGCGCCGTCGGCCGCCCCGCCCGGCTGGGCCCGCGCCCTGCTGGTGGACTGAGCATCTTGGGAGGCGAGCACATGGTGCGAACGGCGGACGGCCGCCATGCCCGCGGAGACCATGGCGGGAAGTCGCTGTACGTGTCATCCGGCTTCTTCATGCTGCGCGCTCCGGTTCTGCACGCGCACACCTTGGAGAATCTCGGCGCACCCGCCGCGGATGAGGCGGAGGCCCCGTGCACAGAGTCGTCGGACGGCTCGCTGGGCGAGCGGCGGGCCGAGGGCCGGAGGGCCCTGCTGGCGCTGGCCGGCCAGGCCCGTGTCAGGCAGGCGCTGCACGTCGCGAGTCCCGCCCTCGGCAGGGCCGTCGAGCAGACGCGGGAGGGGGAGGGGGCAGGGCGCCGGAAGGCCGACCGCACGTACTCGGCGCTGCTGCGCTATCTCACCCGCATGTCGACACGGCCGACTCCCTACGGGCTGTTCGCCGGGGTGTCGGCGGGCGCCTTCACCGAGCGGACGTCCGTGCTGCTGGACGACGACCCGGTCCTCCTGACCCGGACCCGGGCCGACGGCGCCTGGCTGCACACGGTGATGAAGGAGGTCGAGGACGACGAGAAGGTCCGGGATCGGCTGCCCGTCCGCGTCAACGATCTCGCGTACAGGGCCGGAGGGGTCCTCGTCCTCTTCCGGCACGACACCCGGTCCGGGCGGGCCGGGGACCGGGTCGAGATCAGGCTGAACCGGCCGGTCGAGGCGGCCCTGGACCTCGCTCACGCCGGCCCGGCGTTCGGTGAGCTGGTCGCCGGCCTCGCGGACCTGTTCCCCACGGTGTCCCAGGAGAAGATCCGCGTGCTGCTCAACCGGCTGTGGGAGCTGCGGATTCTGCAGAGCGGCCTGAGGCCGTCCCTGACCGAACCGGTGCCCGAGCAGTACCTCATGGAGCGCCTGACCCGCCTCGACATCAGCCCGGACGTCGTGCTCGGCCTGCGGGAGACGAGGCGGCTCACCGACGAGGTGGACCGCCGCGGGGGCCGGGCCACCACGGGGGCACTCGAAGCGCTGTCGGCGCACCAGCGCGACCTGACACCCGGGTTCACCGGGGCGACGTACCGGCAGGACACGGCGCTCGCCGCGACGGCCGAACTGTCCGGAGACATCGCCTCGGCCGCGGCGGACGCCGCCGAGACGCTGATGCGCCTCGGGTGTGTCCGCCCGCGACCGCGGCACATCGCCGAATATCACCACAGGTTCCTCGAACACTACGGAACCGACTCCGAACTGCCCCTGCTCGACGCTCTCAGACCCGAGACCGGACTGGGTCCTCCGAACGGCTACCACGCGCCGCCGCGCCAGTTGCCGCTGCCCTCCGGGGCCGCCGAGCCGACCGCGGCGCGCGACCGCGCGCTGATCGAGCTCGCGTCCCACGCGTCGCGGCACGGGCTGCGAGAAGTCGAACTGCACGATGACTGGTTCCGAAGACTGGCCGCGTGGAGTCCCGACGACCCTGTGTGCCGTCCCAGGACGTCGCTCGATCTGTACTTCCAACTGGCCGCGGAGGGGCCGCGTGCGATGGAGGAAGGCGACTGGCGGCTCGTCGTGGGCGCCTTCGGATACACCGGGGGAATGCAGGGCTTCGGCCGGTTCGGCCATCTCCTCGGCGAGGGCTTGGTCAGTGGGCTTCGCGAGCACTCGCGCGCCGAGGAGGAGCTGCGGCCGGATATCGCCTTCGCGGAGCTGAACTACCACCCGCCCGGATGGGCGGGCTCGAATGTGGCGAGGCATCCCGGAGTCCGTCCCTACGAGATCGCCGTCAACATGGAGCCCACACTGCCGCCGGACCGGCGGATCGCGCTGGAGGACATCCTGCTCGGGGCGACGGCCACCCACTTCTACCTGCGCTCCGCGAGGCTGGGCCGGCGGCTTTCGGTGGGGCACAGCCACGCCCTTTCCTGGGTCCAGGCCCCCAACGTGTGCCGCGCACTGCTGGAGTTCTCGGCGGACGGATTCACCCAGGGAGCGATGTTCGACTGGGGGCCCCTCAGCGAGGCGCCGTTCCTTCCCCGCCTCACCAGGAGCAGGACGGTGGTGCACCTGGCGAAATGGACGATCGGCAGGACGAGCTTCCCCGACGGCGACGCGACGGCCGACGACTTCTTCCATGCCTGCCGGAGTTGGCGCGAAACGTGGAATGTCCCCCGTTACGTCTACCTCACGGAGTTCGACAACCGGCTGCTGCTCGACCTGGAGCATCCTCTGTGGGTGGACGAGCTGCATCGCGAGGTGGTGCGGCGGCGACGGGACGCGTGGTCGCGGTCCATCACCCTGCACGAGGCGTATCCCGGTCCTCGTGAACTGTGGGTGCGGGACCGCGCGGGCCGCCCCTACCACTCGGAGATCACCGTCCCCCTGCGGCTGCGGGAGCCGCTCCGCACCGCGGAGCCCCCGGCCGTGCGGCCCCCGCCCGTCACCCGCCGCTGGCTCCCGGGGGACCAGTGGATCCACCTGAAGCTCTACTCGGCCCCCGACCAGCACGACGCCGTCATCGCGGGACCGCTGCACGCGTTCGTGCAGGAGATCCGGGAGTCGGGACTGATCGATCGCTGGTTCTTCATTCGCTACGGCGATCCGCTGCCCCACCTGCGGCTGCGGTTTCGCGCACGGCGTCCCGACGGGGCGGCGGAGCTCATGACCGGATGCGCCGCCTGGGGGCGTGGGCTCGTCGCGGCCGGGCTGGCGACCGACCTCGCCTTCACCAGTTACGACCGTGAGGTCGAACGGTACGGCGGCCCGGACGCCATCGACAGACTGGAGACCGTGTTCTTCCGCAACAGCGACGTCTCCGTCGATCTCGTGCGGCTCGCGCTCGCGGAACCGGCCGCCTTCGACACCGAGATCATCTGCAGCGCCTCGATCCATGCGCTGTATCTGAGCTGGGGCCTTCCCTCTTTTCCTTTTCCGCGCCCGCGGAATGCCGAACGGAAGATGCTCGACGACACGCGGGAGCGCTTCCGGGAGATCCGCCCGCTGCTGTGTGAAGTACTCGCCCCGGGCGAATTTCGCCCGGATGTGCGCGCGGCGGGCTACCGGGCGGCCCTGGAGCCGATTCTCGCGCAACAGCACGACGCCGTCCGGGAAGCGGGCGAGCACATCCGGCTCCTCCGCGAAATGGGGCGGCTCACCGTGAGTGAGCTGAACATCATCGAGAGCCTCGCCCATATCCAGGCGATCCGGCTTCTGGGGGTGGACAGGGAACGGGAGATCCGCTGCCGTGACCTGGGGACACTCGCTCTTCGGGCCATCCGGAACCGCCCGCCGGGGGGACGATCCGCGCCGAGTGGGTGACGTACACCTGACGTACACCGATGCCGTTGGTAATGCGCTGCCGACGTTCGCCACATTGCGGCAACACCACCCGGCAACCGGGCGCAGATAACCTGAGGACAGGTTCCCGGCCCCACAGGAAAGGATTGGCAAGTTGACCACAGAAGCGATCACCCTCGCCCCCGACGACGAGGACCTTTTCGACCTCGATATCCGCGTGTCGGCGATTCTCGATCAGCACACCCCGAGCGCCGGTCCCACCGGCCTCTACAGCTGCTGCAACGTGAACGGCTCGTCGTGCACATGCCCTATAACGATGTGGTCGGACAACCAGCCTGTCCCCGGCTGCTGCTGAGGGCGGCTCGACCGTAACGGCCCGTCCGCTCTCCCGGCGCGTCACCGACCGGCCGGGCATGTCCGAGCAGCCGGATATGCCCGGCCCCCCGGAGGAGATATTCGTGCGCAAGCGATGGGCCGCGCGGCGCGGGTCCCGGCGGACGGCGGGGGACGGGCCGCCGCCGTCGGCCTCGGAGGAGCAGCTGTTCGGAGGACGGCTGCTGTACGACGCGAGTTGGACGCGGCACGACGGCGACTGGTTCAAGCTCGGTGCCCGGCAGAGCGTCGCGGCGCTGCCCCGGTTGCTGGGTGCGGCGGCCGGTCTCGCCTGGCGGGCGGACCGCGGAGCGGTCCTCGCGGTGCTGGCGGCCGAGCTGTGTCGCGGGGCCGCGCGGGCGGTGGGACTGCTCGGCGTCAACGCCGCGCTGGCCGCGCTGCTCGCCGGGGGGACGATGGACGCCCGGCTCCGCTCGGTGATCCCGATCGCGGTCCTCCTCGCCGCCGTGGCCGCGGTCGGCGCGGTGTGCACAGCGGTCTCCGCCCGGTTCAGCGAGCCGCTGGGACCGCGCGTGGAGCGGCTGGTGCGCCATAGCTACCTTGAGCGCTCCAGCCGCGTGGAGATGGTCGCCCTTGAGGACCACGCCTTCCACCGGCTGCTCGAAAGCGCGAAGCTGTCGGCGGTCTCCGCGCGCCGGATGGTCGAGCAGTCCGTCACGGTGATCGGCCTGCTGTTCTCACTGGCCGCGATGGGCGGGGTACTCGCCCGGCTGCACTGGCTGCTCGTGCTGATGCTCGCGGTGATGGTGCTGCCGGGCATGTGGGCGACGCTGACCGTCGCGAGGCACCGGTACGAGTCCTTTCACCGCTGGTTGCAGTACGACCGGGCCGCGGGCACGGTCGCCGATCTGCTGACCGGCACCGACGCCGCCGCCGAGGTCCGGGTCCATGACGCGGGTCCCTTCCTCCTGGAGCACCACCGGCTGATGTCCGAGGCCGAGGAAGCGGAGCAGGACCGCCTCGCCCGGCTCACCGCCCGCCTGAGAATCACCGCCTCCTCCCTGACCGGCCTGATCGCCGTGGCGACCTACGGTCTCCTCGCCGGTCTGCTGTGGTCGGGCGCTCTGGCCCTGGCCGGCGCGGGCACGGCGGTCCTGGCCATCCGCCAGGGCTCCACCGCGCTGGAGAACCTGGTCAGCCGGATCAACGTCCTGCATCGCGAATCGCTGCACGTGGCGGACCTGCGCCGGTTCCTCGCCGAATCCGCCCGACACCTGATCCGCACGGGTGGAGGTCCGCTGCCGCGCAAGGTGGAGGCGATCCGGGTGCGGAACCTCACGTTCACCTACCCCGGAAGCCCGCATCCTGCTCTTCACGACGTCACCCTGACCGTGCCCACCGGCCGTATCGTCGCCCTGGTCGGCGAGAACGGCAGCGGCAAGACCACCTTGGCGAAACTCCTGTGCGGGCTGTATCTGGCCGACACCGGCAGTATCCACTGGGACGACGTCGACGCGGCCACCGCCGACCGCGCCGAGATCTTCGCCCGCTTCGCCCTCATCCAGCAGGACCACGTGCGCTGGCCCATGACCGCGGCGGTCAACGTCGCCATCTCCCGCACCGGGCACCCTGTCGACGAGCGGCGGCTGTTCTCGACCGCCGAGGACGCCGGCGCCGACTTCGTCGACGACCTCCCCCACGGCTGGCGCACCCTGCTCTCGCGCACCTTCGTCCGCGGCGTGCAACTCTCGGGCGGCCAGTGGCAGCGCCTGGGGATCGCCCGCGGCCACTACCGCGAGGCCGACGTCCTCATCGTGGACGAGCCCACCGCCGCCCTGGACGCCAAGGCCGAGGAGCACACCTTCAACCACATCCGCGCGGTGGCCGACCGCGGCCAGACCGTCGTGCTCATCACGCACCGCATGGCGTCGGTCCAGCACGCCGACCTCGTCCATGTTCTCCACAAGGGCCGCCTCGTCGAAAGCGGCACCCCGCACGAGCTCCTGTCCGACCCGGACAGCCGTTACCGCGTGCTCTACGACATCCAGGCCGCTCCGTTCGCCCATGGCCCCCCCCGGACCGGCGGCCGCGCACGACGGCAAGAGAGTCTCTGACGTCGAGGCGGAGTGCCATGGCACCCCCGCGCCGTAGAAGCACCCCAGAACCGCATCCGGGACGTGACACCCGCCCCATCGGGAGTCGGCAATGCCGATGACCACCGGTTCCACCACGTCAGGGTGGATCATGATCTCGTTCTCGAGTTCGACCGAGGAGATCCATGAGCCGCCGGACTTCACGAGATCCTTCGGTGCGGTCGACGATGCGGATGTAGCCGTACCGGTCGATGGTGGCGACGTCGCCTGCCTGGATCGGAACCGGAGTGCCCTTGCCGGGATAGTGGGATTCGGCTTCGACCGCACAGCAGCCGCGAACAGCCATGCCGGCTCGTTGTTGGCTCGGCGGGATCGGTGCGCGACGGCACGGTCTGGCACCGGAATGGGGCTGAACGCGTACAGAACGGCACGCGGCACCACCGTTGGCGCTCTTTTAATCCGTAGGTTGTGGGTTCGAGTCCCACGCGACCCACCCATCTTGACCAGGGAAAACGCGAGAACGCTCCGCTTTGCTCCCCATCCGTTCCGTCCCGTTTCGTTCCCATGTTGGCTCGCGGGGCCGGACCGGGGACGATCATGGTTTCCGAGCGCCGCCTCCATTCACTCAAACCGGACATCTGGCCGGGTGGGTTGGCGGCCCGGGTGGCCGGGCCGCTGTTGGGGGTTCACTGGTCGGTGAGTGCGGGTGGTGCCGGTTCGTCGCGTTCGGGGTCGAGTGGGGTTTTGCGGACCAGGTCGACCGGGAAGGCGGTGATGAACTCGGCCGGTGTCTGCGAGGTGATCGTTGCCTCCCCTGCCACCTCGTTCAACTCGCCATGGATGTAAGCGCGGATCACCCGTGGCGGTTCCCATACGGACAGGTTGCTGATGGCGGGGGCGAACCTGTCGCCTCGGGCATGAAGGCCACGATCAGGCGGCGGTCGGGCGCGAACGCGAACACGTTGCCGGTGCCGGTTTCGATGCGGCACCCGGCGTTGCGAAGCACGCCCAACACGGTGTCGGGCATGCCCGCTTCGGCCAGGTGGCGAGGGATGGTGACCATGGAACTGTTTCCAACCTCGGCTGGCGTGATGGTGCAGGGTGAGGATTGCTTGGACGATGGTGGTCAGCCGGGCTGGTGAGCAGCGAGTGTGGCGCAGGATGTGCCGGCGTTTGAGGGCGGCGGCGCCCTGCTCCCCGACGGAGCGGGTCTTGGCATGGTGCCGGTTGAACAGCTTCTTGCGGCGGCCGAACTTGCGGTGCTTGTGGCGGTGGTAGGGCGTGCCGATGGCGCTGCCGGCGCCGAGGTATCCCTTGTCGGCGTAGCACGCGATCGCCCGTTGGGTGAGCGCGTCGATGATGCCGTGGGAGCGGGCGGCGGTCAGGTCGCCCGTATCGGCGGCCGTCGGCTTGTACATGGCCAACAAGCGGGCAGGTGCGTGGTGCGCTGAAGCGCAGTGACTACACCACCAAACGCGCCCGGATGATTCTTCAGCACGGCTTGTGCGTCGGTGGATCTCGACGTCATCGACGAGCTCGTGCGGCAGCTGAAGCCTTTGGCCCGCGCGGCCGAGGCTGAGCTGACGCGGCGGCGCCTGGCCGAACGCCCGGGCACCGAGCAGGAGATCGCCCGGTTGGGTCGGACCAACCCGTCGGCTTCGCAGGAGCTGGAGGCGCTGTCGCAGCGGTGCGTCGAGCTGGCCCGGCGGGTCGCCGCGGCCGCGCTGCCGGACTGGAACACCCGCAGCGCATCCGGGGACGCTCGGCCCGGCTGCTGCCCGCCGCCCAGGTCCTGGAGGACATCGCTGACCAGCTCCGCCGTGCGGTGCGGGCCTCGCTGGAGTAGTTGCCCCACCCGACCCCGAGGCCGTGCGCTTGGCCGCGCTCGCCGACCAGATCACCATCGCCACGCAGCGCCAGCGGCCGGGGTGCGCCGGCCCCGGCTGCGACCACCAGCCGCAGCCCGCCCCGACCGGACGTCCCGCCGCTACTGCAGCGACGCCTGTCGGTAGCGTGGCCGCCGCCTGCGCACCCGCCAGCCGTAGAGCAACCGCCGTCATGCCGTCGTACCGTCATGACGGCACGACGGCTATGTCCGATCATGGTCTGGTGGGGACACTTGCGCGGGCGGTGGAGCGGCTCGGTTCGGCGGAGATGGGCGTCCGGCTGGACGGCATCGACGCGCTGATGCGCCTGGCCGACGACTCGCCGTCCCCGCTCGAAGGGCCGGCGCGGGCGCTGGAGGCGTTCGTCCGCCGCCGCGCCCCGGCCTCCCGGCTGGACGACCGGCTGATGCTCCCGACGGTCCCCCGCCCCCGGCAGACGGCGGGACCCGAGGCCGATGTGCAGGCTGCGCTCACCGCGCTGGGCCGCGTGCCACGCCAGCACCACTGGCTCGACCTCAGCGGCCTCGACCTCAGCCGGGCGCGTCTCGGCGGCCTGAACCTGAGCTACGCCCACCTGTACGCGGCGGAACTGTGCGAGGCGGACCTACGCCACACGAATCTGCGCAACGCCCATCTGGCGTACGCCGACCTGAGCGGCGCGAGGCTGGAAGGCGCCATCCTCAGCCGCACGGTCCTGATCGGCGCGAACTTGAGCGGCGCCGACCTGCGCGAAGCGGACCTGCACGGCCTCTATCTCTGCGACGTGACCCTGCACGAGGTGGATCTGAGCGGTGCGGACCTTGTCGACGCCGACCTCCGCGGCGTCCGCCTGGACGGTGTGGACCTGCTCGACGCCGACCTGAGCGGCGCGAACCTGCGAGGCACGGTGATGACCGGCGTCCGCGGCATGACGCTCGACGACCTCCAACCGGTGGCATGGACCGACGAGCGCACGTGGGTCGAGGAGCGTCCCGCGGAGCCGGGGCTCGGAGCCGGGAATTGACCAGGCGGGTTTCGGCCGGGGGCGGTGGAGAGGCGGGCGGGTTGCGGAGCTTGAGCAGCAACCGAACGATGCTGATGGCGACCGAGCCCTCTGGCCAGCCGATGAGGCCCGAGACTCAGGTCCGTGTCACCAGGGGCAGAAGCCCCCGTTGGCCGTACGACGGCCAACGGGGGCCCGCCCCATCCTCGCGGACGAGCCGCTACTGGCCGTTCCGATCCTCCCCGCGGGCCACTACCGCGGCTTGAGGCTGAAGCTCCCTTGATACGCACGGGGCCTTCAACGGAGCACGCGCGCTTCACACACCGAGGATGCGCTGTGCGAGCGCGGCGCCTGCCCCGGCCGCCGCGGCGAAGCGGCGGACGAGCCGGAAGAGGGCGGGGCAAGATGCTCTCCGGTGTGCGGTGCGTCGGCCTGAGGGTGGGCGGTGGTGCGGGCGGCGAGGGCGCGGCGGCGGTTGAGGGCGTCGGGTGCGGGCGGCAGTGCGAAGTAGGGCGGCGGTGCCGGCAGCAGGCCGGCGAGCTGGGCGCGGAGTTCGGTGCGTCGCAGGGCGCCCGGCACGATGTCGTAGGGGCGGTCGTAGGCGGCGACGGCGTTGGCGATGAAGACAGCGCGGTGGTGCAACATCGGGATCCGGCCGGTCTGCTCGGCTCGCAGCAGCGACCAGCGGGAGAACTCGAACCAGGGGGCCGCCTGCTGGGCGGTCAGGCCGGCCCAGTGCCGTAGATCGGCCAGTGACGCCCAGCAGGGCTCGATCCCGGCCAGTTGCTCGGGTGCACCTCCAGCGCCCCGGTCAGCGCCGCTGGCCGGGGCGGATCGGGGCGGCGCGCACCGGGCTCGTAGTCGATCAGCTGCTGGCGGGTCGTGCCGCTGCCCACGGTCGCCGCCAGTGCATCCAGGCGCCGACCGCGGGCGTGCCGCGTGCGTCGCAGCGCATCACCGTCCAACCGCGGCAGCCCGTGCATCCCGGCGACCCCCTTTCCCCAGTCCGTTTGGGGGCTTGCCAGGGCGCGCCGCTCCGGTAACCACTCGGATGATCCAGGGAGTCCCCAGGTCCTGCTCCCTTGACCAGGCGGGCGATCAAGGGAGCAGCGCCGCTGTGTACGCCCCGTGACCTGCGCCGAGATCTCCGCTTTGGCCCTGGGGACGCGTCCGGGAGAGAACGCCTGAACAGACGGCGATCAAGGGAGCAGGGGCGGCCCGCGCGTCCCCCGACCATGTGCCCGGACCCTTGTTCTTGCTCATGCCCGGGCCTGGCGGGACGCGGTCGACAGTGAGTGCTGGTCTCAGAAGGTGCGGTTGGTGAACCAGGTCGCCTGGCTGGAGGGATGGGTCAGGTCGAAGGTGACGCCGGTCAGGCGCCGGTCGGAGCCCAGCGAGCCGACGTAGCGTCCCCGGGCCCCGCTGGACCATCCGATGGTGAAGGAGATGGAGGTGCCCTCGACCGCTCCTTCCTCGATCGTCCCGACCGTGTCGCCGAAGGATGCGGACCCGAAGAGCCTGCCGCTGCCGTCCTGGGTCACGTTGACCCGCGGGGCGGCCCCATTGCTCTGGAAGAGCTGGTAGGTGCCGCTGGCGTTGAAGGCGGGCGCGGCGAGCGCCCTGCTCGGCGCGGAGGTCGGTGCCGCGGGCGCGGCGAGGGCGGCGCTGGGGGCCAGGGCCAGGCCGCTTGTCCCTGCAGCGAGGGTGAGGGCGGCGGCGGCGAGCTTGAGCTTGATGGTCATGATGCCTCCTGTATGTGAGGGCTCCGTGCACCAGCCACGCTCGCGCATCGGCAGGCGGCCGCAGTACCCCCTGATTTAGGGGGTGGCCGTGATACGTCGGCTGCTTCACCCTCCGGCTCGTGTTGTTGGTTCTGGTGCGCTGGTGAGGCGGGCCGGTCCTGCCGGGTCGTGATGGTGACGTTCCCGTCGCCTCCCAGAGAGCCAGGCCGGTGGGCCAGGGATACCGATCAGCGTGTCGCGTGATACTGCCCGGGTGACAGGGGGAGCGAGCGCCGCGGTGATCGGGGCTGCGGCAGAGGCCGGCACCAATGCGGAGCTGGGTACGGCGATCTCACAGTGGATCGGGCGGGTGGTGCCGCACGACGGGTACATGCTCGCCGCAGTGGACCCGGTCACCGGCGCCGGGTCCTTCCTTGCCAGAGAGCACGGCTACAGCCCTGCGGCCGCCCGCCGGCTGACTCTGGGCGACCGATCGGAAGGCGAGCATCCCGTCACCTTTGAGCGGCTGGTCGATGGCCCGCACCGTGCGGCGGTGCTCAATACCGATGGTCCCGGGCCCTGCCGCAGTCCCTCGATGCGCGCGGTGATGGCCGGGGAGAGCGTCGGCAGTGAACTGCGTGTCGCGCTGGTCGGCGCAGGGGTCACCTGGGGCGGCCTGGTCCTGGTACGCGCACGGAGGGCCCGGCCGTTCTCGGCGGTCGAGGCGGCGCGCGTCCAGCGGCTGGGCAGGAGCGTTGTCGCCGCGATGAAGCGCTATGTGTCCGGCCGGCCGCTGGAGCCCAGCAGTCTGGACCGGCCACCGGGAGTGCTGGTCGTCGGAGCCGACGAGACGGTCGTGGCCGCCACCCCGTCCGTGCGCGACTGGATCGGTGAGTTGGGGACCGTGCCCGCCGCCGTGTCCACCGCCGCGCTCGTCCAGCCGCATGCGCTGCTGGAGAGCACCGTCTGGAACCTCACCCAGGCGACGCGCGGGACGGGTGCGCCCCGCCTGACCCGCGTCCCCACCCGGCGCGGATGGATCGCCTTGCGTGCCCAGCCCATGATCGGCGCAGGACCAGGCGCGGTGGCCGTGACGATCCAACCGGCAACCGGCACCGAACTGCTGCCGGCGATGGCGCTGTGGCATGGCCTGTCCCCTCGGGAAAGCGCGATCGTCGGGCACGTTCTGCAGGGCATGGCCACCAAACAGATCGCCCGGCGTCTGGAGGTGTCTCCCCACACCGTCAACGACTACTTCAAATCGATCTACCGCAAGACCGGCGTCTGCGCGCGCGAGGAACTCATCGCCAGACTTCTCGGCTGAGCTTGTCCTGCCTTCCAAGTCCGTGACCGCGCGAGCGCCAGCTGCAACACGCGCATCCGCAAGGCGGTCACCTTCTGGGCGACAGCCGGCCACTGCCGTTATCGGGACACTCTCGGTCGGCTAGAGACATTGCACCTACCGTGGTGGCATGAGCATTTGCGCCGGCGTGGTCGTGTTCGTACTCGGCGGCGCCGTCCTCTACGGGTTCAACAGGGCAGGACGAGTGCGTGGAGTCCTCAGCTGCGACTGCAACGACGAAACCAACTTCCTCGTCGTTGGCCAAGACTCAATGCTGTACTCGCTGTACTCGTTTGGATCTCGCACATGTGGCCCGTCAGTCTGACCGTCGAGGGCTACCTGGCGTGGCGCCACCGCAAGGTCACCAGATGCGGCCACTGCGGTGGGTGGGCGTTCGAGCCAGGCCCTGCTGTGTCTGACTAGAGACCCCGCCAGGCTGGGCTCTTCTGCTCCCTTGATCGCACGGGCGTTCAACGGAGCACGTGCTCACATGCCGAGGATGCGCCGTGCGAGTGCGGCGCCGCCGCCCGCTGCGGTGAGGTGGCGGACGAGCGGGAAGAGGACGGGCGAGATGCTCTCCGGTGTGCGGCGCGTCGTCCGGGGCGAGCGCGTCGGCCTGGGGGTGGGCGGTGGTGCGGGCGGCGAGGGCGCGGCAGTGGTCGAGAGCTGCGGGTGCGGGCGGCAGCGCAAAGTAGCGGCGGTGCCAGCAGCAGGCCGACGAGTTGGGCGCGGAGTTCGGTGCGTCGCAGGGCGCCCGGCACGATGCCGCAGGGACGGTCGTAGGCGGCGACGGCGTTGGCGATGAAGACCGCACGGTGGTGGAACATCGGGATCCGGCCGCTCTTCTCCGCGCGCAGCAGCGACCAGCGGGAGAACTCGAACCAGGCGGCCGCCGCCTGCTGGGCCGGTCAGGTCGGCCCAGTGCCGTAGATCGGCCAGTGACGCCCAGCAGGGCTCGATCCTGGCCGGCTGCTCGGGTGCCACCTCCTGTGCCGCGTGGTCGGTTGAGCAAGCGAAATGGTTGGTACGAGTTCTTCCCCCGCCCGGAGGGCGGGGAAGATTCGAGGATGGCTGGACCCTGGCACCAGGCGAGTAGGTCCGAGGATCGGCCCGATGACCGGCTGGATCGTCAGAATTTCAGCATCCGAGCAAAATTTGAACTAACGCTGTACTACCTGTTTCACCTGGTCAAAGCGTGATCCCATCCGTTTTGGGGGGATTTTTAGCGTCGTAGCGACGCATAAACTGCAGCGTATCTCAGCGTCACTCGCGTTGTAGAGCCCAACAAACGCGGCGTCGTTGTTGTGACGCTGGTCGTCCCCAGTGGCCAGTGGTCAGGTTGCCCTGCAACCGGGGGAGCCAGTAGCTTCCGATCCGGCTCGCTAGCTTCCCATCCGCTGCAATTGCCGGATGGACCGGCGACGCGAGCATCGGCCAACTGGCCGGGGAAGGGAGCGAGCACCCATGGGTGATCGTTCGAAGCGGGACCCCGAAATACGTTTCTGGAAGATTCGCACGACGATCGAGATGGCAAAGCTCGGCATCTGGATCGTCTGGCAGACGTTCCGGGGCGGTCCCGGCGGCCTCCTCTAGCAGGAGGAAGGGCCTCCTACCGACGCGATTGGCCATCGTTCAGCAGGTAGGAGGCCCTTGTGCTTCCCCGCCGGGGAACTTGCCTATGCAAATCTGTGCCCGGCGCCTGGACGATACACCAGCCGCCAGGTGGATTCGAAGTCCTCCCACGAGCCGGACCTGCGGCCCATGGCAGGGCGGTTAACGGCACCCCATGTCGTGCTCCAGTTCGGCGGCGGTGGCGAGGGTCGTGGTGAGCGATTCGCTCTGGGCGTCGGTCAGGGCGAGGGCGCGCAGTCGGGTGAGGACGGTTTCGGCGCGGTCGGTGTCGTTGAGGCGGAGCGCCAGTTCGGCGCGGTAGACGAGCGCCTCGGCCAGGGTGGTGACCGGTGTCGCGGAGTCGGACTTGGCGAGCCTGCCGTCGAGGATCTTGGCGGCCTGGCCGACGTCGCCCTTGGAGTCGCCGAGGACGACGGCGTTCTCCAGGGCGCGGGCGAGGGGGTCGGTCGCGGGAGGCGGGGCGTCGGTGTCCTGGCGCTGGAAGACACGGATCCAGTTGCCGCCGGGGTCGACGATGCTGAAGCCCGAGGAGTTCCCGGCGTTCTTGCGCCGGCGCGGGCGGGTTATGCGGGGGATGCCCGACAGCAGCAGTTTCCCGTGCACCGCGCGCATGCCCGCTGCGAACTCCGCGAAGAGCTCGGCGGTGTCGTCCACGCCGATGATGCAGGAGCCATACGACTGCTCAGGGTCGAAGCCGGGAATGCCGGCGAAATGCAGGTCGATGGCGCCGTACCGGACGGCTGCACAGGGGTTGGGGCGGGTCTGCCGGTAGATGCGCTCGAAACCGAGCATGCGGTAGAAGTCGACGATCTCGTCGATGTCGACGCACGGCAGAATGGGCGCGACGATCTCATTGCTCATCATGCTCCCGGAGGTACGGCTAGGTGGAAAGCCGCCTCACCGTACCTCCGGAGGTCATTGATAAGCACATCATCAAAAATGGAGAATAACGTTCTCGCGCGCCTCGGGAGGCGATGGCGTCGAGCTTGGCCGGCTCTTCCTCGGGCAGGGTGACCAGCAGCTCCACATCGGCCGGCGACAGCCGCCACAAAGCCGCCTCCGGCAGGTTTGAGACGGCTTTCCAGGCACTCACCGGTGTCGGCTACTCAGGAAGACCAGGACGATCGCGACCACCGCGGCGATCACGGTGACCGGCACTGACTGGGACGTGGCGTAGGCGGCCGGCACGCCGATAAGGGCCGCATTGACCACGATCAGCAGCTTGGTGGTGTCGTCTCCCCGGCCTGCGCGCCGTGGCGTCGGCTCCTCTGCGGGGTTGCTGTGCTCGGACACTTCGCCTCCATTCGCCGTAGTCGGCAGGTACGTGCGACAGGAGGCCCCGATGTGCAAGCAGGGGCCGCCTGAGCGCCGACCTGTCAGCGCCGCCGACGTTGACACAGAAGTCCATGGCGATGCCGACCAACCCCGAGGCGTACCCCTGGCCCGACGGCGCAGCGCTTCTACCAGTAGTCGCTGCTGGTACAGCCCGCCGAAGAGCATCGCGGTCTCGGTCGGGTTGTCAGCGTCGTAGATCGACGGAGAACACGCCCCACAGGTCGATGACCTGGTCGTTTCGGCGCGAAACCCCCACTTGCCGCCGCTGCCGGTACAGCTCGCCGAAGAGCATCGCCGTCTCGGTCGAGGCGTCCTCAGGAGACCGACGGACAGCCATTTGACGCTGAGAACGATCTAGGGCCGCGGGTGGCACCCGTTGGAAATCGATCGGTTCTCAATATGATCGGGCGAAGTTGCCTTCACTGGGTGGATGAAGCCGCCCTTGGCGTTGAGAATCGTGTTGCGCAGTCGACATGTCCAATTGTTCCGACGCCACCGATTTTTATACGCTTGGTGGTGCGTCGGCGACAGCCCACCATGAGGTCCCTCCGACGACGTGCCCCCGATGTCGTTCCAGAGGTGATCCCCGCGGCGGCCACAGCGGTGGGCGGGCGACGGGTGCAATTTGCCGTTGAGGGTCGGCAGCGATGAGCCACGATGCTTGACGCGACATGCGAAATCTCCGGGGCAGGGCCTACGGCATGTGGCGGGTCGGACAGGCCGACTTGGACGCCGACATCCGTGGCCGCCTGTGCCGCGATCAGGAACCTTGGTTTCGTGGCGGACTCCTTGCTCCGGAGAGCAACGGAGGACGGTGACGCCGGCCGCGGACAGCCATGTTGGCTCGTTGTTGGCTCCGCGGGATCGGTACGGGACGGCATGCGGTGACACGGCCTGGCACCGAAATGGGGCCGGACGCGGACAGAACGGTACGGCGCGGCACCATAAACGCCGCCCCGGAATTATCCCAGTGGGCTTTATTCCGTAGGTTGTGGGTTCGAGTCCCACGCGACCCACCCCCGTGTGACCAGCCCAAACGCGTCCAGGCGGGCATCCCCGTGATCATGCCTGGGGCCCGCCTGAGGCCGACCTGAGGCCACGAACAGCAGGCTTCAGACACGCCTCGCCGGGTCCCACGGGACTCACCATCAGACCGGCGACCGGGCAGCAGCGATCCGGCGTCCGACCACCTCCTCGGCGCCGGGCGCGATCTGATGTTCGGTTGGCCCTTTCCGCGGAGACGTCACAGGAGGGGGAGCGGAGGCTCTCAATCACGCAGCAAGCGCCGCGGCCGACCGGCTATCGGCACGTGCGGCGGTGGGCCGCTTGAGCACGGCAGGTCGTCGGCGCCGTTTGGTTCCGGGCACTCGCCAGCCAGCCCGCAGCACATGTGTGGCGGTCGTTTCGGCGGCGGCGGTGTGCGCGACCTTGGGGAGCACGCTGGTGTAGGTGTCGGCGGTTAGCCCGATGCTGGAGCGCCCGAGCATCTCCTGCACCACCTTCAGCTCAACCCCCGCCGCCAGCGCGAGCGTGGCCGCGCCGTGCCGGAGATCGTGCAGCCGGTGCTGGGCCAGCATCTTCTGGAAGAGGTGCGTGAGCCGCCCCAGGGAGACCGGATCGCCGTTGAGGTTGGTGAACACATACCCGTTGTCGCGCGATAGCGGTCCCCGTGGGCGGCGGCCTCGGCACGCTGCTGGTCGTGGTGCGCCCGCAGGGCGGCGATGGTGGTGCGGTCCAGCGCTGTGCGCGGTCTTGGGCGGGCACGCCTGAAGACGGCCGTACCGCCTCTGCAGCTGCTGACAGATGACCGCGGTGCCGTGCTCTAGATCCACATCCACCCAGCGCAGACCCGCTGCCTCACCACGCCGCAGCCCACGCAGCGCGATCAGATGATAGGCGGCGTAGAGATGGTGCTCGCCGATCGCATGCAGGAACGCAGCGTCTGCTCTGCGGTCCACACTGCCACCGCAGGCCGCTCCCCGGTCCGTCAACGCGGGCGTCGGTCCACACCACCGCCCGCGGCCGCCGTGCCGCCGGGTTTTCGGCGATCAGCCCTTCCCGGAGCGCGGTATTCAGAGCGCTGCGAAGCGTCGAGCGGATCCGGTTCACCGTCGCCTGCCGAATCGGTCGTCCCTGGGCCTGGTGGTCGTGGACGATCGCCGCGAACATTCCCCGCACGTGCTCCACCGTCAGTTCGCCCAGCAGGAGTCCACCCAGATGCGGGGCCAGATACAGGCGGATGTGGCCGAAATACCCGGCCACGGTTGAGGCGGCACCCGGATGCTCGCGCAGCCATCGCGCCAGCCACTGCCCCACGGTTAGGTCGGACCGCGCAACCGCGCCAACGCCTCCTCTGTGGCCTAACGGGAGCGGTATCCGCCCCGCCGAACCCGCCGACGCCTCCCGTCCAGCCCCGCGCCGAGCTCCAGCGTAGATACCAACTCCCGTGGCCGCGCTCAGCCTGAAGCCGCGGGCACTCCCGGCCCACCCCTCGACCGGTCTGCGGATCCTCACAGCCGCACCGCCGGTACACCCCACCTGCACGCCTCGAAGTTCCCATGCGCCCAGGTTGAGCCGCCACCACGAGCCGACGACCTGCAGCCATAAAGGAGTACCGGCAAGGCCAGCGGACCCTCCATACGAAGTAGGCCACCACCGCAATACCGAGTCCCGGTGGGGAGCTTCCTCCCGCGAACTGACGGTTGGCCCGGGAACGACATGCTGACCGCGGCGGGGGCCGGGTGGACCCGCACCGGATCGGCGACGAGCCCGGGGCGGAATTCGGAGCGTCGGTGATGTCCCATGTGCGGCTGCTGGTTCGTCGTAGGGGTGAGAGTCCAATGCCCTGGAGGTTGTGATGCAGTACGCCCTGTTGATCTACGTCGAACCCGGCTCCCATGACGGGTTGTCCGATGCGGACCGTGACGTGGTCGACGCCGACTATCGTGCGTTGGCCGATGACGGCCGCTGCGTCGTCCACGCGCAACTGCAGTCGGTCGAGACGGCGACCAGTGTGCGCGTGGTCGGGGGCCGGACGCTGATGACCGACGGTCCGTTCGCGGACACCAAGGAGGTGCTCGGCGGAATCGGCATCATCGAGGCGGCCGACCTGGACGAGGCGCTTGAGCTGGCCGCGAGCATCCCGGCCGCCCGGCTCGGCGGCACCGTTGAGGTACGGCCGTTGGTCCGGCCCTGAGCGTGCTTGAGAAGACCTTCAGGGAGGAATGGGGCCGGGTGCTGGCCTCGCTGGTCGGGTTCCTGGGTGATTTCGACAAGGCGGAGGACGCCGCGCAGGAGGCGTTCGCGATCGCGGCGGAGCGCTGGCCGGTGTCGGGCGTGCCGGACACCCCGGGTGCGTGGCTGGTGACGACGGCCCGCAACCGGGCGATCGACCGGATCCGCCGGGAGCGCACCCTGGCCGAGAAGATCCCCCTGCTGACGGTGCCGGAGGCCGCTGCGATGGACGAGTTCGACGAGAGCGGGATCAAGGACGAACGACTTGAGCTGATCTTCACCTGCTGCCATCCGGCGCTGCCGCTGGAGGGGCAGGTGGCGCTTACGCTGCGGGCCCTGGGCGGCCTGGAGACCGCCGAGATCGCACGGGCTTTCCTGGTCTCCGAAGAGACCATGAAGCGCCGCCTGTCCCGGGCCAAGGCCAAGATCAAGGCGACCGGGATCTCGTTCGCGGTGCCCAGTGCACATCTGCTGGCGGACCGTCTCGATGCCGTGCTGGCCGTCATCTACCTGATCTACAACGAGGGCTACAGCGGTCGGATCGACCTCGGCGCCGAAGCCATCCATCTTGGAGGAGTGCTCGCCGCGCTCATGCCGGACGAGCCGGAGGCACATGGGCTGCTCGCCCTGATGATGATCCACCAGGCCAGGCGGCAGGCCCGGTTCTCCGGTGACGATCTCGTGCTGCTCGAGGATCAGGACCGTTCGCTCTGGGACGAGCGCCAGATCGCGGCTGGGCGGGCCGCGCTCGATCGGGCGATCGCCTTGGGCGGGCGCGGCCCCTACGTCGTCCAGGCCGCGATCGCCTCGCTGCAGACGCGAGCTGAGATCGATTGGACCCAGGTCGCCGCGATGTACCAGAGGCTGGTCGAACTCACCGGCTCGCCGGTGGTCGAGCTCAACCGCGCCGCGGCGCTCGCCCAGGCCGGCGACCCCGCCACGGCACTGCGCGCGGTCGATGGCCTCGACCTGGACGGCTACCTCTACTTCCATTCGACCCGGGGCGAGCTGCTGCGGCGTCTGGGCCGCGACGCAGAGGCCAGATCCGCGTATCGCCGGGCGCTCGACCTGGCCACCTCACCCCCCGAGCGAAGGTTCCTGACCCGCCGCCTCGAACTTTTCTGACCCGGGTCGTCCCCTGGAGGCGTGTTCGTTCGTCGCCTGGATATGAGCGACTACTTCTCCCGCCTTCCGCACGAGGAGCGGGGCCGGTGTCTTCGTCCAGGCCATCCCGTGGTGATCGGCGGCAGACGGCCGGACCTAAGGCGACGTAGGTGATGTCCGTACCAATGCCACGCTCGTGGCATTGGCAGCGGGCGGGGAGAGCTGCGGATCGGTGACCTGTTCGATCGGCGGAACGCCACGCGCCGTCCCCGCGGCGTTCCAACCGCCGTCCGCGTCGAGTGGTCGACGGGCCGTCGCGCACCGACGGCCAGATCTCACCGTGAGTCGTGGCCACCACTGAAAGTTCATGGCGATCCAAGGAGAAACACATGTCAGAAGGCCAGACGGCGATCAACAAGGCGACGTGGCACCGCGGGAGCCAGGCGGTCAACAGCGGTGATGCGGACCTCATCTCCGCGACCTTCGACGAGGTCTTCGACCCGGACGTTGTGATCCGCACTCCCTTGCCGATCGGAATGACGGGAGTCGGGGCGATCAAAGAGGTGTTCACCAAGCTCCTCGGTGCCTTTCCCGACCTGCACGTCACGATCGAGGACGTGATCGCCGAGGGGGACAAAGTCGTCTCCAGGAACACCGTGAGCGGAACTCATCAGGGCGAGTACATGGGCATCCCGCCCACCGGAAAGACCGTCACCTGGAAGGAGATCATGATCGCTCGATTCGAGGACGGGCGGGTCACCGAGACCTGGGGGGTCGTCGACGTCCTCGCGCAGATGCGACAGCTCGGAGTGATCCCCGCAGGCCCTTCATGACCTGGCGGCGGAGAGCCTGAGGGTGACCTCCGACGGCTCGTGAAAAGATTCTCACGCCAACAGAAAAGACTTTTGATGAACGTGTTCCTGTGGATCGTTCAGGCGCTCCTGGCGGCCATCTTCGTCATGTCCGGCCTGGAGAAACTCACCCAGCCGAAGAACAAACTAGCTGGCGAGTACGCCTGGGTAAAGGACGTCTCTCCGGCAACGCTGCGATTCATCGGTGTCGTGGAACTGCTCGGCGCGATCGGACTGATCGCGCCGGCCGCGATCGGAATCGCCCCCGTCCTGACCCCGATCGCCGGGACCGGGCTGGCGACCTTGATGCTCCTGGCGGTGGCCATGCACGTCCGCCGTAAGGAGCCGTCCGGAGTGCCGGTCACCGCCATCTTGTTGGTGCTCGCGGCGTTCGTCGGTTGGGGACGATTCGGTCCGTACGGCTGGTGACCATCCCGGGCGGGGCAGGAGACGGGGATCCCCGGACCTCGCCTGACATCCAATCAACGATCGAGCAGGCCTGTCACCGGCGGTGTACGAGCACGCTGTTCTTGCCGCCGGTGTGGTGCGGAGGTTTTGGCGGAGAGGAGCGTCCCTCAAGCAGCTACTCATTCGTCTCCTGGATATGAGCGATAACCCTCCCAACCCCGATCGGACTGACCGCTGAATATCGATCACAGGACGGATGGACGATGACGCAGCCGAACGAAGTGCCGCTGCAGATGCGGCGGAACGGGTTCGATCCGGCCGAGGAACTGGCCCGGGCCCGCGACGGCGAGGGCGTAGTCCGGGTGGAGACGCCCTGGGGGCTGCCCGGATACCTGGTATGCCGCCAGGAGGACGTCCGCCGGGTGCTCGCGGATCCGGCACGATTCAGCAGCGCGCTGACCCCGCTCCGCGGAGCCGGCGCGCTGCACCCCGACGAGCTGGCCAGGATGCGCGCCGGGCAACTGATCGGGCTGGACCCGCCCGAGCACACCCGGCTGCGCCGAATGCTCACCTCGGAGTTCACCCAGCACCGGATACGCCGGCTCGAACCGCGGATCGTCGAGATCGTGCAGACCGCCCTGGACGATCTGGAACGGGCCGGCAGGCCGGCCGACCTGATGGCGAACTTCGCCCTACCGGTCCCGTCCTTGGTGATCTGTGAGCTGCTGGGCGTGCCGTACGCCGACCGCGCCGGATTCCAGGATCGTTCCGCACAACTGCTGGACACCTCCTTGTCGGCAGAGGAGCTGACCGCGGTGCGGCGGGAGGAGCGCGCCTACCTGGCCGACCTGGTCGCCCGCGCGCAGGCCGACCCGGGCCAGGACCTGCT
This sequence comes from Actinomadura rugatobispora, assembly GCF_042656285.1. Lineage (GTDB taxonomy): Bacteria > Actinomycetota > Actinomycetes > Streptosporangiales > Streptosporangiaceae > Spirillospora > Spirillospora rugatobispora. The sequence continues at coordinate 105,385 of NZ_JBHSON010000004.1, read as the reverse complement.
CGGCATGCTGGTGCGTGAGCATGCCGACGATCTCAGCACCGACGAGCTCATCGGTGTCGCCGGACAGTTGCTGCTGGCCGGGCACGAGACCACGTCGAACATGCTCGGACTGGGCATCCTGGCCCTGCTGCGGCACCCGGACCAGCTGGCGGTGATCCGCGAGGACCCGGCGCGGGTCGAGCCGGCCGTCGAGGAGCTGCTGCGGTGGCTGTCCATCTCGCAGTCCCCTCCGCCACGCACCACCACGACCGAGGTGGAGATCGCCGGGCAGGTCATCCCCGCGGGCACGCTGGTGATCTGCTCGCTTCCCGCCGCCAACCGTGACTCCGCCCTGGTCGGCGACCCGGACCGACTCGACGTCACCCGGGAGGTCGCCGGTCATGTCGCGTTCGGCCATGGTGTGCACCACTGCCTCGGGGCGCCGCTGGCGCGGATGGAGATGCGCATCGCCTTCCCCGCCCTGCTCCAGCGGTTCCCCGGCCTCGCTCTGGCCGAGCCGTATGAGCAGGTGGACTTCCGGGTCCTCAGCGTGGTGTTCGGCTTGAACTCACTACAGGTGACCTGGTGAATCAACCCGGTAACTCGGGCCTGGGGACGCCGTGTCGACGTGCGGGCCTGGAGCGTGCGGCGGAGGTCGGACCAGGCGAGTGCGTGGGCGAGGGTGCGGTGGGCGGCGCTGGTCAGGTGTGCCACGAGACGGCGGATCTCGGCTGGGTTGAGGGGGCCAGGCCACGGGTGCTTTTGGGGCGTGGGCGGCGGTGACGGCGAGGTAGGCGGGGGCGAGCATGGCCAGGGTGATGTGCCGGTGCCAGCCGGCGTAGCGTCTGACCTGGTAGTGGTCCTCGTTCTTGGCGGCCTGGAGGCATTCCTCGATCGCCCACCGGGTTCACGGTTCGTCGCCGGCTGGTTGATGGTCGGTCGGTTCACCGCTGCTTGGCGGCGTTGTACTGCTCGTCGGTGACGGGTTCGAGCCAGGTGGTTCCGTTGCCGCCGTCAACACCTTCGAGCAAGGCCAGGTGACTCATGAAGTTGTCGATGATGGCGCCGTGCCAGTGCTCCTCACCGGGCGGGGTGTAGACGGTGTCGCCGGGCCGCATGACGATGGTCTTGCCGTCGCGGGTCTGGACCAGGCCGATCCCTTCGGTGACGTGCAGGGTCTGCCCGACGGCGTGGGAGTGCCAGATGGCGCGCGCACGGAGTGAACCTGACCAGGCTGACGATCATCCGTGACGGGTCTTCTCCTTTGTAGACCGGGGTGACATAGACGTCGCCGGCGAACGCCTGTGTCGGCGCTTTGGCGGTTGGGGCGACGGACTTGAGCTCCACGGGTTCTCGGCGTAGCGGGCGACCTCAGGGGCAAGCGATCGTCCCTGGGGGCGATGGTTCAGGGACTGCCCGGTTCGGCTGTCTGGTCGTAGCCTCAGCTTGGTTGGCGGCCTGCCTGTCGCCCTCAGTGTCGGCTTCGGTGCCGGAGGGCGGGGCGAGGGTGGCCGCCCAACTGGCGAGCAGCCGGAGTCCTTCTTCCGAGCGGGTGTCGGGCTCGGCGGTGTAGGCGGTCAGGGTGAGGCCTGGCTCGTTGGGCAGCGCCAGGGCGTCGAAGGCCAGGTCAAGGTCACCGACGGCGGGGTGGTGCAAGCGTTTTATGGCCGGTGCGGTGCAGCCGGACGTTGTGCGCGGCCCAGCGGGCGCCGAACTCATCGCTGCGCGTGGCGAGTCCACCGACCAGGTCCGACACGGTGCGGTCGTGGGGGTCGCGGTCGGCTTCGGCGCGCAGCAGCGCGACAGTGGTGTCGGCGGCCTCGTCCCAGTCGGGATAGAAGTCGGCAGCCCGCGCATCCAGAAAGGCGAAGCGGGCCAGGTTCACCGGTGGTGTCCGCGTTCCCTCGAAGGCGGGTGAGTAGAGAGCGCGGCCGAGCCCGTTGGTGGCTAGGACGTCCAGGCGCCCCTTGCGGACGAATGCGGACGCGGTGGCCATGGCATCCAGGAGCCGCTGGATGCTGGGCCGCACCTGCGGCCGCCGTCGGCGGGGCGCGCGCGTCCGGGGCGGGTGTTGGCGGCGCGGGCCAGATCGTGCAGGTGGGCGTGTTCGGCCTCGTCGAGTTGCAGGGCGCGGGCGACGGCGTCCAGGACCGATTCCGACACACCGCTCAGGTTCCCCTTCTCCAGCCGGGTGTAGTAGTCGATGCTGAACCCGGCGAGGAGCGCGACCTCTTCGCGGCGCAGGCTGCTCGGCGCGTCGGGTGGCCAGGAAGTTGGGTGGCCAGGAACTCGCGCACTTCGCTCCGGTTGTCCACGACCACCACGCTCTGGCCGCCAGGGTGAAGCTGGGGGTTCTGTTGTCACCCGGAGGACCAGAACCTGCCGCATCTGCGTGACCTGCGATTACGTGGGGGAATGGCGGTTGGTGGACGGTCCCTCGCTGCGCGAGCAGGGGGACGGTGGGCCATCCGGCCGGGGTTCACCCGATCGTCCCAAGCCCTATCGGTGTGGAGCTTCCCTGATGTCCAAACCGCTGGCTGCGCCGCCCGATGTGCTGCTCTGCGAACTGCGTCGTGGACCGTCCCGCGACCAGCGGCTGCGGCGGGCTGGAGCGTTCGGGCTCGCGGGCGGCGCCGGCCGCCGCGGTGCTCGGGTTCTTTGTGATCACGCTGGACGCGGTGATCGTGAACGTGGCCCTGCCCTCGATCACCCGGGACCTGGGCGGCGGAATCACCGGGCTGCAGTGGGTGGTGGACGGCTACACGCTGCTGTTCGCCGCGCTGCTGCTGTGGGCGGGCTCGCTGTCGGGCCGCCGATCATCCACCTTGGAGAGACACCGTGAAGGGGAACACCATGACCAACTGGACCAACGACGACCTGAACCGGATCGCGCCGTGACGCCGCGACGCCGCGACGGCACCCACCGCGCACCCACCACCATCTGGGTGGTCCGCGACGGCGACGACCTGTTCGTTCGGTCCTGGCGGGGCAGCCGCGGCGCCTGGTTCACCGACGCACGCTTCACCCATGGCGGCCATGTCCCCGCGGGCGGCGTGAGCCGGGACGTCACCTTCACCGAGGAGGACGACCCGGCGGTCTACGACCGCGTCGACAACGCGTACCGCACCAAGTACGGCCGCCACAGCGGCTACGTCGAGCCGATGGTCGCCGACACAGCCCGCACCACCATCCTCAGACTCCTGCGCCGCTGACGGCGCTGCCCGCTACCCGCGCATCACCGATTGGAAGAGAGCACCATGACCGCCATGGCCATCATCGGAGCAAGCCCCGTTGGGCGCCTCCGTCGCGCGTCGCTCCGGCCGCGAGGCCTGAACCTCGCTCGCCGCCGACCTTGGCATCGAACAGATCAACGCGCGGGTTCGCGGCCGACGTCCGAGATCTGGCGGTACGGGTCGTGGACGTCGGAACACGACTTGAGCGGTCCAGCTCAGGCCCTGGACTCGATCGTTTCCGACACGGCCGGCTTCGGCGCCGCCCGAGGGCGTTCAGAGTGCTGGGGCGATTGCTGCTCCCCCACGTGCCGGTGTTCAGGCGGCGCATCATGGTTTCAACGGGCCCCGGCGGCGCTGGATGAGGGTAAAACGACCGCGATGTCCCCGAGACCGCTGGTACCGATCAGGCGTTGATCATCACCAGATCGAGCGTGTGGAGGTGCTCGGAGTTCGCGATCAGTTTGATCTCGGTGATTCTGCCGGCGAAGGTCGTGAACGCGAAGGCCACGCGTGGTCGGCCGGCCTGAGTCCACACTGCGCCGGGGACCCCGTCGATCAGTGCTAGGCGTGCGTGGAGGGCGCGGCCGGAGAGGGTGTCGGCGACCGCCGAGGCGCCATGGGCAAGCCCAGAGGAGCCCAGACCGATGGCGGCGTTGTCGGCGCGGAGTACGGCGTCTGGGTGCAGCAGATCGAGCAACGCGTTGAAGTCGCCGCGTCGTGAAGCGGAGAGAAAAGCACGGACGATCTCCCGTTGCCGGGCCATGTCGGTGCCGGGGGACGGTGCCGCGACCTGGATGCGGCGTCGGGCTCGGCTGGCGAGTTTTCGGGCCGTGGCGGGCGTCCGGCCGACGATGGGAGCGATCTCCTCGAACGGCACGGCGAAGACGTCGTGCAGCACGAAGGCCAGGCGCTCGTTGGGAGCCAGCGTGTCCAGCACCACCAGTAGTGCGAGGCCCACCGAGTCGGACAAGATCGCATGGTGCTCGGGATCGATGTCTGTGTCGTCCGTTGCGTTGGGCTGGTTGAAACAGGGCCACGTCCAATGGATCCTCGCCCCGGGCGGTGCGTGAGCGCAGCATGGTCAGCGCCACATGGGCGACGATGGTGGTGAGCCACCCGCGCAGGTTCTCCACCTCGCTGGTGTAGGACCGGTTGAACCTGAGCCAGGCTTCCTGGACGGCATCGTCGGCCTCGGCCGCGGAGCCGAGGATCTGGTAGGCCACCGCACGCAGACGCCCGCGATGCTCCTCGAACCGGTCGGTCAGAAAATCGTGCTCGTTCATCGGTCACATTCCTCCGTCGCAGCCAGTCAATGTCTATGACTCGCGAAACGTCGCGGGTGTGACCTGTTCCCATCGGAGGAAGCATGTCCGCACGTATCCCGTCTTGGCTGCGCACAGCCTTCTACTGGGTCCTGGCCGCAGAATTCGCCGTCGGCTTCGTCACCAAGTTCTGGCCCGGCCCGACGTTCTTCGGCCCGGCGTACTCGGTGAAGTTCGTTGAGTGGGGGTTTCCCGCCTGGTTCAGATTCGTCGCCGGCGCCATCGAACTGATCTGTGCGATCTTGCTGGTCATCCCATCCAAACGGTTCAGATTCATCGGTGCCGCGGGGCTGGTCTTCCTCCTCACCGCCGCGGTCACCACGCACCTCATCGATGACGCGGCCCTGTACGAAGAGGTCTCGGCCCCCGTCCACCTGGTGATCATGACCATGGTCGCCCTGGCGAACTGGCCGGCCAGCTGGAAAGACCTCATACGCCCGCAGGGGGACAGCAGCGCCGCGCCGACACGCGCACGGGGCATGGAGCACAGCACCCGATGATTCGCGCCGTCGATTCCATCTACCCGCGCAGTCGCAGCATCGTGTACTGCGCCGCCACCGCGATCAACGCGGCCGAGTCGTTCGCGGGCGGCTTGGGGACCTCCCGCGGATCGACTACGTCCGCGATGTCCTGGAACAGCAGCTGAGCTACCCGCCCTATGCCGCTGCCGTCCTGGGCCTTTGGAAGCCCTGCGCGGTGGTGCTGGTCCTGCGACGCCTTCCCCGATTCAAGGGATGGGTCTACCGCCGTGGCCGACGTCCCGCTGGCCGCGTTGAGCGGCCTGCCCATGGCCTTGGCCAAAGGCGGGACTGCACCAGGTGGGCGGCTATGCGGGCGGGTTCGGCTACGCGGCGCTCATCGCCCTGCTCGCGGTCCACGCGGCCGACCGGCAAGGCCCGTTGATCAAACGAACGGGACCGCTCCCAAGGAGGGCGATGAGCCCCTTGCCGCTGCGGCCTTGCCACGCACCGCCAAGGCGGTCCGCCCAGGAAATGGTGTGCGAGGCATTCCCTCTGGCCCTCACCCACCTGTTCGACTTCGAGCACCCGACAGCGAACCGCGACCTCCTCGACCCGCGGACCGGAGCCGTCGCCCGAGAGAACCCGGCCGGCCGGCCGCCGCCCACGCGCTTTGGCCGCACTGAAGCCCGAGGCCACCCGCACCGACCGTGAGTGGCTTGGGCCTGAGTCTCGCGGATCTCCGGGAGCCCACCTGGGTGTCATCATCGGTGTTGGCTCGTTGTTGGCTCGTTGTTGGCTCGGCGGGATCGGTACGGGACGGCACGCGGCGATACGGCCTGGCACCGGAATTGGGCCAGGTGCGGACAGAACGGCACTGCCCGGCCTTCAAGATCCGGATTGATACGGTCCCAGCGGGCGTTTGATCCGTAGGTTGTGGGTTCGAGTCCCACGCGAACCACCCACCGTGACCAGCTCAGACGCGAGAACACCTCGCTGTGCCCCGCCCGTTTCTTTCCCATGTTGGCTCGCGGGGCCGAGCCGGGACGATCACGGTTTCTGGGGCACCCTTTCCATCCACTCAAACCGGACATCTGGCCGGGTGGGTCGGTGGCCCGGGTGACCGGGCCGCCGTTGGAGGTTCACTGGTCGGTGAGTGCGGGTGGTGCCGGTTCGTCGCGTTCGGGGGCGAGTGGGGTTTTGCGGCCAGGCCGACCAGGAAGGCAGCGGTGAACTCGGCCGGTAGGTGCGAGGTGAACGTTGCCTCCCACACCACCTCGTTCAACTCGCCATGGATGTAGGCGCGGATCACCATAGCGGCTCCCCTCTCGGCCAGTGGCTGATGGCGGGGGCGAACCTGTCGCCTTCGGGCATGGAGGCAACGATCACGCGGCGGTCGGGCGCGAATGCGAACACGTTGCTGGTCGTTCTGAGCGCGGCATCGCCTACGTGGTCGGCGTCCGCGGTGACACCGCGCTGTTGCCGGCCGGTGCCCGGCGCACCGCCTCTGCCCGCCGGGGACGGAGGGTGGGACGGCCGCCGGTGCCGCGTTACCGGCGGCCGCGGTGCTCGGCCCGGGACAAGGCGCTCCGGGCGCCGCAGCTTGCGCACCCTCGTCTGGCGGGACGGGGCCAAGGCGAACTGCGCTCGCGGTTTGTCGCGTTGCGGGTCCGCCAGGGCCGGTCGCTCGATCCGCGAGGACTGCAAAGGGCAGGTGCTGCCAGTGTGCTGGCTGCTGGCCGAGAGTCCGCCGGGCCAGGACGAACCGGCCAAGTACTGGCTGTCGACACTGCCCACCGACACGGCGCTGCCCAAACTGGTGCGCCTGGCCGAGATCCGCTGGCGCGTCGAGCACGACTACCGCGAACTCAAACCGCTCTCGGGCTGCCCCATTTCGAAGGGCGCACCTGGATCGGCCTGCACCACATCGCCCTGGTCGCCGCCGCGCACGCCTTCTGCACACTGGAGCGGCTCCCGCCCTCATCCGGCGACCACCTACCAGGTCGTGGCCGACCTGCAAGCCCTACTAGCCGCCCAGGCCTGAACACCCCGGCTCCACCTCCCCGGCGCGACCGGCCGTTGCTAAGGGATCGGTATTCAGCGTTAGGTCCTGGTGAGAGCCCGTTCCTCCAGGACGTGCGGGGAAGCCGGGAGTAGGCACCGCGCTATGGCCAGTTCCGGGACCAGGTCGCCGAGGTGCAGGCAGCGCGCCCGACGTGGAACTGGACCGGGCCCGACGATCGGTGACCCTCCACCTGATCCGCCCCCTGCCCATCAAACGAGGACAAAGACACGCCGAGGCCGCTCTCCGAGACATACTCGCCCGGGCCGACCAATGGCACGTCTCGGTCCGCCGGCGCACGCCGATGTCCCGCTCGCGGAGCTCGTGGATCGGGTTGAGGCACTCAGGGATGTTGCGGCCCAGCCGGTCGAGGGATGTCGCCGGGGCGCGAGCGTAGGCGAGCAGGGCGGGCAGGCTCTCCGCCTCGATGAAGACCGGGGTCTGCGGTCGCCGAGGGTGGTGCCGGCGCGCCCTGAGTGGTCAGTGGCCCGGCTGTGTCAATGACCGGTGTCGGTCTGTGGTGGGTGTGGCTTGGTGGCCGGTCCCACGGGTCGCTCCAGGCGACATGCGTCCCCGCAGCCTCGCCCTGGGGTGGGGCGAAATACCTAATTGACCATGCTCGGTGATTGGGCGGTTATTTCGGATAGGCGTACCGGGGCAGATGGGAAGTGATCCAGTTTTCGCGTCGCGTCGGCTTGCCGACATTGTTTTGGGTGGAATCGGTCGTGGTTCACCGACATGGTGGCCGGATTGCTTCGGTGGTGGGACGGCCGACCGCCCCTACCCGGGCATGTAAGTGGTTTTTGGGCTTGGGTTTTTCGGTCTGTTGTTGTGGTGCTCTTGAGGGCGGGTTGCCCTTTCGGGTGGGCGGAGGGGACGGTGTGTGGGTCCGGTCCGCCGGGGGCCGGGGGACACAGCAAGGGGGCTGGTCATCGTGGGGTTCATGCGGATCAAGAATACGGGGTACAACTCGGCGCTGGTGCTGCCGACCGGGGCGTGGAAGGCGATGTTCCTGCGCGGCGATCAGATGGCGCAGACCAGCGTGACGGGCCTGGAGCACAACGGGGCGATCGGTGCCGCGACCATTCACAGCGGGAAGCTGAACGGCATTCCCGAGCCGTACAAGAGCGCTTGCGAGGGCGCGCTGATGCTGCCGATGACCGGGGGGTCCTGGCAGATGTTGCTGTTCAAGGGCGACCGGGTGTGCTGGTACCACTGGGACACCAAGGTCCGCAGCGAGCAACCGGTCACCGATCTCAAGCACGCCCCGAACGCCCCGGCCTGGGGCACGCTGCTTCCCGCCAATTACCGCGAGGGCGTGGACGCGCTGCTGATGGATTCGACGGTCGAGTCGACGTCGTGGACAACCTACGTGTTCAAGAACGACCGGGTCGCCACCATCGACTGGGTCAAGGGCTGCACCCGGGAGTGCCGGATCTACGACGGCGCGCAGCCCACCGCGGGCTGGGCGAAACTGCCGGCCGAGTGGCTGCGGGACTACGATCACGTACTGCCGTTGCCGAGCGTGTCGGGCGCCAAGCGCAGCCTGCTGATCAAGGGCGGCAACGGGTGCGTGTTCAACTGGAACACCGGCGCGGAGAAGACCGGCGCGCTCACCTCGCTGATGACCGAACTGGCCGCGCTGCCCGCGCCCTACACCACGCAGTACAAGCCGATCGTGGGCCGGTTCACCTCGGCCCCGCCCCACCCGGTCACCGTGCGCGTCGATCTGGACGGCCTCGGTGCGACGCGGCAGTTCAGCGGCGACTTCTACGCCACCAACGGCGCGACGCAGAACTTCCACTCCTCCTTCCGCGTCAGCGCACCGGTGATCGCCGCCTCGGCCACCGAGGTGACCGCCTCCGGCAACACACAATGGAAACCGCCGATCGGCAACGGCACCAGCACCGGCACCGCCAAGATCACCATTCCCCGGGTGACGGAGACCTCCCCCAACCCCAACCTGCGGGTGGAGTTCCGCTACGACGACGGCAACACCGGCGTCTACGACCTGCCCTACGAGTCGGCGTACCTGCGCACCGTCGACGTGGAGATCGACGCGATGGCCGGGCGGGCCGCGCTGGCCTCCTACAACACCGCCGACGATGCGGTGGCGGGCCCGCCCGACTACGTCGACCGGCGGCTGACCATCGCCTCCGCCCTCGGCGAGGCGGGCATCGAGATGCGCACCGCGGGCACGGTCAACGAGGTCGGCACCGCCGATTCCGGCGCCGACCTGAAGTGGTCGGACTCCGAACTGCACACCGCGATGGTCAACAACTTCTCCGGCCACGCCGAGACCGAGCAGTGGAAGCTGTGGACGTTCGTGGCCAGCCTGCACGTCAACGGAAGCACGGGCGTCATGTTCGATGTCTCCGAGGGGAAGCAGCGGCAGGGCATGGCCGTCTTCTACGACCAGATCCGCGACCAGGCGGGCTATTTCCAACTCGGCCTGTACGTGCATGAGCTCGGCCACTGCTTCAACCTGCAGCACTCGTGGCAGAAGAACGTCTCCGGGGCCCCGCTCGGCCCCAGAGACGGCCGTGGCGACCTGTCATGGATGAACTACTGGAACCTGTACATCGCCGAGGACGGCAGTAGCGGCTGGGACGTCTACTGGAGCCGGTTCCCGTTCACTTTCACCGCCAACGAGCTCGCCCACCTGCGGCACGCCTTCCGCTACGACATCATTCCCGGCGGGGCCAACTGGGCAGCGCAGGGCAGCGCCGCCTACAACACCCAGGACGCCGCGCTGGCCGCGATGGACGCCCCGATCGTCGACGATTCCGGCTTGGCCCTCACCCTGTCGGCCCGGCCGTTCGCCTATGGCGAGCCGGTCACCGTCGAGATCAAACTCGCCCGCGACGGCCGTGATGTCACCGTGCACCGCGACCTGTCGCCCAAGAGCGAATACCTCGCCATCGCCATCACCTCCCCCTCCGGCGCCACCCGGCTGTTCCGGCCGCTGGCCCGCGAGTGCAAGGGGCACGGCGACGACACCCTGACCACGCTGACCGCCGACCAGCCCGCCCTGTATGACTCGGCCTACCTGGGATCGGGCGCCGACGGCCAGTACTTCACCGACCCCGGCCTCTACACCGTCCGCGCCCTCTACATCGCGCCCGACGGCTCCCGCGTGGTCTCGCCCGACCTGACCATCCGGATCCGGCTGCCGCGTACCGGCGACGACCAGGACGCCGGCGAACTGCTCATGGGCGACCAGGCCGGGACCCTGATGGCCCTGCTGGGGTCGGACTCAGCCGCCCTGCAGGCGGGCAACGACGCCCTGGCCGAACTGTCGGACCGCTTCCCCGGCCACCCCCTGGCCGTCTACTCCCGCCTCGCCCAGGGAGCCAACGCCGGCCGCCACTACCAGCACCTCCGCGACGGCCAGATCCACGTTCGGCAACCCGCCACCAAGGACGCCATCACCCAGCTGACCGCCGCCGTCGACGCCTCCACCGGTCCTGGCGGGCTCAACGGCATCACCCTCAACGCCGCCATGCGCCGCCTGGCCACCGTCCACGCCAAGGCCGGCGACCAGACCGCCGCCGACGCCACCCTCGACCGCATGGTCGACCACTTCCGCGCCCGGCACCTCCCCGCACACATCCTGGCCACCATCCAAGACCAGGCCGACACCACCCGCCGACAGATCATTCCCAGCGGCCAGAAGCGCCCCCGCAAGGGCGGCAAGCCCACCTGACCGGCCAAACCGTGCGCCCACCGCCCAACAGGCGGTGGGCGCACGCCCCTCAGGCCCGGCGCGCCACATGACCAAACCCCGGCCGGTCCACCACCGGAGTCGACCCGGCCCACCGTCGATGCCAGGTCAACGACGCCAAGGTCCCGCATCGCCATGCGCTGGCGCTCGACACCTGGCTAGGTGGTTGCAACAAGGCGCCGAGCAGAACGCTGCCGAGCACGAGAGGCAAAGGCGCATGGCGGTGCCTATGGTGATCGGTCCCCGCGCGAACGCGGTGGATGGTGATCCGGCCGGCCAGCCGGGCCCCGGCTGCGCTTCCGGCGGCCAGGAAACGGCTGATCAGGCCCCAATCCTGGGAGCCGCTCAGATCCTGCTGGGCATACACCGGGCCGACATGAACGCGCCCTGCACGAAGGCCTCCGACAGCGTCAGGGCCCACAGCCACCGGCGCCGCCAGGACGCCTCCCAGCCCTGCGGTGCCGGCGAGGGCAGTGGTGGTCGGCCCGGGGCGGGCACGTGGCAGCCGGGTGAACCAGATCGCCGCGTCCCAGGCTTGACCGACCAGCGGCCGGAGTGTGCGCGACGTGCGGTAACGGCAAGCACGAGTCCGATGACCGACTGGCAGCGGCCCGCATCGAATGCCACCCGGGACCCCGCAGCAGGTCGTGGCGTCACCCTGCAGCCTGACCGGCCGCCACTTCGCCAAGACCATGGGCGTGCGCCCCTTGACCGGCCACTGAACTCGAAAGTGCGTGCTGTCGCTGTTCGCGGGGTGTCGCGCCCTTACGCAGGGAGCAGTACGAACTTGCCTCCCGGGTGCCCCGACTTGCTGACCTTGAGCGCGGCCGCCGCCTCGCCTAGGGGGTACGTCCGCTGGATCCGGACTCGCAGCCGCCCCGCATCGATGAGGGCGAGGATGCCCCTGAGCGCTGGGGCCCGCCGACTTCCGGTTCGGTCATGTGGATTTGGATACCGCTCCCGGCCGCGTTGAAGGCCACGAGAGAGAGGAGACGTTCCGGGCCGCCGGCGAGTTCGATCGAGTCCGGGATCTCACCGAGGCCGGAGGCATCGATGACCGCTGCTCGATTCCTGGTTCTTTCGTCTGGGGGGTGGGTCAGCCCGACGGTGCCTGACCGCAGGGCCCCGCGTGGTCGCAGTACGGCTGAAGGCGGCTCTGCCCGCAGCCACACAGAATGACCCTGGTCTCCGTGCGTGGGCCTTCCGCCGTGTCCACGGTCAACTCGCCGTGCACGATCAACTGCCCGAGGGAACTGCGCGTGATCTGCGTGGGCCGGTCCGGGGTCTCCGCCCCGCCGTGCACGAGTTCGTATTGCAGCGCACCCGAGGGACAGCGCCGCACCACTTCGGCCAGGCGCTCGGCCTCGGCGCCGTCCGGCCGGATCCACGGGCGCTCGCCCGGGTCGAAGACCTCTGGCAGGCCGTGGACGCATTCGGCGGCGTGCAAGCAGCGCCTGGCCTCGAATGTCACGGTGATCGACTGACCCTCGTATGCCTTCTTCTCGGTTCTCCTGCTCATATCTGCCTCCGTCGCCGCCATGCCCGGCTGTTCAGTCGCTGACCTTGCTGCGGGACTGATACAGCAGGTCCTGGTACTCAGGGTGCCGGGCGATCCACCCCGCGATGAACGGGCAGGTGGCCAGCACCCGCAGGTTCGCGGTGCGCGCCTCGTCGAGGGCGGTGCGAGCCAGTGCCGCCCCGACCCCCTTGCCCTCGTACTCCGGCGAGACCTCGGTATGCACGAACGCGATGAGTTCCGTCGTGCGGATGTACTCCGCGACGCCCGCGACCTTGGACTCTCCCTCGACCCGGGCCTCGTACCGCTTGGCTTCGGGAACGTCACTCACTTCAACTGCCACGTGTCCTCCATGTGCCTTCCGCGTGGACCTTGCTCCACGCTGAGTCAATCCAGTTGGATGCATCAACTTGTCTACCCTGCGAGTGCGGCAACATCCGCTCACCGCAATTTCAGCGCCCCACGTTGAAGTGAGCGTTCACGGGAATCTGGTACACCAGAGCGTTCTTGAGAAGATGGGCAACATCCTAGTCCTGAGCGATTTTCCGGAAGGTTGTGGTCAGCCGCCTTCATTCCGCAGCGAAAGCTTTCGCCTAGGGGAAGACGAGCTCTCCGGAAGACGCTTCCGGTGGGGACGCGACGATCTGCCTCGTCCCGTTCTGGAATTGACCGACCTCTTGACCGGAAACTCCCTGGAACTGACCTGCAGGACACGCGGCTCCGACCACTCGCCCTTGGCCCCGAGCCGGACGTCGCCCATGACGGTTCCTTCCGTGCGTACGCCGAGAGACTCGCGTCGTCGAAGCCACCCGTCGCTTCGACGGCCTGGGTGACCACATGCATCTGGGCATAGGCGAGTGGCGCCATGTGGTGCCCCAGGAGGTCGACACCGGGTTCACCGGTAATAGGTGTTCAGCAGTGCCCAGTACTCGTAGTTCACGAAACCGTTGAGTAACGGGCCGAGCGTCGTCTTCACCGCTGTGTTCTGTGGGCCGATCATGGCACCGCCGACCATCTTCGGCCGGAAGGGATGAGAACGGATGGTACCTGCCAGGTTGATCGAGTCGGCCAGGTAGGAACACGGAAACAACAGATCGCTGCCGCTTTCGGGGACCGCGTCGATGGCGGGCGTAAAATCCTCGGTCGACAGCGGATATATGGCCTGGTGGACCACCTTGATGCCGTACTTCTCGGAATTCGTCTTGGCGCATTGAATTGGATTGCGCGAGAACTCGGCGTCGGCGGACGCGAGCGCCACGGTTTCCGGTCGGGGCTTCTGCTCCGCGGCGAGAGCGAAGAACCCCTCGGTGAGTGCGGCATTCGGGTCCGGCCCGGTGGGGATCATGGCGAAGTAGTTCGGATAGAGAAGCGCGTTGTTGGCTCCCGCTCCACCATCAGCGGCATCGCCGGCAGCAGGGTGTTGGTGCCGTATCCGCCGATGACGAGATCCACTTTGTCCTCGTCGGTCAGCCGCTCGTAGATCCCGGGAACAAGGTCGGCGTTCCCCTGGTCGTCGTAGCGGACGAACTCGACAGGACGGCCGAGCAGTCCGCCTCGGCCGTTGACGTCCTCGCGCCAGATTTCATGGGCGAGACGGGCCGACCGGCTGTTGTCCGCGAGGGAGCCGGTCAGCGAGAGGCAGTACCCGATACGGATGGGAGCCGGGGCGGTCGTCATGTCAGGCGCCGCCTCCGGTGCGCCCTGCGGCGAGGAGCTGCGTCTCCCAGGCGAAGGCCACGCCGGTGGCACCGGTGTGCTGCAGAATGACCTCGGTGGCGGCCGGAATGGTCTTCTCGCGGGCCCAGTCGCGCTGCCACTCGCTCATCACGGCCAGCCAGGTGATCGGAACCACGCCCGCCTGGATCATGCGCCGTACGGCCATGTCGTGCGCCTCCTTCGAGACACCGCCCGAGGCGTCGGTGACGGCGAAGACCTCGAAGCCCTCGCCCGCGGCCTGTATGGCCGGCATCGCCACGCAGATCTCCGTCCAGAGGCCGGCGATGATCAGCTTCTTGCGTCCGGTCGCCTTGACGGCATCCACGACGCGCTGATCCTCCCAGGTGTTGATGAAGGTCCTGTCGATCGGCTTCTGCTCCGGGAACACATCCTGCAGACCCTGGAGGAGGAGGCCGCCGCGCTCCTCCAGAACGGTCGTCAGAATGGTCGGGACGTCGAACACCTTGGCGCCCTTGGCGAGTCCGATGACGTTGTTGACGACCATCGTCGGTTCGTGGCTGTTCAGGTTGGCGAACTGGAACGGCTGGTGGTCGATCAGTACGAGAACGCTCTCCTCGGGCGTCAGCAGCGCGTCGAGTCCAGCCTTGTTCTCGGTGCTCATGGGATTCCCTTTCTAGCGCTTTGCGTCCACGGGCCTCAGGCGGTGCATCGAAATCTCGATGCCTGCGGCGAGCCGAATCCGATGCTTGCGGCGTCCCGGACGTTCTGAGCATTGATTCACAATCGGCCACGCCTGCCGGATGGAAGAGCTGTCAACAATCTCGTTGAACGCAACGTCTCGCTGGCCGACCTCGGAGCAGACAGCCGCCTGGGACAGCTTCATTCGCATGCAGGAGAAGCTCATCGGACCGAGTCCAGGCTGACTCCGGAATGTCCGCCTCCGACTACATCGTGGTGGCCGAACTCACCGAAATCGACGGCGGGCGGATGCGCTTCATGGGCCTGACGAAGTCCCACCAGGTCGGGCGGATGACGAAGCGCGGACTGGTGACCAAGGAAGAATGTCCCGACGACGGACGCGGAGCGTTCATCGTCGCCACCTCGGCCGGCTGCAAGGCGATCGAAGACGCCGCGCCCATGCACGTCGAACACGTCCGCCGACTGTTCATCGACGCCCTCACCCATGAAGAACTCGGCACGCTCGCCCGGATCTCGAACCGCGTCCTCGCACATATGGAGAAGCAGCCCGCCTGACCGATCGAACAGCAGGCCGCCTCCTCCTCGGCCCTGGTCTGTGGGCGCTACGGACACGCGTGCGGCCAGTCCGCAGGGGCGCGGCGTGGATGCTGCCCGCCGGCAGCGACCGTCCGAGGTCCTGATGGGCCGCTTCGCCGCCTCGGTTCGCCCCCGCCGAGCCGAGGCGGCACGCCAAGGAGTCGGCCCTCGGCCTGCTCGCGAACCCGCCCCGGGAGAAATGCCGGCCCGCGACGAGACCCAGCGCCCGTTCACCGCGCGCGTCGTCCGTCCCATGCACCGGCTTCGCTGGTCGCGGTGGCGACGACGTCACCAGGCCGGGGCCCGGACCGTCCACTACCGTCGACAGACCACCCGGCCGGCATGAACCGCAGGGAGAACGCCGACATCCCCATGGCCCCGAGGCCGATGCGCGAGCCCTCGAGCCCGCCCGGCAGCGTGCTCCTCATCATGTCGATCTCCTCCCTCGCCGCCGGCCATCGTCGGCGACCGGTGTCTCAGCCCTCGACGATGAAGCGGAGCAGCGGCCTGTTCACCTCGTCCGCGTGCGTCCACAGGAGCCCGTGCGGAGCACCGGGGATCTCGACGTACTCCGCCTCGGGAAGCAGATCCCGGAACGGTCGGGCGGTCGCGTCGATCGGCAGGATCCGGTCCGCGGTCCCGTGCAGGATGAACGCCGGCTTCCCGCTCTCGCGGACGGCTTCCACGTCGCGGCGGAAGTCCTCGATCCAGGACGGCACGACGGCGTACGCGGCGACCGGCGCCGACTTCGCGGCGGTGTTCCAGTTGGCGGTCACGACGTGCTGGCTGATGCGCGAACCGAGCGTCTCGTCGAGGTTGTAGAAGTTCTCGTAGAACTGCGTGAACCACGCGAAGCGGTCGTCCTGCGCGGCCTTCGCGATGCCGTCGAAGACGTCCTGGGGCAATCCGGTCGGGTTGTCGTCGGTCTTGACGAGGAACGGCTCGAGCGAAGCGAGGAAAGCGAGCTTCGCGATGCGCTCGTGGCCGTGGCGGCTGACGTAGCGGGCAAGCTCTCCCGTTCCCATCGAGAAGCCGACGAGGATGACATCACGCAGGTCGAGGGTTCTCAGCAGGACGTTGAGGTCATCGGCGTAGGTGTCGTAGTCGTAACCGCTTCCCACCTTCGTCGAATCCCCGAAGCCTCGGCGATCGTAGGTGATGACCCGGTAGCCGGCGTCAATGATGTCCCGCTCCTGGCGCTCCCAACTCGCCCCGTCCAGGGGATAGCCGTGGATCAGGACGACGGGCTGGCCGCTGCCGCGGTCGGTGTACGCGATCTCGATGGGGGCACTGTTCTCTGTGCCGACGGTGACGGTTGCCATGTCCTGGTCCTTGGTCTCGGTGCGCAATGACGGTCGAACTGCGTCAGGTGTGGAAGGGGGCCCTTCCGGCAAGCGGTAGTCGGGGCCGGGCCGTTCCAGGCGGAGTGGTACTCGGTCTGGCTGGTGTCTCCAGCCGGCCGCTCCCTCCATAGCTGCCGTTGCTGGTCTTCTTCTCGAGGACGTGCCGGGTGGTGTAGTCGATTCCCTTATCGGGATGTGGGCCAAAGGCCGCTTCAGCGTGGCCGAACCTACGTCGGCCGCCCGCGCTTGCGAATCGGTCGCCGTATCGGTCGCGGGCTTGTACTGCAACGGCACGTGGTCCGGATGGGGCCGCTCGGGAGAATCAGCTCAGCGGTGTGCCGGATGGTGCAGTGGGCAGTAGCCGGGCGGGCAGTCGCGGCGCGGATGGATCGAGGCAGGCTGACCTTCGCCGGACGGCTCGGTTCTTCGTACGCCCACGCGCAGCGGCGGTGGAAGTCTTGCTGGTGGCCTCCGGTGAGGCATGGTCGGCGGCCCGGCGGCAACGGGCCGGAGGAGCCGTCTAGCTTCGCGGGGCCTTGGAGGGGTCGTCGCCAGCCCAGGCCACGTGGCCGTCGGGGCGGATGAGCGCGGCCGCCGGCCATCCTTCGTGAGGTGTGGTCGTCAGGTCCAGGAGCACATGGCGACCCGGGTGGAGCAGGGTGAACAGTTCGTCCGGCAGCCGCAGATTGGGTGCCCGCCTCCCGATCAGCGGATGCGCACCCGGAGGGCGGTCATAGGCGACCGCGAGTCCCGACAAGCGTTCCGCCAGCTCCCTGGACAACTCGGGCACGGTGGCGATGAGGCGGCTGAGCAGCGCCCGCAGGTCCTGTCCTTCGGGGGTGAACGCCGTCATGAGCGCGGTCTGCGCCCGCGTGCTGACCAGCAGGTCGGCGCCGACGGGGTGGCGTTCGGCACGGTAGGTGTCCAGGAGGTCGTCCTTTGCGGCCCCGGTGATGGTCGCGGCCAGCTTCCAGCCGAGGTTGGTGGCGTCCTGGACACCCACGTTGAGGCCGACGCCGCCGGTCGGGAAGTGCATGTGCGCGGCGTCCCCGGCGAGGAAGACCCGGCCGGCCCGGTAGCGCTCGGCCTGGCGGGTGGCGTTGCCGAAGCGGGACAGCCATCGCGGGTCGCCCATGCCGTGGTCGGTGCCGGCGATGCGGGTGACCTTGGCGCGCAGTTCGTCGAGGGTGAGCTCGCCCGGCCGGTCGGACCGGACACCGGCGGGGTCGCTGCCGACGATCCGGTGGACGCCGCCCGGAAGTGGAGCGATCATCAGGCCGCCGTGCGGGCCGGACAGGTTGGCGATGCCCGCCGGGGGCCGGTCGAGCACGACGTCGCCGAGCCAGCCCCACACGGTGGTGCCGGTGCCGGGGAAGCCGATGCCCGCCGCCTGGCGGACGGCACTGGCCGTTCCGCCGCAGCCCACGACGTAGGAGGCCGTCAGCGTGTACGGCCCGGCCGGGCCTTCTGCGGTCACCGTCACCGCGTCGGAGTCCTGGGCGAGGCCGGTGACACGGTGGCCGCGCCGTACCGCGGCGCCCGCGGCGAGCGCGTGCTCCTCCAGCAGCTCCTCCGTGCGGGCCTGCGGTAGCGCCAGCGTGAAGGGGAACGGCGTGTCCAGCACGCTGAAGTCCATGCGGTCGTCCAGCCCGCCGAAGTGGCCGCTGGGGATGCGCGGGCCCTCGGCCAGGAATCGGTCCACGATGCCGCGGAAGGCCAGGATCTCCAGCGTGCGGGGATGGATGGTGAGCGCCTTGGAATGCGGATCGCGCTCCTGCCGGGCCTCCAGCACCATGACCTGCACGCCGCCCAGCCGCAGCTCGGCGGCCAGCCACAGTCCCACCGGGCCCGCTCCGACCACGATGACCTGGTCCATGAAACCCTCCTCTTGGTCAGTGACCAACAATAGACTTGGTCGGTGACCAAAAAGCAAGAGGCGGTCGTCCGGACGGCGCTGGAGATCCTTGAGGACAAGGGCATCGAGGCGGTGTCGATGCGCGCCATCGCCGAGCGCCTGGGCGTACGGATGAACACCGTGCTGTGGCACGCCAAGTCCAAGGCCCACCTGCTGGAGCTCATGGCCGACGCGATCGTCGGCGAGGCGTCCACGCGAGATCTCCCCGCCCCCTGGAAGGAACGGGTGCACGAGCTCGCACACCGCTACCGCGCCGCGCTCCTGGCGCACCGCGATGGGGCCGCCGTCGTGACCGGCACCTACGCGGCCGAACCCGCGACCCTGCACTTCGCCGACACCATGGTCGAGGCCCTGCTCGACGGCGGCCTCGACGCGCGGAAAGCGGCCTGGACCTGCTGGACCATCGTGTACTTCACGCTGGGGCTGGCCCAAGAAGAACAGGCGGCCCCACTATCGGAAGACGGCCGCCTGGCCGAGGCCGTCGGCACGGGCGGCTTTCCCTCACTGGCCAAGGTGCTGCCGCAGTTGGGGGACGCCTCGTTCAACGAACGCTTCGACTACGGCCTGTCCCTCATACTGCGATCGCTGTAGCCTCGTCCCCGTCGGCAAGGACAAGAGCAGATCCCTCGTCGCCAACGTCGGCCACATCCTCTCCGACAGCGACGTCCCCCCAGCCTGATGTCTGCGCGCAGGACGCACCACTGGAGACGGTTCAGGAAGAGCGTGGCGCCGTGACACCACCTGCTCAGGTAGGTCGCCGGCTCGTCCCGAGGTAGGCGGCGAAGCCGATCAGGCAGACACCGGTGACTCGCGCCACCAGGCGGTCGGCGCGGGCGGAGATCACGATGCGCCGCAGTTGGGAGCCCAGGACGGCGTAGAGCAGAGCGACGAGGGTCTCCACCACGAGGTAACCGGTGCCGACCAGCAGCAGGCCGCCGGCGGTCGATCCGGGTCCCGAGACGAACTGGCGCGTGTGTCCGTCGCTTCGCCGCGGCGTGCGTGCTGATGCGGCTTGGTAGGCGCCTGGGCTGGCCAGGTTCTCCTTTGAGAGGGAGAGGTCGGCATGGTCCGTTGAGCTCGAGCGGGCGTTAGTCGGGGGCGCTCGGCTCGTCGGCGCGGGCCGGGGTGCCAGTGGGTCCCGGCCCGGCGCCACTCGACAGGGCGATGGCGAGCCGGTCGTGGTCGAAGGCGGGCCGCCGGCTCCCCGAACCCGGGGCGACGATCACGTACTCGGCGCCGACGTGATACCGGAACCGCTGATCGAACTTCCCCGGCTCGGCCGTGGTCGCGGAGGAGCCGACCTGCCGGAAGCCGTCCACACGGAGGGATCACGGGAACGAGTGTCGTCGCACCGCGGCCTTGCCCGGATCGGCTGGTCAATCGGTTGCCGCCGATGGCCAGAACGGGCTGTAGCCTCGAAACGGGTATATCACCGCGGCCCGGCGCGACATTTTGGGGTGGGACATGGAGCTGTTCGGGCGGCACGCCGAGACGGCTGCCCTCGACGGGCTGCTGGATCGGGCGGCGGATGGCGCGGGCTCCGGGCTCGTGCTGTGGGGCGAGCCGGGTATCGGCAAGACCGCCCTGCTCGAGTACGCCGTCGAGGCCGCGTCCGACGCGACGGTGCTGCGGTGCCGGGGCTCCCGGATGGAGGCGGGGCTCGCGTTCGCGGCGCTGCACGAGCTGCTGTGGCCGGTCATGGACCGGCTGGAGACGCTCGCCGCCCCGCAGGCCGCGGCGTTGCGCGGGGCGCTGGGATTGAGCCGGGACACGGCCAACCGGTTCCTCATCGGCGCGGCCGTGCTGTCGCTGGTCAGCGGACTCGCTCAGGAACGACCGGTGCTCGTCGTGGTGGACGACGCCCAGTGGGTCGACGAGGCCACCGCGCAGTGTCTCGGCTTCCTGGCGCGACGCGTGACGACGGACCGGGTCGTGGTGCTGCTCACCGGGCACGAGGATCCCGCCTCGGGACCGTGGGAAGGGTTGCCGGCGCTGGAGGTGCTGGGCCTGGCCGACGACGACGCCCGGAAGCTCGTGGCCGCCGCCGTTCCGGGGGCCGACGAGGCGCTGATCGACCACACGATCCGGACGGCGGGCGGCAACCCGTTGGCGCTCCACGAGCTGCCCACCCTCGAGCACGAGCCCGATGGTGACGCGCCGCTCGCGCGATCCGGGGATCTGATGCCGGTGGGGCCGCGGTTGCGGCGGGCGTTCGCCGCCCGGGCCGCGGCCATGACGCCGCCGGCTCGGGCGTTGTTGCTGCTGGCCGCGGCCGAGGACCGGGGTGACCGGCACGTCGTGCATCGCGCCGGGACCGCGTGGGGGGTCGACACGATCACCTGGGACGAGGTCCTGCGCTCCGGGCTGCTCCGCGTCTCGGGGGCCCGGCTGGAGTTCCGGCACCCGCTGATCCGGGCGGCGGTCTACGACGGCGCCCCCTTCCTGGACCGGCAGGCCGCGCACCGGGCGCTGGCCACCGCCCTGCCGGCGAACGCCACCGCGGAACGGGCCTGGCACCTGGCCGCCGCCGCCGACGGGCCGGACGAGGACGTCGCCACACTGCTGGAGCAGGCCGCCGAGCAGTGCCTGCGACGCAGCGCGGGTCCGATGGCGGCCCGCACGCTGCGCCGGGCCGCGGAGCTCTCGCCGACGCCGGCCGCGGCTGGGCGCAGGCTGGCCGCTGCCGCCCGTGCCGCGTGGGACGCCGGCCGGGCCGAGACCGCGCGGCAGCTGCTCGAGGACGCCGAGGGCCTGTGCGGTGAGCTTCCCGTCGCCCGGCTGAGCGGCGGATTGCGCGGAATCCTCGAGTTCGCCAACGGCATGCCCGAGCGTGCCCACCGCTACCTGGTCTGCGACATGGCCGTGGTCCCCGAGACCCGCCGCGCGGTGGAACTGGGAACGCTGGCGGTCCGCGCCGCGTGGTCGGCCGGCCGGCCCGACCTACAGCAGGAGGCGCTCCAGCAGGTGCGGGCCGTGGACGCCGACGGTGATCCCGCCCTGTCGGAGCTGTTGCCCGTGCTGCGGAACTGGTGGTCCTGCTACGACGAGACCGGTGAGGTCACCCCCACCCTCCTGGGCATGGCCAGCGGCACGGTCGGCCGGCTCGGCACGGCCGCGTGGGAACTGCTCCCGCCCGTACCGTTGGTCCAGGCCTGGGGCATCGAGGACGGGCTGCTCGACGTGCTGCGTGTGCAGGCCGCACAGCTGCGGCGTCGGCACGAGCTCGCCGCACTCGCAGTGGTGCGCTCTCAGACCGCGGTCCTCGACCTCGGTGCGGGCCGGTGGGGTGCCGCCGAGGCAGCGGCGACCGAGGGGCTGCAGCTGGCCGAGGAGGCCGGGGCGGATCACGTGGCGACGCAGTGCCACGCGACCCTCGGATCGTTGGCCGCCGCCCAGGGCGACAGCCGCGCCGTCGCCGAGCACACCACCCGGATCCTGCAGGTCTCGGTTCCGCGCGGGGTACGGGCGCTCAGCGCCGCGGCGTACTGGTACCGCGGCCGCGCGGCGCTGTTCGACAGTCGTCCCCAGGAGGCCCTGAACGACCTGCTGTGTCTCGCCGAGCCCGGCCACGAGGCCGCTCACCCCACCTGCGCGCTGTTCGCCGCCGTGGACACCGTCGAGGCGGCGGTGCAGGTCGGGAACACTGACGTCGTCGAGGCTCAGGTCGTCATGGTGGAGGAGTGGGCGCAGCGTACGGGT
Organism: Actinomadura rugatobispora; assembly: GCF_042656285.1. Classification (GTDB taxonomy): domain Bacteria; phylum Actinomycetota; class Actinomycetes; order Streptosporangiales; family Streptosporangiaceae; genus Spirillospora; species Spirillospora rugatobispora. The sequence continues at coordinate 83,182 of NZ_JBHSON010000004.1, read as the reverse complement.
GCGACGTGGGCCCGCACGGCCGGCCACCGTCTCCGCGCCCTCGTCCAGGGCGGATCGGCGGCCGAGGCCTCGTTCCGAGCCGCTCTGGACGTCGTGGGAGCGGCGGGTAATCCGTTCGAGTACGCCCGCACCCTGCTGCTGTACGGGGAGTGGCTGCGGCGGGCGCGCCGCCGGGCCGATGCCCGCCTCCAACTCGCCGGAGCAGCCGAGGCCTTCGACCGCCTGGGTGCGGAACCACTGCGGGCGCGGGCGCTGCGCGAGCAAGCCCTGACCGAACGACCGGCCGCCCCCCGCGTACCCGGTCCTCCAACGGCAGCCGGGCTGACCGCGCAGGAGCTGCGGGTCGCGCGGCTGGCCGCGGACGGTCTGACCAACCGGGAGATCGCGGCGCAACTGTTGATCAGCCCTCGCACAGTCGGCCACCACCTCGCCAATGTCTACACCAAGCTGGGCATCACCTCCCGCGCCGACCTGGCCCGGATCGACTTCGCGGGCGACCTGCGGTTCAGCACGGCCGGTGACTGACCCGGCGGTGTGCCGATGATCGATGACGCACCTGCGAGCCCTTGGACATGACCTCATTCCTCGTCCTCGCCATCGCCGGGGCGATCACCTGACCGCCGGAGCGGACGCTTCTTCTCACGTCATCGGTTGAGACGAGACGTCAGGGCGTCCAGCATCGATCCGACCTTCTGAACGGTGAGCGAGACGTGACCGTGGTCAGGCTCCAGGTGGGCTCGGACATCGGTCAGGTTGCGGGAGAGCCACTCGCCGTGGGCGACGGGGACCATCCGATCCAGCTCCCCGTGCCACAGCTCGACGGGGGCGACGACATCGGCGAGGTCGAAGCCCCAGTCGCCGCCCAGCGCCTTCAGGTCGGCGAGCCACCCTTCGTTCCCCGCCTCCAGGGCGTGGTCCATGTTCGCGGCGTTGTCCGCGCCGAAGCCACTCGTCATCACGGAGACGTCCACATCCGGAAAGAGGGAGGACAGCTGCGCGGTGACGTCCTCGGGCCGGTTCCCACGGACCGCGGCCGCCATCCGGCTCACGACCGCGCGTGCCGCCCGATCGCCCTCCTGCAGGCTCCTGAACTGGATGCCGTTCTGCTCGCCCATGCCGGCGACGAAGTCGAGACCCGGCGCGGTGGGGGGAGCGAACGACGCACTGATCAGAACACCGGAGACACGGTGGGCGTCCACCGCGGCGCTCGCCAGCGCATGAGGGCCTCCGCCGGACCAACCGAAACCGCAGTAGCGAGCGATACCCAAGTGGTCGATCAGGCGAGCACAGTCCGCCGCCGTCTCGGCCACTGTCCGGCCCGGGACGGGGGTGGACCGGCCGTAGCCCGGCCGGGAGTAGGTGACCACACGGAACCCTCGCTCGAGCACGGGAGCGAGCACCGTGTCCATGGGAACCGCGGAACCGGGCATCCCGTGATGGAACAGGACGACCGGGGCCGACTCCGGACCCAACGATTCGTATTCGAGATCCCGACCGTCCGGGAGCCGCGCCAGCAGCATGTGTCGGTCCTTTCTCCCGTGTCGCCCAGTGCTGCGCGGGCTCGTCGTCACGGGACCGGTGAACGAGGACCCGCGGTTCAGTGTTCGCAGGAGGCCGGAACAGCCCGTTCTCCCAGGTGTCCGGGGACGGTGGAGGCGACATCGTTCATCTGCCGTCCCGATGCTGGAAGTCACTCCTCGTACCCGGGCCGCGACTGCACGGGGAGCTGCTCGGGCTCGCGTGCACCATCGCCTCCCCGGACGATGGCGTAGCGGCCGCGTAAGGCCGTCAGGTCGCGGACGGCGAGGCAGCGGTCAGGATCGAGCCCGCGGTGGGGCCAGCGGTCCGGCCCGGTCAGGCATCCTTGTTACCTTGAGGTGCAGGGGTTCGATGCCACCGGAAGGGGTTGTCTTCCAGCGCGGAGCGGTCCCAGTGTCCGCGGTTCGCGGCGGCTTCATAGGTGGTGTGGAGGAACTCGGCGACCGCGCGGTCGGGGTCGGGTGCGGCGCGGGCGGCCTCGTAGGGCAGCAGGAACTGCTGGAACTCGGTGCTGAAGTAGGCCCCTTCGGGGCCGATCGGCTGATCGGCGAACCCATCGGGTTCGGGGTAGGCGTAGGAGTAGAAGGCGCCTTCCTCTCCACCGCCGGGCCAGAACCCGCAGCTGGACAGTTCCCGGGAGTAGCCCTCGACCATGACCCAGTCCCCGCAGTTGGGTGCTCCACCAGGGTGCGGCGGAGCCGCCCGCCCGGAGAAGCGGGTACAGGCGAGGTCCATCCCTCCCCAGAAGAAGTGCACCGGACTGACCTTGCCGACGAAGTGCGACCGGAACTCGCCGATCACCCGGTTCGCCTGCAGCAACTGTCGCCAGAACAGGGCGGCCGCCTCGCCGTCGTAGGAGGCGTGGACGTGGTCCTCGGCGAAGGGGATCGCCGGCTCGACCTCGTTGGGGTGCGGCCGGATCGGTGCCTCGATCCCGAGCTGGTCGAGCGTGTCCAGGATCCGGGTGTAGAACTCGGCGACCGGCATCGGCCGGAGCGGGAGGCTCCGCGTGCCGCTGTCGCTGCTGCGGACCTCGAGCCGGTGGCCGACGAAGTCGAACTCGATCTCGAAGGCGCCTGTGCGGTGCGGGATGGCCGACGTCGTCAACCCGCGCGGGCTGACGTACAGGGTCACCTGCCACCAGTGGTTGACCAGCGGAGTGTGGGCCATGCGGATCTTGCCCACGATCTGGGTCCACATGTGCAGGGTGTCGCGGGTGGGGGTCCAGTCCGAGACCCGCAGGCTCGGCCAGCTCGTCGTGGCAGGGCTGGTCATCGGTTATCACGTCCTTCGCGGCGCCACGAGAGGGTGGCGGTCGTGGTGTTCATGTCCCCGCGGACGGGCTTCTCCGGTCATCGTGAACTGCGCCCTCTCGTGCGCCAACGCTGGGCGGCGGCGCGGGCCCCGACGACGACCCGCAACGGGACCGACATCAGTCCCCTGCGCATCGGGGCGTCGGTGACGTAGACGCCGGTCACGAGTAGGCGGACCAGGACCTCGTCGTCGGGACGGGGCCCGACCTGGACGCCGATCCAGACGAAGGAACCGTCTTCTCCTCGAGCACGGCGGCGCGTGCGGGGTGGCTCACGTGCCGAGCGTAGGGCGCCGCTGCCCCCGCTGGATCGGCCGGTCGATCTGTCGTCCACCTCTCGATGAGGGGCGATGCTCGGGCGGCGGACGGTACGGGTTCCGGACTCGTGGTACGGGGTGAGCCGGGTATCGGACGCATCCGGGCCACTGCAAAGGGCGCGTTCACGGCGGCAGGTTCGCACCCACGGCTCCATGACCGCGTTCATCCTCCGCACCCGCACTCCGGTGAGCACCACGGTTCCGGCAGACGAGCGTGTCCCCGGCGCGGCGCTTGCAGTCGATCTTGATGTCCAGCCTGTCGAGTTCGCGGTCCAGGGAGGCGAGCAGCGAGGGATGCGGGTCCAACAGCGGCGCCGTGCCGCCGCGGGGCAGGATGGCCCTGGTGGGCAGTCCGGCTGACAGCAGGGCGCGGCCTGCGTCGGCGACCCCGACTCCGGTGGCAGGTTCGCGGGCGGCGAACCCTGGTACGTCACCGGCGACATCTGGCGCGGTGACACCGAGAGCGCGTTCGCCTTCTCCGCACGGGACGACGATGTGATCATCATGGCCAGGTACACATTGGCCCGTTCGAGGTGGAGTCCGTCCTCGCGCAGTGCGCCGTGTTCACCGTGCCCGACGAGGTACGGGGAAGAGGTCATCGAGGCGATGGTCGTCACCCGCCCGGGGGCATCCTCCCCGCGCCGGTCTCGCCGACGAACTCCGCCAGTTCGTCAAGGAACGCCACGCCGCGCACGCGTATCCACGGAGCATCCGGTTCGTGGACGGGCTGCCGAAGACGCCCAGCGGAAAGGTGCGACGCCGACTGCTGTGCGCGGCCCGGACGGTGCTGACCGAACAGGAAGGCCCCCTACGCCGGCTGATCCTCAACCGCCCGGAGCGCCGCAACGCCATGGACGGCGAACTTGTCCGGACGCTGCGTAAGGCAGTGCGTGCCGCGATCGGCGACCCTCGCACCCGTGTGCTGGCCTCCGCGGCCGGGTTCTGCGCAGGAGCCGATCCGCGGCATCTGCTCGCGATCGAACGGAACGGGGGAAGGCCGGTCGACTTCCTGGCCGAGGTGTCCGCGTGCGTCACGGAGCTCGCACGGTGCCCGAAACCCGTAATGGCGGCGCTGCACAGGCACGCCGTCGCCGGTGGGATCGAACTCGCGCCGGCATGTGACATCGTCATCGCATCGTCCGCAACGGGCTCGTGCCCGCAGCCGCATCGAGCGTCCGGCTGCCCCGCGGGGTCGGTGGCTCATCCTGACCGCCATCCATACCGGCCGAACGGTTCGCGAACTCGGGATGGCTGCACGCGGTGGATGTGCGTGACAAGGCCAGAACGGCCGCCGCCGAACTGACGCGCCGCCGGGGTGGCCCCAAAGGCCTGCCGGTCCGCGAGGCCCTTCAGGCGGAACTGGACGTGTTCGCCCGGCACTGGGACGACTCGAGTGTCGCCGAGAACGTCGAGAGGTTCTTCACCGGCCGGAGGGGATGCCATGCCCAGGTTCGCTGACCAGGTCGCCTTCATCAGCGGCGCCGCGCGGGAACTCGGCAATGCGATGGCCGAGCGTTTCGCCGCCGAGGGGCCGAGTGTCCCGCTGGCCGACGCCGACGCAGTCGCCGAGGAGATCGCGCGGGACCACGGGGTGCGCGCCCATGCGGCCACCGTCGACGTGAGGTCCTCCGCACAGGTCCAGCAGTGGATACGGCGTACCGTGACGGAACTGGGGCGATCGACATTCTGGTCAACAACGCCGGTCATCCGTGACAACCGGGCCGAGGACATCTCCGACGAGGACCGGCGCCGTCGTCGACACCGGCCTCGCCGGTGCCTTCTACGGCATCCGCGTCGTACTGCCGATCATGAAGGAGCAGTGCTACGGCCGGGTGCTCTCGCCGTCCTCGATGACCTGGCGCGGGAACTTCGGCCACGTCGCCAAGCCGGAATCGTCGGGCTGACCCGGACCGTCGCACTGGAGGGCGCCCGGCACGGCATCACGGCGAACGCGATCGCACCCGGGCTGATCGACACGCCGATGCCGGCCTCGATGAACCGGCGGGCCCAGCAGAAGCTCATCGCGAAGATCCCGGTCGGCCACACCGGGATCCCGCACGACATTGCTGAGGCCGCGGCCTTCCTCTGCTCCCCGCAGGCACGGTTCGTCACGGGCGTCGACGTCGAATCGTGAGGACTCCGTGCACGCACGGCTGCGACCAGGACTTCGCAAGGTGTGTTGGGGGCAGCCCTGACTGCTGCGGCCAACACTGTGTCCTGGCAGGCCGCCGTGATCACATCGGTGGCTTTGTCGGCACCCGGGATGATGCGGCTTGCCGTGGAAGGTCGGCGGCGCCGGACGTTCGTGTCGATGCCGGCCGTACATGCCAACGTCCGTTTCCCCCTATCGAGGCGGCGTGGAACTTGCCTGCGGCCAGGTGGTCGGGGCTGATGGAGGTTCCCGGACAGGCGTTCATGGACGTCGGCCACGCTCATTTGCTGTCTGTGGTGCCGTCGAGCCGGGCGACCAGGTCGCGCAGGGCGGCCAGTTCCTCGGCGAGTGCGCGGGAACCCTCGGTGGTCAGGCTGAGCCAGGTACGGGGGCGGCGCCCGTGGTAGCCCTTGTGGATCTCGATGTAGCCTGCCTGCTCCAGCGTGCGCAGGTGGCGGGAGAGATTCCCGTCGGTGAGGTTCAGGGTGTCGCGCAGGTAGCCGAACTCGGCGCGGTCGGTCTCGTGCAGCACCGCCATGATGCCGAGCCGGGTGCGGTGGTGGACGGTGTCGTTGAGGCCCTGCGTCGGGTGCGGTGTCTCAGGGCCGGCAGGCTCGCTCATGCCGGGCTCTGGGCTGCGGCCATGGCCGAACGAAGCCGTGCCCGGGCCCGAAGATGGACGGCTAGCGCGCCGATCAGCAGGACGAAGGCCAGCAGGATCAGGTTCGGCGCCGGGTTGATCAGCCCATCGATCATGCCGCCGTAGGGCGGCATGATCCACGGGGGGATCTGGCCGAGGCCGTAGCCGTTCATGATGATGCAGAGGCCGCCGTAGGCGAGGGCGGTGACCGCGACGCCCGGGCTCCGCTCGACCCTGGCCAGGATCAGCAATCCGGCCGCGATCGCCAGCAGCGGACTGACCACCGGGCCCCCCGCGAAGTCGAACGGGGGCGAATTGGGCAGGCTGTGGCCCTGGGCGAACACGGCGAACAGGAAGACGGCGAACAACGGCGTGCCCACGTAGACCCAGGGCCGCCATCGCATGGTGAGGCCGACCCGTGCGGCCCGCCGCCGGTACCACCAGGCGCACGCCAGGTAGCTCAGCGGCCCGGTGATCACCCAGAACGCGATCGAGAGGGTTGCCGACCGGTCGACCCCGTTCAGCCCCGCATAGCCGCTCATCGAGCCGGGCTTGCTGGAGCCGCTGCCGTCCGGATGCAGCTGCATGGCCTGGAACGGATGGGAGTACAGCAGGATCGAGACCAGCGTCAGTAGTCCGAAGATCGCTAGCGGGACGGCCGCCCCGCGTGCCTGGGCGCGGGTGAGCCGCCGCAGCCTGGCCACCTCGTCGAGCATCCCGCCGGGGGATTGTGGGTCCACGACTCCTCCAGAGTCTCGCTTCTGAAAACAACTTTGCATCAGCGAGTACTCTCCCGTCAAGAGAACCGGGCGAAGCCCCGGGCGGCGCGAGTCATAGACGAGGGCCCACGCAAGCGGGCGTGCAGCAAGCGCAGCGCACCGCGACAGAGCCGCGATGCCCGTACCCGTCCCGTCGGCCGCCGCAGACCCGAACTCGTCCGTCCGCTTCCGCCCCACCTGCTGACCCCATCGCCATCGGTCACGTCGATGCGGTAGCCGACAAGCTGGCCACGCGCGTCGCGCGCACGAACCTCAAGGGGCGCGCCGCGCCCGCCGGGCGGCTCGTGCGCCGCCACGCTGCCGCGACCAGGCCGGCTGCCCCTGACCGCGGAGACCCTCGCGCTGGCGATTCCGGCCAGCAGCGGCGCCAGCCGGCGCTCGGCGCCGCCGACACCGGACACCGTGGCGATCAGCCATGGTTCGCCGGGTCGGCGCCGGGCATGAGGATCACCGATGCCGCTGCCGGAGACGATGATTCGTCGGGCGATCTGGTTGCCCGGCCGCGGAATCAACCCGGCCCGAGCCGGTGGATTTACCAGCCCGGGCCTCTTACTGCGGGTCAGCCATGCTGTGGCCGCGCGTCAGCCGCCTCCGTCGCCGTCGCCGGGTGAAGCCCCGGTGATGGCCTGCCTCTGCTGTCCGATGATCTCCTGCATCGGTACGCCGTCGTAGTTGCTGAGGACGACGCCGACCCACCCTGTGTCCGGGTAGATGCTCCAGTGGGTGGAGCTGCCGGGGTAGGTGCCACTGCGCGCGAGTTCCCACTGGCCTTCGACGATGTGGGCTGTCGACCCGTAGGTGCTGAACCCCGGGGAGCCTCGGAAGTTGGGGGCCTTGACCGAGGTGAACACGTCGGCCCAGACCCGGGCGAGGACGGTGCCGTCGTACAACGCTTCCGCGAACCGGACCATGTCCGGTGCGGTGACGAACCCGCCGTCCGGGACGAAGTTGCGGGCATTGTTCTGGCCCGCTATGCCCGGGCTCGAGGTGTCCTTGTCCAGGTTGCGGACGGCGTCCACCCGGCTGCCGTCGGCCTGTTTCATGTACGAGTGCGCGATGTGCTCGTCGGCCAGCCACTGCGGCCTGGTGTAGTACGCCGAGCCGGTCATGCCGCAGCGCTCGAAGATGTGCTCGTGCACGTAGTCCCAGAACGTCATGCCGGTCACGGCCTCGACGATCTGCACGGTGATATCAGCACCCCAGCCGGGTTTGTCCGAACCCGCGCCGGGGGAGGCGACCAGCTTCGCCTGCCGGGTGTACTGCCGGTAGTACTCGTGCTGCTCCTGCTCGCTGTGGAAGATGCGCTGGTGGTCGTGCTCCGGAAAGGACAACCCGGAGGTGCCCATGAGCAGGTGGTGGACGCGCACCTGCTCAGCGATCTCCTTGGCGAAACCGGTCAGGTAGGTGCCCACCGTGTCCCACAGCTTCACCTTGCCCCGCTGCGCCAGCTGCACGATGGACAGGCTGACGAACGGCCCCCCGTAGAGGTTGAACGCGGCACCTTCGTGGTTACGGATCCCCTTCTCCTTGTCGGCCATGCCGTAGCTGCGCGACAGCACCGTCCGGCCCCGGTGCGACAGCAGTACCACTCCGGAGAACTTGTCCTCGGCGGCCAGCTTTGCGATGTACCGGTCGTAGGCGCCGCCGGGACGGGTGTCCGGCGGGATCTGGCCGGGCGCCGTGTCGGCGTGGCCGAGCCGTCCACCGCCGCCGGCTTGGGCCGTGGCCGCCTCGCCCAGCAGCGGCGCGGCCACGGCGGCACCGGCCACCACGGCTGCGCCCCGCAACAGCGAACGCCGGTCCGATCCTCCGTCATCAGTCCGAAGTTCCCTGGCCACGGCCTTCTCCTTCCGTGATGATCCATCGCCGCAAACTTTCTAGCGACTGAGGAGTCACACCACGGTGCCCAAAGCTGTGACCCGGCTGTGACCGGGTCTGCAGCCAGAATCGGGGGTTGCCGACTCCGCGATGGCCTCCGAAGCCGGCGGCACCATGCCCTCAGCACTGACCGCTGCGGTCCATGCCCGGGGCGCCCCGGGTTTGGTGGAGGCTCTGACCCCTGGAAGGGTGAGGGGCTATGGCCCCCAGGGAAGTATTCCCCTGCGCTTCGTGAACGCGGGTGCTCAGCCTGCCTACTCCGATTTGCTGGAACGCAAGGCGACCGACCGTGTCAAGTGGCCCAGCTCCGGAGCGCGTTCGCGGAGGTCGAGGACTGCAAACGGCTCGAGCTGCGGCGTGGAGACCCCGCCCGGCTCAAGGGCGGAACGACCGCGGAGATCTCCCACCTGCTCGCCGAACTGATCGAGAACGCGCTCGCCTTCTCGCCACCCGGCTCGCCGGTGGAAGTGTGGACGCGGATGGACCCGTCCGGCCATCACATCGCGGTCGTCGACCGCGGCATCGGCATGGCGCCCGCGGCGATGGCCTGCGTCGACACCCGGGCGGGACGAACCCCTGTTCGCTCGCGCCACGAACCTGGGCCACCACGTGGCGGGACGACTCGCCGCCCGACTGGGGTGAAGGTACGGCTGCAGGAGTCGCCACTGAACGGGATCACCGCGCCTGGAACCCCGCCCACCCAGCGTGACATCTGGACCCCGACGCCGCTGAAAGACATGAGCCGGTGGGGCCACTCAGGAGCCCGGCCACGTGACTAGACCGGCACACCCGGTGCCTGGAGGCGGGAGGGCCGCTCAATGCCCGGTATCTGTCCTGGCGCGGCCATGCCCGGCAGATTAGAAAACGGTGGAAGGGCGTTCGCGGGGTCCGCGTCCGTCTGTGAGGACGGAAGGGGAGTGGAGCATCCAAGCCTTTGTTCAGCAACACCTGAACTATCCGCACCATGCCCCCGAGACTGAATTTTCAGTGCAGACACTCGGAGGATTGAGTTTCGCGGCGAGGCTTCAGTGACTTCCCCTCAAGCTGCCGCCACTGCCCAGGGGCGGGTGAGTTTCCGCACTGTTCCGATGAAGTCAATATTTCTCAGGAGCGTGTTGCGAGCACGTCCTGTCGATGTCAGCAGGGGATCAACTGTCTCTTGAGAATTCCATTTCTTTGTTGAAAACGGTAGATCTCGATATTTGGCCTGTGTTCGCGGGGTCCAGGTCAGGCTTCCCCGAGATCTACGGCCGCTTTTGTGCTTGCTTGGTCTGCCTTTTCGTCATACGGAGTTCATCGCGTCGGCCCGCATCGTCGGTGGTTGGGCGGGGCTGCTTCCTCTTGTTGCATGAAACCCGGCGTGCCCCGAGAACGGCAACCGGAGATCCTTATGCCCGAGTGTGCACCTCTCGCGGATGCGTTGCAGATGATCGCCATGGGGGTCGGACGTAGGCTCTTGCCGCTTCTCGGAAGATCCGTTCCTGGGGCGCACCAATCGGTGTTCTGAAATTTGCGGTAGCGGTGGGTGGGCTCCGAGAAAAGCGCAGTGCGACGGCCAAACGGCCGTCGCGCATGTCCTTACATGCTCTCCCGCTCAACCACACGATCTCATCTGGGGGAAGAAGATTTCGTATGGAGACGCCAACACGGTCGAGCGCCCTCGACGACGAGGTCATGGCCTGTTGCCGGTCACTGGGCACCGAGTTGCGCAGTGCCCGGCTACGACGCAACATCTCACTTCGTGAACTGGCGCGGCGCACCCATTACAGCCACACCTACCTGAGCAAGATCGAGCGTGGGGAGAAGGTGCTCACGCTACGGCTGGCCGAGCAGTGCGACGAGGTCCTGGGCCCGGACAGCGAACTGGCGGCGCTGGTCGAGCGGGCGCAGCAGACGCGCGGCCGCTGGCCCCGGCCCCGTCAGCTGCCGGCCGGACCTTACCGGTTCGTCGGGCGGGAGGCGGAGCTGGCCAGGGCGCGGGCCTGGCTGCGCAGCCGTCGGGCGGTGGATGCCGGAGTGCCGATCCTGGCGGTGCACGGCCCGACGGGGATCGGCAAGACCGCGCTGGTGCTGCGCTGGGCGGCCGAGGAGACCGAGCAGTTTCCGGACGGCACGCTGTTCGCCGACCTGGGTGGCGGGGGGCGGCGGGTGGAACCCGCCGCCGTGTTGCGTGGGTTCGTGACGGCGCTGGGTGTTGAGCCGCACCGGGTACCCGAGGACGTGCGGGAGTGCGCCGCCCTGTTCCGCTCGCTGTTGCACGGCAGCAGGACGCTGGTCGTGCTGGACGGTGCGGTGGACGACGAGCAGGTCATCCCGTTGCTGCCCGGCTCGGGCGGCAGCAGCGTGGCGATCACCAGTCGCGAGCGGCTGACCATGGTGCACGCTCGCTTCGATCCGCTGAGCATCACGCTCGGCTGCCTCGCCCCCGGGAAAGCCGCTGAGCTTTTGCACTCCCTGGTGGGCGGTGCGGGCGGCGTCCAGGCCGAGCAGGTCGGCTGGGCTTCGCCGGAGGAGATCAGGTTGGCGGCCAGTGCCCTGCCGAATCGCCCGTGGCGACCGGAGACGGCTTCACCGTCGATACCTGGGGACGCGTCAACGCGGTAGGTGGACCATTGAGTCGCGTCCGGAAATTGTAGCGAGAAACATATGACCCAGATATTCACAGAGAAAGAGCGGGTGTTGTGCGAAGCGGACGGGACCAGCCGGGCCTGGCCAGGGCGACGAAGTGGATCGTCCCGGTCGTCATCGTGGCAGAAGTGGTCCTGCTGCTCTCCGGGGCCGTCGGGCTGGGCGCCGGCTTGCTGGTCGTGGCCGTTGTCGAGGGAACGCTGCTGGTCCTGGTGCTGTTCGAGATCTGGCTGTTGTGGCGGGCGGTGCGCCGGGCGCGGGCGGCGGGTGTGGACGGCGCCGATGCGCTGGCCGCCTCGCTGCGCATGGTGATGCCGGATTTCGCGGCCTCGGTGGTCAAGCACGACCTGCTGATGATCCGGGCGCTCTGGCTTGTGGTGAGGGGAAGCCGGGATGTGCCCGCGGACGGCGAAGCAATTCACTACAGCAGGGGACTGCGCCCGATGATGTGGGTCTTGTTCGTGCTGAGTCCGCTGGAGATCGTATTGGTGGAGTCAGCGGTGCCGTGGGTTTTCCTGCGGCTGGTGCTGGTCGTGCTCGGCGTGCTGGGTGCCATCTGGTTGCTCGCGCTGATCGCGACGATGCACAAGTACCCGCACAGCGTCGACCCTCGCCGGTTGCGGCTGCGCTACTGCTCGTTCTTGGATGTTCGGGTGCCGGTCGCCGATATCAAGACCGTCACCATTTCCCGGCGGCAACGCTCGATGCGGCGGTCCGCGGAGGTCGTCGAGGGAGTGCTGATTTTGGAGGTCTCGGGGGCGACCAACGTTTCTGTCGCCCTGCACCGTGAGCACCAGGTCGATCTCGGTCTGCGCGGCCGCAGAGCAGTGCGCCAGGTGGATTTCTGGGCGGATGATCCCGCAGCCGCCGTACGATTCATCCGAGCTCAGGTGACCTGAATCATCCGGCGACCCGCCGCCTTTATGGAAGCCGCCGGGGGCCCTCGCGATGGTTCCTAGAAGAGTCACCACTGATCATCTGGACGACTCCCGCGTGTGGCGACACTCTGGTCAGGAGAGCGCGACCGCCGCGCTCCTGCCGAATGGGGAGTCATGGAGAAGAAAGAGGATGCGGTGACCGCGTCGGTTCCCGAGGCCGACATCGAGGAACTGGTCCGGCAGATCAAGGCCGACGACGTGGCGAACGCCGAGCTGGGCGAGGTCGACCTGTCGTTCGCCGAAATCTCCGGGCTGAGCGATGAGGAACTGCAGAAGTTTCTCGAGGAAAAGGCCAGCGTCACGGCGGCGAGCGGCGTGCAGCAGAGCGTCATCGGCTTCGCCGTCACCATCGGCGTGCACTGCTGATCTGGCCTTCGCATGAATCCGACCATCGATCACGATGAGCGGATGCGGGTCCGGGCGCTGGGTTTCCACACCCGGCGTCCGGTCGCCCATCCGAAGCCCCCGGCCGAGCACACCGCCGATCGTTCCGCAGTGGCCGACCGCGTGCGCGGGCTGGAGTTCGACGCCCCGGTCGCGTGGGTGCGGCCCTGCGTCTCTCGGCGCCCCGTCGCGCTGGTCGGGTTGGCCGACGGACGCCACATCGTGCTCAAGTGGCCGGACGAGGACCTGGACCGCACGGGCGACCGGGAAGCCGAGATCCTGGACCTCCTGCACACCACCCCGCTGGCGGCGGCGACCCGGCGGGCCCTGCCCAGCCCGGTGCCGCTGGGGGCTCCCGGACGCGTGCGCGCCTACGACGCCGTCCACCCCGCCCTCAGCCTGCGCGACCTGCTGGGCGCGGGCATGCTGGGCCCGGGCCAGATCGACGCACTCGCCACCGCCCTGGCCGGGCTGCACGACGCGCCGTGGCCGGCCGAGGTGTTCGCCGACCCGGACATGCGGATGACCGTCCCCGCGCCGCGCACCACGCTGCTCACCGTCGAGGAGTACTCCCGGGGCGTGGGTGCGGAGTTCGACGTCTGGATCCGCGCCATGCAGCGGCTCTCGGACTGCTTCGCCGAGCTCCACCGGAACTGGGACGCACGCTCGCTGGTCCACTTCGACCTCCGCGACGACAACGTGCTCTTCGGCTCAGGCGGGAGTGTGCGGATCATCGACTGGGAGTTCGCCGCCGTCGGCGACCCGCGCTACGACGTCGGCTACCTGGTGGCCCAGTTCATCGTGCACGCACTGCGCTCGAGTCCCGGCACCCGTCCCGCGCTGCCCGCCGGAGCCATACGCACGGCCGACCATTTCACCGCCGCCTACTTCGCCCGCACGCCCGGCGGGCGTGACGCGGTGCGCGCCGTCGTGCGTTACGCCGGGCTCGTGCTGCTGCAGCATGCCGGGGCCCGTCTGGAACTGTTCGGCTCGCTCGGCCGCACCGGGCACCTGTGCCTGCTGCTCGCCGAGGGCCTGCTCCGCCGCCCGGAGACGCTGGCCGGCCGCCTGTCCACCGGATGTGCGCCGTGACCGATCACGAGGACCTGTTCCGCGCCATCGCCGCCGATCTGGTGGTGGAGTCGCCGGAGAAGTTCCGGCACCGCGAACTCGGCGCGTTCACCCCGCCCAGGGACCTGGAGACCACGGCCGACCGGCCGCTGCTGGTTCCCCTGTGCCGCACCGTGTACCTGCTCTACCACGCGGGCGATCAGCCCTCGGCGCGGTTGTTCCTCGGCGGCGGCCACGCCGCCCGCGCGGTGCACGACCTGGAGGACGGCGAGCACGCCGAGCGGCTCTCCCGCGCCGCCGAGGGCTTCGGGCAGTGGTCCGACGGCTGGACCGTCACCGAGCTGCGCGGGCCGGACGCGGTGGTGGCCCGCGACGGCCTGGCGTTGCTGGCCCGGCGGCATGAACTGTCGGAGCCCGCCGAACAGACCGGGCAGGTGGTCGGCGTCCGGTTCCGCACCGACCATCCCTACCGGGTGCCGGGCTGGTACTGCGTGGTCGGGGAGGTCGGCAGGCCGAAGAGCGCCGACCTGGTGCGGATCTACTTCTGCCTCGGCAACCCCGACGTGGCGCCGGCCCTGCTCAAGTCGGTGCTGGACGAGCTGAACCGGCACCGGATCGCGTTCGAGGCGAAGACGGTCAACAACCCCGCGTCGTTGCTGCGCCGGGACTCCTTCGTCGTCTACTTGGAACGCCCGCACTGGGAGCGGCACCGCGAGTTCTTCACCGACCTGCGGCGCACGCACGAGGCGGACCTGCGTGAGGACTACCCGCGTTTCGCCCTGCGCTTGGCCAGGGGCATGTCGTTCGCGCAGGATCCAGACCTCCCCGAGGGGACCATGAGTTTCGGCGAGCACCGCAGCCTGCTGGTGGCCGAAGGGCTGCTGGACGCCTTCGACGCCGGCGTGCGCACCCCGGCCGGGCGGTTCGGCGCGATCTCCGCCCGGTACCGGGCGGCCGGACTGGATGTGCGCACGCCCTACCTGAACCAGGAGGCGGTGCGGTGACCGGCGCCGAGCGCGTCCGCGACATCCGCGGCCCCATCGCTGATCGGCTGTGCTTGCGCACGCGGTCGGGCTTCCAATGGGTCGAACGCCTCCACCGTCCCGGCCCGCACTACCTCGGCCGGGCACAGTTGTCCTTGCTGCGCGAGGCTTTCCCGGGCGCGCACGTGCCGTGGGCGTACTCGGCCGCGGTGGCGGTGTGGCCCGCCGTGCCGTCCCCGGCACTGCTCAGCGACCGCATGCTGACATCCGCCTTCGCCGAGGACGACCCAGACTGGCCGCGGACCCTGCGTGCACTGGGCGCGCTGGCGGCCAGGGTGCACCGGACCCCGCTGACCGACGAGTTGCGCGCCGCCCTGCCCGACCGCAGCGGTGGCCCCGCCTGGCTGGCGGAGGAAGCCGTCGCCGCCGAGGTGCGGGCGCATCGGGCGCTGCTTCCGCTGGAGACCGCACCGGAGTTGGCCGCGGCCGCGGCCCGCCCGCCCGCCTCCGGCCCCGCGACCCTGGTCCACGGCCGGCTGTCCGCCGGATCGTGCGCGGACGGCCCGGTGCCGCTGGCGTGGCGCGAGGCCGGGATCGGCGACCCGCAGCGGGATCTGGCACATCTCCTCGCCGAGATCGTGGAGGCCGCGGCGTTGGTGAACTGCCCGGCACCGGTGGCGCGGGCGCGCGTGGAGGCGTTCCTCGACGGTTACCGCGACCTGGCGCCCGCCGGCCTCCCGCCGCTGTGGGACGCGGTCGCGCGCCGGATCGTCGAGCACTACGCGCAGGGCGTATGGGCCGGCGGCGACCTGGCCGGCGCCGCCGCCGCGCTGCCCTCGGTGGAGCGCTGCTGGGCCGAACTGCGACCGGCGGGAGTGGCGCACCGGTGAACGGCGACAAGATCGACCTGTCCGGTGCGCGGATCGTGCTCGGGGTGAGCGGTTCGGTCGCCGCGCTGGGCACCGCGCACCTGCTGATGTGGTTGCGCACCCGGTTCGGCATCTCCGACGTCTGCGTCGTGCTGTCGGAGGTGGCGCAGCGGTTCGTGACCCCCGCGTCGCTGACCGCCGTCGCCGACTGCGCGGTCGTGACCGGCTGGTCCGACCTGCCCGAGGGCACCAGGTCGCACGTGGGCGTCGCCGCGCGCGCCGACGTCGTGCTCGTGGTGCCCGCCACCGCGAACACCCTGGCGAAGATCGCCAACGGTATCGCCGACACCACGCTCACCGCCGTCGTGGCCGCCGCGAGCTGTCCGGTGATCCTGGCGCCGTCGATGAGCGAGATCACCTGGAACAAGCCCGCCACCCGGCGCAACGTCGCCCAGCTGGTCGCGGACGGCCACCAGGTCGTCGACCCCAAGGAGGGGATCTCGACCAGCACGTCCGAACTGGAGCTGGGCTCGGTCGGCGACTTCCGCGGCCCGCTGGTGCGCGCGCTGATCGCCACCCGTACGGCAACACCCTGGGGAGAGGAGCGACCATGATCACCAAGGACACGGTGCTCATGAGGAGACCGGACCTGATCGTCCAGCTGGACAGTGCCAACACCGTCCGCGTGCACCACGGCAGGGTGGTGTCGGAGTTCGGCGCGCACGCGCTGGCGTTGCTGGACGTGTTCTGGCGATCGCGCACCGTGGGAGAGGCGCTGCGCCTGCTCGCACCGAGGCTGGCCGGTGCGCGGGCACTGGACGAGGCGGTGAGCACCCTGAGCCAGCTGGTCTCGGCGGGGGTGCTGGCCACCGAGCACCGGCTGGGCTTCACCGACCTGGTGTTCCCGATGGGCGGCTACGGCATGGCCTACCCGAACATCCGGATGCTGGACGACCCGATGCGCAAACGGCTGTTCGTGCGCGCGGTCAAGGAGGTCGTCCAGCCCGGTGACGTCGTGCTGGACCTGGGCACCGGCTCGGGCATCCTCGCCGTGGCCGCCGCACAGGCCGGCGCCCGGCTCGTCTACGCCGTCGAGCCCGCGCAGTCGATCGGCGTGGCACGGGCGGTGGCCGAGCGCAACGGCTTCGCCGACCGGATCACCTTCCTGCGCGACTGGTCGTCCTCGGTCGACCTGCCGGAGAAGGCCGACGTGCTCACCACCGACATCGTCGGCAACGACGCGCTGGACATGGCCATCTGGGAGACCGTGCAGGACGCCCGCGAGCGCCTGCTCGTCCCCGGCGCGCGACTGGTACCCGAGGTGATCACCGCCTACGCGACCCTGGTGCGCCTGCCGCCGGAGTTCGTCGCGGCGCACCGGGTGGTGCCCGAGCACGTCGAGGAGTGGAACGCCCGCTACGGGATGGACTTCTCGCCGGTACTGGAGCACGACCGCGACCGGGTGGCCGGGTTCTACGAGCCGCCGGACGTCGCCGCGCGGTGGGCCCGGCTGTCCCCGCCGGTCCCGCTGTTCGACGTGGACCTGCACCATCGCGCCCGCGCGTTCACCAGCACCGCCGAGGTGGTCGCCGACCAGGCGGGGGCCGCGAACGGTGTGATGATCCACTTCGAGGCCCGGCTGTCCCCGGGCACGACCCTGTCCACCGACCCGGCGGGCGGTTGCGCCAAGAGCCACTGGTTCACCGCCGGGTGGGCCTTCCCCCGGCCGGTCGACGTGGTGCCCGGCACCGCGGTCACCCTCGCGTACCACTACACCGGCGACGGCCGTGCCGCCGTCGAACTCGCCGGGTCGGCGGCGCTGGAGGAGGTGACGGCGTGAGGATTCGTGACCACGCACCGAAGTTCGCCGGCAGCGGCACGCACCGCGAAGTGGCCACCGAGGAGACCGCGGCCCGGATCTGGCCGTACCTGCGGCACGTCGGGGTCACCCGGGTCGCCAACATCACCTGGCTGGACTCCATCGGCATCCCTGTGTACAACGCGATCGCGCCCCGCTCGCGCGACCTGATCTCGGTCTACAACGGCAAGGGCCTGCGGCCGGTGGACGCCAAGGTGTCGGCGGTGATGGAGGCGGTGGAACGGTTCGCCGCCTGGCAGCCGCGCACGCCCGCCGCCATCGCCTCCTACAACGAACTGGTCAAGGGCGGCACCGCGGTGCTCAACCCGGCCGACTGCAACACCAGGCTGCACGCGCGCTACCACGACGACCTGCCGGTGTCCTGGTTGACCGGCTACGACCTCGTCAGGCGGGAGCCTGTGATGGTCGCCATGCACGGCACCACCTACAGCGACCAATACCACGAGTCGCCGGTCTATCACATCGCCTCCACGAACGGCCTCGCCTCCGGCAACACCCTGGAGGAGGCGGTCACCCACGCGCTGTGCGAGCTGATCGAACGCGACTCGATGACCCTGGCCGAACTGGTGACCACCTACCTGGAAGGCGTGCTGCGGACCGGGACATCGGTGCCCCGCCAGCCCGAGGCGGTGACCGCGGCGATGCGGTCCCGGCACCCGCACTTCGACATGGACCGGCTGCCACCCGCGGTGGCCGAGGTGGCGGCCCGCTTCCGCGCCGCCGGCGTCGAGGTGCGGATGGTGGACATCACCTCGGAGCTGGGCGTGCCCAGCGTCTGGTGCGCCACGGTGGACACCTTCGGCCCGACCTTGGAGGCGCAGGGGCACGGCGGATTCGGCACGCACCCCGACGTCGAGGTGGCGATGATCCGCGCGCTGACCGAGTGCGCGCAGAGCCGGGCGGTGGACATCCAGGCCATGCGCGAGGACATCAGCACCCCCGACGAGGAGGTCCCCAAGCACCTGCAACACGTGCACCGGGCCGCCACCATCAACAAGTCCGGCTGGTGGTGGGAGCCGACCGACGTGCTCACCACCGCGGCCGACGTGCCCAGTCACCCCTCCGGCGACGTCACCGCCGACCTGCGGTTGCTGCTCGACCGGCTGGTGGCCTGCGGACTCGACCGGGCCATCGTGGTGGACCTGTCCCCGCCGACGGTGCCCGCCTCGGTGGCCAGAGTGATCGTCCCCGGTCTGGAGTCCTGGTCGGTGGACCACAGCAGGCTGGGCGCGCGGGCGGCCCGGCTGTGGAACGAGACCGTCACCGGCCTGGCCCGCCCGGCCGAGGCGGCCGCGGGGAGGGGGGTCTGATGCGCGCGGTGGTGTTCTGCGGTACCAGCCTGAGTCACGCGGACGCGGCGCGGGTGCTCGACGCCGAGTACCTGCCGCCGGTCGGCAAGGGCGACGTGGACCGGCTGCTGGCACGGCCCCGGCGGCCGGACCTGATCGGCATCGTCGACGGCCGGTTCTTCCAGTCGCTGTCCATCTCCCCCAAGGAGATCCTGCGCGCGCTGGACGCCGGCGTGGCGGTCTACGGATCCTCCAGCATGGGCGCGCTGCGCGGGGTGGAGTGCGCCCCGTACGGCATGGTCGGCATCGGCGCGATCTTCGAGGCCTTCCGTTCCGGGGAAACCGACGAGGACGATGAGGTGGCCATCACCTACTCGGCCGAGACGCTGGAACCTGTGTCCGAGCCGTTGATCAACCTGCGGTTCGCGATCGCGGCGGCGGTGCGCGCGGACGCGGCGACCCCGGAGCTGGGAGAGCGGTTCCTGCGCGTGGCCAAGGAGATGTACTTCCCGAGGCGGACCGCCGCCGCCGTGCTGTACGAGCTGCGGCGGGAGTTCGCCGCCGACGAGGTGGACGCGCTGGCCGCGTACCTGCGCACGAGCGCACCGGACACCAAACGCGCGGACGCACTGCTGTTGCTGGAGCGGATGGGCGCGGATCTCACGGCCGGACAGGCCCCCTCAGGGGTGCGCGGATGACCGGTGCGGCGCAGGACCTGCGCGAACGCCTGCTGGCCGACGGCTACGCCTTCCCGGTGCCGGTGCTGCGTCCGGAGGAGGCCGCCGAACTGCTGGCCGCCGTGCGCAGGCACGAGCAGATCTCCCGCCGGGTCGGCGGCCGGGTCGCGCAGCGGTGGAACTCGCCGAAGCTCCACCTGCTGGCGCCGTGGGCGGACAGGCTGGTGCGTGACGAGCGGCTGCTCGACATGGTCACCGGGATCATCGGCCCGGACGTCCTGGTGTGGTCCACGACCGTGTTCACCCGCCCGGCGGGCGGCGCCGGACGGCTCGCCTGGCACCAGGACGCCCTGCACTACGGCTGGACCAACCCGCGCGGCAACGCGGTGCGGGTGTGGCTGGCGCTCACCGGCACCACGCGGGAGAACGGCACGATGCGTTTCCTGCCCGGCCCGCACAACAGCGAGCTCGTGCCGCACCGGGCGAGCGGCGGGCCGTACGGGCTGGAGGTGGACATGGACATCGACGAGGCCGCCGGCGTCGACGTACTGCTGGCGCCGGGCGAGGCGTCGCTGCACACGCCCACGACGGTCCACTCCTCCGGCCCGAGCACGGCGACGACCGACCGCGTGTGCTTCGCCATCGACTACATCAGCCCGGCACTGCGGCAACTCCCCGCGCCCGACAGCGCCCTGCTCGTTCGCGGCAGCGCCACGCCGGGCTCCTTCGCGCTGGAGGAACCGCCGGACAGCGAGTACGGCGCGGCCGGCCTGCGCCGCTTCCACGAAGCGGTCCTGGTGCGGGACAAGCACTTCGCCGCGGTCGGCCGATGATCGCCGGCGCCGGTCTCCCAGAGCGCGTCGCCCTGGACCCCGCCGCGTTCCCGCCCGTCGAGGACCACCAGTGGTACCCGACGTGCGCGGCGGCGGTCACGGCGACGCTGGCGGCCTTCCACACGCATCGGCTCACCGGGGCGGTGCGGCGCCCGTCGGTGCTGTTCAACTACTTCACCTCGCGGATCGTCGGTGACTTCATCCGGGGCGAGGGCTCGCGGGTGGACTGGTGCCTGGCGGCGTGGCGGCGGTTCGGCATCCCCGACGAGGCCGGCTGGCCGTTCACGGCGGCGGCGATCGACCGGATGCCGGACGCGCACGCCTTCGTCCAAGCCAAGGCATACCGGGGCATCGGCTACCGCAGGCTCGACGGCGCGGGCACCTCCGGGCGAGCCCGCCTGGAACGCGTCCGCGAGCACCTCGCGGCGGGGGCACCGGTGACGGTGGACTACCCGCTGAACCCGGTGCAGGCCCCGGCGGGCGAGACCGGGGAGATCCCCGAGTTGCCACCCGGCGCCGAGCACCACGCCCGGCACGTTGTCCTCGCCGTCGGATACGACGACCGGCGCGGTGCCCTGCGCGTCCGCAACAGCTGGGGCACAGGCTGGGGCGAGACGGGGCACGCCTGGCTGCCGTACCGGTACGTGCTCGCGGGCCAGACGGAACACCATTGGACGGTCGAAACAGCCCCCTGGGAGAGCACATGACGGACACGGTTGCGGTGGTCACCGGCGCCAGCGCCGGCATCGGCGCGGCGACCGCCCTGGAACTCGGCAGGCGGGGCCTCCACGTGGTGCTCGTCGGCCGCGACGAGGAACGCCTGCTCGCGGCCTCCCGCGCGGTCGACGAGGTCGCGCCGACGCCCTCGCGCCCGGTGCGCGCGGACTTCACGCGCCTTGACGACGTGGAGGAGCTGTCCCGCGTCCTGCACGGGGACTATCCGGGGATCGACGTCCTGGTCAGCAACGCGGGCGTGCACACCACGCGCTGGGAGCTCACCGGGGATGGACACGAGATCACCAACCAGGTCAACCATCTGGCGCCGTTTCTGCTGACCGGCCTGGTGTGGGATCTGCTGTCGGCGCGCCCAGGCGGCCGGGTCGTGCAGACAGGCTCGCTGCTGGCCGAGGGACTGGACCCCGAGGATCTCAACCGCACGCGCAGCCGCCGCGCGGGCTGGGGTGCCTACAAGGCGTCCAAACAGGCCAACGCGTTGGTCGCGGTGCACCTCGCCGGCCTCACCGGTCCGGCCGGACCGGTCCCGACGTGCTGCCACCCGGGCATGGTGCGGACCACCTTCGCCTCCGGATCACTGCCGTACCGCACGTTCCGCCGGGCGTTCCCCTTCCTGTTCCAACCGGTCGAGACCGCCGCCCTGGCCCTGGCCGATCTCGCGACCGGCGAGGACGGGGTGAACCACCCGGGGGCGTTGTTCAACGGCACGAAACGGGTGCGGAGCCTCAAACGCTGGCGGGATCCCACGCTGGCGCGGCGACTGTGGGAGGCCACTGAACGGGCGCTCGGTAATGACCGGCTCGGCCCGGCGCACCCGAGAGTCGGCACATGACGGCGCTGGAGCGGTTCCTCGGCGCGGACCTCTTCCACCAGGACATCCACCCGCTGATCGCCGAGGTGCGCGCCGGGACCCCGGTCGCGGCCGTCGACGTGCCCGCCACCGGCGAATCCCCCGCGTCCCGGCAGTTCTACGTGTTCACGCATGCGCTGGTGCGCGAGGTGATGGGTGATCCGGCGCGGTTCTCCAACCTCGCGTACGCGCCGCAGATGCGCATGTTCGCGGGGCGGACGATGCTGGAACTCGATCCGCCCGAGCACTCCGAGTACCGGGGCCTGATCGCGCCGCTGCTGCGGTCGTCGGTCGTCGGCCGCCGCTACCGGGAGCTGGTGGACTCGGTCGTCACCGCCGGGGTCGGCAGGCTCACCGGACGAGCGGAGCTGCTGGCCGACCTGACCTCGTGGGTGCCGGTGCGCGTGATCGGCGGGCTGCTCGGCGTGCCCGAGGCGGACATGGAGAAGTTCTGCGCGCTGGCCCTGCGGCTGATCGACGTGTCCTCGGAGTGGCGGGAGGTGGCCGAGGCGCGGACGGAACTGGCCGGATACTTCGCCGAGCTCGTCACGACACACCGGGGCGGGCCGGACCTGCTGGGCGACCTGCTCGCGATCCGGGCACCCCGCCGGTTGAGCACCGAAGAGCTGGTGTCGTTCCTGCTGCTGCTGATCCCGGCGGGCATCGAGACGACCCACCGGGCCGCGGCGAGCCTGCTGCTGACCCTGTTGCAGCGCCCGGCGCTGCTGGACGAGGTACGAGCGGACCGGTCGCTGCTGCCGAGGGCGATGGAGGAAGTGATGCGCTGGGAACCCGCCGTGGCCGGCGGGCTGCGGATCGCCCGGCGGCCGACGACCCTGGGCCGGGTCACGGTGCCCGCCGGTGCGGTGGTGTACACGTCCTTCCTCGCCGCCAACCGGGACCCGGCGCGGTTCGCCGATCCGGACGTCTTCGACATGCACCGCGACGGGCTGCAGCACGTGACCTACGGGCACGGGCCGCACCTGTGCCTGGGGATGCACCTGGCCAGGTTCGAGGTCGTCGCACTGGTGAACCGGGTCCTGGACGTCCTGCCGGGCCTGCGGCTCGATCCGTCGGCTCCGGAGCCGTACTTCCACGGCAAGATCTACCGGACGCCGAACGCCCTGCCCGTTGTTCTCTAGGCCGGACCGGAGGTTGAGGGACCCATGTACGTACCGGAGTTCACCGAACTCGTGGGTGAGGAATCCGAGTTCTTCTCTTCCGTCTTCAACAAGAGACCGATCCTGCGGCCAGGCGCGTTGCTCGAGCGGCATGCGGAGCTGCTGACGGTCGCCGACCTGGACGAGCTCCTGCGGTCGGGCACGGCCCGGCTGCCCTACGTGCGGGTCACCAAGGACGGCGATCCGGTGCATCCCATGAGCTACACGAAATTGCTGCGGGTGCAGGGGGAGTATTTCGCCGACGCGGTGGTGGCGGAGCAGGTGCTCGGCCTGTTCCGGTCCGGGGCGACCATCACGTGGAATACGATCAACCACCTCCACGCGGGCGTGCGGGGACTGACGACCATGCTGGGCGCCAAGTTCTCCACCAGATGCGACGCGGTGGCCTTCCTGACGCCGTCGGGTACCGAGGGCTTCCGTCCACACCATGACCCGGTGGACGTGTTCGTGGTGCACCTGCACGGCCGGAAGCGGTGGCAGGTGTGGGGGCTCCCCGAGACGCGGAAGGGGGACGCCGCCCAGTTCTCCCGGGAGGACCTGGGCGACCCGCTGTTCAGCGAGGTGCTGGAACCCGGGGACGTCATGTACATGCCCTACGGAACTCCGCATGTCGCGATGGCGGAGGGTGGTGTGTCGCTGCACCTGTCAGTGGTGGTGCGGCCTCGTATGTGGGGGGACTTGGTGCAGCAGGTGGTGCGATCGGCCGTCGCAGGCAATTCCGCGTTCATGACCTACCCCTATGTGAATGTGGACAACGTTGGGGAGTTGGTCGTCGGGGTGAAGGAAATGCTGGGGACCCTCGTGGAGGAGTTGGAAAAGGTCGATATCAGAGAGGTCGTCGCCGGATTCACGCAGGACGGCGGGAAGGAAGTCCGACTGTAGGAACGGAGGAGCGCCTGTCGCGTCGCGTGGCCGCCTGTGCGTCCTACCGAGGCTGGACGCTGCCTGTTTCGAACCATTCCCGCGATGTCCCTGACAGCAGCCAGATGACGGCGCCGATGACGGCGAGGGTGACGACGGTGACGACACCGCCGATGAGATCCGGCGCCGTCAGCAGCACGGTGAACTGGATCAACGCACCGAACAGGAACAGCGACTCCAGCACGAGCGCGAGGTAGCGGCCCCACGGCACGCCGCGCATGACCTGGACGGCGCTGAGCCCCAGGGCGGCGGTCAGACCGACGCACATCACCCCCAGCATGATGAGCGGGCCCGCACCGTCCTGGCCATGCTCGTGCTTGGACGAGGCGTCCATGAACAACCCGGACGTGCCGAGGGCAAGGACGGCGGTGTGCAGGCCCAGCAGTGCGACCACACACCTGATTCGATTGGGGACGCGTGGGGACGTCCCGGGCTTGGGATCTGTCATGTGCGCCATTGTGAAGGCGCCACGTCGAGACCCCTCCCGAACCGGTCCATGCTGTGGCGTGAGGGTTGCCCACGTTGGCGTTACAGCGATGAGTTCTGGGCCTGGCGCTGGTCTGTTTCTTGTCAGTACTCGTGAGGGAGGGGCGGAGACATGACCGATCGCGATCCCGCTGAGGCCGTCAATCTCGACATCTACGGCTCTGGTCCACTGCCATGGAGCACGGCGCACGACCGGTTGGCGGCAGAGTTGCCCCGGGCGGATGTCCCGCTGTTCCTTGGGACGGTCCGTCCGGACGGGCGTCCGCACTCCGCCGCCGTCGGAGCTTATTGGTTGGAAGGCGACCTCTACTTCACCAGTGGCCCCGGCACCCGCAAGGCCCGCAACCTGGCGGCGAACCCGGCGTGCACGATCTCCGTCCGGCTGACCGGCGTCGACCTCGTCCTGGAGGGCGAGGCGGCCAGGACCGTCGACTCCGGCATCCTGGCCCGCGTCGCGGCCGGGTACCGGGAGGGCGGCTGGCCCGCGGAGGTGGACGGCGACGCGCTCACCGCCCCCTACAGCGCGCAGAGCGCGGGGCCCCCGCCGTGGCATTTGTACCGGTTCACCTTCCACACCGCTTTCGGAGTGGCCACCAGCGAACCCTTCGGCGCCACACGCTGGCGCTTCGACCGCTGAACCACCCTCCAAAGTGGTCCACTGCCCAACAATGCGCTGCCCGGCCGGGACGGGCCACTCTGAGGAATGGACGCGGGGCGGCCTGGAAATCGGCTATCGCGGCACGCCAAAAGATCACGTGGAGGTTTCCGGGCGACGAGGGGCGTAGGGTGATGGCCTCATGCTCGGGCCGGGCGATCAGTAGAATTCCCCTGCCGCTGCTCCTACGTCTTGAGGGTGGGCCGTTGGTGGACTCTTTGCAGCCTGGCGACCCGGCCAAGGTGGGCGACTACCTGCTGCTGGGCCGCCTGGGCCGGGGTGGCATGGGTCAGGTGTACCTCGGACGATCTCGCGCCGGGCTCAGGGTCGCGGTGAAACTGATCCATGCCCAGTACGCGGACGACCCCGACTTCCGGCGGCGGTTCTCACGGGAGGTCGAAGCCGCACGGCGGGTGGGCGGGCACTACACCGCCCAGGTCATCGACGCCGACCCCGGCGCGGATCCGCCCTGGATGGTCACCGCCTATGTGGACGGCCCGTCCCTGTACGACGCCGTCGACACGATCGGCCCGTTGCCGCCGGACACTGTTCAGACGCTGGGCGCGTGTCTGGCCGAAGGGCTGGCGGCCATCCACAAGTGCGGGCTCGTGCACCGTGATCTGAAGCCGGGCAACATCGTTCTCGCGGCCGACGTGCCCCGGATCATCGATTTCGGTATCGCCCGTGCTCTCGGCTCCCGGGGTATGACCACCCACGGGAGGGTGCTCGGAACCTACGCGTACATGTCTCCGGAGCAGGCCCGGGCATGGCCCACCGGGCCGGCGAGCGACATCTTCTCGCTCGGCTCCGTGCTCGCCTACGCCGCCGTCGGCCACCCCCCTTTCGGTCGAAAGGACGATTCCGAGCTGCTGGAACGCATCATCGACGGATCACCTGATCTCACCGGAGTCCACGAATCGCTGCGCGGCCTGATCGAGGCCTGCCTGCAAAAGAGTCCCGCCGACCGGGTCACGGTCACCGAAATTCTCGAGCGGCTTGAGGCGGCCGACACGCGGGAATGGCCGCCGCCCGTCATCGCCAGTCTCATCAGGGCGAGAGCCGCCCAGTCGGAGGGGCAGTCCCCTCCGGCATTCCCCAGGCCCGTCCCTCACCACGAAACCCTCACGCCGCCCGGGCAAATCCCGGGTGCGGCATCCCCGCGCGGTGTGGGGGCGACTCCGCCCGACGCGTCGTTTCCGCCGTTCAATGCCGGGTTCGCGCCACAGGGGCCTCGCTCTCCCGCGATTCCCGCCGCCATTCGGCGCCGTACGCTTCTGTTCGCCGGGGGCATCGGCGCGGCGGCTCTGACCGTCGTCGGCGCCCCGGTGGTCGTCGCGCTCGCGCGTTCGGACGAGGAGAAAAGCCCCCGCGGCGGCAGCACCGCGCCGTCCGACCCGAACCAGCTGACCGGGCACAAAGCCTCGGTGACCTCGGTGGCCTTCAGCCCGGACGGCAAAACGCTCGCCAGCGCCAGCGCCGACCACACCATCCGAGTGTGGGACACGGTGAGCAGGAAGGCCCGCGCGTCGCTCACCGGGCACACCGCCGGTGTCACGTCCGTGGCGTTCAGCCCCGATTGGAAGACCCTCGCCAGCGGCAGCGCCGACAGGACCATCCGGTTCTGGGACCTGCGGAGCAGCACCACCAAGGCGACGCTCGCCGGGCACACCGGCCCGGTCACCTCCGTCGACTTCTCGCCCGACGGCGGTTTCCTCGCCAGCGGCAGCACCGACCAGACCGGGCGCCTGTGGAACGTGGCGACGGGACAGAACACCGCGACGCTGAGGAAACGGCCGGTCACCGTGAACTTCGTGGCGTTCGGGCCCGACGGGACGGTGCTGATGACCGCTTACGCCGACAACACCGTCGGCTTCTGGCGGACGGCGAAGCCCGGCGAGGATCCCGGCGTCCTGACCATCAACGACATCAGTTCCGTCAACGGCCTGGCGGTGTCGAGGGGACTCATCGCCATCGGCGCCACTCCCGGCATCGTCTCGCTGTGGGACGGAGAGAAAAGCGTCCCGCCGCCACTGCGCACGACGAGTCCGGTGAACGCGATCGCGTTTCATCCTGACGCGACGAGGCTGGCCGTCGGAACCAGCGGCGGAACCATCCTGCTGTGGGACACCAAGAAACACCAGGTCGTCGGCGCCCCGTTCACCGGGCACAGCGACGCCATCACCTCGGTGGCGTTCAGCCCCGACGGGAAACTTCTCGCCAGCGGCAGCGCCGACAAGACCATCCGGCTGTGGAACACCTGACTGAGAATTTCCGTGTTCTCATGCGGCTCCCGCCAGGCTGAGCCGGTCGACGTTGTCGCATTCGGCGTCCAGGACGGCCCGCAGCGCGCGGGCCCGAGCGCCATGGTGTCGTCCGGCTCGGTTTCGTGGTCGACGACGCCGGCGCGGGCCCGTCGTCGAGGGTGTCACACTCGGCCCTGCCTCGCCGTCGACCAGGCATGGGGATGACAGACCGGGACGCCGAGGAACTGCTCGCGCGGTCCTTCGAGACCCCCGGCCGCGGCTGCTGCGCGGGCTTGACGTCCGCGACCTGGCCGCCCGGCGCTGCTCGTCCTGGAACTGCGAGCGCACCGAGTTCGGCGGAGATCGCCCAGGTCGTCGGCCGCACCTCCGCCGCGGTGCGGCACCTTGCCTCACGGGCCCGGCGGCACGTAGGGGATCGTCGGCCCCGTAGCTTTCAGAGCCAGGGAGAGGCGCCTCAGCCGGTCGTCCAGCGACGGAGTTTGTCGGGGTTGCGTACTACCCAGATGTGCCTGATCCGGTCGCCCGCGACCTCGAACGCGAACACCGTCACGGTGACGCCGTCCTGCTGAGCCACCAGACCGGGCTGACCGTTGACCGTCCGTTCCAGGAAGGTCATGGTGGCGGGCGTGCGGCGGGCGAGCTCGACCCAGGTGCGCGCGATCCGCTCACTGCCTTCGATGGGGTGCAGGAAGGTGGTGGCGAGGCCGCCGCCGTCGGCGATCGCCGTGGCGTCGGGGTCGAGCAGGCCGATCAGGGCGTCGATGTCCTTGGCCTCCCAAGCCTGCTTGAAATCCCTGATGACTCGGGTGGGCTGGGCTGCCGGAGTCGTCGCGGAAGGCTGTGAGTCCCGGATGCGGCGGCGGGCCGAGGAGGCCAGCTGGCGGCACGCCGCCGGGGTACGGCCGACGACCTCGGCCACTTCGGCGAAGGAGTGGCAGAAGACGTCGTGCAGGATGAACGCGACGCGTTCGGCCGGGGTCATCGATTCCAGCACGACGAGGAAGGCCAGGTTGACCGACTCGTCCAGGGTGACCCGGTCGGCGGGGTCGGCGACGGTGCCGTCGGGGAGCGGCTCGGGGATCCACTCGCCCACGTAGGTCTCTCGCCGGGCCCGTGCCGAGCCGAGCACGTTGAGGCAGACGCGGCTGGCGACCGTCGTCAGCCAGGCGCCGGGAGACTCGATGGCGTCCTGCTGCCGCCGGGACATGGCGTACCAGCGGGTGTAGGTCTCCTGCACGGCGTCCTCGGCCTCGGTCAGCGAGCCCAGCAACCGGTACGCGAGATTGATCAGGTGACGCCGCTCGCTCATGATCGCGTCCAGGCCCGGGGCGGGCCGGCCCTGTTCCGGCTCGGATCGCGTGGTCATGGCGCCGTCGGCTCCCTCTGTCGCATCGGTCCTCACCAGTTCGACAAGACGGCGCACCGGAATGTGAGGCGACGCACCGGCCTCACATTCCTGAGGGCTGCGTTGTCGAACTGCCGAGACCAATCGTCATCCAGCGCACAGGGAGCTCAGAGACATCATGACCAGCTCGACTCCGGAGACACCGTTCGCCGACGCGGCGCCCCCGCAGAGTCTGGAGCGGGCGGCTGCCGCGCTGACCGCGCACGGTTTCACCGTCGAGATCCTCGATGACGCCGCCGCCGCGCGTACCCGTGTCAGCGAGCTGATACCCGACGGAGCCAGCGTGTTCACCGGGGCCAGCGAGACCCTCCGACTGTCCGGCATCGATGAGGACATCAACACCGGTGGGCGATACGAGGCCGTCAAGCCGCGCACCCTGGCGATGGACCGCACCACCCAGGCGGACGAGATCCGGCGGCTGCGCGCCGGCCCCGACGTCGTCGTGGGCAGCGTCCACGCGGTCACCGAGACCGGTTCCCTCGTGATCGCCTCGGGCAGCGGAAGCCAGCTGCCCGGCTATTCCGGCGGCGCCGCCCGCGCGATATGGATCGTCGGGGCGCAGAAGGTGGTGCCCGATCTGAGCGTCGCGCTGCGTCGCGTCGAAGACCACTGCCTGCCGCTGGAGAACGCCCGCACCCAGGAGGCCCATGGGTGGCCCAGCGCCATCAACCGCCTTCTCATCCTCAACGCGGAGTACCAGCCTGGACGCGGCACCGTCCTGCTGCTCCGCGAAGCCATCGGATTCTGAACAACCCGTCGGGCAGTGGGCCCAGATGCTCCAGCCGGAGTTACGGGCCGATCAGACGTCGCGTCTGAGCACTGTCCTCGGCGGCCGCGATGGCGCGCTGAGCGGCGAACCTGACGCCGTGCTCGTCGACAGCGGCGGCTTCATCCGCCTGAGGTCGCAGGCTGGCTTCGGGACCGGGCCGGCCAGCAGATCCTGTACGCGGACCTACCGGCCGACCTCGCCCCGTGGCCGGCGCCGGCGGTCACGGGCTGTCGGCCGCTCCGCCGCCGGGACGCGCGTGAGGTATCGAGGGCTTATCGGGTCAGCCGTCCGTGCTTCCAGATCGCAGAGTCGGCGGAGGCCCTGTCCACCGGGAAGACTTCGCCGACCGCCCACAGCCGCGGGCTGCGCGGCACGGTCGTCAGGTCGTAGACCAGGACCGCCTTCCCGTCGGGACGTTGCGGTCGCGCCGTCGTCCACCGCCCGTTCGCGTAGTGCAGAAGCTCAGGCGCCTCATACGGCTGGTCGGTGCCCGAAATGAACCACACGCCCCCGCGCCCGTCGGGAATTGCCTGCCGCAGGGACCTGGCACCGATATCGGGCACCTGGACGCGGCGCCACGAGGTCCCGTCGAAATGCAGCGCGAGAGGAGTCTCGGTGTAGTTCTCTTCGCTCGCCTGGTATTCGAACCCCACCACCCACACGTCGTGGGGCGACTGGGCGCGGATGTCGAAGAAGCCGACGCTGTGGTCGTCCTCCTCCGGCAGATCCGGGAGGTCCACCTTGCTCCAGGTGCGGCCGTCCCAGTGCGCCACCATGTCGTAGCCGGTCGGTGCGGTGCCCACGGCCCAGATGTCGTCCGCGGCCACGGCGTCGGCGCCCGCCAAAGTCCCCGGCGGGGTCTCGACCTGCGTCCACGTGCGGCCGTCGAAGCGCCAGGTGCCGACGCCCGGCCCTACGCGCGAGCCGCCGAACACCCACACGTCGCGTCGGCTCAACACCACGGCATCGGTGATGAGCTCGCCCGACGGCCACCGCTTGGAGACGCTCCACGTGCGCCCGTTCCAGCGAAGTGCGAAGGCCTCCCCGGCGAAGTCACTGCCGCCGAACGCCCAGACGTTGCGCGGGCCCGACGCGTTCGCCGCAGAGATCGGACGTTCCAGCCCGGCCGGTAGCGGAACCTTCTTCCACGACGTGCCGTTCCAACGCTCGGCGGTCGGGACGGATCCGGCGTCCGACAGGCTCCCGCCGAACGCCCAGGCATTGGCCGGTCCGGTCGCGACCACCTCGTCCAGCCAGTCGTAGTGGCCCCGATCCTTGATGTCGGCGATACGCCATGCGGGCGTTCTGGCCGTGTCCGCCGGAGCCGCCCCGGTCGTGTCCGACGCAGCCGCGGGAGCGATACCGACGCCGAGCCCGAGAACGGCCGCCGTCAGGGCAGCATGCAAGGCGAATGCTCGAGACATTCCCCCGTCCTTCCTTCCACCCGATCCACGTAGATCGAGAAAGGCGGTGACCGGGCTGAACCGCGCTCGATCTGCAGGACGTTCGGATTCATGGAAGCGTTGACACGAATGTCCGGGAGTGGTCAAGAGGCGCAGCAAAGGGATCTTGGTGGTGCTGCGCCGTCAGGTCGTGGCTGGACTGGGACGACCGCGTCGTGCTCAGGCGGTGGTGCCTCGGCTTCACTTCAGGAACTCGTTCTCGGTCTCCAGTTGCCGGTTACGCGGCCAGTTCCTTCTTCTCCGCCGAGGTCGGCCGGCCGGATCCGTTGTCGGCGCTGGCCTGGTTCACCCAGTTCTGCGGGCAGGTCCGGCTGATCCACAGGTCCTTGCCATCGAGGTGTCACCCTGGCGCGCCGGCTCGACCGCGGCGCCGGAACTCGGGCGGGTGCGGTGCGGGCATGACGGTCATCCTTCCTGGCGATCGCGCCGTCACACGTTCGCTCACACGCCGGCACCGCATCGTCTATGTCAACGGCAGTCGGAAACTGCCGCGGGGCGCACGAACGGGGGATGAAATGCCACGCACCGCCGTGATGGCCGGCTGGCGTGCCTTCACCGATGCCGGGGAATCCGGGGCGTGCGCCTTCTCGACGACGTGCAGAAGGCGAACATGAAGGTGAAAACTCTGCGGGGGAGAGTCGCGGGCACGCTCGCGCTGGGCGCGCTGGCGACCCTGGTCACCGGCGCACTGCCAGCGGCGCCCGCGGGTGCCGCGACCGCGCGGTGCACGCTGCGCATCTCGGCGTCCTTCGAATACCAACTGGTCAAGTACAACCGGGTCACCAACACCTGCACGCCCGCCGACACGCGCGACCGGATGGTCCAGTCCATCATGTGGGGCGCCGACTGGCCGGACGGCGACGATTTCCGGTACTCGCGGAGCCCGGTCCTCCTCAACGAGACGTACACGGTCCAGACGGTCCTCCTCAACGAGGACAGGGCCACCGGGGACGAGGTCTACACGGAGAACAGGTTCGTGCGGCCGAACGGGTCCATCTACACCGTCGAATCCAATGAGGTGCACGGCGACTTCTGGCCGTTCTAGCGCCGCCGGCGGAACACGCGGGAACCGAAGAAAGGACAATGCCATGGCCATTCGCGGGAAACTGCACGCGAACGCGGCCCATCTGCTCCACCCGGGCGAGCCGCTGCAGGCGGCCTTCTGCGCACAGACGACGAACCCGTTCCTCGCGCTGCTCTCCATCTGGATCATCATTGTCAAGGACGCCTACCGCGTTGTCGTGGTCACCGACAGGCGGATCCTGGTGTGCCGGTCCGGACGGCTCAGCATGAGCAAGGTCGGCGGCGTCATCAGCGAATATCCGCGCAATCTGCGGATCGGGCCCCCGAGCGGCGTCTGGTGGCGCTGCGAAACGCTGGGCGAACGACTCTACGTCCACAAGCGCTTCCACAGGGACGTGAACGCCGCAGACGCGGCTCCGCACATCGGAAACTGAGCGATTCCGCTCGGAAGGAGAACTGGAGAAACCATGAGAAAGACCGTCAAGGACCTGGTGGCCAATGCCAGGCAGCAGGTCCGTGACATGTCGGCGGCCGAGGTCGCCGAGGCACTGGAAGGCGGCACCGCGGTCGTCGTCGACCTGCGCGAGCCGGACGAGGTGCGCCGCGACGGCGCCATCGCCGGCGCGGTGCTCGCACCCCGCGGGATGCTGGAGTTCTGGGCGGATCCCGCCTGCCCCTACCACCGGCCCGAGTTCGACCCCGCTACGCGGACGATCCTGTACTGCGCGTCCGGTGGCCGGTCCGCGCTGGCCGCGCGGAGCCTGAAGGAGATCGGGTACACCGACGTCGCCCATCTCGGCGGCGGGCTGACGGCGTGGGAGGAGGACGGCCGCCCGGTCACGTCCCAGCCGTGACAGGTGGCCGGATCCGGATGGCCGCGTGCGGGGGCGCCGCGTGCGGGGACACACTGGTGACTCTCCGGACGGGCGCCCCGCGCGCGCCGTCGAACGAGGTGGGAGCCATGGTGACGATCCGGCTGCTCGGCCCGCCGACCATCGAGCGGGACGGGCAGCCGGTGCGGACGCCCCGGGGCCGGAAGGCGTGGGCCCTGCTCGGCTACCTGCTGCTGGCCGAGCGGCCGCCGAGCCGGCAGCGCCTGGCCGAGCTGCTGTTCGGCGACGCCGGCGACCCGCTTGGGGCGCTGCGCTGGGCGCTCGCCGAGCTGCGCCGCGCGCTCGGCACCCCCGGCCTGTTCGGTGGCGACCCCGTGGCGACCGAACTGGGGGGCGGGGTGCGGGTCGACCTCCACGTGCTCAAGGACGCGAGTGACGACCCCGCCCCGCTCCTGGACCTCGGCGGCGAACTCCTCGAAGGCGTGAACCTGGCCGCGAACCCGGAGTTCGAGTCGTGGCTGCTGGTGGAGCGGCACCGCGTGTCCGCGGCGGTCGAGGCGCGGCTGCACCAGGCGGCGGTCGCGCTGCTGGCGGCGGGAAACGCTCGCGAGGCGATCCCGTACGCGTCGCGTGCCGTCGCCCGCAACCCCGTCGAGGAGGGCCATCACGAGGTCCTGGTCCGCGGCCTGGCGGCGGCGGGCGACCGGGCCGCGGCACTGCGGCAGGCCGCGGTGTGCGAGGACATCCTGCGCCGCGAACTGGGCGTCGCGGCCTCGCCGGCGCTCCGGGAGGCGGCGGCCGTGGCCCCCGTCCCCCCGCCCGTCCCGGCGCTGAGCGCCCGGGCGACGGCGTCCAGCCGGCTGGAGGCCGGCCGCGCCGCCATCGTGGCGGGCGTCATCGACGCCGGCCTGCAGTGCCTCCGCGCCGCCGTGGCGGAGGCGGCCCGCTCCGGGGACGTCGCACTGCGGGCCCGCGCGGCGGCCGCGCTGGGCGGCGCGCTCGCCCACGCGACCCCGGGCCGCGACGAGGAGGGGCCGCTGCTGCTGCACGAGGCGATCCAGCTGGCCGACCGGGCGGGGGACCGCGCCACCGCGGTGACCGCCCACCGGCAGCTGGGCTTCCTGGAGGTGAAGGCGGGCCGCCGCAAGACCGCCGACGCCTGGCTGGCGAAGGCCGAGGCGCTGGCGGAGACGGACGAGCAGCTCAGCGCCGTCCTCGGCGTCCGCGGCATGAACGCCTCCGACCGCGGCGACTACCCGGCCGCCCTCCGCCACCTCCGGGGGTCGGTGGAGCGGGCACGCTGCTGCGGCGACCACCGGCAGCGGGCGTGGTCGCTGTCGATCCAAGCCCGCGCGCACCTGCTGCGCGCCGAGCGCGCCGAGGCGATCGCCGCGCTGGCCGACTCCCTGGAGCTGGTGTACGAACAGCGCTGGATGGCGTTCCTGCCCTGGCCGAGGGTCCTGCAGGCGGAACTCGACCTGGCCGCCGGCGAGGCCGACGCCGCGGCCGACGCGCTGGAGCAGTCCTGGGTGCTGGCCTGCCTGCTCGGCGACCCGTGCTGGCAGAGCATGTCCGCGCGAGGGCTCGGCCTGCTCGGCGTCCACCGCGGGGACCGCGCCGCCGCCACCGGCTGGTTCGAGGACGCGGCGACCCGGTGCACCCGGATCCCGGACCGCTACCAGTGGGTCCACGGCTACGTCCTCGACGCCATGATCACCGCTGCGCTGGACGACGGCGACGCCGACCGCGCCGGGCCGCTCGTGGCGGCGTTCGCCTCGCTGGCCGCCCGCTGCGACATGCGCGAGTTCGTGGTGCGCGCCCATCTGCACCGGCACCGCCTCGGAGACGGGAGCGCGCTCACCGCCGCCCGGCTGCTCGCCGCCGACATCGACAATCCCGCGCTCGCGAAGCGGCTCTGAACAGGACGGTGCCGACCAACGACTCGTACTCGGCCAGGCCGGGCCGCCGCCTATCGGGCAGGTTCGTGGCGGGCCAGGTGAGGGCGCCCGCGGCGGTGAGGATCGATGACGACAAGCGCGCGGCGTCGGGTTCCGGCGCGGACGCGGGCCGCTTGAGCACTGAGTTTTGGGCACCGGCCGGGCGGTACGCGCCGCGGACCCGGATCGTGCTGGCCGCGCTCCCGCTGGCCGGATTCGCCGCCTGGGCCATGACCCACCTCGTCGCGATCGTCACCACCTTCCGGACGCCGTTCGGGGCGACCTGCGTGGCCTGGACCGTGTCGTTCCTGACGCTGCGGTGGCTTCCGGTCTCCTGGCTGGAGCGCCCGTTCCGTGCGTCCGGCGAACGGCGCGCGGCCCTCGACAAGCTGACCGTGACCGTCCAGGTGCCCGTCTACAACGAGGACCCGGCCGCGCTGCGCGCCTGCCTGCGCTCGGTGCTGGAGCAGAGCCGGCGGGTGGACCGCGTACGGGTCGTCAACGACGGGTCCGCGGACACCGACGGCGAGCCCGTCACCTACGACGACGTGCGCCGCGACTTCGAGGCCGCCGCGTCCGCGCTCGGGATCGACACCACATGGGAGCTCACCGCGAACCGCGGCAAGCGGTTCGCGCAGATGCACGCCCTCGCCGGCGACGACGCCGACGTCTTCGTCACCCTCGACAGCGACTCCGTCCTCGACCGGCACGTCGTCCGGGAGGGGCTCCTGTCGTTCGCGGACCCGCGCGTGCAGTCGGTGGGCGGGCACGTCCTCGTCCTCAACCGAAGGGCGAACCTGCTGACCCGCATGACGTGCGTGCTGTATCTGCCGTTCACGCGCGGCATGCGCAGCGCCCAGTCGGTGCTGCGGCGGGTGACCACCAACTCCGGGACGCTGGCGTTCTACCGGGGCGAGGTGGTGCGGCGCGCCGCGGGTGTGTACGAGCACGAGCGGTTCGCCGGCCGAGTTCGATCGCGTTCACGCTGGTCCCCGAACGGCTGGACCACTACCTGAAGCAGCAACTCCGCTGGATGCGCGGGACCACCGTGCGTCACCTGTGGTGGCTGCGCTACCTCGTGAGCTACCTGTCGGCCCTGCGCATCTTCGTCGTCCGGCGCAGCGACGAGCCGTAGGCCGACCGCCGGCCTGAGGGATGCAAGCGACCGGCAGCGCACCGGGCGTCAACCTCACCCGCGTCAACCCGCCGCGTCAGTCCTGACCGATCGGCCGGATGGTGTGGAGCCCCGTGAAGCCCCGTGTGGCGGAAGTCCAGCAGGGGCTATGACCGAGCTGGCAGTGATCACCCTGCGCTTCGCGCCGGTCCGCGGATCGTGACCGTCGGGTGCGTCCTGGGGCTCGTCTACCTCGCCGAGAAGACCGCAGTGGTGATCACGCAGTGGCTGGGGCCGCCGACGCCAGGGCACGACCGGCCGTGCCCCAGCTCTCTCCACCCACCTTGGTGCGTGTTCTCGGTCGGCCTGCCGGTGCTGACAGCACTGGCGATCAAGTGTGGCGGGCGCTGGCGGAGGCGATCGCGATCCGCTCCGCCCTGACCGCCTACCAGGCGCGGCGACCGGCCAGGGCGAGGGGACCTCGACAGCGGGGCCGGCTGGCTGATGCAGGTGTCCTCAGCCTTCGACGCCCCCGGCCGGAAACATCCCCTGGCGCCGCGTTGCGCCTCCCGGTGTAGCGAGTGAGGGTTTCGTCCCGCGGCGCGCTGGCCGACCTGCGGCTGAGCAGGGACATCCAACGCTTCGGGGCGACCGCGCTCGGTGGCCGCTGAGATCCCTCTGGTGTCCCGCTGGCGAGACGGCTGGATTTCGCTCCGGCAAACGTCGGCCCTCTGGAAACCGGCGGCGGCTGATCTAGCCTCATTCAGTCAGCTCCCACCGACGGCTGGAGGCGCGATGAGTCTCGAAGAGCAAATCCTCGAGGTCGAACTGGAGCAATGGAAGATTCTCTCCTCCGACGACGGTGCGGCGTTTTACCGCGACCGTTTGTTGAAGGACGCGCTCATGGCCGTGCCCGCGCCGCATGGGATCATGGACCGGGACACCGTCGTCAGCGAGGTGACCGGGGCGCCGCCGATCGTGGAGTACGAGCTGTTCGACCCCAAGGTCGTCCTCCTGACCCCCGACAGCGGCGTCATCGTCTACTCGATGTGGCAGCGCCGCAAGGGTCAGGAAGGCTTCAAGGCCGCCATCTCCAGCGTCTACACCGTCCAGGACGGCGAGCTGTACATGGCCTACCACCAGCAGACTCGGCTCTAGGCCGTTTCCATGGCCAACGCTACGGATCACGACGTCGTCATCCTCGGTTCGGGCATCGCGGGCTCCGTCGCGGCGGCCTGCCTCGCCCGGTCCGGACTGGACGTCCTGATGGTCGACGCGGGCAGCCACCCGCGCTTCGCGGTCGGCGAGTCGACCATTCCGGTCACCTCCACGATGGAACGGCTGCTCGCCGAACGCTATGGCGTTCCCGAACTGGCGCACCTTTCCTCGTTCGAGGGCGTCCAGGAGCACATCAGCACCAACTGCGGGGTGAAACGCAATTTCGGCTTCGTGTACCACGAGGCCGGGAAAGAGGTCGACCCCGGGCAGGTCCACCAGTTTCCCA
This sequence comes from Actinomadura rugatobispora, assembly GCF_042656285.1. GTDB lineage: Bacteria > Actinomycetota > Actinomycetes > Streptosporangiales > Streptosporangiaceae > Spirillospora > Spirillospora rugatobispora. The sequence continues at coordinate 45,874 of NZ_JBHSON010000004.1, read as the reverse complement.
TCTCGAAGATCGCGCATACCGAGAGCCATTTCTTCCGGGCCGACGTCGACCACTGGATGGTGCGCGTCGCGCAGCGGTACGGCGCGCGGCTGCAGGAGAACACCCGGGTCGGCGACATCCGCATCGCCGACGACGCCGTCACGCTGCTCGCCGAGGACGGCGTGGAGATCAGCGGCCGCTTCCTGATCGACGCCAGCGGGTTCCGGTCGCCGCTGGCGGTGCAGGAGGGGTTGCGCGAGACGCCGACGCGGCTGCGCACCCATTCGCGTTCGATCTTCACGCACATGACGGGCGTCGTCCCGTTCGAGAAGACCCTCGACCGCGCCGACGCCTACGGCAACCCCAGCCCGTGGAGCGAGGGGACGCTGCACCATGTGTTCCCCGGCGGCTGGATGTGGGTCATCCCGTTCGACAACCACGCCGGGTCCACCAGCGACCTGTGCAGCGTGGGCATCAGCTACGACCCGCGCATGCACCCCAAGGGGGACGACCCCCAAGCGGAGTTCGACCGGTTCCTGGCCGAGCACCCTTCGGTGCGCGAGCAGTTCCATGAGGCGAAGGCCATCCGGCCATGGGTGTCCACCGGGCGGCTGCAGTACTCCTCCAACCGCACCGTGGGCGACCGCTGGTGCCTGACCGCGCACGCGGCCGGGTTCATCGACGCGCTGTTCTCGCGCGGTCTGCAGAACACGATGGTGGTGCTGAACGAGCTGCTGTGGCGCGTCATCGAGGCATGCCGCGACGATCACTTCGAGGCCGGCCGCTTCAAGCCCGTCGAGGACCTGGAACAGGGACTGCTCGACGTCAACGACGAGCTGGTCGCCGGGGCCTACACCTCGTTCGGGCACTGGGACCTCTGGGACGCCTGGTTCCGCGTCTGGGAGAGCAACCAGGTCCTGTCCACGATGGAGGTCTCGCGAGCCTATGCCAAGTACCTGCGCGACCAGGACTCCGAGGCCCTGGCCCACCTGGCGGCGGTCGGCCCGAGCGGGCTGCTGCCCGACCACGCTCCGCTGCGCACGATGACGCAGCAGGCGAACACGGTCGCCGCGGAGGTCCAGGAGGGGCTGCGTACGGCGGCCGAGGGTGCGGACCAGATCTTCGCCCTGCTGCGGGAGGCCGACTTCATCCCGCCACCGTTCGGCCTGGCCGACCGCGCCCACCGGTGGTTCGACATCACCCCGGCGAAGCTCGCACAGACGGTGCTCTGGACCCGGAAGGAGGCTCCTCCGGAGATCGGGAGGCTGTTCGCCGAGGGCATCTTGCTGCCGCTGGACAGCCAGATCACCGGCCACGAGAACGCCGTCCGCCGGGAGATCAAGGACTTTCTGGGTGAGTGATCCACGGGCCGCCTTCTGTGAAGGCGGCCCGTTTCCTTTTCTCGAGCAGCCGACGGAGCCGAACCTTGCCGACCGGGTCATCCGGTCGCGGTGCCTCGGAGCTGGTGTCGAGCTACTTCGTCGTCGCCTACCTGGGCCTGACCGTCCCGGTCATCGGCGTGGCCGTCGTGCCGGCCAACGGCACCCTGCTGGTAGTGGGGGCTTGGTGACCCTCAGGACCAGGAGCGTGCGATGAGCCTGTCCGACGCCGACCTGTTCCGGCTGCTGGCGACGATGGTCCTGCTGCTGGTCGCCGCCCGCCTGCTGGGCAGGTTGTTCGCGCGGTTCCGGCAGCCGCCGGTCGTCGGGGAGATCCTCGGCGGGCTGCTGCTGGGGCCGACGCTGTTCGGCCTGCTCGCCCCGGAAGCGCAGCGCTGGCTGTTCCCCGCCGACGGCCCGGTCGCCTCCGGCCTCGGGCTGGTCTACCAGCTCGGGATGCTGCTGCTGATGTTCGTGGCGGGCGCGGAGATGCGCAGCGTGTTCTCCCGCCGCGACACCGCCGCGGTGACGGTGATCGCCGTGGTCGGGATGGCGCTGCCGCTGGCGGCCGGGCTGCTGGCGGTCCGGTTCGTGGACCTGTCCGCCCTGGCCGGACCCGCCCGCGACCACACCGCCCTGGTACTGGTGCTGACCGCGGCGCTGGCGGTCACCAGCATCCCCGTCATCTCCCGCATCATGCTCGACCTGGGGATCATGCAGACCTGGTTCGCCCGCACGGTGCTGTCGGTGGCGGTGCTGGAGGACATCGTCCTCAACATCCTCCTCGCCGTGGCCCTGGGTCTGGTGAACGAGGACCAGGGCGGCGGCTTCGGGATGACCGCCCTGCTGCACGGCCAATCCACCGCCACGGTCGCGGGCTACCACGCGCTCGCCTCGCTCCTCTTCTTCGCCCTGGCACTGGCCGCCGGCAGGCTGCAGGCACGCGATCGCCCACACCGCCTGACCGTCGGGCGCACCGACGACCGCGTCACCGCCCAGGTGGCGCTCACCCTGGCGGTCACTGCGCTGGCCCTGCTGCTGGGCGTGGCACCGATGTTCGCGGCGTTCGTCGTCGGGCTCCTGGTCGGCTCCCGCGATGGCGAGTCGGCGGCGCTGGCCACGACCCGGACGTTCGCCTCGGCGTTCTTCATCCCGATCTACTTCGCGATCGTCGGCCTCAAGCTGGACCTGGTGCATGGCCTGGCGCCCGGCTTCACCCTGGCGTTCCTGCTGTTCGCCTGCTTGGTGAAGATCTCCAGCGTCTACGCCGGGGCCCGGCTGACCGGCCACGGCCCGGTGGACGCCGGTAACCTTGCTGCCGCGATGAACGCCCGCGGTGGCCCCGGCATCGTCATGGCCACCCTCGCCTACGACGCCGGGATCGTCAGCCAGCAGCTGTTCACCGCCCTCATCCTGACCGCCGTGGCCACCTCCCTGCTGGCCGGCGCCCTGCTGGACCGCGCCGTGGCCCGCGGCCACTTGCTCCCCCAGATCCCTGAACCCGCCGCGCCATGACGGGGCGGCCTGGCGGGCTGCGGGTGGCCGGCGGGGTGCCTCAACGTCCTCGCGGCCCATGAGATGTGAGCTTCGGAATGCTCCGGCAAGCTTCCTGCCGGCCATGTCCTTCGTGCCCTCGTATCCCCTGGTGGTGACCGTCGCCGCCGCCCGGGCGGTCTGGGAGTCGACGACGATCGCCACCGGAACGGGGCAGTCTCAATCGTTCATGCTGCGGACCGTTTTCTCCTGGTGATCGGGGGCCGGTTCGGAGGCGTCTGTCGGCTCCGCCGGGTCGGGGCGCTTCCTGGAACGCCGGATGTTGCCGATCAGGGGACTGAGCAGCAGGGCAAGGGTGAGGACGAGGATGACGGCGGAGACCGGGCGGGTGGCGAAGATGCCGAGGTCGCCGTTGGAGATGAGCAGGGACTGGCGGAAGGAGCGTTCCAGAATGGCGCCGAGGGCCAGGGCGAGGACCAGCGGGGCCGGGTCGAAGCCGGTCTTGCGCATCAGGTAGCCGATGATCCCGCAGCCGAGGGCCACCCACACGTCGAAGGTGCTGCTGTTGATCGTGTAGACGCCGAGCAGGATCACGGTGACGGTCAGCGGGGCGAGCAGGGTGAAGCGCAGCCTGAGCAGCCGGATGAACATTCCGACGAGCGGGACGTTGAGCACCAGCAGCATGAGGTTGCCGACGTACATGGACGCGATCACGCCCCAGAAGACCTCGGGGTGCTCGTTGATGAGCTGGGGTCCGGGGGTGATGTCCTGGATCAGCAGCGCGCCGAAGATCACCGCCATCACGACGTTGGACGGGAGGCCCAGCGTGAGGAGCGGGATGAAGGCCGCGGTGGACGAGGCGTTGTTCGCCGTCTCCGGCCCGGCCACGCCCTCGATGGCCCCCTTGCCGAACCGCTCCGGTTGTTTCGCCCGGCGTTTCTCGACCGCGTAGGAGACCAGCGAGGAGATGACGCCTCCGCCGCCGGGGACGATGCCGATCAGGAAGCCGATCACGCCGCCGCGCAGCACCGACCCGCGGGCCTGCCGCCAGTCGCGCCGTGACGGCCAGACCCGGGAGACCGGAGGCAGCGAGCCCGGCGTGGTGGTCTGGTGCTCCAGGTTGTAGAGCATCTCGCCGATGCCGAACAGGCCCATGGCCACGGCGACCATGTCCATGCCGTTGAGCAGTTCGCCGAAGCCGAAGGTCAGGCGCGCCTGGCCGGTGATGGGATCCTGGCCCACGGTGGCGATCAGCAGGCCGATTCCGACCATGACCAGGCTCTTGGCGAACGATTTCGTCCCCAGGAACGCGACCATCGCCATTCCCAGGACGGTCAGCGCCGCGTACTCCGGTGGCCCGATGGCCAGCGCGGCCCGCGCGAGCAGGCCCGACACCAGGGTCAGGCCGATCACCGCGACCGTGCCGCCGAGGAACGAGCCGACCGCCGCGATGCCGAGCGCCGGGCCGGCGCGGCCCTGCCGCGCCATCTGGTAGCCGTCGAAGGTGGTGACGATCGACGCGGACTCACCCGGTAGCCGCAGCAGTACGGACGTGATCGTCCCGCCGTACATGGAGCCGTAGTAGATCCCGGCCAGCATGATGATCGCTGACTCGGGGCCCATGGAGAAGGTCAGCGGGAGCAACAGGGACATCGTCGCCACCGGTCCGAGACCCGGTAGCACTCCGATGACCATGCCCGCGAACACTCCGATGAAGACGAACAGCAGGTTCGCCGGTTGGAGCGCGACCGCGAGGCCGTCGAGCAGGCCCATATGCCGTCTCCCTCAGATTCCCCAGATGATGTCGCGGGGCAGTGGAACCTTCAGCACCAGCGCGAACAGGCAGAAGAACGCGGTCGAGGCGGCCGCTGACACGGCGACCGTGAGCAGCCACGGCTCCTTGCCGAGCACCCGGATCCAGAACGTCAGCAGCAGGAACGCGGGGAGTGTGAACCCGGTGTGCGGGAACAGCAAGGCGTAGCCGATCATGCCGGCGACGGCCGACCAGACGGCTCCGGCCCCGCCGGTGAACGGTTCGTGGTCGCTGAAGTCGCGGCGCAGCAGGAGCGCCAGTGATCCGAGCACGGTCAGGCAGCTCACGATGAGGGGCCACATGCCGGCCCCCGGGTCGCTCGGCGTCCCGGCGTCCAGGGCCAGCGAGCCGGCCATGCCGAGGCAGCCCGCGGACAGGGACGCCACGGCGGCGGCCCGACGGCCAATGATCTTCAGGGGGTGTTCCATGCCGGACTCCGGGGGTCAGCGCTTGAAAATCTGGCGGTAGGTCTGCTGGAGGTCACTTATCGTCTTCGCATAAGCATCGGGACCGACGAACTGCTTGGGAATGTAGTTCTCCCCGATCGTCGCGACGACCTTGGGGTCCTGGAGGGTCTCCCGCAAGGCCGTCTCGAGCTTGCGTGTCACGGCGTCGGGCATGCCCTTGGGACCGGCGAGGCCGTTCATGCTGACGCTGAGCGTGAGGGTGGTGAACCCCAGTTCTTTGAGCGTGGGGACGTCGGGCAGGTAGGGAGCCCGTTCGGGGGACGTGATCGCCAGCGCGCGCATCTCTCCCGCGCTGACGCGGCTCAGGATGTCCTTGCTGGCGTCGACGATCGCGGCGTCCACGTTCTTGCCGAGCAGGGCGGTCAGGGCGGGCGCCACGCCCTCGAACGGCACCGGTTTGATCGGCACCTTGTACTCGCGCTGCAGGCGTTCCATCTCGATGTGCCCGGACACGGTCGCTCCGGCCGTCGCCACCTCGACGTCGCCGGGTCTGTCCCGCGCCGCGTCGAAGAACTCCTTCGCGCCCCGGTACTTCGAGTCGTTCGGGACGACCAGGACGCCGGCTCCGCGGTAGGTCTGACCGATGGGCTGGAACCTGTCCATCGTGAAGCCGACGTTCTGCCTGGTGGAACTGATGACCGCGAACGGCAGGCTCAGGTCGCAGAGCGTGTACCCGTCGGGCTTGGCGCGCAGCACCTCGTTGTAGGCGTTGCCGCCGCCCGCGCCCGGCTTGTTCTGGACGACCACCGCCTTGCCCAGCCGCGGTTCCAGGCCCTTGGCGACCGTTCTGACCAGCAGGTCCGTCGTACCGCCCGCCGCGAACGGAATGAGGATCCGCACCTCCTTGGCAGGGTAGTCCGCCCCGTCCGACCCGGAGGGCCCGGCGCCCGCGAGGCCGCAGGCGGCGGAGAGGAACACCGTGCAGAGCGCGGCGGCCGGCAGGCTGCGTTTCATCATCACGTCTCCCGTGGTCCGCGTCGGGCCATCGGCCCGCGAGTGTTCACATTGTGGTGATGTTGACCTCAATGTGTACGGGATACTATGAGGCGGCCCACGCGAGGCTGTCAATGGCCTGGAGACGTGGAGATCGGCGCGGCCCGCCCGGCCGGCCCGCAGGTGTCGAGGAACCTCGAACGTGCAGGCGACGGCCTTGGGACGTGCCGGTGAAGGGCTCGATCAGACCTGAACGAGTCGTGTCGTGGGGCGCGCTCGGGTGAGCGCGGTGTTCAGTTCCGCGGGGGAGGATAGGGGCCGGTGTAAGCCAGTCCGCGGCTGATGGCCTCGCCCGCGGCCATCACCGCGTCCGCCAGCTCCGGCAGGCGGGAATCGCTGAGGCGGCCGACCACGCCGCTGACGCTGACGCCGGCGACCGCCTCGTCCCCGTGAGCGTCGAAGACGGGGGCGCCGACCGCGCCCGTCTCCGGCAGGAACTCGCCCCGGCTGACGCAATAGCCCAGCTCACGGATCTCCTCGATCCGGTCCCGGAGCGCCGGGCGCTGGTAGGCCGCCAGGCGCGCGAGCACGGATTCCTGCAGTTCCTTGCCGCCGAAGGCGAGCAGCGCGAGGCTCGATCCGCCCCGGTCGTAGGGAAGCCGGCCGCCTTCGTCAAGAGCCTGGCTGACGACCGGGTAGGAGCCGACGACCCGGATGAGGCAGACGGCCGCGTCGTCCTGTTTCACCACGAGGTTGGTCGAGTCGCCCGTCTTCTCCGACAGCTCGGTGAGGATGGGATGGGCGACGCCGCGAATGCTGAGCCGCCGCCTGGTCAGCACGCCCAGTTCCACCAGGCCCAGGCCCAGGCGGTAGCTGACGCGCGAGGTGTCCTCGCGTTCCAGCAGCCCATGGCGGACGAGCGTCTCGCAGATCCGCACCACGGTCGTCCGGCTCTCGCCGATGGACTCGACCAGGTCGGCCGGGGTCACCCGCTCGCGTTCCCTCAAGACGTCCAGGATCGTGGCGGCCTTGTCCAGAACCTTGATCGTGCCGATCTTCGCTGGATCCATCGAAGCGGAGCACCCTTTCCGTCTTCGGCCACGCGCCGCGCACCCTTCGGTCGCCGCATCGTGGACAACGTGTTCATGATGTGTTGACGCTTACACTACTCTCATCGTACTGTTCGCGATGAGGTTAGAGTAACCGTCATGTGAACGATTTAACGGGAGCGGTTCGTGCATGTTGGTGAGCGCCTCGGCGCGCTACTCGTCGCCGCCGGTGTCCGGCGCGTGTTCGGCGTCCCCGGAGGCCAGACGACCCCGCTCTACCACGGGATCGCGGGACAGGACGGGGCGATCACGCACACCCTGATGCGCGACGAGCGGAGCGCCGCCTTCGCGGCCGACGCCTACGCGCGGATGTCGGGCAGGGTCGGCGTCTGCGACGCGACCGTGGGGCCGGGCGCGAGCAACCTGGTGTCCGGCCTGCTGGAGGCCTACACCAGTTCCATCCCGGTGCTGGCGATCATCGCCGACATCCCCCGGCACTGGGAGACCCGCCGCCGGTTCGGGTCCGCCTCGCAGGGCTTCGAGCAGCGCTCGTTCCTCGAACCGTGCGTGAAGTACTACGGCCGGGTCGAGCTTCCCGAGAACCTGGACGGCGTGCTGGCCACGGCACTGCGGATCGCCACCTCGGGACGGCCGGGCCCGGTCGTCCTGGAGATACCCGACGACGTCTTCTCGGCTCAGGCGCCCGGCCCCCTGCCCGTCGCCCGGCTCAGCGCCGCGTACCCGCAGTCGCGTACGAGCCCGGACCCCGCCTCCGTGGACGCCGCCGTGGAACTGCTGCGCAACAGTCGCAAGCCGCTGCTGCTCGCCGGCGGCGGTGCGCTGGGCGCCGGGGCCTGCGACGAGGTCCAGCGGCTGGCCGAACGTCTGGGCGCGCCCGTCGCGACGACCCTGAACGGCAAGGGCGTCCTCTCCGAACACCATCCGCTGGCCGTCGGGCCCGCGGGGTCGTTCGGGGTGCCGCTGGTCAATGACCTGCTGGCCGAGGCCGACTGCGTGGTGTTCGTCGGCACCAAGGCGGCCCAGGGCGCCACCCTGAACTGGACGCTGCCGCCGCCCGGCACGCCGATCGTCCACCTGGACCTGGACGCGACGGAGATCGGCCGGAACTTCCCGCAGAGCCTGGGGCTGGAATGCGACGCCAAACTCGGCGCGCGGGCCCTCGCCGACGCCCTCCCGGAAAGGGGGCGCGGCGGCTGGGACCTGGAGCGCGTCCGGCGGCTGTCCGAGCAGTGGTGGCGCGGCGCGGAGGACGACGGCCTGGACGAGGACGGCGCGGTGAAGCCGCAGGCGGTGATGCGGGCCCTGGACGCGGTCATGGGCCAGGACGACGTCCTCGTCACCGATGCCAGCCTGTCCTCCGGATGGGGCGCCGCGTACTGGCGCACCCGCAGGTCCGGCCGCACCTTCCTGGCCCCGCGCGGGCTCGCCGGTCTCGGCTGGGGCCTGCCTGCGGCGATCGGCAGCGCGCTGGCGCTCAGGGACGCGGGCGAAGACGCGCGGGTGTACTGCGTCGCCGGTGACGGCGGGTGGGCCTACTCCCAGTCGGAGCTCGAAACGCTCGCCCGGCTGCGGCTTCCGGTGGTGGCGACGGTGCTGAACAACTCGGTGCTCGGGTGGACGCGGCACTCGGCCGCGCACCGCTACCCGGACACCGAACCGATCTCCCAGGACTTCACCGACGTGGACTTCGCGGCGGCGGCCGTGGCGATGGGCACTCTCGCGCATCGCTGCACGACGCCGGACCAGTTCACGGAGGCCGCGACGAAGGCCGCCGCCGGCCAGGCCGACGGTCCGGTCGTGCTCGAAGTGATCTCGTCCAAGACCGAGTCCCCGGTGATCAAGCCCGGGGGCCGGCAGGCCGTCACCGCCTACTGAAACACGCCACGCTAGGGAGCAAGCCGATGACCGACAACCGAACCGACGAGGGCGGCGCCGATCTACGTCCGCGTGCCCTGGACGTGGCGCCGGGCGGGGTGCATTCCAACGCCCGTCTCGCCCACGCCGGGGCGTTCTTCGAGCGTGGCAGCGGGGCGCATCTGTGGGACATGGCGGGCCGCCGCTACATCGACTACGTCCTCGGGCGCGGGCCCAACCTGCTGGGGCACGCGCCACCGGCCGTCCTGGAAGCGGCGAACACGGCGGCGGCGTCCGGCATGAGCCTCGGGTCGCAGCATCCGCTGGAGGTGCTGGCCGCCGAGAAGCTGCGCTCACTGCTCGGCTGGGCAGAGATGCTCCGGTTCACCACGACCGGCAGCGAGGCCGCCGAACTGGCCCTGCGCGTGGCGCGGGCGTACACGGGCCGCCAGGAGATCGTCCGGTTCGAGGGCCACTACCACGGCTGGCTGGTGGACGACGTTCCCGCGCCCGGCGGCGATCAGGCGGCGACGCGCTGGCCGTCCGGCGTGGATCCGTGGACGCACCTCCTGCCTTGGAACGATGCAGACGCCCTGAAGGCGCTCCTGGACCGCCGCGGCGCGCACATCGCCGCCGTGATCATGGAGCCGGTGATGTTCAACCATCGCGGCACCCTTCCGGCCCCCGGATACCTCCAGACGTGCCGCCGCCTCACCGAGGCGTGCGGCGCGCAGCTCATCTTCGACGAGATCGTCACCGGTGCCCGCCTGGCGCCCGGCGGGGCGGCCGAGCTGTTCGGCGTCACCCCGGACCTCGCCTCCTACGCCAAGGGCATCGCCTCGGGCTGGCCGGTGGCGGCGGTGGCGGGTCACCGCGCGGCCCTCGGCAAGGTCGAGGACGGGACGGTCAATCACCGCGGGACCTACAACGGATCGACCGCGAGCATGGCCGCCGTCGTGGCCACCGTGGACGCCCTCGCCGACGGCAAGGTCCACCGGCACATCGACGACGTCGGCTCGCACCTGATGTCGGGCCTCGCGGACAGCGCCGAGGAGGCCGGGATCCGGGTGCGCGTCCGCGGCTTCCCGGCGGCGTTCTACCTCGCCCTGGTCGACCGTGACCCCGGTGAGCCCTGGGAGGAGAAAGTACCGCCGGACATGCGGGGCTACCAGCGGCTCGTGGAAGGGCTGGCAAGACGGGGCGTCTGGGCCAGCGCACGCGGCAACTGGTATCTCTCGGCGGCCCACACCCACGACGACGTCGCGGCCACGCTCAAGGCGTTCCGCGGCGCGCTCGCAGAACTCACGGAGGACGCCCGATGAGCACCGATCTGTGGCGGCTGTCCGCGCATGAGTCCGGGGCGCTCATCGAGTCCGGGAAGCTCTCCCCGGTCGAGCTCACCGAGGCCCTTCTCCAGCGCGTCGACGCACTGAACCCGCACTTCAACGCGTTCATCACGGTCACGCCCGAACGAGCCCGGCAGGACGCGAAGGCGGCCGAGGCACGCGCCGTGCGGGGAGAGCGCCTCGGCCCGCTCGACGGCGTCCCGCACTCGCTCAAGGACCTGGAGCCCACCGCCGGGATCCGCACCACCGGCGGCTCACTGTGGACGAAGGACCACGTCCCGGACCACGACTCGCTGGTGGCCGCGCGGCTGCGCGCCACCGGCTCGCCCCTGCTGGGCAAGACGAACACCCCGAACGCCGGCTACAAGGACATGACCGACAACCTGCTGGGTCCGCCCGCCAGGAACCCCTGGGACCCGACCCGGACCCCGGGCGGCTCCTCGGGCGGCGCGGCCGCCGCGGTCTCCGCCGGGCTGGGATCCCTGGCGCAGGGCGGGGACGGCGCGGGCTCGGTGCGGATCCCCGCCGCACTCTCCGGGGTGGTGGGGGTCAAGCCGTCCAACGGGCTGATCCCCAAGTGGCCGAGCAACGACTGGTACGCCACGCTGGCCACCGCCGGGCCGCTCACCACCACCGTCACCGACGCCGCCCTCATGCTCAACGCGCTCGCGGGACCCGACCGGCGGGACCCGCTGTCGATCGACCGCGTGCCGCCCGACTTCACCGTGGCGTGCCAAGGATCCGTGCGCGGCCTGCGCGTCGCCTGGAGCCCTGACCTCGGTCACGCGACCGTCGACCCGGAGGTCGCCGAGATCACCGCGCTGGCCGCCCGGCGGTTCGAGGAGCTCGGAGCGTCCGTCGAAGAGGTGCCGATCGCCTGGGGAGAACTCGCGCGGGAGATCATCGAACCCACCTGGGGGATCCACTTCGTCGCCCGCTTCGCGGAGAAGGCCGAGGAGCGTCCCGAATGGGTCGAGCCGAGCCTGCTGGAGTACGTCCGGGACGGGCACACGCGCGGCGCCCTGGAGTATCGGCGGCTCCTCGCCCGCCGTGCCGAGCTCTACGACCGCGTCCGGCAGCTGTTCGACACCTACGACCTGCTCCTCACCCCGACGATGCCGCTCGCCGCCTGGCCCGCGGAGCCGGAACCGGACACCCCGCTGTTCGACCGCCTGCCCTTCACCTACCCGTTCAACCTCACCGGGCATCCGGCGGCCAGCGTCCCCTGCGGCCTCGACGGCGCGGGGCTGCCCGTAGGGCTGCAGATCGTCGCCGACCACCATCGCGACGACCAGGTGATCGCGGCCGCGGCACGCTTCGAGGAGGCCCAGCCCTGGACGCCGCACGCCCCGCTGCCGGGTGACCAATGAGCAGGCACGCCCTGGTGGTGGGCGCGTCCAGCGGCATCGGCGCCGCCGTCGCGCAGACCCTGCTGCGCTCCGGCTGGCGGGTCACGGTCGCGGCCCGCCGCCTGGACGCGCTGGCCGAACTCGCGGAACGACTCGGACCCGCCTGCGTCCCCGCCGCCGTGGACGTCACCGACGCGGAGTCGGTCGACCGCCTCGCCCGCTCCATCCGGAACGGGCCGGAGCTGAACGCGCTGGTGAACTGCGCCGGTCACGACCTCGGCGGCCGGACCCCGTTCCACCGGTCAGAGATCGATGACGCGCTGTCGGTGCTGCACACCAACGCAGCCGGACTGCTCCGCCTCACCCACGCGATGCTGCCCGCCCTGGCCGAGGCCGATCCGGCGGACGTGGTCAACGTCGGATCGGTCAACGGCGTGCGCGCCGCGGCGGGGCTGGCCGCCTACAGCGCCAGCAAGTTCGCGGTGCACGGCTTCACCGCGGCGCTTCGCGAAGAATGCTCCGAGATCGGGGTACGCGTGACCGAAGTGCTCCCGGGCATGACCCGCACGGACTTCGCCGCCACGCGCTGGCGCGGCGACCAGGCCAAAGCCGCCGCCTACTACGACAGCTATCCCGCCCTGCTCGACCCCGCCGACGTCGCGAACGCCGTGCGGTTCGCACTGGAACAGCCGCCTGGCGTCTGCCTCAGCGAAATCACCATCCTGCCGTTCCCCACGCGAGACTCACGACCTTGACCGGCTTGCTGAACCTCAGAGTCTCAACGCCGTGCAAGCCCCCGGCCAGTCGGGTGCCGTGAAGGTCGCGGTGTTGTGGTCGGGGTCGACTCCTGCTCCGTCCAGGTAGGACGTCAGGCCGTCGACCCTGACCTGGTAGGTCCGGCCCGCGGCCAGGTCCACGGCGTGTTCGATCTGATGCTGGAGAAGCGCTGGACGCCGCTGGCGATGGCCATGGCGAGCCAGTGGTGGTTGAGTTCCTTCAGGCGGCCAGTCCGCCGGTGACGATGACGATCATCTTCAACCCGACGTTCGTCACCGGCGGCCACTGACCGACGTACCTCGGGTCCAGCGGGGCCGCGAAATCCAGCGCCGGGGGCAGGTCCTGGGGAATGCTGATCGAGCCGTTCCCGGTCAGCGTTCTCAGCCATTCCCGGGCACCCTTGAGCGGGTAGGGGCTTCGGTCAGCAGCACCACCAAGCTGGATTGGGCGAGGCGGCCGGACAGCGCCCGGCACCGCCATCAGAACGCCACCTCCCCCTGGCCGCCGCTCATGACCAGGTCGTGGCCCGTCAGGAACGCGGCCTCGTCCGAGGCCAGGAACAGCACCCCGTAGGCGATCTCCAGGGGTTCCGCGGCTCGTCGGAAGTAGCGGTTCGACTCCTGTTTGCGCGCCCAGGCGGCGTCCGTTCCGTCCCTGATGCCGCGAGCGGCCGGGGTGTCGACCAGTCCGGGAGATAGGGAATTCACTCGGATGTGCGGCGCGTAGTCGAGCGCCATCTGCCGCGTCAGTGCGCGGATCGCGCCTTTGGAGGCGTGGTACGAGGCCAGCCGGGGCGAGGCCACGGTGGCGTGGTTGGAGCAGGTGTTGACGATCGCCCCCGAATTCTGGTCCACCATGACGGGCAGGGCCGCACGCGAAACGAGAAACGTGCCCGTGACGTTCACCTCCATCACCCGGTCCCAGTCCGCTCGGCTGGTCTCGTGAACCGCGCCGGAGATCGCCATGGCCGCGTTGTTGTGCAGGACGTCCACCCGTCCGTAGATCGCCACCGTGTGGTCGATCAAAGCCTGAGCAGCGGCCTCGTCGGACACGTCGAGCACGAACGGCGACGCGTCCCCGCCTTCGGCGACGATGGCTTCGGCCGCGGCTTCGGCCGCGTCGGCCGACAGATCCGCGCAGACGACACCGCGGGCCCCGTGCCCGGCGAACAATGCGGCGGTCGCCGCGCCGATACCGCCGCCGGCTCCCGTCACGATGCAGACCTTGCCGGCGAGCCGCATGTCCGTCACCACGTCCTCCCTAGCGTTTCAGGTGCTTTCTCGCGAGATCGACGAACACGCCGAGTGAGTCCGGGTCGGCGAGCGAGGCGGCGTCCAACGCCTTCTCCGGCGCTACCCCTTGGAACAGCCGTTTGAGGGGCACTTCGACGCGCTTTCCGGTCCGCGTGCGCGGGATGGCGGGTACCGCGATCACTTCATCCGGGACGTGGCGGGGGCTCGCCCGGGTACGGATGGCCTCGCGGACAGTGGCCACCAGGCGGTCGTCCAGGTCGATGCCAGGGGACGTCGTGACGAACAGCGGCATGTAGTACGTGCCGTCCCCATGCTCGACTCCCAGCACGAGGGCGTCGGCGATCTCCGGGACCGCGTCGACCGCCGAGTAGATCTCGGCGGTGCCCATCCGCACGCCCGCCCGGTTCAGTGTCGAGTCGGAGCGGCCCATGATCCGGCAGGTGCCCCGGTCGGTGATCTCGAGCCGGTCCCCATGCCGCCACACGCCCGGCCAAGGCTCGAAGTACGCCGTTCGATGGCGTTCACCGTCGTCGCGCCAGAATCCCAGCGGCATGGAGGGCATCGGCCTGGTCACGACGAGTTCGCCCACCTCGTTCACGACGGGCCGTCCGCTGTCGTCCCACGCCTCGACGGCGACGCCGAGCATCGGACGCTGCAGTTCTCCGGCCGTCACCGGCAGGAGCCGGGTACCGCCGACGAAACCACTGGCGACGTCGGTGCCTCCGGAGCACGAGCTGAGGAACACGTCCGGCTTGACCGAGTCGTAGACCCACGCGTACGTCGACGCGGGGAGCGGAGATCCCGTCGAGCCGATGCTGCGCAGCGCCCGCAGGTCGAAGCGGTCACCCGGCCGCAGTCCCGCCTTCTCACAGGCGCTGAGGTATCCGGCGCTCGTGCCGAGGTAGGTGATGCCGGTCTTCTCGGCGATCGCGAACTGCACGTCGAGCACCGGATGGGACGGGCCGCCGTTGTGGACGACGACGGTCGCCCCGGACAGCAACGCCGACGTGGCGATGTTCCACATGATCCACGCCGTCGACGCGTACCAGTAGAAGCGGTCACCGGGCCCGACGTCGTTGTGGAGAGCGGACTGCTTGTGCTGTTCGAGGACGATTCCGCCGTGACCGTGCAGGATGCCCTTGGGCGGGCCCGTCGTCCCCGACGAGTACACGATCCACAGCGGATGGTCGAAGGGCAGGGATTCGTACCGGGGTTCCTGCTCGTGCCGTACGGCCTCCTGCCAGGAGATCGTGCCGCCACGGTCGTCGTGGGGCCGCAGGACCGGAACGACGATGGTGGCCCGCAACGTGGGCAGCGCCGCGCGGATCTCCGCGACCTGTGCGTTCCGGTCGTAGGCCTTGCCGTTGAACCGGTAGCCGTCGGCGGTCACGAGGACGACCGGTTCGACCTGGGAGAACCGGTCGAGAACGGCCCGCGCGCCGAAATCGGGAGCGCAGACCGTCCACACCGCGCCGATCGAGGCGGCGCCGAGGAAGGCCACCACCGCCTCGGCACTGTTGGGGAGGTAGCCGGCCACCCGGTCGCCTCGGCGCACGCCCAGGCGGCGCAGCGTGTCGGCGAACGCTCCGACCTGGACGCTCAGCGACGCCCACGACACCTCCGCGGTCTCCAGATCCTCGTCCACCACGATCAAGGCGGGATGAACGTCGCTCCGGTTCCTCAGTGCCTGCTCGGCGAAGTTGACGTGAGCCTCTGGGAACCACACGGCGCCCGGCATCTCCGGGTTCGCGAGAGCGGCGCCGGGAGGATCCGGCAGCACCCCCGTCCAGACGGCCAGGTCCGACCAGAACTGCTCGAGGTGGTCGACCGACCAGCGCCATACGGCGTCGTAGCCGGCGGGATCGCCGAAGTCGAGCCCGCGGCGCTCGGAGACCCACGCGGCGAAGCGGTGGAGGCGGGTCCGGGCCGCCGACTCCGGCGTCGGCCGCCACAGCACCCGCCCCACCGGGTCAGGAGCCGTTCGCATTGAAGGCCGCCGCGACGTCGATCGTCGTACCGGAGATGTAGCGCGCTTCCTCGCCGGCGAGGTACAGCACGGCGTGGGAGACGTCCCGCGGCTCGATCCAGGTGACCGGCATCGGGTTCATCTGTTCCAGCCGCTCCTCCAGATCGGTCAGCGACGGTGCCGGGACGTCGGGCGCGAAGACGGCGTACACCTCGTCGTGGTGCATCATCGGGGTGTCGACGGCTCCGGGGAGCACGGCGTTGCACGTGATCCCCAGCATCGGCGCCGTCTCCAGCGCGACCGTCTTCACCAGCCCGATCAGTCCCCATTTCGACGCCGAGTAGTGCGCCAGGTTCGGGACGCCGCGGCGCCCGGCCTGCGACGACGTCACCACGATGCGCCCGTAACGCCGGTCGATCATGTGCGGCAGCACGGCGCGCAGGGTGTTGGCCACGCCCGTGAGGTTGACGTCGATGGTGTCCTGCCACATCCGGTCGTCCATGTCGGCCAGAGGGCGGTAGGTGACGATGCCCGCGTTCGCCACCACGATGTCGACCGCGCCGAAGCGCTCCACGGCCTGGTCCACGGCCCGCCGCATGCCGTCCCCGCCGCGTACGTCGGCCTCGATCGCGAGGGCGCGCCCGCCTTCGCGCTCGACCAGGGCCGCGGTCTCGCGCAGCTCCTCGGCCGTGCCCAGCGGGTAGGGCACCGATTCGATCCTGTCCGGGACGTCGACGACCACGACGTCCGCGCCCGCGCGGGCGAACTGAACCGCGTGCTCGCGGCCCTGCCCGTGGGCGGCACCGGTGATGAAGGCGACCCTTCCCTTGAATCCGGACATGAACTCAGCTCTCCTTCATGTGGCGACGACGGTCTGTCGGATGCGGCCGAAAAGCGACGTCCCGTCGTCGCCCACGGCCTCGATGGTCACCGTGTCGCCGGCGTCCAGGAACGGCGTCGCGGGTGCGCCGTCCCTCGCGAGCTCGACGGCGCGCTTCTCGGCGATGCAGGCGTAGCCGGCCGCCGGGTCGGCGTTGGAGACCGTCCCGGTGCCGACGATCGACCCGGGCACCAGGGGCCTGCTCCGCACCAGGTGGGCCAGGATCCGCGGGAACTCGAACGCGATGTCCCTGTCGGTGCGCGGGGCGCCGAGCAGGGCCCCGTTGACCTCGCATCGCGTGGTGGCGGACAGATTCGTACCGTTCCACGCGGCGCCGAGGGCCGACGGCGAGACCACGAACGGCGCGTAGGCGCGGCCCGGCTTGGACCCGTAGACGCCGGTCCCCCGCCGCCGTTCGGCCACCAGCAGTTTCCGGTAGGTCAGGTCGTTGGTCAGGCCCACGAGCCGGATCCGGGCCGCGGCCTCGTGCTCGTCCGCGCCGACGGGGACACCGCCGCTGATCACCACCACCGTCGCTTCGAGGTCGAGCTCCCACCCCGGATCGGGCAGCGCGATGTCGTCCCGTGGCGCCATGTTGGTCGCGCTGCCGCTCTGATAGACGATCGGCTGATCGCGGTGGTCGTCCGGTAGGGCTTCGCCGCGTCCGCCCCTGATGCGCTCCATGTGCCGCAGGTAGCAGCTGCCCTCCGCCCAGTGGTAGGCGCGCGGGAGCGGCGCGTCGAACACCGCGCGATCCGCGGGGAGGCCGTACCGCTGGTCGTCGAGTTCGCCATAGGTGTCTTCGAGCGCCCTCTCCCACGACGGCCATTCGTCCAGTGCCTGCTGCATCGTCCGCGGGCCCCTCGGCGGGACGACCAGTCGGCGGCGGTCTCGGCTCACCACCACCAGCGTCCCGTCGGCTCCTCCGCCGCGCAGGGTCGCGAGGATCACCGCGCCACCGTCGTGTACTCGGCCGGGACGCAGAACTCCAGCGTCATGTAGTCGGGCGAGGCGTCGAACGCGTCGTGGACCGCGCCCCGCTGGAGCATCATGAAGTCGCCGGCGTGCAACCGCCGGTCCGGCCGGCTCTCCGCCGCGATGTCGATCCAGCCGCGGATCGGCAGGAACCACTGCGCCATCGAATGGTGGTGCGCGCCGGTGCCCCCGGGCGGGGACGGCCGCTCGGTGTCCAGCTTGATGATGTGGATGTGCACGCGGCCGTCCGTGGGCGTCCGGGTGCCGAGATCGCGGTACAGCGACCAGGCGCGGGGGCCGTCGCCGCGGACGTACTCGTCCGGGTGGTCAAAGGTGTAGACACCTTTCAGGTGCGCGAACTCCGCGGCGCGCCCCGGTTTGACCGCGTCTCTGCCGGTGACCGTCGCGTGCTCTGCGGGGCCCGTGACCTCGACGGCCTCGTAGTCGCCGGAGACCGAGGTGATCTGATGGCGCCAGAACGGCGGCTGGTAGGCCGAGGCGCCCCGGCCCAGCGTCAGGTTTCGGCCGTCCTCGGTACGGACCCCGATCTCGCCGTTCAGCACGAAGAACCACTGGAAGTCCAGGTCGTGGAACTGCCAGTCGGTCCTGCCGTCGGCCTCGGCGGAGCAACGCGTGTGCCGGGCCTTGAGCAGGCCACCGGTGGCCGCGGCCAGACCGAGATCGCGGTGGAGCATCCCCGGCACCGGGCCCTGCTCCCATGTGCCGTCGTCCCTGCCGACCAGTCCCGTCGTGATGTCCAGCGGGTCCTCCGCGTCCCAGCCGGACTTCCATGTCGTCGATGAGCTCATGGATCTCGCCTTTCTCCCGGCGTCGGGAGGCATTCGATGCCGCGACGATGTCGGGCGTCGTCCCCGAAACGGCCCGCGCCTCGTCGTCGGCCAGGTGCAATGAGGGCGGCTCGGCTACGCGTCCAACGCCGCGTAGGTGGCTCGGATCAGTTCTTCGCTCCGGACGCCGCCGACGATGCCCTGGTAGGTACCGAGGACACCCGGCTCCATCCGGTTCATGACGTAGGCGAAGGTCATGCGCCGGTCGAGATCGTTGATGACCATCGAGCCGCCCCAGCCCGCCCAGAAGCAGATGCGGCCGTCCGGCAGGTAGGGGAACGCCTCCGGATAGGACAGGGCGTAGCCCACGCCCCACCGGATCGGCAGGCCCAGATAGAGGTCGGTGCCTTTGGCCTGCTCCTGGAAGATCAGGTCGCAGGTCTCCTCCGAGAGCAGGCGGACCCCGCCGAACTCGCCACCGTGTGACACGACCGCCTGGACGGTCGCCAGGGAACGCGCGTTGCCATGTCCGTTGCCGGCGCCGCAGATCGTCGAGCGGCGCCATCGCACGTCCCACGTCGTCGCCGGGTCGGTGGCCAGGCCGGCGGCCGTGAGCTTGTAGCCCACGCTGTCGGTGTCGACGCCGGCCAGTTCGGCGTCGAAGGCGGGGCCGGGCGGGGGAAGGATGAGCGGCGAGATCCGCGGATCCTCGGACTCCGGCAGTCCGATATGAAAGTCGGCACCCAACGGCGCCGCGATCTCCTGCGCGACGAATCGGCCCAGGCTGAGCCCCGTCACCCGCCGGACGAGTTCGCCGACGAGATGCCCGATGCTCAGCGCGTGGTAGCCGCCGGCGGTGCCGGGCTCCCACCACGGGGCCTGGGCGGCGAGCATCTCGACCGACGTCACCGGATCGTAGATGTCGTCCATCGTGACCGGCACGTCCCAGCCCGCGACTCCGGAGGTGTGGGACAGGATGTGCCGGACCTCGATGTCCTCCTTGCCGTTGGCGGCGAACTCCGGCCAGTAAGCGGCCACCGGGGCGTGGAGGTCGAGCCGGCCGCGATCGATGAGGATCAGCGCGGCCAGCGCCGTGACGGTCTTGGTGTTCGACCAGACGTTGGTGATCGTGTCCCGCTCCCACGGCCGGGTGTGAGCCTGGTCGACCCAGCCGCCCCACAGGTCGACGACCGGCTCGCCGTCGAGCATGACGGCGACCGAGGCGCCGACGTCCTCGCCCGAGGCGAGGTTCTTCTCCAGAATGGTCGCGAGTTCGGCGAACCGAGCGTCCCAGTGTCCCTGAACGGCCATCACGGTCTCCCTTCTGCTTCGCCCTTACCTCTAGTCCCGTCCCCACCAATAGACCGGGTCGGTCCTGTCCCGCCGTGAGGCCACCCAGTCGGGGCGGCGCGCGTCCACGACCTCGACCGAGAGCGTCTCGTCGAACACCACGACACGGTCGGCGATGGCCCATCGCCCGTCACGCCGCTCGAAGCGGTCCACGTAGCGGCACCTGGTGACCGCCTCCTCCTGCGACGACGCGCCCTCGACGGGCCGTTGCCGCAGGAACGCCAGGCAGTAGGACTCCACGAAGGCCCGGTCGTCCCCGTCGAAGTCGATGAGCACGTTCGTCACGAAGTGCTGCGCGGCGTCGATGGACCGGTGCCGCAGCCTGATGTCCTCGACCAGGCCCGCGGCGGGCCCCACATACGAGCCGTGCGCGTCGGTGGCGTCGTCGAAGTAGCTCCCGGCGATGCCCGCGTAGTCGAGCCGGTCGACGGCGCGCGCGTAGCGATAGAGGCAGTCCTGGATCGCGATCCGGTCGGCGATCCGGGAGACGGTCGGCTCTCCCACTCGACACTCCTTGTGCGTATAGCGCATACTCATGCTCTAAGCGCACAAAGCGTGGCACCCGGGCACGGCGCCTGTCAACCATCGGGGCGGCGAATCGGGCAGGATGTGGCGGTACCAGGGATGCCCTCGACCAGTGGTGGAAAGGGAGACGAATGCCTCGCACGGGTGACGGCCCGTACGTCCAGTCCCTCGATCGCGGGCTCGCCGTCCTGCGGTGCTTCGGCGAGGACCGCCCCCGGCTGTCCATCTCGGACGTCGCCCGCGAGGTCGGCGTGGACCGCGCCGTCGCCCGGCGCCTCCTGGGCACACTCGTCCAACTCGGCTACGTCGGGCAGGACGGGACGAACTTCTACGTCCGGCCCAAGGTCCTCGAACTGTCGCAGGCCTACCTGGGCGCCGTGGCCTTCCCGGACGTGATCCAGCCGCACCTCGCCCAGCTCACGAGCGAGATCCACGAGACGTCCATGGCGTTCGTCCTGGACGGCGACGACGTCGTGTACATCACCGGAGTCCAGGCCCGGCGGCTGGTCAGCATCAACGTCCGGGCAGGACTACGGATACCGGCCTACCAGAGCCCGCTCGGGCATGTCCTGCTGGCCGCACTCCCGGACGACGCGCTCTCGGACTATCTCGAGCGCACGGAACTGGTGCCGGTCACCCGGTACACGATCACGGAGACGTCGGTACTGCGGCAGCGGCTCACCGAGGTGGCCGAACAGGGCTATGCGATCGGCGCCCAGGAACTCGAGATAGGGCTGCTCACCATCGCGATCCCGGTGCACGACCGGGACGGCGCCGTCGTCACCGCCATCTCGATCGGCGTCATGGCGGCTGCCTACTCGGTGGATGTGCTCGTCGGCGAACTCCTCCCCAGGCTCCGGCGAACGGCGCGCCAGATCGAGTCGGACCTGGCGGTGCTCAACTGACGCCCGTCGGCGAGTTCGGCCGATCAGGTCCGAGAAGGCCGAGTCCGCGTCACACAGACTCGGATCGTTGAACGTCGTCCGCCCGGGGCGTGACGCCGGTGGTCGGCCGGCGGCCCGGTGAGGTCGTCGTCTCAGGAGCGCCGCTCCCAGCGCCGCCACCACCCCGGATCGCGTGGTCACGACGGAGGGGCGTCTCCGCCGTGATCACGCGGTCTCCGTCGTCCGGGGCAGCCGCAGGACGAACGTCGCGCCCTGGCCCGGCTCGCTGCGCACCGCCGCGGATCCGCCGTGCGCCTCGGCGAGCTGCCGCACGATGGCCAGGCCCAGTCCGCTGCCGCCGGTCTGCCGGCTGCGCGACTTCTCCGCCCGCCAGAACCGGTCGAACACGTGGGGCAGGTGCTCGGGCGTGATGCCCGGCCCGGTGTCGGCCACCTCGATCAGCACGTCGTCGCCGTCGGCGTACGCGCGCAGGCTCACCCGTCCGCCGGCCGGCGTGTAGCGGACCGCGTTGGCGAGCAGGTTGCCGACCGCCTGCCGCAGCCGTACCGGATCGGCGTCCAGGTGCGGACGACCGGTCACCTCGACGGTCAGCACCGGTCCGGCGGCCGCGGCGCGGTGGACGGTCGCGATCTGCTCGACCAGGTCGGCCACGTCGACCGGCTCGGGATGCAGCCGCAGCCTGCCCACGTCGGCGAGCGCGAGCTGCTGCAGGTCGTCGACGATGTGCTGCAGCAACATGGCCTCCTCGACCAGCGAAGCGGTCAGCGCCGGGTCCAGCTCGGCCACGCCGTCCTGGGTGGCCTCCAGCCAGCCGCGGATGTTGCTCAGCGGCGTGCGCAGCTCGTGCGACACGTCGCTGACCATCGCCTTGCGCTGCCGCTCCATGCGGTCCAGGTGCTCGGACATCTCGTTGAACGCGGCGCCGAGCTCGCCGACCTCGCCCTTGGCGCGCACCATGACCCGCGCAGACCCGTCGCCGGCCCGCATCCGCCGGGCCGCCGCGGTCACCGCCCGCACCGGCCGCACCAGCCGGGTGGCGACGAGCACGCTGACCCCGACCGCCAGGACCAGGATCACCGCCGTGACCCCCGCGATGCCGTACGGGTCGATGGCCGGCGCACGGTCCTCCGGCGAGCC
The DNA here is from genome assembly GCF_042656285.1 of Actinomadura rugatobispora. Taxonomy (GTDB): domain Bacteria; phylum Actinomycetota; class Actinomycetes; order Streptosporangiales; family Streptosporangiaceae; genus Spirillospora; species Spirillospora rugatobispora. The sequence continues at coordinate 23,634 of NZ_JBHSON010000004.1, read as the reverse complement.
GATGTAGAGCAGCGCGGCCGGCGCGACGTACGGCTTCAACTGGGTGCGGCGCGCGGTGGCCAGGCACTCGGCGGCCGACGCCGGAGCGGCCGGCGTGCCGGTCTCGTCCAGCCACACGTCGACCCGGCTTCCGTGGCACTGCCGGACCAGGGCGGCGAGCTGGTTGAGCGCGCGCTTCTCGGTGGTGGTCGGCCCGGGCGCGTCCGGCGAGCACGGCGGCGAGCCGGGACTCGGCGGCTCGGGCGGCACCGTGCGCTCCGGCGTCACGGGAGGCGGGTCCTCCGGCCGGCCGCCGGGGGCGCCGGTCGGCGTGCCGGGCGCGGTTCCCGGCTGCCGCGCCCTTTCCACCGGCTCGATCGGCGGAGCAGGTTCCAGCGTCGTCGCGACCGCGACCGACCGCGCCCCTGCGAGCGCCACCCGCGGTGTGGAAGGGCCGTGTCCGGACGGCGCGCCGCCAGGTGGGCGCGGGCGTTCCATGCCCGGTGCCGGGGTGGCCGGACCGCCCTCGCGGCGGAGGTACGGGCGGCCGCCCGGCCCGACGACGACCGTGGCGCGCTGGCGCACCTGGCGCAGGCACGCCGCCTGCGCGTCGACCTCCTCGCGCAGCCGTACCCGCTCGGCCTCCGGCAGCCGGAACGGCCCGACCGCGCGCGCGTCGATCCGGTCGGTGGCCGCGCCGGGCACCAGCGAGACATCGACGGCGAGCGGGTCGACGACGGCCGAGGCGCGCGCCGGAAGCGGCGGCCGGCCGCCCGCCGAATCCGCGATCCGGGTGCCGCCCTCGGTCGCCAGCGCGACCCGCTGGCCGCTCTGGCGGGCCAGCCCGCGCACGGTCTCCTCGACACCGTCCCAGCGCGGGTGGCTCGCCGCGTAGCCGAGCAGCGCGTCGTTGACGCGGGCGTCGCGGGCGAGCGTCTGGCCCTGCCGGTGCCGGATCTCGCCGGACGTGCTGCGCGCCGCCAGCCACGCGGTCGCCACGATCGAGCACACCGCGATCAGCACCGAGCTGGCGACCAGTCGTACGAGCAGGCTATGGCGCACGGTCGCCGACCAGCTTGTACCCGACGCCGTACACCGTGCAGAGCCGGACCGGCCGCCGCGGCTGCGGCTCGATCTTCTTGCGCAGGTTCTTCACGTGCACGTCGACCGTGCGCTCGGTGATGAAGCGGTCGAAGCCGTGCAGGTGCTCCAGGAGTTGCGCCCGGGTGAAGACCCGCTCCGGCCGCGCGGCCAGCGCCTCCAGGATCCGGAACTCCGCGGGCGTGCACTCGACCTCGCGCCCGTCCGCGAGCACCGTGTGCCGCTCGGGGTCCACCGTGATTCCGCCGACCCGGTACACCCGCTCGCCGTTCTCCCACCCGGCCCGCCGCAGCAGTGTGCGCACCCGGGCCATCAGCTCGCGCGGGCTGTACGGCTTGGTGACGTAGTCGTCGGCGCCGAGGTCGAGGCCGAGCAGCAGGTCGTCCTCCGTCGAGCGGGCGGTCAGCATCAGCACCGGCACGTCGGACTCGGCGCGCAGCCCGCGGCACACGTCGAGGCCGTCGACGCCCGGCATCATCACGTCGAGCAGCACGAGGTCGGGGCGGCGGGCGTGGGCCTCGTCGATCGCGGCCCGCCCGTCGTGGACGACGACCACGGAGTGCCCCTCGCGCCGGAGATAGCGGCGCAGCAGCTCCGCCTGTTTGGCGTCGTCCTCCGCGACCAGGACATTCGCGCACATAGCCCCCGAGCGTAGGCGACCCGTGACCGGCACCACGGGATCATCACATCGGCCTCACAGCTTCTTCACATTCCTTGGCCAGCATCTCGCGGCATGCGCCACGTCAAGATTCACACCGGCGCCCTGCTCGCCGCCGGACTGATCGCCGGGCTGGCCGGCTGCGGCTCGTCCACCGATGGGACAGCGGGGGACGACCCGCCGCCCAAGGCGGACCACTCGGCGGCGGCCGCCGCCGAGCCACAGCGGCAGGGCGGTGCGGAGATAGCGACCGTGCGCGGCCGCCGGATCGCCGTGCACAGGCACAAGGGCGACGGCGCGGCCTGGAAGACGCTGTCCAGCCCCAACGAGATGGGCGCCACCCGGGTCTTCCTCGTCGACGCCAAGGACGGCGACTGGCTCAGGGTGCTGCTGCCGATCCGTCCCAACGGAAGCACCGGCTGGGTCAAGGCGTCCGACGTCAAGCTGTCGTCGACGACCCACCGGGTGGAGATCGACCCGAAGGCGTTCACGTTCACCGTCTTCGACGGCGACAGGGTGCTGCGCACGGGCAAGGTCGCCACCGGCGAGAGCGGCACCCCCACCCCGGCCGGCCGCTTCTACTTCACCGAGCTGGTCAAACCGCCGAACCCCGGCGGCGACTACGGCGCGTACGCCTTCGGGTTGAGCGGCTTCTCGCCGACGCTGACGACGTTCGCCGGCGGCCCCGGGCAGCTCGCCGTGCACGGCACGAACAAGGCGTCGGCGCTGGGCGGCACGGTCAGCCACGGCTGCGTGCGGGTCGGCAACGACGACATCACCTGGATGGCCCAGAACCTGGCGATCGGCACGCCTGTCGTCGTCAAGGAATGAAACAACACCGGAAGGAACATCGATGCGCCTGAAGTCCCTCATGGCAGCCGTCGCGCTGGGCGTCGGCCTGGCCGGCACCGGTCTGGCCGCCGCCGAGGCCACCACCGCCACGCCCACGCCGCCCGCCGCGCCCGGCCACCCGAAGCGGAGCCACCCCGGCGACAAGCCGTCAAAGCCCGGCGAGCTGCCGCCCGCCGCGCCGCCCGGCAACGCCATCCCCAAGATGCCGACCTACACCGGCTGACCCCTTGGACGGCAGGCCCGCACGTCTCCCGTCGTGCGGGCCTGCCGGGATTCGGCTGTGGCCGATCTCGATCCAGATCTGCTCAAGACCTCCGCCAGGCTGCGCGCGGAAGGTGATCACGAAAAGGAGAAGGCCCGTGGTCAATGACGGACAATGGGACCGGCGTTCGCTGTTCCGGGGCGCCGCCGTGCTGGCCGGTGCCGCCGCGACCGCCCCGCTGCTGGGCCAGCCGGGCACGGCGCTCGCCGACAGCGGTGATGCGGATGCGTTGTTCAAGGCCGGGAAGTTCGAGCAGGCCGGCCGCGCCTACGAGGAGATCCTGAAGAAAGATCCCACGAACCTGCACGCGGCCCGCCGGCGCGGCTTTGTCGGGCTATTGGCCAACCGGTTCCCCGACGCCGAGAAATACCTCAAGATGGCGCTTCAGTCGGCCCCCGACGACAAGGACGCCCACTACTTCCTGGCCGACTGCTACGTCCGGCAGGACAAGTTCTCCCTGTCCGCACCACACTGGCGGGCGATCGGCGAGGAAGCCTACGCCACATGGTTCGCGGCGGTCCGCGGCGAGGCGTATCAGGTCCACGGCGACATCGCACGGCTGCCCTGGCAGCAGATGGACCCGATGCCGCTGGTAGAGGCCTCGGTCAACGGCGGACCGCCGAAGCGCTTCACGTTCTACACCGGCGCCCCGAATCTGAGCTTGACCTCGACGATGGCCAAGGAAGCCGGGCTGAGCCCCGTCGCCAGTCAGAAGATCGATTACGAGGGCGGCGCCATATGGGCGCACTACGGGCTGCTGGACTCCTTCAAACTGGGCGGCATCGAACTGCGCAACGTCCCCGTGGGCTGGTCGTCGACGGAGTCGGGCGAAGACGTCGACAGCGACAGCGACGGCATGATCGGCACGTGGGTCTTCTACCACCTGCTGACCACGTTCGACTACGCGGGCCGGTCGCTGATCCTGCGCCGCCGCACCCCCGAAACGGCCAGGACGGCACGCGCCGCCGCCACCCGGGCAGGCGCCGAGCCCCTGCCGCTGTGGCTGGCCCGTGAGCAATATCTGCACAGCAGAGGCAGCGTCGCCGGCTCCGGCTCACGGGTGGTGGGTGTGAACTTCGGCGGACGGGGCGAGACCGCCGCGATCGTGTTCGGGGACACGGCCGAGCGGCTGGGGATCCGTACCGACCACGACCGTCCGATCGGGACGTTCGCCCAAAGCCACCCGGCCGTCGCCTACCCCTGCTACCCGAAGGAGATCCGGCTCGGCGACGCCGTCGCCAAGGAGGCCTACTGCTACACGAACCCGAAGGCTTCGCTCGCCCCCTTCGGGTTCGACGTGCCGGTCTCCTTCTCCCACTGCTTCCACAAGCCCTACAACATCACCGTCGACTTCACCGCCATGAACCTCTACGTCGCCCGCGGCAAGGCCACCTGATCACCGCGACCGCACGGGCGTCATGAAAGCCACCTGGTACGGGGCGCGGGGGTGAGCACGTCACGCCCGTGCCCGGTGCCGCACGGCCGATGACGGCTTCGCGACCCGCTTCGATCGGCGGGGCTCCACCGCCCGGGTCGCCTAGGAGCTCTTGGACGGGCCGGAGCCGACCCGGTCATCACCACCACTTCCGGCCCGCACCAGGGCCAGACGCCCGCCGACGCGGTACGGGCCCAAGGCCACGGCCGGGGCTGGTTGCGCTCAGCTCTGGTGCCTCCTGTGGGGGGCCCGGAGGGGCGGGGACGGATCCGATGTTCACCAGCTGATTCCGGCTGCCACCGGCCGGTGGTCGCTGCCGGTGGACGGCAGTACCCACGCGCTCTCCGGCTCAATGCCCCTGACCATGATCTGGTCGATCCGCACCACCGGGAACCTCGCCGGCCAGCTGAAGCCGAAGCCGTCCCCGGCCGTGTCCTGGGCCGAGCGCATCTGCGAGGTGATGTCGTCGAACGCGCGGTCGTTCATGGTGCCGTTCAGGTCGCCGAGCAGCACCACCCGGTCATTCCGCTCGGCGGCGATGGCTTTGCCGAGCGCCTGCGCGCCTCTGTCACGGTGGGCCGTCCAAAAGCCCGCCCTGGGATTCACCCGGACCGATCCCAGGTGGGCCACATACACCGCCAGCGGCCCGTGGTCCGTGGCCACCGTGGTGCGCAGCGCCCGGTTGTCGGCCATTCTGGTGTCGATCGGCTTGGTGTCCGCCAGCGGTCCGTAGTCCATTTTGATGTCGACCGGCCGGGTGCCCGACAGCGGCAGCTTGCTCCACAGCCCGACCGTGGCCTGCACCGTGTGGTGCGGGTACGCCTTCGCCAGCTCCTTCTCGTACGTGGGCAGAGCCTGCTGGGTCAGCTCCTGCAGAGCCAGCACGTCCGCACCGGAGGCGGCCAGGGTACGGGCGGTGCCGGTCGGGTCGGGGTTGCCGGCACCGACGTTGTGGCTGGCCACGGTCAGATCGCTGCCCGGGTGCGACTTGTCGTCGAGCAGCCCGCCGAAGAGGTTCAGCCACACCACGACCGGCAGCAGCAGCGCGGCCACCGCGGAGGCGGAGCGGCGCCACAGCGCCCCGGCCAGCAGCACCGGGATGGACAGGCCGAACCACGGCAGGAGGGTCTCCATCAGGCTGCCGAGGTTCCCGATCCGGTTCGGGATCTGTGCGTGCAGCAGCATGAACAGGCCGAGCAGCAGCGCCAGCGCCGCAAGGACCAGGCCACGTTGCCAGGGCCCGGGCCGGGAGCCGATGCGGATCGCCCGGCGGAGGCCCGCGCGCCAGGGGCCGGAGCCGGCATCCCGGCGGCCGGTGTCGCCCTGTCCGGTCTCCGCCGTGTCCACCTGCGTCATCGTCTGTCCTCGCTCAACGCCGGTCACTGCTGCATCCTCGGGTCGTGGGTGGGGTCGGCATACATGGGCGGGCAACCACGATCGACCGCGTCGGGGCGCAGTTCGTAGTGCCAGGGTTCGTTGCGGTAGATCTGGCAGAGCCCGTGGCCGGCGCCGTGCTCGGACAGCCACGCCGTGGCATCGGACCGCCCGATGTCGACCGCGTCCCCCGACACGTGAGGAGAGGTGTCCGCGGTGGCCACCCATCGTGCGGCTTCCTCTTCCGAGCCGTACCTGGAGACCGCCTCACGCAGGAGCTGATTTTGGTACTCCGGGGAACGCCAGCCGCTATTGACGTAGAACTTGACTCCGTCGTCCGCTGCATCCGTCGCAGCCTTGCGGAGGGCCTTGAGCAAATCCAGGTCGAGGTTGGCCACAGCCGGAATCGCGTCATTGAAGACGGTCACGCCGTCCGGGACGGCACCGTTGGCCTCGCCAAGCGCACCCCGGGGCTCGCGGCGAGGAGCATCCAGAGGGGGTGCGGCCAAGGAAGACAGTGATGGGGCCGAGGAGGGCGGTAGGGCGTCCGAAGAGGACGAGGCATTCTGCGACTGATAGACGAGGGCTGCGGCGATCGCTGCCATGACGACTATCGGGCCGACGACAAGGAGCCGCCGGTAGACCTTCCGAGGCGCTATCCGTGCCGATGGTGGGCTCTGACTCATGCCGCCAGTCAAGGCGGCGTGGTGTTGCCGGTACGTATGCGGTTTTGGATATGCCGACGATATGCGCCTGCTCGTAGCATCGACGGCATGCGCGTGCTGATCGTCGAGGACGAGCCCTACCTGGCCGAAGCCGTCCGCGACGGCCTGCGCCTGGAGGCGATCGCGGCCGACATCGCGGGCGACGGTGACACCGCTCTGGAAATGCTGAGCGTCAACGCCTACGACATCGCCGTCCTCGACCGCGACATCCCCGGACCGTCCGGTGACGAGATCGCCAAACGCATCATCGCCTCCGGCAGCGGCATGCCGATCCTGATGCTCACCGCGGCCGACCGGATCGACGACAAGGCCTCCGGGTTCGGTCTCGGCGCCGACGACTACCTCACCAAACCCTTCGAACTGCGCGAGCTCGTGCTCAGGCTCAGAGCACTCGACCGCAGGCGCGCGCACAACAGGCCGCCCGTGCGTGAGATCGCGGGCCTGCGGCTGGACCCGTTCCGCCGCGAGGTCTACCGCGACGGCCGCTACGTCGCGCTCACCCGGAAACAGTTCGCCGTGCTCGAAGTCCTCGTCGCCGCCGAAGGCGGTGTCGTCAGCGCCGAAGAGCTCCTGGAACGCGCGTGGGACGAGAACGCCGACCCGTTCACCAACGCCGTGCGCATCACCGTCTCGGCACTGCGCAAACGGCTCGGCGAACCCTGGACCATCGCCACCGTGCCAGGCGTCGGCTACCGCATCGACACGGCATCCGGCACCGGGCGTGCGGGAGGAGACCGTGGATAGAGCCCCCGGCTTGAGCGTCCGCCTCAAACTCACCGTCAGCTACGCCGGATTCCTCGTGCTCGCAGGTGCCTTGCTGCTCGCCCTGTGGGTGTTCCTCATGCGATATTTCCCCCATGCCGCGGTCATCAGAGACACGAGATCCGGCATCGGCGGGGCGTTCGTTCCAGGCCGCTCCAGCACCCAGCGGGCCTTCGGCCAGATGGCAGCCGCGATGTTGGTGTTCCTGCTGGTGTTCGGTCTGCTGGGCGGGTGGCTTCTCGCCGGCCGCATGCTCGCCCCGCTGACCCGCATCACGGACGCCACGCGCATGGCCGCGAACGGATCGCTGTCCCACCGGATCCGGCTACCGGGCCGCAGAGATGAGTTCCGCGAGCTCGCCGACGCCTTCGACGCCATGCTCGCGCGGCTCGAAGCACATATCGCCGAACAGCAACGGTTCGCCGCCAATGCCTCCCACGAACTCCGCACCCCGCTGGCGATCACGAAGACCCTGCTCGACGTGGCCCGCAACGATCCGAACCGCAGCAACGGCGAGCTCGACGACCGCCTCCGCGTCGTCAACGCCCGAGCGATCGACCTCACCGAAGCCCTGCTCCTGCTCAGCCGCGCCGACCAGCGGTCCTTCACCCGAGAACACCTCGACCTGTCCCTCATCGCGGAAGAAGCCACCGAAACGCTCCTGCCCCTCGCAGAGAAACGCGGCCTCACCATCGCCACCTCTGGCGACATCGCCCTCACCACCGGCTCGCATGCGCTTCTGCTGCAGATGACGACGAACCTCGTCCACAACGCGATCGTCCACAACCTGCCTGAACAGGGCACCGTGTGGGTCACGACCAGTGCCCACCCCAAGACCGTGGTGCTCACCGTCGAGAACATGGGCGAAAAGCTCGCCCCCCAGGTGGTCGCCACGCTCGTCGAGCCGTTTCAGCGCGGCACAGAACGCATACGCACCGACGAGCATGCCGGCGTCGGCCTCGGCCTGGCCATCGTCAGAAGCATCACCCAAGCACACGACGGAACCCTCACCCTCACCCCCCGCCCCGCTGGGGGCCTCCGCGTCACGGTGCAACTACCCGCCGCGCCACCGCACACCGGCAGATGAGCGGCGCCCCAGCACGTCCACGCCGGCCGACATGATCCTTTGGAGCCATCCGCTGGGTAGCCCGCAGTCGATCCGGCCGCTCCCGCAAGGTGGTTGGCTTCTCCTGTCGAGCCGTCGAGAACCTACGTCGTCCGGTGGGGCAGGGAGCGGGTGCTCCGGGTCACGCCGCTGATGCCGCGGTGGGCGTGTGAGCCCGGGTGCGTGGCGCGCAGGAGGTGTGTGGCTGACCGCACCGGCGAGCCCGCCCGGCCACGCAGGAACGCGGCCAGCGCCCGGATTGCGTCGAACACCTCGGTCATGCCGCCGTGCCGCACCACCGGCACCGACCCCGCGCACAGATCAACCGCTCGGCGTTGGACGCCATAGGCGTCTCGTCGGTGGTGACTGCGGCGGCGGCTCATGGGGATCCCCCACCGGCGTCTCGACCGGAACTCCGAGTGACATCCCCGCCGTGCGTTGCTGATCACCACCAGAGGACAATGTCCCCCTGGACGTGAGGAAACGGGGTAGGCGATGCATCCGTGGGGGCTGTCGGGGCCGGAGTTCCTCTGGCTGTACACCGCCGGCCTGGTCGTCGGCCTGGTCGTGGCGTTCGGTGTGCGGGTCGCGGCGCGCCGCCCACGACTTTCCGAGCCGCCCCACCGGCCCGCCCCTGAGGAGCTGGGCTTCCTCGCCGGCGGACCCCGGCACGCGGTCCAGGTCGCCATCGCCCGGCTGGTCGATAACGGTCTCGTCCGGGTCGATCGCCGCGGGACCCTGAGCTCCATGGCGGATGGCGGTCCGACCGGGCACCCGCTTGATGACGCTGTGCTCGCCGAGCTCACCAGACCGCGCAAGGTCGCCGCCGTGGCCACCAAGCTCGCCGGCGAACCGGTGGTGACCGAGATCGGCGAGTCGCTGGCCCGTCGGGGCCTGCTCGTCCGGCCGGGCCGGGCGGTCCGGACGCGTCGGCTCGCCCCGATCCCGCTGTATCTGCTGTTCGTGATCGGCGTGGCCCGGTGGATCAACGGGACCGTCAACGACCTGCCCACCGGCTACCTGGCCTTTCTGCTCGCTCCGACGCTCGTCGCAAGCGTTTACCTGAGCAGCCGGATGACCTCTGCCCTCAAGGCCCGCACGGTGCACGGCGACCGGGTCGTGGCCGAGGTCAAGGCGAGTGGCCAGGCGGATCCGCTGGAGCGGGTGGCGGTCAGCGGCCTGTCGGCCTACCCGGACGCGGAGTTCTCCCGGGCACTGGCCGACGGTGCGGCGGTGGCGTTCATCGGGGGAGCGTGGAGTTACGCCTCCGCCGGCTCGTTCGACTCCTTCGTCTCCACCGGCTCGTCCGGCGGCAGCACCTACACGCACAACTACGCGTCGTCGTCCGGCGAAAGCTCGTCGTCGGGCGGTGGCTGCGGCGGCGGCAGCTCCTGATGTCCGCTGCGGGCCGAGATCGCACGACGGTGGGTGGCACCATGACGCGGCCGAGATTGGGCATCGGGATCGGCTGGCGGCCGGAGATCGACCTCACGGTGGAGCGGTTGCCCGGCGTCGACTTCGTGGAGGTGCTGGCGGAGAACGTCCACCTCGACCCCCTGCCCGAGTCGCTGACCGTGTTGCGTGCACGCGGGGTGCCGGTGACCGCGCACGCGGTGTCGCTGTCCCTCGGCGGGGCAGAGCCGCTGGACCGCACGCGGATCGCGCATCTGGCGGCGGTGGCGGAGGCCGTGGACGCGCCGCTGGTCAGCGAGCACGTGGCGTTCACGCGCGCCGGCGGCCTCGACACCGGGCACCTGCTGCCGGTGCCGCGCACCCGTGAAGCGCTGAAGGTGCTGGCGGACAACGTCAAGCAGGCGCAGGCGGAACTGCCGGTGCCGTTGGCGCTGGAGAACATCGCGGCACTGCTCGGCTGGCCGGACGACGACCTGACCGAGGGCCAGTTCCTCGCCGAACTGGTCGAGCGCACCGAGTGCCGGCTGCTGACGTGGCCAACCTGTATGCGGGCGCGGTCAACTTCGGCACCGAGCCGGAGACCTTCCTCGACGAACTGCCGCTGGAGCGGCTGGCCTACGTGCACGTCGCGGGCGGGGTCGTCCACGACGGGCTCTACCACGACACGCATGCCCACGCGGTACCGCACGAGGTGCTGGACACACTCGCCGCATTGTGCGCCCGCGTCGACCCGCCAGGGGTCATGCTGGAACGTGACGACGACTACCCGGCGGACGCCGACCTGGCCGCCGAACTCGCCGCGATCCGCGCCGTCGTAGCGGCCGCCAAGGAGTCCTGATGCACTCGTGGGCCGTCTCGGTCCTGCGGTTCCTGCTCTCCTGCCCCGTCGCCGTGATCGTCGGTCGGGCCGCGGTGTGGTACGGCCGCCGCTGGGCCGGCAGGACCACACCGGTCGAGCCGCCGTCCACTGTGACCTTCCTCGCGGGTGGGACCGACCGGGTGGTCGACGCGGCCGTCGCCCGGTTCGTCCAGTTCGGGGAGAACCGCAAGGATGCACTGTCCGCGCCGGATGATCCGGCCTCGGACCACCCGATCGACCGGGACGTCCATCAGCACCCGGCGAAGGTCCACGCGCTGCGGCGCCGCCTCAAGGTGATGCCGCGGGAGCGGGCGCTCGCCGAGCACACCTCGACGGGCTGCCGTGCCTGCCGGTCGCGGTCAGCCTGGTCCGCCTGGTCGACGACACCGCCCTCGACCGCGACCCGATCGGTCACCTCCTGGCCGGCATGGCGATCATCGCGGCGTTCTCCATCGTGGTCCGGTCGCTTCCCGCCAGTGACACTGGCCGCTCTCCGCCGGTGACAGAGCGAGCGGAACTGGCCGCGCGGCAGCGAGACCTCGTTCGCGCGTTGCTGGCCGGCGGCCAGGTGCCTGACGGGTTCGACGCGCACCGGGTCGAGGTCGAGGCCCGGTCGCTCCGGTCCAAACGCCGGTCGGTCGCCGCCAGGTTGCGCCCTGACCTGGCCGAACGGCTCGGTGCGGAGTTCCGCCCGCTGTTCGACGCCTGGGCGCTCGACCACCCGAAACCGGTCGACTCGTCGTTCCGCGCCGACCTGGACCGCTTCGAATCCTGGCTGCACGACGGTGGCCACCTCGACGAGACACCCCGCGAACCACGCCGCTGGTTCCGCCGGCGTGCACGCGGGGAGAACGGCCGGTCATAGGTCGACGACGTCCCGGCGGGTACGCGTCGGCGGTCGCCTCCGGCCACCGCGCTGGCCAGGTCGCCGCCACCCCGCCCGAAGGCGCCTGACAGTTCGCCTCGGCCCGGGACCAGGTCCCGGGCATTGGTCACATCGACCGCGTCGCCAGTGCCCATGGACTGTGCGACAGTCCCGCAATCCGCTGAAGGAGTGGGAGGAGCCGGGTCGGCCGCTGCGCCGACACCTGACGGTCCACCGCGAATGCCTTGATCGCCTTCGCCGGCTGCGGCCGTCCTCACTCGATGATCGCGGTGACTTCGGCCTCGATGAGGATGCCGGGCTCGAAGAGGATGTCGACCCCGATCAGTGCAGCCGGCGGGGTGGCGATATCGAACTCACGGGCTGCCTGTTCAACGCCGGCGTTGAAGGCGTCGTACATTTCTCTCTTCCAGCCTGCGGCGTACCACGTGAACCGGACCACGTCGTGGAACGTCGCTCCCGCGGCGTCGAGTGCCCTGGCGAGGTTGCGGTAGACCTGGGCCACCTGTCCCGCGAGATCACCCGGTGCCACGAGCTCGCCGCTCTCGTCCCAGGCGACCTGCCCCGCGATGTGAACCTGCCTGCTCCCCGTCGCCACCGCGACGTGATGGTAGAGCGGGACTTGGACGAGCCTGTCAGGGTTGATGAGCTGAACAGCCATACGATCTCCTCTTCACTTCATCGGACAAGGGTGAGCGCGGAGGCGGCGAGCGCCGTGGCGGGCCGCTCCAGGCGGTACGCCGGAGTGAGGGCCATGCCGCAGGCCTCCTTGTCCAGGCACCCCGTGCTCACTTGTGGTTACCCGGAAACTGTAGGAGAGTGAGCGCTGACGTGGAAGAACGCACTTTTCGGTGACTGGGGAACCTGATGGTGACCAAGCGGTTCACAGGCTCGTCCGACGAGGCGGATCTGAGGCGCGCGGACTCCCTGGCGCGGGAGATCTTCTCGGATGTCGCCAACAAATGGGCGCTGCTGATCATCGAGGCGCTGGGTGAGCGCACCCTGCGCTTCAGCGAACTACGGAACGAGGTCGAGGGCATCAGCCACAAGATGCTGACCCAGAACCTGCGCATGCTGGAGCGCAACGGACTGGCCGAGCGGAAGGTGTACCCGACCGTCCCGCCGCGGGTCGAGTACACCCTCACCCAGCCGGGCCAAGCCCTTCGAGCCACGGTCGACCTGATCTGCGGCTGGACGCACGAGTACTTCGGTCACATCGAGGGCGCCCGGCGGCGCTTCGACGCCTGACGGCTCGAAGCACGTAGCCGAGAGGAAACGCGTCCCGGCCGGCTCACGGTGCACCGCGCCCAACGCACGTAGCCCGGCAGCTTCGCCGCGCCGTAGCCCACGTAACGCGATCAGGTGATTGGCCGTGTACAGGCGATGCGAGGTGATCGCGTCCAGGAATTGGGCGCTCTGTGCTGCGAGCGTGGGCCGTTCGCTGGTCTTGCGCCAGCGCTCGATGTGGGTGGCGGTCTACCCCACGGCTCGGAACGGCCGCGTCGGCGGCAGCACTACCAGGGATGCTGGGTTCTCCTCGAGTAGCCCTTGACGGAGTGCGGCGTTCAGCGCCGCGCAGGCGGGCGAGGATCCGGTCCAGGAGCGCGGCCGTCAACCGGCGCCCCGCCTGCTGGTGCTAGCGGGAGATGACAGCGAACATCTCCTCCACGTGTGCGACCGACGGTCGTTCGGCCAATGAGTGGGCTCCAGGCGCTCCCACGCCTCCGCCGAAGCCGCTCCGACGGAGGGCGGCGGCAACCATCGGGCCCAGTTCCAAGTCCCAACTTGGGTCATCACCTATCGTGCCGGCGGCGCACCACCTCGGTGATCCAGGTGGGCGCGAACGGAGAGGTGCAGTTCGGTGGCGTCGGGTAGTCCTTGAGCACCTGCAGGCGCTCGCCGATGTCGACGGCCCGGGTGCGGTGCTCGACGTGCTGAATCCCGATCTGGGCCAGGCACTCGTTCATCGCCCATTGCAGCCGAGTCGGGGCGTCTTTCATCTCCGCCTCGATGACGTCGAGCAATCCCGCGAGGTCAAGCCCCTCGGGCTTCTTCCCCACCCGCTCGGTGGTCAGTGCCCAGCCGGCACTCGCGACCGCTGGATCCGGATCCGTGAACCAGGCCAGGCGCAGCTCTTCGGAGCCCGGGTTCTTCTTCACCACGTAGTTCACGAGCCAGTCGTGCACCTTGGGGGTGCGCGCCTCGCGCAGCATGACGTCCAACTCGCCAGGCTCGAACGCCTTCGGGCGGCAGATCAGGAGCGCCAGCAGTCTCGCCGCGGTGTCGTCGGTCTCCCAGAGCCGGCGCGCGAGTTCCTGCTGCGTCTTCAGCCGCTTCGCGAGCGCGCGCAGCCTGCCGAGGTTCACACCGTGATCGTCGCCGTGTCTCTCGTTCACCGCGCGGATCTTCGGGTCCTCGAGCGCGGCCAGCTCGGCCATCACCTCGGCCACCGTCGCCTCGGCCACCTCAGCCTCCTGTCCACCATGACGACTCTGTGTCATGCGCTCCCGGTCGCCCCGGCAGCTTCAGGCGTGTCAGGTGCGTACTGCGCAAGCGCCATCGCTCGTCCTTGCTTGACCTCCTCCGGTGTGGCGCCGGCCTGGTCGGCGACGGTGGTCCACCGGTCGATTGAGGCGACGTTGAACTGCACCACCTCCGGCGAGTTCGCGGCCTCGCGCGGGTCTCCCATGGCTTCACCGGCGACGTAAAGGCCGAGACCAAGGAACGCGCCGTCCCAGCCAGGGCCGACGAACAGCGCACCTGCGACACTCTGCGCCATCGACAGGGGAACGGTGTGGTCCAACTGGAGCTCGGTCTCAGCATCCCCTTCCGGTGTGAGCGTCACCGTCAGGATGCTCTCGGGGCCACCGAAGGTCGTCCGCAGCAACGACGGAGGGCGGCAGGTGAGGATCTCGCCGTTCGCATTGCCCTCAAGCTGGAACGACCCGCCCTCGCGCAGGTCGCCGGAGACCGGCATGAACCACCGCGCGATCCGCTCGGGTTCGGTCAGCGCGGACCACAGGTCTGCCGCGTCCGTCGAGTACCGACGGCGCATCGTCACGCGCACCACCTCGCCGCCGTCCGCGTTCTCGCGTGCCACGTGACGGTGCACCGCCGCCAGTTCGTCGATCAGGTCCCTCATGTCTCGTTTCCCTCTTCCTTCGATTGCCGCTGCGCTTTGCCGCGCGCGATCTCTGTTTCCAGGGCGTCCAGCCGCGCCCCCCACAGGTGGCGGAAGCGGTCGACCCAGGCGTCCACTTCCTGGAGCCCCGTCAGGTCCAGCGAGTAGAGCCGACGGGTCCCTTCCGGTCGCATCGTCGCGAAGCCGGACGTACGCAGCACCGCCAGATGCTGCGAGACCGCCGACTGCGAAATACCGAACTCCGCCCCCACGGTCGCCACCACCTCACCGGCGCTGCGCTCACCCTCGGCCAGCAGTTCGAGGACGCGGCGACGAACCGGATCACCGAGGACATCGAACGCATGCACGAATCCTTTATATCAGGCTCCACGAATATTAGCCGCATCTAAAGTTCATGCCAAGCGCAGGCGAGAGGAAGCACTCCAGCAGCAGGAGCGGAGCCGGACGAAGGTGGCGCACCGCCAGAGCCCCTCTGCGACACCCCGTCCGTGCCCCACGGCCACGAGCTGGTGCTCCTCTCACCAGGACTGCCTCAGATACCCACCACGCACTCTCGCCGCCGACCATCGTGACCCGCCATGTGACCTGGTCAAACTTCCACGGCTAGGCATCCCGGCGATCACGCCTGGGGCCACCTTGCGGCTAGAACAACGCGCACTCCGGCACCACGTCCTTCGACGTACCGCTGCTCGATCGCGAGCGAGGCTGTCCCCGCGCCGACCTCGTCGAGGCTGACGCGCCTTTGATGTGCGGTTAGTCCTTTCGCAGGTCGTCAGGCAGCGGATGCTCTCGATCATTCCGCCGGTGTCGCGGTGCGCGAGCGGGCATGGCCAGGTGGCCGAGCCCGAGTGCGTGGCCGTACCAGTCAAGCCGCTGACCCACGGCCCGGCGGCAAGGTGGTGGTGGGCGGCTGGACACCGCTGTACGTGGCGGCCCGGGAGCGGCCATCGCCTGGCGGCGTCACGCTGGCGGCCACCGCAGCGCGGCCGACGTCCCGGGACGCCGGCCCGGCGTGCCGCGCAACTCCCGGGCGTCCCAGGAAGCCACCCGGTGGGCGGGCTCGGTTTGGGATGCAGGGTGTTCACGCGGTGCTGCACCGGACTCGATTGAGGGTGGCTTCGCGTAGGGCGCTGACGGTGGGCTGGGGCACGGCCGCGGTGGCGGGAGGTCCCGGGCATGATGCCCGCGGCACTCAGCGGGTGCGCGGCGGTCTTCTCTGCTGCGTGGTGCGCCATCCTCCGGCAGCACTGGTTGTAGTTGCGGGCGCGGATGTCGTAGAGGCTGGTCTGGGAGTTTCGGTATTGGTCGTGGAAGCGCAGTGGGGTGCGCCGCTGGTGGTGATCGGCGAGCCGTACGGGTTGATCAGGGCGGTGGTGGAGCGTCGGTGATGCTGTCCTGGAAGTCGTCCAGCGGCTAGAGCGGGGGCGCGTTGGCCGGGGTCTTGAGCAACGCCGTGCTCAGCGAAGTGATGGGGTCCCTCACCATTGGTGAGTGGACGCAGGCGGCGTTGGGTTCGCTGATATGGACGGGGGCCATTGCTATCCGGCGTCTTGGGCTTTGTTGGGGGAGCGGCTGGTGCGGTTGCCGTCTGCGAGGGTGACCTGGTGCAGAGTGGCGGCCCAGCCGCCTGGTTTTGGATCGGGCAGCATGCCGGTCGGCTTTAACTCACGGTGTCGTATTTGGGCGCACCAGTCACCGCGTCCGCCGGAACACGCTCGGGGGAGTCGGTGCGGCGGCGCCGCAAGTAGTGCTCGATGGGGGTGGAACCCGCCTTGTTGGCGCTCCAGCACGGTGATCTGATGCCGCAGCACCACAATCGCAGTTGCCAAGAGCAGAGCTGCCCATCATTCCGCGGCGACCGCCTTGCCGCGGCTCGTCCTGCATCTCCTGGCTGCTGAGCTACCGCCGGGTCAGGAGACGATGCCGGGCCAATTGCTCCCGCCGGTGGCTACGCGCCCATTGACTTGCCTTCCGAAATCGGGGGCGTGTCCTGGTGGCACACGGTTCCGGCCGGGGGGAGGGTGCCGTCGATGAAGTATCGGCTCTCGTGCTCGTTGATGCAGCTGCTGGGGTTGCTCAGTGCGGTGTGCCCGTACCCGCTGTTGGTGAGCAGGCGGGCGTTGGCCAGCTCCTTGGCCATGGCCTGCGAGCCCGAGTAGGGGGTGGCCGGGTCGTAGGTGGTGCCGACCACCAGGACGGGGTGTGCCGTCGGTTTGTTCCACGGGCCGCGATAGCGGTTGGCCGCTACGGCCGGCCAGGTGGCACACGGCTCTGCGGCCCAGGTCCAGTAGCGTCCGGCGTCGCCTGAACGGGAGGCACTGGCCTTCTCCAGGGCGTGGTAAGCACCGGGGTCACGCGGATTGGGGCTGTCGCCGCAGAACACCGCAGCCGCCTGTTCCTCGCCCAGATACGGATTCGGATTCGGGACCGGTGGTGCGGGTGGGGGTGCGGACGGCTTCGGGACGCGGCCGTGCCACAGGTCCTGCAGCCTGCCGGCGAGGTTCATCCATCCGGGGTGGACGATGTAGAGGCTGTTCACTGTGTCACCGACCGTACGGCCGTAGGTCCAGGTGCCCACCGGATGCTCCCGGAGGCGCCGCATCAGCTGGTCGAACTTGGCCCGCGTCGCTTTGGGGCCGCCGGCGGAGAAGGCGCAGACGGCGGTAGTGGTCGACCCGCACAGGGAGAGGAACTGGTCCAGCGTCGCGGCGGCGCTGCGGTCCGCCCCCATGCGCAGGAGCGTCGGGAGCCGGGGGGTGTCGTTGGCGTGGTTCGTCCAGGCCTGCGGGTCGATATTGCTGTCGAGGGTCATGGCGCGGACCTTGCCGGGGAAGAGGTTGGCGTAGGTGGCGCCGAGGATCGTGCCGTAGGAGATCCCGAAGTAGGTGAGTTGTGGTTCGCCCACCGCCTGGCGGAGGTGGTCGAGGTCGCGAGCGCTGTCGACGGTCGATACATGACGCAGGAGTTCCGGGTCACGCTGGTGACAGCGCTGTCCCAGATCCTTGTACGCGGCAATCCAGGTCGTCCGCTCCTGCTCGCCCACAGGGAAGCCTGCCGGTTTGCTCGAAATCCAGGCGTCGGCTTCCTCGCGACTCTTGAAGCAGTTCACCGCGGTGCTGTTGCCGATCCCGCGGGGGTCCCAGCTGACGATGTCGAACCGCTCCCGCACCTTCCGCGGGAAGAACTCGTATCTCTGTGGCATCTGCACCGTCCCGGGCCCGCCGGGGCCGCCGGGGTTGAAGAACAGGGTGCCGATGCGCCGTCCGGGACCGGTTGCCTTGTGCTTGATGACGGCCAGCTCGATGGTGCGACCACCTGGGCTGTCGTAGTCCAGTGGCACCTTCGCGGTCGCGCAGTCGAACTCACTGCCTTGGACGCAGGGACTCCAGTCCAGCTGCGGGGTGGGCACCGAAGGTGACGGTCGGTGGGACGTGCCGACGTCCAGCCCGTTGCATGCCGTCGAGCAGACCACCGCCACGGCGATGACCGCGGCGGCACGTCGGCGAGCCGCCAGGGGTCCAGATATGGGCATGCTCTGTCCTTCCTTTTTGGCTGAACGCCCGATGCCGCCAAAGCGCTGGACGTCGGCACACATCCGTGTCAACTGCCGTCGAGGCGGCCAGCGACTGCGCCCGGCGCAAGGTCGCATCCGGCGCCAGGCCCCAGCGACTTTGGCCCCGCAACCTCTTTCATCGGATGGAGTGATCGTGGGACGGGCCCGCCCTGTCTCAGTGCTGCATCTGTCCGACCAGTTCGCGGTCACCGGCGATGATGTGCTCGTAGCGCTCACGGGTGACCGCGGCGGTGGACGTGGGAGCGGGCCTAGCGGTCACCATCCCTCACGGGGCGGGGCCCGGCAGACCGGACCACCGGCGACCAGACCTGGCCCAACGCCCGCCACGGGCGAGCCAATTCGAGATCCACCACCGGCAACGACGGCAAATGACCGTTCGAAACCAGATCCGGCGCATGAACCGTTCGCCGGAGCGTTCATCCAGACGCTTGGACGAACGCTCCCTTTCGAGCGACCCAGGCCCTCGGGCGGGACTGCGGCGAGCTGTACACCGCGTTCCTGTGGTGTTCCAACTCGGCCACTCGCACCGGACACACTCGCCGACCCTCGTCCCGCTCCATCGCGGCCGTACGGAGACGGACCCGCCGCAGCCGGCGCGCCTGCGACGCTTCCCCGTCTGCACCCCCGGCGAACGGGTGAGAACGGGCTCAGCAGCACGGAACGCCTCCCGCACGACCGCCGAAGTACGCATATGAGCACTGCACGACGCAGAGACCCACTCGGCGGGAGCACGGAAGGTGTCGAACTGGCTGGCGAGAGGAGTTGTGTAGCACGGGCGTCAGTGGCGGACGGCAGCTCATTAGCCACCGCGTAGATGTCGCTGGACATCTTCCGCTCAACCGTCCCGGGCGGAGCCACGATCAAGGCAATGTCACGGCGCGGTGCGTCATGTTGATGCTGGGCCTCGTCGGCGCCGGCGTTCTCTAGTGCCAGGGCTCAACCGGGGAGATCAGCCACTCACCCATACCCGGGCGTATCGCCGGAAGGTCACGCCTCTCCCCGCCCGGCGACGTCCAGCTCGAACCGTTCCACAGGTCGGACACTTCTTGTCCGGCCGTGTTGGCGTGCGGCGCTGCGGTCTCCAGCGCGTGAAGGGCGGCGCCGGCGTCCAGGAACTTACCCAAGCTGCAAACTCCTCGATTCAGGCATTGTCAGTCATTCCCGCCCCGCTGTCCGCGAGATCAAGCAGCGATCGAGGACGAAAGTAGATGGCCAAGGCGGTCTATCGCCCGCCGATTACCGCGCTCGGGGTGACCCATCCACCTGCAGTTATTCCCGGTTCGGGTCTGGTCAGGTGACCCCAGAGGTCAAGGCAGATAACTTCCTCGCCATGTGGGGGGCAAGCCGAAAAATGATGTTCGTCCGTTATCTGGCACCGGTTTCCCTATTTCCATCCGGCGCTCCCTCTGAGGAGCGTGCGCAGCACCCCGCCAGGTCGCGAACGGCTCGTTAATTGGAGGGAGGCAGTCCAGCGCGTCGGCATCCTGGGCTACCTGCTCAACGTCCTGCCCGTCTGCGCGGGATCACTGCCTGCGCGGTGCAGCCGTGGAGGCCCCACGTCGGGTTCTCCCGCGCCATCCGCTCGGGGAGTAGTTCCGCTCGCGCAGGATCGTCCCTGGGGTGACCGTGAAGATCTCCGCCCAATGTCGGCGGTGCATCAGTCGCGACAGCGCCACCGGCCAGAGCCGATCGGCGTGCTCCCGGCGTGGCCGACCGTGGAGATCGGTGTAACACCTGGTTCTCGTGCCGCAGTACCACGTCCTTGGACGGTCCCAGCGGACCAGCTCCCCGATCGGACGGAGCAAGATCCGGAGCAACCGGTAGAGCAACGGTCGCGACCATGCCGCTTAGCTCACAGAAGGGAGCCGGTGCCGCGCGGGACACGGTGCCGCGACGGATGATCCGCAGCAGCCATGGCCCTTCATTGTCATTGAGGTGGCGCCCCGCACCGGTTCACGCCGTTGACGGCGCCTCCAGTGACAACTAGCATGTGTACTTAACGAGTCTTAATGTGTAAATAGCGAAAAATGGTGGTGTCGCACCGCGGGTAGGGCGAGGGGCGGCGTCGGCAGGGAGGGTTCGCCGTGTCCGTTGACCTGTGCGCGCTCTCTCGCTCGCCGCTCAGCCGACGATGCCCGATCTTGGTCGCCGGGCTGTTCCCGAGGAGGCGGTCTGATGGCCGGATCGGAGGTCTACCTCCTGGACGTCACGTTGCGGGAGGGGATGCACGCCATCACGGCCGAGGGCGTCCGGTGATCGAGATGGGCCACGGCGACGGGCTGGGCAGGCATACCGACGACGAACGGCAGAATCGATGACCATATTGCGGATCAATTATCTGGCCCACCGCAATCCGGGCATGACACGCGAGCAATGGGTTCCGCGGTGGCGGCAACACTGGCGTCTCGCCGAATCCCAGAAGGAGTCGGCGACCGTACGGCGATACATCCAGTGTGAGGTCCTCCACGACACCTCACCCAGAATGCACGACGGTGTGGCGAGCTCCGAATACTTCTCTGCCGAAGCCCGCGACGCCAACCGTAGTGCCGCGGGCTACCACCGCATCATGCGTCAAGATGAGATGCAGGTCTTCGACTCGCTCATTGAGCCTTTTTCGTGCGCCCAGCAGAGCAGGAGGTGAAGCCGTGACGTAGCGGTGGATCTTGTTGTTCGCAAGCTCGTCGTCGCTTGCCGGTGGGAGTCCGGTCCGGGTAGCTGCCAGGAGGCCCGGTAGCAGGCTGGCGGCTTCGTCTGGAAACGGGCGGGGTCGAAGCCCAGCGTCAAAAGCCCTTTCATGGGGGAGCGATGGTGCGGTCCGTAGCATGAAGCGAAGCCTGCGGCGTCGTTACTCAGCCCGCCCGCTCGGGTGGGACAAGGGAGTGCCGAGCCTCTCGAAATCGGGGCGAAGGCCAGGGACGCGGTGAAGAGCCTGGAAGCGCAGCCGCCAAGGACTCCCCGGCGTATGGGGGCGCGGAACGCATCAATAGTGGCGGCGGGAACTGGGGAGGCCCTCCCCGGCCCGGCAACCTGCGGAAGTGTCGTTGCCGGAGCATCGCGCTCTATAACCGATGACCTCGGGAAATGAGCGGGTGCCGGGTGGGCGTCGGAGGCGGCCGTAGTACCGCTTGAGCCGACCGGACAACACAACCGGCGGTGAGGGAAGGGCCGCTGCTTCGTCGATGCGCAGCGATTTCAAGGAGGAGACCCGGTGAGTGCCGGTCAGGCTATCCCCGCCGCGAAGGGATCCCTTGGGGATCCGGTCCGTGCCTTGCAGCATGCGCTTTACCGGGCGGCCAAGGCCGATCCCGGGCGGAGATTCCACGCGCTGTTCGATAAAGTCTGCCGCAGGGACGTGCTGCAGCGCGCGTGGGTGGCGGTGCGCAACAACAACGGCGCACCGGGTATCGACAAGACCACCCTGGCCATGGTCGAGGAGTACGGAGTGGACCGGCTCCTTGGTGAGGTGGCCGGCCAACTGCGGGAGCGGCGGTATCGGCCGCTGCCGGCGCGGCGGGTGCTGATCCCCAAACCTGGGCTGAAAGATCAGTTCCGGCCGTTGTCGATTCCCGTGGTCGGTGACCGCATCGTGCAGGCCGCGTTGAAGATCGTGCTCGAGCCGGTCTTCGAGGCGGACATGGCCGACTGCTCGTTCGGCTTCCGCCCGAGGCGGTCGGCACACGACGCCCTGCAGGTGCTCATTGATGAGTGCCATCGGGGGCGGCGGTGGGTGGTCGAGACGGACATCGCCGATTGTTTCTCGGCGATTCCGCACACGGAGTTGATACAGGCGATCGAGGAACGCGTCTGCGACCAGTCCGTGCTCAAACTGCTGCGCGCGATCCTGCGTGCCGGGGTGATGAAGGACGGGCAAGTACGGCGAGAGATCACCGGAACTCCGCAAGGAGGGCCGGTGTCACCGCTGCTCTGCAACGTCTACCTGCATCGATTGGATCGGGCGTGGGATGACGGTGATGGGGCGCTGGTGCGGTTCGCCGACGACGTGGTCGTGATGTGCTGGTCGGCCAGTCAGGCCGAGCGGGCGCTTGCGCGCTTGGTCGAGTTGCTGGCTGAACTTGGTTTGGAGCCCAAGGCGGCCAAGACCCGCATCCTGCACCTTGAGGTTGGAGGTGGCGGCTTTGAGTTTCTGGGCTTTCACCATCGGCTGGTGCGGTCGCGGGGCGATCGGGGCCGCCCGAAGGTGACGTTCCTGGCTCGCTGGCCTGCGGACAAGGCCATGCAGCATGCCCGTGACCGGGTCCGGGAAATGACGTCCCGGCGGTGGCTGCTGCTGCGGCCAGAGGTGATCGTGGAGAGGCTGAACGCTTTTCTGCGAGGCTGGGCGGCCTATTTTCGTTACGGGCACTCGGCTCAGCGCCTCAGTAAGATCAGACGGTATGCGCAGTGGCGGTTGGCGCAGTTCATGCGCCGACGTCACCGCCGCAGCATGATGTTCGGCTGGCAGGTGTTGATCAACTCCCGGCCGGTCGATCTCGGTCTGATCGGCTTGTATGGAATCACCGTCGCACCCAGGGCGGGCAAGCCCTGGCGGGTGAGGCCGAATGCCCCCGTGTGAACGGCGTCGGTGAGCCGTGTGCGGGAGAACCGCATGCACGGTTCGAAGTGGCGGGAGCTGGAAACGGAGCAAGGACCTGGCCATGGTCATCGGGGAGGGCACAGCCGTCCGGGAAACCGGCGGAAGAAAGACCCCGAGCCCTACCGCCAGGAACGCCACCGCGCCAGCTCCCGACCCTACAGCAGTGGTTTGAGGTGGGCTGATCACAGCATGATCGCGGGCGGCGTGGTGGCTCCAAGAAGAGAAGAAGCCCCTGGTAGGACGGTTGATCTCTCACAACCGGCCGTCCACACCAGAGGCTTCCATGCTTTTCTACCGTGCTTCGCTGCCGTTGTCGCGCCGAACCCTGGCCTACGCCACCGGCGTGGTCCGCCGCCACCGCAGGGCGATCGGCAGCAGGGGCCGGGCGCTGCCGCCCGGCACCCAAGCCCTGATGACCCTGGTCCACCTGCGTAAAGGCGAGACCTATGCCGCGCTGGCCGCCGGGTTCGGTGTATCGGTCGCCACCGCCTGGCGCTATGTCAACGAGGCCATCGACCTGCTGGCGGCCCGGGCCCCGAAGTTGCCCGCCGTGCTGCGCAGAGCGCGTCGCGACGCGCTGCCCTACCTGGTGCTGGACGGCGTCCTGATCGCGATCGACCGGGTCGCCGCCGACCGCCCCTTCTACTCGGGCAAGCACCGCCGGCACGGAATGAACCTCCAGGTCATCGCCGGACCGGACGGAACATGGCTGTGGGTGTCGGGGGAACTGCGCGGCGCCGTCCACGATCTGAGGGCCGCGCGGATCTGGGGCATCATCCGGGCGCTGGCCGAAGCCGGGCTGCTCACCCTGGCCGACAAGGCCTACCAGGGAGCCGGTGAACACGTCCTGACGCCCTACAAAGGGCGCGGCAAGCCAGAGTCCCAGAAGGAGGCCAACCGCGCCCACGCACGACTC
>NZ_JBHSON010000003.1:0-221031 GCF_042656285.1 Actinomadura rugatobispora | reverse complement strand
CCCGCGGGTTCCGGCGCGCGCCGGCGGTGCCATGACGGCAAGGGAGCCTTTCTGGGGGGTAAGGGTGGGGAGGGCTTGCGGGTGACATTCGGGGGATCCGGGTGACGCTTATGTGGGGGGATGTGAGCATGGGTCCGCCGGAAAATCGTCAGGGGGACGATCGGCGAGCGATCGATGGGAACGCACCCGATGCTCGATCTGTTGACAGAATTGCGGCGGACGCCCACGTCATTGTGGACGGAGTCGGCGTTCGGGACGCGGTCCCTCAACGCCCCGCCGGACGGTGAACGGCCCAAGCCGCGTCCGCAGTTCTGCCGGGCGGTCGTCCGGCACCTGGCCGAGATGGACGGCGGCACCGACTTCGCCGCGGTCCGGATCGGGCGCGACGAGCTGAAGCGCCGGACCGGCCACCAGGGCGAGGGCACGCTGTACGCCACCTTCGGCCCGAACGCCCAGCAGTCGCTGGCGTCGCTGCTGGCCGCCGAGATGGGCTCGACGTTCGCCGTGCGCGACGCCGTCCGCCACGTGCTCGCCGAGACGAAGGTGTGGAGCCACCGGCCGCACCGCGACGGCTGGCTGGCCGCGCTGGAGGACGGGGCGGCGCCGTCCCGGAGGTTCGCCGCCGAGACGCTGGTGCGCGTCCTGGCCGACTGGACGGCGCGCAACCCGCGGCTGGCGCGGTCGGCCGGGCACCTGCCGCCGCCGACGGCGGTGCAGGACCTGTGCGTCATCTCCGGCGGGCGCGCCTCGTCCGCCGACGCCAGGGTCTTCCTGGCGGAGGTCGTGCGGGTGGCGGCGGGCTTCGAGGGCGCCTCGGCGCAGGCGGTGCTGAACGCCGTGCACGACGACCTGATGCGGCTCCTGGCGATCGGGCACTCGGACTACGCCGACGAGCTGGTGCGCAACGCCAGGGAGTCGCTGGGCGAGATCGAGTACATGTGGCCGCACCTCGGCCCGGACGAGCGCGAGCGCGTGGCCACGAGGCTGGGCCCGATCGTGGGCGACCTGTACCGGCGCATGGACAAGGACGAATCATGACCGGACCGACGGCGCTGGCCGACGCCGAGGCGGACCTGGCGGCACGGTACGAGGTCGCGATGCACAGGGCGGAGACGTCCGGGGACCTCAGGGATCTGGAGCGGCTGCTGGCCCGGGCCGCAGAGCTCCTTGGCGCGTCCAACCGGATCGCGCTGCTCGTGGAGTGCGGGCTGGAGGAGATGAAGAGCCGCGCGCGCCCGCTCACCGAGTCGGTGGAGGTGTGGGAGGCCCTGTGGTGGCGCGCGTCCGCGGCGCTGCCGTCCGACGATCCCACGCTGATGTCCGCCCGTGCCTTCCGGGCGCGCTACCGCAGGCGGCGCGGGCGGAGCGAGGACCTGGAGGCGGGGGTCGAGTCCTACCGCCGCCAGTGGGAGCAGCGCCGCGAGGCCCTGGGCGTGGACCACTACCGGACCCGGGTGATGCACGCGAACCTGGCCCTGGCCGTCCGCGACCGGGACGCGGACGGTGACCTGGACGAGGCGCTGCGCATGCTCAGGGACGAGGTCGCGCACCGCATCGCCAATTACGGCGAGCAGCACCCGTTCACCTGGATCGTCCGGTCGGTCCTGGCGCAGACGCTGGTACGGGCGGCCGAGCGCGCCCCCGGCCCCGCCCGCCGGGCCGAGCTCGCGGGGGAGGCGGCGGAGATCGCCGGGTCCCTGGCCGACGGGCGGCGGATCAGGTTCGGCGTCGCCGACATCTCGACGCTGCGGGCGCAGCTGGTGCACGCCCACGCGCTGGTGCTGCTCGGGCGGGCGGCCGAGGCGGTGCCGGAGATCCGGCACGTGCACTCCAAGGCGCGGTGGGCGCGGGTGCCGCTGGAGCCGGGCTGGGCGGAGTCGCTGCTGGCCCGTGCCGAGGCCGGGGCGGGCGAGCCGTCCGAGGCGCTGCGCTGGGCGGAGGAGTCCCACCGGCTCAAGGCCGGCTATTTCCCGCCGGGCAGCCGCCAGGTGGTGGAGGCCGAGCGCCTGCTGTCCCGGCTCCGGGAGGACGCACCATTCGATTCCACTCATCGATCTTGATTTATGGAATCTCGTATTCCATCGGGGACATGTCTTTATTGGAATTCTTGATGGTGCGTATCTGGTTTGTCTAAAGTCGTCCGGGCATGCTGGCGATCCGGGCCGGCGGCCTTTCCCTGGCCGCGGGAGCGCGGGCGGGAATGACGGGGGACGCGATGGGGGAGTCCGATGGCGCCGCCGAAGTCGGCGGGCCGGCCTGGCGGGAGGCCCGGGCGGCCTTGATCCGCTATCTGGATCGCGGGGGTGGTCCGGCGGATCTCGACACGGCGGTCGAGCGGCTCCGCGCCGTCGTGGGTCCCGGCCCGGACGCCCGCATCGAGCGGGACGCGCTGGTGCGGCTGCTCCTGGGGGTGCTGCTCGTCGTCCGCGTCCTGCCGGAGGGCCTGCTGCGCTCCGGGACGCCCACCTTCGAGCTGGCGATGCGCCTGTTCACCAGCTGGAGCCCGCCCGGCGCAGACTCGGCCTCGGATCTCGACGAGGGCATCTGCCACCTGACGAACGCGTCCGAGGACGCCCTCCTCTCGGAGGAGATGCACACCCTCGCCAGGGGGCTGCTCGGGACGGCCCTCATCTTCAGGGGGATGTCGAACGGCGGCGGCACCGACATGGAGCGCGCCCTCGGCCTCATGTCGGAGGCGATGACGGCCGGGCTGCCCACCGGGAAGGCGTTCACGACCGGCGAAGGGCTGAAACTGCCCGACCTCATGCGGGCGCTTGTCGGCCTGACCGCCGCAGGGAACGCGCCCGGCGCGGCCGACCCGGCGCGGTTGGAGACGGCGCTCGACGCGCTCGGCCAGGCCCGCGAGGGGCTCGCCGGACACCCCCTCGGCGACTACCTGACGGGTGCCTTCGGCGAGACGCTGGCACGGCGCGCCTACCTGACCGGCCGGTTCGCCGACTTCGGGACGGCGTGGGAGCACATCTCCGGCGCCCTGGAGAAACTGGAGCACGACGACCACCTGCTGCACGACCACCTCGTCTACGACGAACTCCTGCGCACCCTGGCCGGGGTGACGGTGTCCCACACCGCGCACACCTTCGACCACGGCCGGATCGACGAGCTGGTCCGGCTGAGCGGACGGGTTCTGGAGCGTCCAGGCGACGACCCCCGGGACGAGGGCAGGGACCGGTTCCTCGCCGGCATGGCGATGGCCCTGCGCGCCCTGCGCGACCGCAGCCGCGACGACGAGGCCGCCGCGATCGGGCACCTGCGGCGGGCCGCGGAGCGGATCCCGCCCGACGACCCCCTCATGGCGAGCGTCGTCGGCCTGCTCGGGGGCCTGCTCTTCGACCGGCACGGCCGCGAGGGCGGGCTGCAGGACTCGGCGGCGGCGGGCGTCTACTTCGACATCATCACGCGCGCCCTCAAGGAGTCGCGGGCGAACGGCGAGGTGCTCGACCCCACGACCGAGGCCGCCGTGCTCGGCATGGGGACCTACGCCCGCGCGGTGCACGGCTGGCGGACCGGCGACGCCGGAGAACTGGACGCGGCGCGCGGGGAACTGCGTTCGCTCGCCGAGCTGATCCCCGCCGACCATCCGTGGCACCCCCGTGTGCGCACGTCGCTGGGCGTCACCCTCATCGTCCACGCCCGGCTGAACGGCGGCACGCCGGAGGAGATCGGCGAGGGGCTCGGCATCCTGGCCGAGGAGGCGGAGACCGCCGCGGCCCCGCTCGCCGGAGCCGAGGTCGTCGACACGCCCGCCGCCGACCTGTCCGGGCTGCTGGCCAGGGGCGGGTGCGCGCTGGCGGCACTGGCCGTTCTCTCCGGCGACGGCCCCGACGCGGACGCGCGGCT
Organism: Actinomadura rugatobispora; assembly: GCF_042656285.1. GTDB lineage: Bacteria > Actinomycetota > Actinomycetes > Streptosporangiales > Streptosporangiaceae > Spirillospora > Spirillospora rugatobispora. The sequence goes on along the minus strand of NZ_JBHSON010000003.1, from coordinate 217,173 downwards.
CGACCGGGGCGTCCAACTCCTCGAACTGTCGCTGGACGACCGGCTCACGCGCCGCAGCGAGCTCCCGGGCGCCCGCCTCCAGTGGGCGCTGGGCACCGTGCTCCTGCTGCGGTACGACCGGAGGCGCGTCCAGGGCGACGAGCGCGCCGCCCAGGATCTCGGCGCGGGCATCGCGCGCCTGGAACGCTCACGGGAGTTGTCGGCGGACCGTCCCGGCGATCCGTCCAGGACCGCGTGCCTGCAACGACTGGCCCTGCTCTACCGCGACATGGCCGACACGGACCGGGCGATCGAGGCCGGCATGGAGGCGCTGCGCGCCCACGCCGACGACGTCCTGCTCCAGACCACCTCTGAAGGGGCCCTGACCGTGGCCCGGGGCGCGGCGGAGCTCTCGCAGGCCATGGCCGGCTGGTGCCTGGGCGAGGGGCGGCACGAGGACGCGGTGGCCGCGCTCGAACTCGGCCGCGGGCTCGTCCTGCACGCCGCGACCGAGAGCCGGGACCTGCCCGAGGTCCTCGACGGCCTGGGCGAGACCGATCTCGCCGCGCGGTGGCGGGCCGAGCAGTCGAAGTCTCCGGCGGCGCCCTGGGACGGCGGGGTCACGGGCCTCCGGGCGGCGGACGGCCCGTCCACGCAGCTGTTCGGCGAGATCCTGGGCATGGAGCCGCCGGACGATCTGCGCGCCCGGACTCTGGAGACGTTGCCGGGACGGCTGCGCACGGCCCCGTCGGCGGTCGCCATCGCCCAGGCGGTGCGGGCTCTGGGGTCCGACGCCCTCGCCTACCTGCTCCGCGACTCCGGCGGCACGGCCGGGCGGGCGCTCGTGGTGCGCGCGAACGGAACGGTGTCGTCGGTCGAGCTGCCCCGCCTGGACGCCTCGGGCGACGGCCCGCTCGCGGAGTTCGTCGAGGCGGAAGCGGCCCTTGACCCGGACGACCCCAACGACGGCCCGGCGAACGCCAGACGCGACGCCGCGCTGGAGAGCCTGTGCGACTGGGCCGGGGAGGCGGTCCGGCCGCTGGTCGAGCACGCCCTCTCCTGGAGCCTGGCGCAGCGGGAGCCGCGGCTCACGCTGGTGCCCTGCGGGGTCCTGGGCCTGGTGCCCTGGCACGCCGCCGCGCTCGCCCCGGACGGCTCCCGGCGCGTCCTGCACGACCTGGTCGTCACCTACGGCGCCTCCGGCCGCCAGCTGATCGACGTGGCCGGCCGCGAGGCCGTGGACCCGTATCGGAACCCGGTCTTCGTCGCGAACCCGTCGGGCGAGTTCTTCTGGAACGCGAGCGTGGTCAAGGACCTCCGGCGCCACTACTACCCCGGGTCGCTCCGGTACGGACGCCCCCGCGGTTCGGCCGAGGGCGCGGGTACGGCGGAGGAGGTTCTGCGGTGGCTGCCCGGCGCCGCCGCCGAGCGCCCGGAGCGGGCGCCCGCGTCCCTGATCCAGTTCGGTTGCCACGCCCTGGCGATGCGTCCCGCCGCCCGCTCCTACCTCGAACTGGCCGGCGGCGAGCGGCTCGAAGTCTCCGACGTCCTGCGCCAGGCGCGGCGGAGCGGGACCGGGGCGGGCGGCGGCATGGTCATCCTCTGCGCCTGCTCCTCCGACCACACCGAGGTCGACCACGACGAGGCGCTGACCCCCGCCACCGCGTTCGTGGCCGGCGGCGCGGTGACCGTGCTCGGCGCCCGCTGGGCCGTGCGCGACAGCCGCGCCGCGCTGCTGGCGTTCATGTATCACCACCACCTGCGCGAGGGCCGCGCGCCGGCCGACGCGCTGCGGCTCGCGCAGCTGTGGATGCTCGACCCCCGGCGGCGGCCGCCGTCCCCGATGTCGGCGCTGCTCACCGACCGGGTCTCGGACGAAGGACTCGCCGACATCGCCTCCTGGGGCTCGTTCGCCCTGCAGGGGCGGGGAAGGTAGGAGGACGGTGCCGTCACCGACACCCTTCGGAGAGGCGCTGCGCGCGCTCCGCGACCACTGGCCGGACGTCGCAGGCAGGCTGGACGGCGCGGCGCGGGCCCGCGTGCTGGAGCTGATCGGCCGGTACCGCGACGCCGACCCCGACGACCGGCTCGACGTGGTCCTCGAACTCATGATGCTCCTCGGCGAGGTGCTGCCTGCGGGCCATCCGGTGCGGCGGGCGCTCGCCCAGGGCGACCCCATGATGCGGGCCACCGCCCTGGCCGGGGACGAAGAACTGTGGGCGGACCTCGACGTCCTCTTCGCCGAACTGGCCGAGTCCACGTCCGGCACCGGGCGCTTCGACGTGGAGGCCGTGCTGCGCGAGGTGAAGGCCCGGCTCCTGCGGAACCCCACGCTGACGGAACGGGAGGTGCGCGAGCGCGGCCAGGACCCCGCCGCCGCGGACCTGATCAAGCTGCCGGACCCGGCGGGCGTCCCGCTCCTGCCCGCCTTCCAGTTCGGGGACGACGGGGCGCCGCGTCCCGTGGTGCTGCGGGTCAACGCGATGCTCGGAGCGGGCGGCGACCCGTGGGGCGTGGCGAGCTGGTGGCTCGACCTCAACGCCCGCCTCGACGAGGCGCCGTTCCGGCTCCTGGGGCAGGTCCCGGACGAGTACATCCTGGCCGCCGCGGCCGCCGTCATCGAGGACGCCGGCTGATGGTCGCCCAGGAGCCGCCCGCCGACTACGACGGGACGCCCAACGTCCACGTGCTGAGGGCGGGCACACGCCTCTACCGCTGCCACAGCGTGCGCCGCACCGCCACCGGCTTCAACACGCGCCGGGTCCACTCCCACTTCGGAGGCGGGCGCTTCGACGCGACCGAAGAGCACCCGTACCCCTACTACTACGCGGGCACCAGCAAGACGACCGCGCTGGCCGAGACCCTCCTGCGGGACGTCCACCGCGATCAGCGCGGCTTCCACATCCTCCCGCGGGCCGCGGTGCAGGACCTCATGCTGTCCGAGGTCGAGACCCTCGCCGACCTCCGGCTCATCTCGCTGCTCAGCGCCGTCGACCTCGCCGCGGTCGCGCAGGACCGCTGGCTCATCCACTCCTCCGAGTATCCGCAGACCCGGTACTGGGGGCACTGGCTGCGGGAGCAGCGCGTCGACGCCCAGGGGATCATCTGGGAGTCGAGCCGGGACTTCCCGCACCGCACTCTGATCTTCTTCGGCGACCGCTGCGGGGACGGCGCCGCGCCGCTGAGACCCGTGGGCGCACCGGAGCCGCTCGGCAAGCCCGCGGGGATCGACCTCCTGAACACCCTCCTGAGCCCCTACCGGGTGATCGTCGCGCCCGACTGACGCCGCTCCATGAATTCCATGGCATTCATGGAATATGTGGAGAATTCCGTTTTTCGGGTCGGATCTTGGAATTGTTCGAATGGGTCGAAAATGTAGTGCCCGCTATCCTTCTTGTGTCATAATTTCGGGTATCGGAGGATGCGTGGTCAGGGCCTCCGAGACAGATCTCTGACGTGGATCGGGGCGGGACGGATCACGGATCCGTTGATCCGTACATTTCGCGGGTGAGCCGTGCTCACCAGCCTCTTCAGCATGCCGGGCGGCCGGAATCCCTTGACCGCGGCCCGCCATGCCCTCTCGCGCCCGGACGGTCGCAGCGAAAGAACGAGGTAAGTCGATGGTCTCCTTTGACAAGGACGAGCAGGGGAGCGCGAGCCGGCGCGACAGGCGCCGCCGCCGGAGGATCGATCTGATGCTGGTGCTGACGGCCTTGGCGGTGCTGGTGACCCTGGGCGCATGGCTGTTCCCCAGGGACAAGGGGCCCGTCTGGCTGCTCGGCCGGGACCCGGCCACCCCGGCCACGCCGGCTCCGGCCACCCCGGCGACCCCGGCGACCCCGCCCTCCGTGCCGCCGCCCACGGCCACCGCCACGCCCTCGCCCACCCCCGTCGCGGACTGGCTCGTCGACATGGAGCCGGTCGACGACAGCAGCGACGTCGACCCCGAGCCGGTCACCATGGGCGGCGTCGACTACCCGCGCAGCCTGCGGCACGAGTGCAGCCTGTTCTGCAACGACGACGGCAAGGGCGTCGAGGTCTACTACCTCGGCGGCAGGTACAAGAAGTTCGAGGCCATGATCGGGGTCAACGACCGGGCCGAGGAGGAGCAGGTCGGGCTGTTCCAGGTCACGCTGGACGGGCGCCACCAGCCCGGCACGAAGGTGTCGACCGGCCACCCGAAGAAGATCTCGATCGATGTCACCGGGGTGCTGCGGCTGCGGCTGGAGGCGTTCCGTCCCGGCACGACCGACGACCCGGCGATGGCCGGGGCCCGCGCGGCGGGCGGCCGGTCGAACCTGCTGCCCGACCTGGCCTGGGGCGACCCGCGCGTGTCGCAGTGACCGCGGTCAGGGGTCGCGCGAGGTGCGCCAGATGTGCTCGAACTGGCCGAGCCAGTACCCGTACCAGCGGCCGCCGTCGCGCGGTCCGAGGGTGATGTGCATGCGGCCGTGGCTGGACTCGTTGCGGGCGCCGTGGAACTCCACGATCACCTTCCCGTCGGGCGAGGACGGGTCCAGCGCGATGAGGCTGAACCCGGGGTTGTAGGGGAGCAGCCGGTAGGCGAACCGGCCGGGGCAGCTCCAGCGGCCCATCGTCCTCAGCCGTTCCAGGCTGGCGGCCAGGGAGCGGGGGAAGCGCTGCCCGGGGAAGTCCACCGAGTCGGTGAGCTGGCACGTGGCCAGCGCGATCGCCTCGGTGTGCTCGGGGTCCAGGACGACGACCCGCACGATCCCGTCGGCCCTGCCGAGCACGTGCCGCCTGAGGGTGTCGCAGCGCGCCGCGGTCAGCACGTGCGCACCCGAGGGGGCGAACAGCCACAGCTCCTTGGTGCGGCGGAGCAGCGCTTCGAGGGAGTCCTGCTCGAAGGCGGTGCGGTCGTCGAACGGCTGCCCGGGGACGGCCGCGCGGTCGTCCGGGATGGTGATCCGGTAGACCAGCAGCCCGATCCCGGTGATCGACACCGTCCAGCGCAGATCGTCGCCGATCAGGTCCGTCAGCGGGGACACGGCGGCGATGACGAGCGCGGTGAACGCCACCACGTAGGCCTCGACATGGCGCCGGTCGCGCAGATCGCGGCCGATCCTGCGAAGTAGGTCGGTCATGCCCTTCATGGTGAGCGCGTTCCTGCCCGCCGCCGAGGGCACGCCCACGATCCGCCCAGGCGGCGACCGGGGGCCGCCCCGCCCCGGAAAGGGGCGCGGCGGGGGCGCCCCAGTGACCCCCGCCGCGCCCCAGGCCATCAGCCGTTGTCGCGTGGCTCTTCGCTCTCCCCGTCGGGCGGGCCGAGTCGCATGGCGTCCTCCTCGTGCATCGGCGTGCATCGGATCTCGATGCGTCCGACGATGCTCCGCCGCGCCCCGCCGGGTAAGGCGAGAACAAGGACAGCAACTGGACAGGCCCCTCGTCGGACGGCGCGTTCCGGTGGCCGTGGACGAGGTACGCGATCCCCGGCTCGTGCAGGATCAGGACCGAGCGCTCGCCGACGGCGTCTCCCGCGCCTCCTCCAGGACTTCGATCGCCTCGCCGGCGCCGGCGCGCATGTCGTCCGCCATGCGCCTGAGCATCGGGGGAGCGTCCCGCCCGCCGGACAGCTCGTCGAAGAAGGACCGGGCGGTCTTCATCAAGGTCGCGATCTGGAAGAGGTTGATGCGGCCGGCGCGGCCCTCCGACAATGCCCGGCAGTACATGAGCAGCAGCTTCAGCAGGAGGGGCAGGGGCTTGATGTTCTCCGGGAGCCGTTCCTCCTCGACGCGGCCGAGAAGCTCGACCGCCTCCTGGAAGTCCTGGGGCCCGGTGGCCACCACGTGCATGGCGATCTTCAGCAGGTCGGCGGGGCCGGCGGCCCGGAACGGGAGGAGGATGCCCTGGACGAGCACGATGCCGAGCAGCAGGCGTGCGGTCTCGGCGCGGTCGGCCGGGAGGGCCTCGCCGGAGACGACCTCGCGCAGCAGGGCGAGGATCGTGTTCTGCTCGGTGGGATCGCCGTCCGCCATGTTGCGCAGGGTCAGCAGGGCGGCGAGACGGAAGGTGACCTCCGCGCTCCACGCGGCGCCGGGGGCCGGGTCCGTGGTCGCCTGCACCTGGCGGGCGGTCGCCAGCGCCTCGATGGCCTCGTCGAGGTAGGGGCGGCGGGCCTGGAGGTCGTCGTCGGGGGAGCTCCTCCACAGGGCCCCCGCCAGGTCGGCCAGGGCCCGGACGCGCTCGTCGTCCCGGCCCGAGGCGGCTGCGTCGGCGGCTCTGCGGCGGAGGGCCTCCAGGTCGTCCGGGGGGTCGTCGTCGGTGGTGCGGCTCATCGGACAAGCCTTTCTGTGCTCTGGTGATCTCAGTTTCCTGTTCTGATCGACCCGCCACCGAATATTCCAGGCATCTTTCTCGGGTCATGGAATGGTCCGAGGAGAATGGTGAAAATTAAAGGAAAGGCGTGCGGGTGGAATGCCTCAGTGGCGCCGGGGCGGCCGGTGGGCGGCGCCGCTCAGGCAGCGGGGCCGCGCACCCGTCCGGGGGGCGCCGTGCGGGGGCGGCGCGGTCGCGGGGCCGTGCTCGATGGTCTCGGCGAGCAGGTCGAGGGACTCGTCCAGCCGCCGCCGGACCGTCCTGGCGTCCCTGGCCATCCGCCCGGCGAGCCAGTCCAGCCGGTCGCGCAGGAAGCGCTGCCGCGTCCCCTCGTGCAGCCCGAGCGCCACCCGGGCGACCAGGGCCAGATCCTGGGGCAGGGCCTCGATCTGCGGGGTCAGCATCGCGATGAGCCGGGCCCGCGATCCGTGGTCGCCGCGGGCATTTCCCAGATGCTCTTTCAGCAATGGCCCCAGGCGTGCCGTGAGATCGGAGGCGTACACGCCCCTTCCCCGGCAGAGCATTCTGAGTTCCCGGCGCAATGACGAGGCCCGCGCTGCGCGCAGGGCGGGTTCGGAATGGTGATCGCTCATGGCCGCCTTCTTCCGCCGATCACCTTTCACGCTAAGGCGGCACGGTGCGGAACCACCGCGGGCGACCGCATGACGCCCCGCTTCCGACCGTTAGGCGACCGGCGGGACGGCGGGGTGGTGGCAGGCGATCCAGTGGCCCGGGGCCAGCGGGCGCATGGCGGGTTCCTCAGCGGCGCAGCGGGCGTCGGCGCGGGGGCAGCGGGTGCGGAAGCGGCAGCCGCTCGGCGGGTCGACGGGCGAGGGCGGCTCCCCGCCCGCCCGCTCCTCCTCCTCGGCGGTGAGCCGGAGCGGGCCGCGCGGGACGGAGGAGAGCAGCGCCCGCGTGTACGGGTGCGCGGGCCGTTCGACGAGGGTCTCGCCGGGGGCCAGCTCGCACGTCTTGCCCAGGTACATGACCAGGACGCGGTCGCTGACGTTCTTGATGACGGCCAGGTCGTGGGCGATGAAGACGAGCGTGAGGCCGAAGCGGGCCTTGAGGTCCTCCAGCAGGTTGAGGATCTGCGCCTGGACGGACACGTCCAGCGCCGACACCGGCTCGTCGCAGATGAGGACCTCGGGTTCCAGGGCCAGGGCGCGGGCGATGCTGATGCGCTGGCACTGGCCGCCGGAGAACTCGTGGGGACGGCGCCCGGCGGCGGTGGCGGGGTCGAGGCCGACCGCTTCGAGGACCTCGTCGACGCCGTCCCGCGAGCCCCAGACGCGGGGGCCCTCGGCGACGATGTCGCGGACGCTGCGGCGCGGGTTCAGCGAGGAGATCGGATCCTGGAAGATCATCTGGAGCCGGCGGCGGGTGCGGCGCAACGCCTCACCGCGCAGGCCGGTCAGCTCCAGGCCGTTCAGCCGCACCGACCCCGCGACGGGGCGAGGCATCTGCATGACGGCGCGGGCCGCCGAGGACTTCCCGCAGCCGGACTCGCCGACGATCCCCAGCGTCTCCCCGCGCGCCACGTCGAAGCTGATGCCTGAGACCGCGTGCACGGTGCGGCGCCGTCCCGCCGGGAACCGCACCGTCAGATCCTCCACGCGCAGGACCTCGTCGCCGTCGCGCAGATGCGCGGTGCCGCTACCCGCCATGCGGGACGCTCCCTTCCATCTGGGCTGTGCGCGGTTCGTCCGCCGGGTACCAGCAGGCGTAGGCGCGGCCGGTCGTGCCGTCCGAGGCCAGGGGCGGCTCCTCGGCCGCGCAGCGGTCCCGGGCGAACGGGCAGCGCGGATGGAACCGGCACCCGGACGGCGGCGCGGCCAGATCGGGCGGCCGTCCGTCGATGACCTCCAGCCGGGTGTGAGCGGGCGCGGCCAGGTCGGGTGCGGCGCGCAGCAGCGCCTCGGTGTAGCGCATCCGGGGCGCGCCGAGGACGGCGGCGGCCGGGCCGCGCTCGACCACCCGGCCCGCGTACATGACGATCACGTCGTCGGCGCGGTCGGCGACCACGGCCAGGTCATGGCTGACCAGGACCATCGCCATGTCCCGCTCGTCGCGCTGCCGGTGCAGCAGCGCCATGATCTGCTTCTGCACGGTGACGTCCAGCGCGGTGGTGGGCTCGTCGGCGAACAGCACCTCCGGGTCGCACGACAGCGCCATCGCGATGGTGATCCGCTGCCGCATCCCGCCCGACAGCTGGTGCGGGTGGCCGCGCAGGACACGGCGCGGCTCCGGGATGCCGACCGAGGCGAGCAGTTCCTCGGCCCTGGCCCGCGCCTCCCCGCGTCCCATCCCGAGGTGGACGCGGAGCGGCTCGGTGACCTGGGCGCCGATGGAGCGCACGGGGTTGAGCGCGGTCATCGGGTCCTGGAACACGGTCGCCATGCGGGTGCCGAGGACGGTCCGCATCTCCTCGGGGTCGGCGCCGTCCAGGTCCCGGCCCGCCAGGCGGACGCGTCCGGAGCGCTCGACGCCCGCGTCCGGGAGCAGCCCCAGGACGGAGCGGATGAGCATCGACTTGCCACTGCCGGACTCGCCGACGATCGCGAGCGTCCGGCCGCGTTCGAGGGTGAACGACACCCCGTCGACCGCCCGCACCAGGCCGCGCGGCGTGGGGAAGGCGGTGCGCACGTCCACCGCCTCCAGGAGCGGCGGCGGCCCGTCCCGCACGGGATCGTCCTGCACCGGCGCGTCCCGCAGCGCGGACCGCGCGGGCCGGCGCCCGGCCCGGACCGGCTCCAGGCCGCTCCGCCGATGGCCGGTGACCTCCTGGAGCCGGTCGCCGACCAGGTTGAACGCCAGCACGGTCAGGAACATCACCACGGACGGCACCAGCACGACGTGCGCGCTCGTGTCCAGCGTGCTCCGCCCCTCGTTGATCATCCCGCCCCACGTGGGCGTCGGCGGCCGCACCGACAGGCCCAGGAACGCCAGGCTGCCCTCGGCCACCACGACCACGGCCATGATGACGAACGCGTACGAGGCGGCGGGCGGCGCCACGTTCGGGGCGATCTCGCGCCGCATCACCGTCCCGCCGCGGGCGCCGAGCGCGCGTGCCGCGGTCACGAACTCGCGCTGGGCGAAGGTGAGGGTGGCGCCGCGGATCAGCCGCACCCAGGCGGGCGCCCCGAGCAGCCCCAGGACGATCAGCACGTTCCGCACCCCGGCCCCGGCGAACGCCACCACCGCCAGCGCGAACACCAGCGCGGGGAAGGCCAGCAGGATGTCGTTGGCGGTCATGATGACCCGGTCGGCCAGCCCGCGCCGGTACCCGGCGAGCAGCCCCAGCGGGCCGCCGATGAGCAGCCCGAGCGCGACCGCGCCCAGTCCGACGCCCAGCGAGACGCGGGCGCCGTGCACGACACGGCTGAGCATGTCGCGGCCGAGCGCGTCGGTGCCGAACGGGTGGGACGGGCTCGGCCCCGCGTTCGGCTCCCCGGCGAGCGTGGCGTCGTAGTGCGGCAGGGGCAGCAGGTCGGCGGCCAGGGCCGCGCCCGCCACGAGCACCAGCCACAGCGCCGCCAGCCGGAACCCCCAGCCGAACCTCCCCCGGTCAGGACGCATGGCGGATCCTCGGGTCCAGGACGCCGTACACCACGTCGATGGCGAAGTTGACCAGCACGTAGCCGACGGCGACCACCAGCACCCCGCCCTGCACGACCAGGTAGTCGCGGGACAGGATGCCCTCCACGATGAGCCGCCCCACGCCCGGCAGCCCGAACAGCGTCTCGATGATGACCGCGCCTCCGATCAGCGCCCCCAGGTTCAGCCCGACCACGGTGACCAGCGAGATCGCCGAGGGGCGCAGCGCGTGCCGCCACAGGATCCGGCGCGGTGACAGGCCCCGGGCGCGGGCCAGCGTGATGTAGTCCTCCCGCAGCGTCGCGACCAGGTCCGAGCGCAGCACCCGCGCGTACACCGCCAGCTGCCCGGCGGCGAGCGTCACCGCGGGCAGCAGCATCGACCGCAGGTTCCCGCCCGGCGACACCCCGAACGGGGTGTGCCCGGTCGCGGGCAGCAGCGGCCACCGCACCGCGAACAGCATGATCAGCACCACCCCGGACACGAACACCGGCGTGGACAGCAGCCCGAAGGCCGCCGTGCTCAGCAGCCGGTCCAGCGGCCCGCCCGGACGGCGCGCGGCGGCCAGCCCGGCGGGCACCGCCAGCCCCAGCGAGATGACCTGGGAGAGCAGCAGCAGCTCCAGCGTCACCGGCATCCGTTGCGCCAGCGACTCGCCCACCGGGACGCTGGTGATGTACGAGGTGCCCAGGTCGCCGGTCACCGCGCCCGCCAGCCAGGCGGCGTACCGGCTCCAGAACGGGTCGTCCAGGCCCAGCTCGCGGCGCACCCGCTCCAGCGCCGCCTCGTCCCCGCCGTACCCCAGGATCTGCATCGCGGGGTCGCCGGGCAGCAGCGTGATCATCCAGAACGCGAGCACGGTCACCGCGAGCAGCACGAACACCAGTTGCGCGCCCCGCCGCAGCACCACCCAGGCCATCCGCGCCTACCCGCCGATCCAGATCTGGTCGAACTTGTGCGTGGCCGAGCCGGTGAGCGCCTTCCCGACCGAGCCGTCCGGCAACGTGGAACGCCCGAGGCCCTTCACGTTCGCCTTGGTGATGACGGCGCTGGTGGTGAGGTGGTCGACCCAGATGAACGGGAGCTGCTCGCGCAGCCGCCGCTGCACGGTGGCGTACGCCTGCTTGCGCGCGGCCTCGTCGGAGCTGCGCCGACCGGAGTCCAGCGCCGCGCTCAGCTGCGCGTCCCTGATCCGGCTCATGTTGATCGACAGCCCGCCGGACGGCTGGACGAAGCGGGAGTGCAGCCAGGAGTACTCGCGGTCGGGATCGGCGCCGGTGAACTGCGTCCAGACGACCGCGCCGTAGTTGCCGGTGAGGGCCCGCTGGATGAGGTCGGCCTGCTCGGCCTGCCGGATCGTGACCTCCACACCCGCCTTGCCCCACATGTCCTGGACGAGTTCGGCGTTCTGCATCGACGACTGGTCGGGCACGCTCAGCAGCTCGAACCGGACCGGGCCCTTCTCCTTCTCGTACTCGGCCACCAGCGCCTTCGCCCGGTTCAGATCGAACGCGGGGTAGCCGCCGGGGACGTACCACCTGGAATCGGGCGACCAGGGGCCGTCGGCGGGCTTGGTCAGCCCGGACCGCAGCGTCTTGACGAACGCCTGCCGGTCGGTGGCGTGCGCCAGCGCCCTGCGGACGCGCAGATCGTCCAGCGGGGCGGCGGCGGTGTTGAGCATGAACGCCAGCTCGGGCACCGACATCCCGGTCGCCTGGTACATCCGGTACCGGCCCTGCTGGGCGAGCTTCCCGAACTTGACGATGTCGTTGTCGCGCTGCGTCGCCATCGCCGTCAGCCCGCCCGACTCCAGCGTCTGCGCCCGGGTCTGGAAGTCGGGCAGGATCCGGAACTCGATCTGGTCGAGATAGGGCAGGCCCTTGCGCCAGTACTTGGGGTTCTTCCGCACGACGAAGCGGTTGTCGGGCGTGTGGCTCTGGAACACGAACGGCCCCGTGCCGACCGGCCGCCGGCTGGCCTCCGCCGGGTTCGCCAGCGCCGTCCTCGGAATGATCATCCCGACCTGGTCGACGAGGACGTAGGGGAAGCTGCCCCACGGCTGGCTGAGATGCACCTGCACGGTGCCGCCGTCCAGGACCTCGATGCCGCGCACCGGGGCCAGGACGGCGGCGGTCAGCGGGGACGCCTTCTGCGCGTCCAGGTTGGCCTTGACGACCTCGGCGGTCAGCGGCTCGCCGGTGGAGAACGCGATCCCCTCGCGGATCTTGATCGTCCACTGGGCGCCGTTCTCCGCGGGCGTGATCGACTCGGCCAGGTGCGGCCGCCAGGCGCCGGAGGCGTCGACGGTGGCCAGCGACTCGATGATCGTCCCGCCCATGGCGTAGGTCTGGGCGGCGAAGGAGTCCTTGGTCGGGTTGAAGCCGTTGGCGTCGGCGCCCAGCCCGTAGACCAGCCGCCCGCCCGGGACCGGACTGCCCTCGGGACCGGGGCCCGAGGCCGGGGCCGTCCCCCCGCCCGAGCACGCCGCCGCGGCCAGCGCCGCACCCGCCACCAGTGCCAGGACGGGACGCCGGCGTCCTCGCCCGTCCATCGTGTGTGCCACGTGCGGACCCTCCTCAGCACCGGACAGTGATCCAGGTCACGAGATTCACCGATAGTACTATCGGTCAAATGAAAAGCAACGCTTGACGAAAGATCATCGATATGCTGCACACGATGGAACGCTTCACCGCCAGACCTATCGGCGAAGGCTCCGGGAGGCCCGATGCCTGATGTGTCGCTGAGCCGGCGCGAGGCCAAGGACCTCACCCGGCGCCGGCTGCTCGCCTCCGCGCTGCGCATCCTCGACACCGAGGGCGAGGCGGGCCTGTCGACCGGCAGCGTCTGCCGCAACGCCGGCATCGCCCAGTCCACCTTCTACGTGCACTTCCGCAACATGCACGACCTGCTGGAGGCGCTCGCCGAGGAGGCCGGCCGCCGGGTCGGCCCGGTCGTCCGGGAGGCCCGCCGACGCTCCACCGCGGAACCGCACAGCGCCGAACGGCTCCGCGAGGCGTTCCGGGTCCCGCTGGAGGCGATGTGCGGCCACCCGGAGTTCTTCCGCCTCAGCGTCCGGACCCGCCTCGACCGCAACTCCCCGCTGGGCGAGGCCGCCCGTGCCCGCGCCGCCGAAACCCGCGCCCGCCTCGTCGAAGACCTGGTCGCCGCCGGCCTCCCCGCCGCCACCGACCGCCAGCGCCGCAGCCTGGAAATGGTCGCCGACGGCGTCACCGCCCTCACCGAGTCCATGGCCCTGGGCCACCTGGACGGCCGCTACCCCGACCTGGAGGAGTGCGTGGACATCCTCGTGGCCTTCTTCGCCGGCACCCGCGCCCAACTCCTCACCGACCGCGAACCCGACGACGCGTAGGTGAAGAAGGAGACCGCCCCGATGTCGTCCGTCCGGGGACCCGTCCCGGACGGACGATGACAGAGTCCGGCGCATGACGATTCGGCAGGCGCGCCAGGCATTCGGGCGCCGGGCGCCCGGCAGGCCCGCGGCGGTTCACCACGTCACGGCGACGGCTCTGGTCATGGCGTTGGCCGGGGGCTGCTCGTCCGGAGGCGCCGACGGCCCGACGGCGAGCGGCGCGTCCGCGAAACCGGCCACGACTCCGGCGACCGCCATGTCATCCGCCGCGCCTGGGGCGCCGTTCCAGGCCGGCGAATGCTTCGATCCGCAGGCGGGCGCGAAGGGGTGGGGCGACTGTTCCCGTCCGCACGACTACGAGGTGATGCTCGCGCAGCGCCTCCCGGACAGGGTCGTCGGCGACTATGTCCGGACGGAGATGCGCCGCGCCTGCCACGCCGCCCTGCCGACCTATCTGAAAAGCCCGGACGCGAACGCCAGCCGACTGCAGGCCGCGACGGCCGGACCCTCGCGCGGCAAGGACGGCGCCCGCTGGTTCGCCTGCCTGGTGTCCGAGGAGGGGCCGGACGGCCGTCCGCGCCGCCGGACGGGCAGTCTCGCCGGGGCGCTCGCGGGTGGTCTCGGGTCCTTCCAGAAATGCCTGGTCGGCGAGCCTCTGGACGACGGCCCGCCGCGTATCGTCCCGTGCGACCGGCCGCATCGGAGCGAGGCCGTCCCGGGCGTGCTCGTGCTCGGGCGCCCCACCGACCAGCCGCCGGACCTCGAGGAAATGACCTCGCGCGCCCTCGACCACTGCAAGAAGGCGGTCGACGCCCACGTGGGCCGCGGCAGGTCAGGCGTGCGCCCGAGCGGGCTGTCTCCCCTGCCCGAGGAATGGGCGGAAGGAGAGACGACGGCGACGTGCTATGCCGTCACCAAGAAACCGGTGACCGGCTCACTGCGCGGACGCTGACCGGGACGTTCCCGTCCGGTTCCGTCACGGCGGCGGCCAGATCACGTACCACCGGCCGCCGGTCCGCTGGAGCCCGAGGAGAATGTCGTGCGCCACGGGGCCTTTTCCGTTCGCGCCCCCGATCGGCGGCAGCTTCGGGTGGACGTCCTCCACGCCCACCGTCACGAATCCGTCGCCGTCGTTCCGCACGCGGCGAACCATGGCGCCTCTCGCGTTCCGCAGGTCGGTGCGCGACCAATGCGCGCTGCCGAGCCAGATCAGGTTCCCCATGCACGTCGTGTAGTCCGGCGAGGGTCTTTCGAGCGGACGATCCGGATGGTCGAAGTCGACGGCCATCGTGCAGGCGTCCTGATACTGCCGGTGCCCGACGTGGCGGAGAAAGCGTTCGGCGCTCGTCACCGGGTCGGGTGACGCCCCCGCGGCGGGCTTCTCGAACATCACGACCGCCGCCGCCGTGAGCAGCGCGATCGTCAACGCGACCGCGCACGCGAGCAGCGCCTTCCGGGGCCACCCCCATTCGGGCGGGAGAGGCGAGTCCGGGAACAGGACGCGCACGGCCTCGAACCTGGTCACCGATCCTTGCCCTTCTTCCGGGGCCCGCCGTCATCGTCATCGTCCTTCGGGTCGTCGCCGCCGTTTCCGGGGCGCTCGTCCTTTCTCCACTGCTCCCGGATCTCCCTGATCCGCGAGCGCCTGAGGAACCACTCGGTGACGACCGAGACGAGCACGAGAAAGCCGAGGTCCTGGTTTCCGTAGACCGTGTGCCGCGCGACGTCGATGCGGCCCTTGGCGCGGGCGTCGCGCAGTGCCGCGTCACCGAGCCGGCTGAACGCGTTCGCCACGAAATCGTTCAGCTTGCTCTGCGCCTGCTTCGCCGCCGCGGCCAGTTTCTTCCCCGCTGCCGCGATCTCGCGCGGGTCGCTCGACTGCTCGGTCGCGTCCTTGACCCTGTTGTGCTCGATCACCAGAGCGTTCACGGCCGTCATCGCACGGGTCGCCTTGTCGATGAGCCCGGCCTTGCCCACCTCGTCCAGGGCGATCTCGCCGTTGGCGAGGACCTTGCGGATCAGCCTCTCCACCACGGCGGGGAGGTCCTGGACGGCGCCCGCCGCCAGGTCGGCGAGCCTCCGCGCGACGGCGACACGATCGGGTCCGGGATCCTCCGGGAGGGTCGCGAGGAAGTCCGCGACGATGTCCGCGCGGGGCTTGACGTTCCCGGCGTACAGGGACAGCTGGGCGAGCAGGTCGCGTGCGGCGTTCTGCTCCGGGGTCAGAGCGGCGGGGTCGAGGAACGGCTCGTCGTCCGGCTCGAAGCCTTCGTCGAACCGTTCGGGCACGTCGTTGCCCTGCGTCTCGTCCACCACGTTCGGCCCGTGCTCCGCGGGCGCGTCGGCGGGCGCGTCGGCGGGGGCATCGGCGGGGGCGTCCACCCCCGGCCGGGAACCGGGGGTCGCCGGGACGCCGGGCGGCGGGACCCCGTCGGGCGCGATCTGGGGCTCGGTGGGCACGCCGGGTTGCGGCGCGTCCGACGGCGGAAGCTCCCCGGGCGCCGGGACGTCCGACGGCGCGCTCTGCGGCGGCCCGGCGGCAGTCTCCGGGACGGCGGTCGCCGGCCCGAGCCCGAGCGCGACCCGCTCGAACCACGAACCCAGGAAGGGAATGACCGAGGTGGTGAGCATCACGACCGGGAGCAGCACGAACGTCACCAGCACCCCCGCGCCCAGCAGCGCGATGCCCACGAGCGGCACCGTGCCCGTGCACGCGGCGATGTCGTTGATGTCGCTGCCGCAGTCGCGTTCCGGCGCGGCGAGGACGATGAGGATCGGCGTCGTCGTCATGACAGGTGCCCCTCGCCGACGGCGGATCCCGAGGGCGTCGCCTCGGCCTCGGGTTCCGGCCCGGACGACGGCTCGGGCCGCCACGCGTCCTGTCCCGGATCGAGGCGGGCCAGGGGTTCGTTCCGCCTGATTCGGTGGACGCGGTGACGCAGCCGGTCTTCGAGGTCACGGTCCACGCCGAAGTCGCCGCGTGCGCGGTGCCAGCGCGCGAAGGCCAGGTCGATCTGTGCCGCGTGGAGCCTTCGGACGTGGCGGTAGCGGGCGTAGTCGCGCCGCCGGTACAGGCGCCACCTCGTGCGGAAGCGCGCGCTGGCGCGGGCGAGTACGTCCACCTCGTCCGGCAGGATCGCGCCCAGGCCGGTGCGGGCCTCGTTCCGCAGTTCGGCCATCAGCCCGCGCACCTCGAACCGCAGCGCGGCGATGCCCAGCACGGCGAGCAGCACGAAGTAGGGCCCGTGGTAGATCAGCGAGTTCAACGGCATCGCGACGTACACGAGCGTCGTCGCCCCTTCGGGTTGCCAGAAGAGGCCGGTCGATCCGGCGATGTTCCATATCGCGTGGGCCACGACCGCGGCGACGTAGCCGCTCAGTGCGCAGACCGCCGTGCGCCAGACCCCCCGCTGCTGGAACGCCAGGCCGAGCGCCGCGCCCGCGATACCGGTGTAAACGGTGTGCGAGGAGAGAAGCGCGACGTACTGCCGCACCCAGTACTGGTAGATCGTCACGTCGGTTTCATCCGCCAGCATGTAGGCGGCCGACTCGGTGAACTGGAACCCCGCTCCCACGACGGACCCGATCGCCAGCCCGCCGAGCGCGCCGTTGACGCGGTGCCGGAAGACGAACAGGACCGCCAGCACCCCGGCCGCCTTGACGGCCTCCTCGTTCAGCCCGGTGGCCAGGGCCTGGACGAACACGAAGGGACGGCCCGGCGTCACGAGGCCGGTCAGCGCGTCGCTCACCACCATCGTCGTCATCCGGGCGCATTCGATCGCGACGCACATCCCCCACACGAACGCGACCGCGACCAGGGCCCAGGGCAGCCGCCGGCTCCGCTCCACCCGGCGGCACATGACGACGCAGAACAGCGTGGTCGGGACGCAGATGAGCGCGGTGGCCCAGGTCTCGTCGCCGCGTCCCCAGTGCAGCACCGTGAACCACGCCGGCAGGAACACCGCGAGGACGGCCGCGACGAGCACCTGCCCGCGGCGCCGCCACCGGACGGGCCGGACGAGCGTCAGCGCCACCAGCGACACGACGCCGGCCGCGCCCACGCCGAGCAACGGAACCGACCAGGTCACATAGGTGTACGCCAGTTCGTCGTCGTAGACGACCGCCTGGTACCACGTGACGCTCAGCAGGTAGAGCACCGGGACGGCTGCGATGGCCAGCCCGCCGAGCAACCGGCGGTGCCCGACCGCGAGAACACCCGCGGACGGCACCCGGACGGGCGTTTCGATCGTCCCGTGCGCCCCCGTCATCGGACGTTCACCACCTGGATGTCGGTGCGCGCGTAGATCCGTGCGAAGCGCTTCCGGCCGGGGTCCCAGGTGCCGAACACGAACGTCATCTTTCCGGTCGGGACGATCAAGTCCGGGTCGATGGGGATCGGCCGCGTGAAGTCGGCCTTCCGCTTGCCGACCACGGAGCCCCATTCGCCGCCCAGCCCGTCGTACCAGGACGCTCGGAAGGTGCGGTCGCCGAATTCGACGTCCTTGACATCGAGAATCGCGGCGGGCCGGGCGTCCAGATACTCGAAGACCCTCTTCGGGGGCCCCTCCACCGTCGGAGCCCGCCAGAGCGGCGCCGGGAAATAGCTCCGCACCACGACCTTCACGGGCCGGTCGGCCGCCGGGGCGAACGGACCGGCCCGCACGAAGAACACCCCGGCGACACCGAGGGCCATCGCGCCGAGGACGCCGACGGCGAGCATCGGCCGCCACAGCGGATTCCGCTGCCGGCCATCGGAAGCGCTCAAGGCCTCGTCCATTCCGAACCTCAGAATTCCGCGGTACGCCCCGCTGCCCCGGTTTCGTCTGAGCGGAAACTAGCGGCGCGGCCCCGGGACGGGTCCCGACGACGGTCCTGACCGCACCGGGCCGAACGAGTAGAAAGACCCGGTACGCGGCCGCGAGGCTCCGTAGCATCGCGCGCGGGAATCCCCTCGCGATTGGAGCCTTGGTGCGCCGGACGTACAACTACCGCCAGGCGGTCATCCTGCTCGGCGGCGAGAGCGCGCTGTCCGGCCTGCTCGACAAGGTGTCCGCGGCAGCGCTGCTCGGCATGGGCGCCTTCGACCTCCTGGACGCCCGGCTGGAGGCGTCCAAACTCGCCGACTCCCTGATCAGGAGCCTGCGCGACAAGGCCAGGGGCCTGGGGAGATACGACCGCACCGACCGGCTGGCGGCAGCCCACGGCGTCATCGTCGTCACCGCCTACTTCGAGGCCCTCGGCGAACTGAACCTGCGCGTCGCGAACACGCTCACCCGCGAGGACCGCGAACTGATGGTCGGCCGCGACCCCGTAGGCCACTGGGTGGAACAGCTCATCGCCGCCGACCTCCCCCTCCCGTCCCCGCAGTCGCCGCACGAGACCCTGCTCGCCGAACTCGACGACCGCTACGCGCGTTTCTCCATCGACCTGATCATGCTTCTTCGCGGGCTTGCGATCTGGGATCGCTGGGACGACACCGAGCGCGAACACCTTCTTCTCGATCTGCGCGAGACGCTCCCCTTGCTCGCCCGCCGCCGCTACGAGGAGCACTTCCGGCAGCTCGTCGCCGACTTCCCCGAGGTCGGGGCCTGGATCGACCTCAGCGAGCACCAGGCCACCCGCGAGGCCGTCCATGACCTCCGCGAAGGGCTGTCCGGCCTGGAGGAACACCTCACCCGCATCGCGTCCGGGCGCACCCCTCGCGACCGCCTTGCCGCGCTCATCATGGACAACCGCGCCGCCCTCGACCGCACCATCATCTCCGCCGACGACGTGCCCGCGGACATGACCATCCCCCGCCTCGGCCTCGCCTACTTCAACCCCGGCTACCGGATCCTGCCGCCCGGCCGCGACCGGAGCCCCGCGGACGAGACCGACTGGAACGACCTGCCCCGCCGCGACGACCTCAACGAGTTCCTGTTCGGCCACCTCACGCTGCCGCAGGCCACCTGGGCGCCGCTGCTCGTCCTCGGCCAGCCCGGCGCGGGCAAGTCCGTCCTCACCAAGATGCTCGCCGCCCGGCTCCCGGCCGGCGACTTCCTGCCGCTGCGCGTCGAACTCCGCACCGTCCCCGCTGACAGCGACCTGCTCGCCCAGATCGAGCACGCCGTCCGGGACGCCCTCGACGAGCCGATGTCCTGGCCCGACCTGGTGCACGAGGCCCGCGGCGCGCTCCCCGTCGTCATCCTGGACGGCTTCGACGAACTGCTCCAGGCGACCGGCGTCAGCCAGACCGACTACCTGGAGAGGATCGTCGCGTTCCAGCGCCGCCAGGCCGAACGCGGCAGGCCCCTCGCGGTCATCGTCACCAGCCGCACCGCGGTCGCAGACCGGGCCCGGGTGCCGCCGGAGACACCCGTGCTGCGGCTGGAGCCATTCGACGACGAGCAGATCGACGGCTGGATCAGGGTCTGGAACACCGCCAACCAGCGCTACTTCGCGCGCCGCGACCTCCAGCCCCTCTCACCTGAGCACGTCCGTGCCGTCCCCGACCTGGCGGGCCAACCACTGCTGCTGTTGATGCTCGCCCTCTACGACGCCGACGCCAACGCCCTGGACCTCGCCGACCGCCTGAACGAGACCGAACTCTACGAACGGCTCCTCTTCACCTTCACCGAACGCGAGGTCCTCAAATCCCAGCCGGGCATCTCCAGCCCCGACCTCTCCCGCGCCGCCGAACGGGAACTCTTCAATCTGTCGGTGACCGCATTCGCCATGTTCAACCGCGGCCGCCAGTGGGTCATTGAGGAAGACCTGGACGATGATCTGGGAACGCTCGTTCCCGCATCATCGCGGCCATCCCGGGAGTCCGCGGGCTTCCGCCGCCCGCTGACCGCTGCCGAGGAGGTCATCGGCGGCTTCTTCTTCGTGCACCGCGCCCAGGCCCTCCGGGACGACGAACGCCTCAAGACCTACGAGTTCCTGCACGCCACCTTCGGCGAATACCTCGTCGCCCGTCTCATCAGCCGCGAACTGGCCGACTTCGCCGAAGAACTCGCCCTCGCCGAATCCCGCAACCGCCCGACCCGGCCCGACGACGCATTTCTGCACGCCCTGCTCTCCTTCGCCGCCCTCACGACCCGCACCAACGTGACGGCGTTCGTGGAACACGGCATCCGGCGCCGCATCCCCACCGACAAACGCGACGTACTCCTACGCCACCTCTGCGAGATGTTCGCGGGCTCCCTCGAGACTCGCACGAGCAGCGCCTACGACGCCTACCGGCCCGCCCACGCCGTCGCGCCCCGCCGCTACGCCGTCTACAGCGCCAACCTGCTGCTCCTCAGCGTCCTGGTCGCAGGCCGCCCCCTCCGGGGCGCCGACCTCTTCGCCACCGAAGACGCGAACTCCGCAATCAACAAATGGCACGGATTCGGCCGCTTCTGGTATTCGCAGTACGAG
This sequence comes from Actinomadura rugatobispora, assembly GCF_042656285.1. Classification (GTDB taxonomy): domain Bacteria; phylum Actinomycetota; class Actinomycetes; order Streptosporangiales; family Streptosporangiaceae; genus Spirillospora; species Spirillospora rugatobispora. The sequence continues at coordinate 196,490 of NZ_JBHSON010000003.1, read as the reverse complement.
GTCCAGGAATGGAACTCGCTCACCGAAGTGCTGCGAGCGAGCTATCCTGCGCACAACGGCGTCAGGGAGCTGCAAGTAGACAGGGAGGAAGTCGACTATGTCCACCTCAGTGCCCTGTGGCCGGACTTCGACACTCTGTACGAGCGTGATCACGATGCGCTTATTGAATACTTCAGCAACAGTGGTGTGATCGCTAAAGTGGCATTCAAAGGTGATCTGGATTCGGTCGATCTGCTCGTCATGCTGGCGCCGTACATCAGACATGTCGATGGCGACGCCTTCACCACGATATCTCGGGGTGACCTGGCGGCGATTCCGGTCGCCGAGCTGCTGGACGTGCTTTTGGGTACTCCCGCTGACCCCGAAAGGATGGTCCGGGCCTACGAGCGCGCATTCATTTCTTCCTCCGTGCAGGGACGGCGCTACGGCGACATCCTCTTGGGGCGGTTCGGGAAGGATCTCGCCGTCCTGCCGGGCGCGGAGGTCCTGACACTCGTCGATGACTGGGCCCTTCCCAGTATCGAGGACCGACAGCAAAGGCTTGTCCTCCAGCGGCTTCTGGGGGAACTGAGCGGGCGGCCCGATGTGGACGCGGAGGGACTCAGCCGCACCCGAGGGCGGTTGGCCGCGCGGATCCGCGAGCAAGGGCCGGACCAGTAGTCCAGCCGCAGATCGTGATCTTCATGTCCGGGTCGGGGCTTGTCGCCGGTCATGGCTGGTGCGGGACCGGGCTTGATGGCGGCCACGAACTCCTGTGCCCGGCGTCGCGGTTCCCTTCGGCGGAAGCGCGGCGCGATGCGGCTCATGCGGACCCCGACCATGTCCTGCCGGCGGGCCGGAACGATGATGTGGTCTGCGGCCACCATCTGATCTTCTGTCCTCGCTCTCGCGTTTCAGGATCCGGCCAGGATGAGATGCTCGCTCAGTGATGGATTACGCCACGCGAGTGATCGCCATCGACTGGAGCCGATACGAATCGGCGGCGGGACCGGTGCTCGCTGCCTATGAGGTCCCGGGCCACCTGATTGAGCTGGCCCACACCAAGCCCGAGAGGGCGTCCCATGCGGCCCGCAGGCTGAACGAGAGCCTGTGTCACCAAGGTGTGTTCATCGACTCCGCCGCTCTTCCAGCCCTCCCGTTTCTGTTGGAGGCACTACGGTCGACGACCGATACGTCAGTGGCCTGGTCGCTTTTGCACCTTTTGGAAGGCTTCGCAGACTGCTCCCGATCGATTCCGGGACCGAATCGCGACTGGCCGAACCGCGAGTGGGTCATCACGCTGCGTCAAGAGCTTGTGCTGCACCGCTCCGCCATAGCGAGTTGGACCAGGCACGAGGACGAGAATGTTCGTACCGAAGCACAAGCCGTCCTGAGCAGCCTAGATATGGATTAGTTCAGCCCATACCTGTGATTCGCGAGTGAACTGGCTCCTGCGGGCTTGGCAGGGACGACGGGAGCGAGCGAGATCACGATTCACGGCTGGAGCACTAGCTAGCCTTGTCTGTCATGGAGTCGTTGCCTGCTGATCCGACCGTGCTGCATCCGTTTCCCGACCAGCCTCGGGTGGTGCTGCTCAAGCCGTTGGTGACGTCGCCGCTGATCGAGGTGGGGGAGTACTCGTACTACGACGACCCGGACGAGCCGACCGCGTTCGAGACGCGGAACGTCCTCTACCACTACGGGCCTGAGCGGCTCGTCATCGGGAAGTTCTGCGCGTTCGCGACCGGCGTGCGGTTCATCATGAACGGCGCCAACCACCGGATGGACGGCCCCTCGACGTTCCCGTTCCCCATCATGGGCGGGGCCTGGGCCGAGCACTTCGACCTCATCACCGGGCTGCCCGGACGCGGGGACACGGTGGTCGGGCATGACGTGTGGTTCGGCAACAACGTCACGGTGATGCCGGGGGTGCGGGTCGGACACGGCGCGATCGTCGCGTCCGGTTCGGTGGTCGTCGACGACGTTCCCGACTACGGCGTCGTGGGCGGGAACCCGGCCCGGCTCATCCGCACCCGGTACGACGAGAAGGACGTCGCGCGGCTGCTGGCGGTCGCGTGGTGGGACTGGCCGGTCGAGCATCTGACCCGGCATCTGCGGGTCGTGATGTCCGGCACTCTCGACGATCTCGAACGAGCCGCGCCGCCCCGCTGACCCGTCCGCCACCCTCGTAATGATCACGCTGGGTGAACGATGCGATCCGCGGCGACGCGGTGGGCCGGCCGGAATCGGTGCAAGGTGTGGCCGTTTCGGCGGCTATGGTGAAGGGAGTGACGGAAGGTGAGGTGATCACTTTCCGTGAGGGTTGGTGACCGTTCGCTCCGGTCGGCGGCCCGGTATCCCGGACCCTGACCGTGCGGAGGCGGTGACACCCTGAAAGTCAGCGTGATCGTGCCGGTGTACAACTGCCGGTCGAGCCTGGGGCGGGCCCTGCGGTCGGTGTACGACCAGTCGATCGGCCGCGACGCGATAGAGGTCATCGCCGTCGACGACGGGTCCACCGACGGCAGCGGCGAGGAGCTTGACCGCTGGGCGGAGCGGTGGCCGCAGCTGCGGGTCGTCCACCAGCCCAACTCGGGCGGGCCGGGCGGGCCGCGTAACGCTGGGCTCGAACTGGCGGCCGGCGAGTACGTCTTCTTCCTGGACGCCGACGACCACCTGGGGCCCGAGGCGCTGGAGCGCATGTGCGCCATGGCCGACGCGAACGGCACCGACGTGGTGGTCGGCCGGTACGTGGGCGTGGGACGCAAGGCGCCCCGCTTCGACCGCGACGTCCCGCGCACGACGGTGCTCGCCACCGGCCCCTCCGTGTACGACTCGCTGTCGGTGCTGAAGCTGTTCCGGCGGTCGCTGGTCGAGGGGCTCGGGCTGAGGTTCCCCGAGGGGCAGTTCTCGCACGAGGACGAGCTCTTCACCGCCAGGGCCTACTTCGCGGCCGACGGGATCTCGGTCGTCGGCGAGTACGACTGCTACTACTGGATCGACCGCGAGGACGGTACGAGCGTCCTGCAGCAGGGCGGCTCCGATGCCGCCGAGTACTTCACGGCCATCGGCGAGGTCATGGCCTTCGCCGGTGAGCAGGTGCCACCCGGGTCCGACCGCGACCGGCTCATGGCCCGGCACTTCCTGAACGAGGTCTTCTCCCGGTTCGGCCGCCGCTACCCGGCGCTGGACGCCGCCGAGCAGGCCGCGACCCGCGACGGCGCGCGGGCGCTGTTCGAGGCGTGGTGGACCGACGGCGTCGCCGAGCGGTTCGGCGCCCGCGGCCGGGTGATCGCGCACTGCGTCACCCACGGCCTGGACGGGCTGCTCGCCCGGGTCGTCCAGTCCGGCCTGGACGGGACGCCGCCGCCGGTGACCGTCGAGGGCGCGCGGGCGTTCCAGCTCTACCCCGGCTTCCGGGACGCGGCGCTGGCCGTCCCCGAGACGTGCTACGAGATCACGCACCGGGTGCGGCAGCGGCGGCGGCTGGAGGCGGTCGAGTGGAGCGACGGCCGTCTGCGGGTGCGCGGATACGCCTTCCTGACCGAGCTCGGCACCTGGGACCAGTCGGCGGAGCTCGTCCTGCGGCAGCGGGACGGCGCGGCCGAGTACGGGGTGCCGTTCGAGGTGGCGGCCTGGCACGGCGAGGTGCCGGAGATGACGGCCGTCATCGACCTGGCGACGCTGGCGGGCGGCGGACCGCTGCCCGCGGGGCGCTGGGACGTCGTCGCCGTCATGACGGCGGGCGACATCAGGCGCGAGGGTGTTCTCCTTCCGAAACCCGGCGCCACGGTGGAGTTGCCAGGGGCTCGCGTGGTGCCGGTCAAGGGCGGGCCGCCGTACGCGGCGCCGTACTTCACCAGCGGGTCGGGGGCCTTGGCCGTGCACTGCGGCGGGCTGGCCGGCGGGCCCGCCCCGATCGCGACGGCCGCCGCCGCCGTGAGCAGGGTTCCCGAGCTGGAACTGGAACTGGCGGTCAGGACGGCGGCCGACGTCGAGGTCACGGCCGTGCTGCGGCGCCGTGACGGCGCGGCGGAGTTCGAGACGCCGCTGACCGTCCGGCGCCGGACCGAGGCCGCCGGGCGGCTTCCCCTGCACGACCTCGGCCCCGGCAAATGGGACGTGTGGTGCCGTATCGCGGTCGGTGACTCGGTCGACGAGCGCCGCCTCCAGGCACCGGAGCGCCTTCACCCCACAACGGTGAAGGGCGTCGCGCCGTACGTCACCGAGAAGGGCAACCTCTCCCTCACGGTCGCTCCGCGCCGGGGTCTCGTACGGCGCGCCTTCAGGCGCTCTTGACGCCCAGGGCGCCGTGCAGGTTCCGCACGAGCCCGATCTCCGCGACGTTCTTGGTCAGTTCGACGGTGACCCAGCCCGCGATGTCCCCGAGCGTCATCCCCTCACCCCAGGGCAGGGTGGCGGTCCGCTCGGTGGAGTCGAGGTCGGCATCGGTGAGCCCGGCCAGCTGTTTCTGCCAGTCGGCCTTGAGATCGCGCAGCCAGTCGGCGGCTCCGGCGGCGGTGCCCGGCCAGGTGATCTCCTCGCGCTCCGGCGCGCCCGTCCCGAAGCAGTGCCCGAGCGTGGTCGTCCACCAGAACCCGATGTGCCAGGTCAGCCAGCCGATGGTGAGCGCGGGGACGGGGTCGGGCTCGGGAACCTGCCAGTCGGCGACCCAGCGGCCTCGCTCGTCCTGCCGGACCGTCCAGCAGTGCGGCGCCGGCTCCCAGAGACAGAGGTCGTCGTCGATCCCCTCCAGGTGATATTCGAACAGCGCCCAAGCGATGTCCACTTGCTTGAGCAGCAGGTCAACACGTGCGACAGCCATCCGCCGACCCTCCCACCACCAAGATCCATCCCACCACTCCTTTTTCATGCCCGGCGATGCGGCGCAGGTCGGGCACGTTGAGGAGCGTGATCTTCCTGGGGGGTGGGTCGTCTGCCGGGCCACCTTGATCAGCTGCCCGAGCTTCTCCTGGCCGAGCGGCGGATCGAGGACGATGCCGTGTGCCCCGCCCGGTCGACGATGCGGCGGGAAACGCCCGCGTGTTCTCCTACCTCGCGGCCGAGTCTCGATCGGCAGCGCGCGGGCCTGCCTGTAGGACAGGCGCGCCCCCGGTGGCGGGGCAGAGGTCACGCGATCCGAGCACCTTGCCCTGCCGGGTCGGCGGTGAGTGATGAACACTGGGCTCCGGGTGCGGCCGCGGCCGTCCCGGGGTCACGTCCCGGGTCGCCTCCAGCACCAGGTCCTCCCGCGCGTGCCCTGAAGAACCGTCACATGGCGACCCCGGGAACGCGTGGCTTGAGAGAAGTGTTCAGGGGCCGCCAGAACCAGCAGGTCTGACGGCCCCGTTCGGCCTGGTCGGTCAGCGGCTGGGGTCGCGGTTGAACAGCCTTACCGACCAGAAGAAGCCGACCAGGGTGATGCCCACGGACCAGGCGAGCGTCTGGTAGGCGCTGTCGCCGATGGCGTCGCCCATCAGCAGCCCGCGCAGGGTCTCGATGGCGGGAGTGAACGGCTGGTATTCGGCGAACCAGCGCAGGGCGGTCGGCATCGAGTCGGTGGGCACGAAGCCGCTGCCGAAGAAGGGCAGCAGCATCAGCAGCAGGGGCGCGTTGCTGGCGCCCTCGGGATTCTTGGCCGCCAGGCCGAGCGCGACCGCCAGCCAGGTGAGCGAGAAGACGAACAGCGTCAGCAGGCCCGCGGCGGCGATCCATTCGGCGGGGTGGGCGTCGGGCCGGAAGCCGATCGCCAGGGCGACGACGGTGACGACGACGACGCTGATCGCGATGGAGATCATGCTGCCGATGACGTGTCCGGTGAGGATCGACGATCGGGCGATGGCCATGGTCCGGAACCGGGCGACGATCCCCTCCGCCGCGTCCATGGCCACCGAGATGGCGGTGCTGGTGGCGGCGCCGACGGTGGTCATCAGGATGATGCCGGGGGTCACGTAGTTGAGATAGGCCTCGCGGCCCCCTCCGCCGGCGAGCCCGTTCCCGAGGGTGCCGCCGAAGACGTACACGAACAGCAGCAGGAAGACCACCGGCATGCCGATGAGCTGCACCGTCATCGCGGGGTAGCGGAGCATGTGCTTCAGGCGCCGGCGGATCATCGTCGCCGAGTCGGCCAGCGGGCGGGTGGCAACGGCGGTGCTCATCGAACCTCGTCCTTCGGGTTGCCGGTGAGGGTGAGGAAGACGTCGTCGAGGTCGGGGGTGTGCACCGACAGCTCCTCGACATCGATCGACTGGTCGTCCAGGCGGGCGAGCAACTGCCGCAGCGAGCCGACGCTGCCGTCGCTGGGGACCTGCAGGGTGAGAGCGTCGCCGTTCAGGAAGCCGGTGCCCAGCGCGCGGAGCGCGGAGTCGACGCCGTGCTCGTCGGCGAAGCGCAGGCTGACGTGCCCACCGGGGATGAGCCGCTTGAGTTCCTCGGGGGTGCCTTCGGCGATCAGCGTGCCGTGGTCGAGCATCGCGATGCGGTCGGCGAGATGGTCGGCTTCCTCCAGGTACTGGGTGGTGAGGAAGACCGTGACCCCGCGCTCTGCCAGGTCCCGGATGATCTGCCACATGGTGCGACGGCTGCGCGGGTCCAGGCCGGTGGTGGGCTCGTCCAGGAAGATGACCCGCGGGTTCCCGACCAGCGTCATCGCCAGATCCAGCCGGCGCCGCATGCCGCCGGAGTAGGTGGACGCGAGCTTGCCGGCGGCCTCGACCAGGTCGAACCGCTCCAGCAGCCGCGCGGTGAGCCGCCGGCCCTCGCGTCGCGGAAGGTGGTGCAGGTCGGCCATGAGGTCGAGGTTCTCCTCGCCGGTGAGGAGCTTGTCCACGGCCGAGTACTGACCGGTCACGCCGATGGACGCGCGGACCGCCTGGGGGTCTTCGGCCAGGTCGTGGCCCGCCACCCGGATGTCGCCGCCGTCGGCGCCGATCAGGGTGGACAGGATTTGGACGGCGGTGGTCTTGCCGGCACCGTTGGGGCCGAGCAGGGAAAAGATCGTTCCTTCGGGGACGGACAGGTCGATGCCGTCGAGTACCACCTTGTCGCGGTAGGACTTGCGCAGTCCGTGGGCCGCGATGGCCAGGTCGGCCATGATGCTGCTCCTCACAGGGGGATCAAAGGTCGCGGGAGGCGATGCCGCCCGGAGGCGGATGGTGCCGCCGTTGTTGAGGGGGTGCCGATGTGGCCGGCTTGGCTGCGCGGCAGGACCGCGCCGTACACGCCTTGGCGTCGCCGACTGGCAGCACCGGCGCGGGCTCGTCCCAGGTCGTGGCAGGTCGGGCTAGGCAGGCAGGGGCGGGACGCCAGTCCAGATGGTTGCGCGATGACGATCGCGCTCGGGATGTCACCGTCCGCCGGAAAAGCGGGCGGGCGTCCACCGGCCGAGCGCCGCGAGCGACCGCGACGGCGGCTTCGGCGGGAGGACCGGCGCGGCACAATAGCAAGCAGGCGGCCGACGGTCAGGGCCCGAGGTTCTCTTTCGGCTCACCCATCGAAGAATTCCGCCGGCACCGGGTTACTTCTCGGCCGTGCCGGGCTTCCCGCCGATGGACTCCTGATGGATGTCCGCGTAGGTGCGCGAGTTTTTGAGCAGGTCGTCGCAGAAGGCGGCGACATCGTTGCCGGTGAGTTCCAGAACTCCCCTGTCGGTCGCGACGCCCTCCTCGAAGAAATCAACGATCCCTGAGAGCAGGGACCCGTCCAGCAAGTCGACCGGTCCGACCTTGAAGATGTACCTCTGCATCTCCTTGTAGACGATCTGATAGTCCGGCGGAAGGGCCTTGACTCGCGCCATGTGCGCCCGCCACTGCTTCTTGCCCTCGATGATGTCCTGGATGCCCACGTCAGCCTCCTAGTCGACCCAACTTCTTCGCGACATTCCTGTTCAGCTGCTCGCGCCACCGGTCGCGGTAGCTCCGAGCCCTTTCTCCGCCGGCCAGCGCCGCGCAGAAGCCCTCGATGTCGTCACCCAGCACGTCGTGAACGCTCTGCCCGTCCGATGCGGTCTCTTCGAGCAGTCCCAGCGCGTTGTCGAGAATCGGCATCAGATTTCGACCTGTGAAGTCCGCGTAGGGAAAAATGTGGCCCTTGATCTCTTCCCACGCCGCCCGGTAGTCGGTCGGCAATACCTCGGCCCGGGCTTCGAACGCCTTCCATTCCCTGGTGAGATCGCTGCCTGTCATGGTCTCCCAGAACTTCATCTCCCACCCTCCTTGAGCTTGTCGATCCGGGACGTGACGTACTCCCATTTGGCCCAGAACGTCGCGAGTTCTTTGCGTCCCGCGTCGTTGAGCGCATAGAACTTGCGCGGCGGGCCCTGCCCGGACGGTCGTTTCGTCACCTGGACGAGCCCGTTCTTCTCCAGCCGCAGCAGGATGGTGTAAACGGTCCCCTCGACGACGTCGGCGAAGCCCAGTTCGTTCAGCCGACGCGTGATGGCATACCCGTAGGTCTCCTCGCTGCCGATGATTTCAAGCACGCAGCCCTCAAGCGTGCCCTTCAGCATCTCCGTCAGGTCGTCCAATCGCGGGCCCTCTTTGATCTCCGGGTACCTTGTAGTACCGAGTACCACTATAAAGTACCACATAGTAGCGAGCCGGCAAGGGGGCGTGCTCGATGGCGAACAGGGCGAGCGCCGCGCGGCACTTGCCTGCGAAGGCGGTCTCCGCGTTCCGCCACAGCGCGTGGAGCTCCGGCGTACGAACCAGTGCCGCCACCAACTCGGCGCCCTCGGCGATGGCGCAACTGGCGTAGGCGTCGGCTCCCGTAGCGCGCGGTCCCGGCGGCCGTAGAGTTCGGCCAGAAGGCCGCTGCGGGTCTCGAAGCGCCGCTGAGTGTGAGGGACTCGGTGCCCTCCTCCCGGATGAGCGTGCGCGCGACGTCGAGGAACTGCCGGTGGCGTGCACTCCACGGGAGGCGGATGACACCGGACGGCCACCTCGACTGACTGGTGAGCGTCCGTGGCACGAGGAAGGCCGAACCGACATCCCCACAAAGCGGAAGAACGCGGCTCTCGTCGGGCTGGACACTCCACCGCGGCGACACGCTGATGCACCTGGCCGTCAACTCCGCCGGGGTGCACGTTGTCGGCTTGAAGGCGAACCCCACACCAATGTCCGGCACCAAACCGTGCGGTATGCGGCCCCGTCCGAGCTGAGTAGCGCTGTCAAGCGCTGTCCGCCAACAGACAACACCCAGACAGCAGGGTCAACACCTTCCGCTCCGGGCTGGCCGATGGACAGGGACGCCGCGGCGGGCGATCCGCACAGCGATTCCGCGCAGGACCACCCGCGACCGGTGAGCACGCCTCCGCACTGCGCTTGATCCCGGACAGCCCATTTGGCTCGGGAAGGCGCCTACATGCAGGACAGACCTCCTATCGGCCCCTCTACCCGTTGCCCTCGTCGACGACTTCTTCGGCAACCCGTCGCTGCGGCTGACAGAACGCGCGCCGGTGTACCTCGGGGCAGTGGGCCGCCGTGTATGAGGAGGCGGGGGAGCGGGTGAGCGCCGCCAGGGTGAGGAACGCCGGCCCCGGCAGTGTGATCACCGGCTGTCCCTGGGCCGAACGGGCCGTTCCATGCGCTGGTCGGCCCAGAACTCCACAAGGGTGTCTGCGTCGAGTTCGTCGATGCGGACACCGGAGGGCAGGGTCCGGCCGGTGGTCAACGACTGGATCGCGATCAGGGTGAAGGCGATCAGGTCGTCGTCGGAGTGTCGCGGATTGAGCACCGTGCCTCCCGCGGGTGGGGACGGGGCGGACGGCGGCGCGGTGGGGGGCATGCGGGCCTTCCGGTGAGTCATAGGGCTGGGACGGCGCCCACGCTCGCACTGGCCGGCCGTCGGCGTCCCGACTGCCAAAGACCCCGAAACACCTCATATAGATCTTGGAGCATTCGGTGCGACCCTGAAACTTCCACAAGGATCTTGAACCCTTCGGAAGGATCTTGAATTCGCCTGAAAGATCTTGAAGGGGTCGGAGGGCTACGGGGTATCCGCAGATGACAACTCCGGTCTCGACAATGGTGTGAGATGTGGGTGGAGACATGCTCGCGCTAGGGGTTTGGGGACAGAGCGCAGTTCGTCACCAAAACTGCAAGCTGCTGTTCTATGTCGGAAGTATCTGATCAACTATGGACAGCAATCACTCTGTTCAATCCGGATGGGGCATGCCTCGAAACCCCCGGGCTCCACAGAGCCCGGCTCTGCGGAGCCTTATTGACGCCATGAACGACCTATTCGCCATGGCGAGTACCACATTGCCGGACCTGCGCAGATTGTCTGCCAAGAACGGCGGTGTGCTGCTGGTGGAGTCGACCACCCACGAGTGGCTGGCGGGAAAGCGTGCCAGACCGCCCCGCCTGCAGTGGCTGATGGCGTTCGTCAAGGCCTGCCGGGCGGCCGTTGCCGAGGGGGGCTTGGACCCCGACGAGCTCGGCATGGGCACTCCGACCGAGTGGGCGGCGCGATTGGCCGCCGCCAACCGCGCGATCACCAGGGAGAACGACGAACGACGGTCTCAGCCCCCCTCACCGCCACCCCTCGCCCCTCGGATTGAGGAGGTGTACACCCCCGTCCCATCTGCCCACACCCAGCCCCCAGCGCAGCCGCCTGGCGCGTCTGACAGAGCGGTGCCACCGCAGGAGGCGGGCCCACCGCCCCCTGCGGTAGGCCCGCAAAACGATGGGCAGGGCCGCCTGCCTCCCCAGGCCCGGGAGTCGACGCGCGCGCCAGTGCCCACGGCGGTCCTGGAGGCACTGGCCGCCGCGGAGGTGTTCACCGGTGGCGCCCGGATAGAGGAGGTCCCGCTGGCCGAGATACGGGAGATCGCGGTTCTGCTGGCCGCCGCCAGCAACGCCGCAGAGATGATCAATGGTGACCCGCCCGCGGAGCTGACCCCGCCGCTGAAGCGCATCTTGAACGACTACGGGCGCACCGGTGCCCGGCTGCTCAGACATGCCGAATCCGCAGCCCACCCTCCCGCCGAGGTCGCCGAGGCCGCCTTCCAGCTCGCCGTGCTGCTGCTGTGCGATGAACGCGAGGACGGCCATGCCTACCTGGACAAGGCCACCAGAGCCGGCCACGCCGGAGCCCAGCAACTCCACTACCACCCCGCGGCTCACCTGGCCATCCGCGGGACCGCCCACCAGATCGCCCGCTCCTACCAGCGCAACGGGAACTTCAGCTCGGCGCTGGTGTTCTTCCAGGCGGCCACCAAACACGGAGACGCCGAAGCCTGCTACCAGATCGGCCTGATCCACACCGACCAGGGCAAGGCATGGGAAGCGGCCACCTGGTTCTCCCGCGCCGCCCGCAGCGGCCACCTCAGCGCCTACGAGCACCTCAACGCGCTCAGCGACCAACTCGTCACCCACATCACCCAGGTCACCCAGTAGCACACCACCGGGTCGACCAGGAAGGCAGTTGCGCCGTCGCGGCCGGCACGTGGTTCAACGGGGCGCGCTTCCCGGCTCCTGTGTCTCCACACGTGGCAGGGTGCGCTGCGCGGCACCAGGGCCGCGGGCGATGTCCGAGGCGATCGTCATCGCGTGCGCAAGATCCTCAAGACGCGGGAGGCAGAGACGACTGCGATCCTGGCCAAGATCGAAAAAGCGGAGGCGGCCGGCTTCCGCATCATCACCGGCGGCCAGACTGGTCAGGACACCTAAGACATCATCAACCGGCGAACCAATGCCCTCATCGCCAAGGACGGCGGCTTGGACGGCCATCTCGAGACCTACGAGCAACTCGACCCCGAAGGAACCTGGCAACAGGAGCGTGCCGGAGCACGCGGGAGCATGACCGATCACGCGCGACCGCACTCACGATGATCGCCCCGCCACGCCCCCAGCGACGTTTGCGCCACCCCTCCCGGTGGCAACCCGCCCGAGGGCTTGGCTGCGAACCCGACGGTCGAGGACCTGCTGACGACTAACCAGGTGACCTTCAACAACGTGGCCACCACGACCGCGCCCACGATCCTCGGCGACAGCCAGGCCACCGCCATGCCCCAGGCGGGCGCCGCCCCCTGGCACCAAACCGCGTTCACCGCCTACGGCACCCTCGCGATCACGTGACTGAGCCGCACGTCAGGAGCTGCTTGCCCGTCTGGGGCTTGGACTCCGGCCTACCGACAGGCGGGGCACCATTTGATGATGCCCGCCTGGCCGGCGGCCGGCGGAACGTTCACTCGTGCGAAACGGGGCGGGCAGGATGTGTGGGCGACGCCTTGCCCACCCTGCCGATCACTTTGGGTGTGCGCACAACGCCGAACTCATACAGCGCACGAGGGCAGCCCCCGGCGCCGCATCGCCGCCGTCGTCCTCGCTCTCGGTCTCACCGCGGGTCGGGACGGCTGCAACACCCGGCATGAGGCACTCCTGGTCGAGGCGGCCCTGCACTCCCAGGTGCAGGGCCGCTGGCGCATGGTCGACGTCACGGTGACCGGAGCTCGGGGTCTGGACATCGACCCCATGGTCCCGCTGGCCGAGGCACTAGATGATCTGCTCGGTCGGGAGGATGGTGATCTCGGTCAGGTTGACGTGCTTGGGGACCGCGCTCATGAAGGCGACCGTTTCCGCGACGTCTTCGGACGAAAGGACGTCGATCTGGGCGATCAGGTCGGCCATGAGCTTGCTCGCCGCCGGGTCGGTGACGTGGTCCGGCAGCTCGGTGTCGACCATGCCCGGCTCGATCGTCGCCACGCGGATCTTCTTGCGGCCCAGCTCGGTGCGCAGCAGCTTGGAGAGCTGGGTGACGTAGGCCTTGGTCGCCGAGTAGACCTGGAAGCCCTCCAGGATCCGGACGGCGGCGATCGACGATGTGGTGATGAGGTCGGCGCTCCGGCCGGCGGCCGCGGCCGACTCCAGGGACGGCACGAAGGCCTGGATGGTGTTCATGACGCCCTTGATGTTGAGGTCGATCTGGGCGTCCCAGTCCGCCGTGGCCAGGTCGGTGATGCCCGAGATGAGCTGTACGCCGGCGTTGGCGAAGACGAGGTCGACCTGGCCGAGTTCGTCGGCGACCCGGTCGGCCATCGCGAGGACGGCGGCGCGGTCGGTGACGTCGGTCGGCAGGGCCAGGGCGGTTCCGCCGTCGGCGCGGACGCGGTCCTCGACCTGGTCGAGCCGGTCGCCGCGGCGGGCCACCAGCGCCACCTTCGCGCCGAGTTCCGCGAAGCGGGCGGCGGTCGCTTCGCCGATGCCGCTGGAGGCACCGGTCACCACGGCGACACGTCCGGCGAGCGGGGTGCCGGAGACGACCTGGGCGGAGGGCTGGATGCTCTGCGTTGTGTTCATGCCGAAAGCGTGCATCCGGTTCCGCCGAATCGGGGGGTAGTGATACGGCCCCCCACTGAGCAGGGGTGCATCGTGACCGCCGGTAGCCTCGAATCATGCCACGCGCCGAGTTGGGCGAGTTCCTCATGACCCGCCGTGCCAAGGTGACGCCCGAGGCCGTCGGAATGCCCGCGGCGGGCGAGCGTCGTGTCCCCGGCCTGCGCCGCGACGAGGTCGCCGCGCTGGCCGGAGTGAGCGTCGACTACTACCGCCGTCTGGAGCAGGGCAAGGAGACCCGCCCCTCGCAAGTGGTCCTCGCCGGCCTCTCCCAGGCGCTGCGGTTGACCGAGGCCGAGGAGCGGCACCTGTACGCACTGGCCGGTGCGGCGCACCGACTCGGCGAAGAGGCGACGGTCCGGCCGGTACCGACCGAGCTGCTGACACTGATGGACTCGTGGAGCGACTCCGGCGCGATCTTGCTGGATCCGGTACTCGACGTCCTGGCGATGAACGCCGAGGCGCAGAAGCTGTTCGCCGGCTTCGAGGAGACCGCGAACCTGCTGGAGATGGTCCTGCTGGACCCAGAGGGCCGCCGGTTCTTCGTCGATTGGGAGGCCTCCGCCGAGGCGACCGTGGCCAATCTGCGCGACAGCGCCGACTTCGCCGTCGCTCCCGCCCGGCTTCGGGAGCTGCTCGACCGGCTGGAGGCCGAGAGCCCGGAGTTCCCCGGCCTGTGGGCGCGCCACGACGTGCGGCCCAAGACCCACGAGACGAAGGTGTTGCGCCACCCCGCCCGGGGGCTGCTGAGCATCGACTTCCACGCCTTCAACGTCGCCAGCGTGCCTGGGTACCAGCTCCTGGTTTACCGGGAGAACCCCGCTGTTCCCGGCCAGGAGCCGGGCGGGTCCGGTTGAACGAAGAAGAACGGGTGGTCACTGCACCATCCGCCATGATCAGGGTCGCTTCCACGTCCGGCGAACGCCCACGTACACCAGGGCGTTCAACCCACCGGCCGAACCCGGACCATGAACAACAAGCTTCCCCTCCCGCGCGAGCCGCGCACCGCTGGGCGTGCATAGGCGCCACTGTGCCGTTCTCGAAAGCAGGTCCGCGCCCGCGTCAGGGGCCTGGTTTGGAGCCGGTGGGTGCCCGGAGCGCGATCAGGGCGATGTCGTCGGTGCCGGTGGTGGCGAGGAGACTGTTCAGGAGGCCGTCGCAAAAGCCGTCCAGGGGGCGGCGCGCGAGCGCCGAGGCTTGTTCGCGGAGCCGCTCCAGCCCCTGGTCCAGGTCCTCGCCCGGACGTTCGACCAGGCCGTCGGTGTACAGCAGTACGGTGGAGCGCGGTGGCAGGTGCTCAACGGCGCTGTCGTAGGGCTGATCGAAAACCACGCCCAGCAGGGGATTGGCGGCGTCTTCCAGCAGGCGGCAGTCGCCGTCGGGCGTGACCAGGAGCGGTGGCGGGTGTCCGGCTACGGCGTAGTTGAGCTGCCACTGGTCGGGTTGGGTTTGCTCGACGCGAGCCAGGGCACAGGTGGCGGTCGCGTCGGGGGCCAGTGATTCCATGACGATCTTGAGCCGCCGCAGGATCTCGCCGGGCCGGCCGAGGCGATCGACGCTCAGCGCCCGCAGCATGTTCCGCAGCTGGCTCATCTGGACGGCGGCGTCAAGGTTGTGGCCGGCCGCGTCACCGATGGCCAGCACGGTCGCGCCGTCGGGGAGAACGACGGAGTCGTACCGGTCGCCGCCGACCTCGGCGGCCGAGGGGCTCGGCAGGCAGCGGGCGACGATCCGCAGGTCGGCGTCGCCCGGGCTCACGGGCGGACGGTCCCCGCAGGTGGCGGCGGTCACCACCGCCGCCACGGTCCCGTCGACCATCACCGGCAACAGCACCACGCTGTTGGCGGCCGCTTCGGTCAGCCAGGCCGTCGACCCTTCGGGCAACAGGTCGGCCGGCGGCTCGCCCGGCGGGAACCGGCGGTACAGCGGGCGGCGCCGCTCCACCGCGCGGGTGAATCCGCTGTTGGCGGCGAACTGCTCTTCGCGGAGCGGCGGGTGCGGCGGCAGGGCAAGGCATGGGAAGCGGCCACCTGGTTCTCCCGAGCCGCCCGCAGCGGCCACCTCAGCGCCTACGAGCACCTCAACGCCCTCAGCGACCAACTCGTCAACCACATCACCCAGGTCACCCAGTAGCACCCCACCCGGCTCGGTCAGGAAGGAGTGGCGCCGCCGCGGCCGGCACGCGGTTCAACGGCCGCGCTCCTGGAGCCTGTGTCTCCACGCGTGGGCAGGAGGACGCTGCGCGGCACCAGGACCGCGGGCGATGTCCGAAGTGATCGTCATTGACGTGCGCAAGATCCTCAACCGGGAGGCAGAGACGACTGCGATCCTGGCCAAGATCGAGAGAGTGGAGGCGGCCGGGTGCCGCATCATCACCGGCGGCCAGACCGGTCAGGACACCGGGGACATCATCGACCGGCGAACCAATGCCCTCATCGCCAAGGGCGGGGGCGGCTTGGACGGAACCGAGCACGCCGAATCGGGATGGCGGTCACGAGATGCCGTGAGGCGGAGAGCGGGGACGGCTCTGGCTCGGGCACCTGCCGGTCGGCCACCCAGCGGTCCTGCTCGTTGTACTCGAACAGCGCTCAAGCGATGTCCACTTGCTTGTGCAGCAGGTCAACACGTGCAACGGCCATCCGCCGACCTTCCCACCACCAAGATCCATCCCACCACTTCTTCTCTCACACCCGGCGATGCGGCGGCGGGCAAGGGCCCGCATCGGTCTGCGGAGGGTTCAGTCCGCCGCGATCCGGAAGACCGGCCAGCCGATCTCGGTACGCCAGCGTGCCGGGTCGGGGGTGTCGCGCGGGCCCACCGGGTAGCTCTCCCGGACCGGGCCGGCCACGGAGAGGGCATGCTCGACAACCCAGCCGCCGAGTCGTCCATACGTGACCTCGATCGTGTCGTGGTCACCGTGGTGGGTCGTCAGGGCGAGTTCCACCGCGGGCAGCGTCACCGTACGCACTCCGCTCGCGGAAGGCGGCGGTTCGGTCACCGGCAGGTAGACCAGGGCTTCGCCCTGGCCGTGGGTGAACAGCGCGTTGTCGTACAGGCCACCGGGCGGCCCGGCCGGTTCCGGGACGGCGGCCTCCAGCAGAGCCATCGCGCCGGGATACCAGTCCAGCAGTTCGCCCTGCTCCAAGGTGGCCTTGACAGCGGCCACGAGTGTCGGCGGGACGTGCCGCAGTTCGACGTCGAGATTCTCCGGCTCGGGCTCCAGCAGGCGCCGCAACGAGGTGACGGCCGAACGGGTGCGCTCCAGCCGATCCTCCAGCCGGCGCAGGTGCTCGGCGACCAGGCTCGCCCGCTCCCGCAGGTCGGGGGTGCGCAGGATTCGCTGGACGTCGGCGAGCGGGACCTCCAGTTCGCGCAGCTTGTGGATCACCTGGGCGATGGGGATCTGCTCCGGCGTGTAGTACCGGTACCCGCTGGACCGGTCGACGCGCGCGGGTTTCAGGAGCCCGGCGTCGTGGTAGCGCCGCAGCGTGCGGATGCTCAGATGGGTGAGCCGCGAGAATTCGCCGATCGATAGCACGCTCAGATCCTGCCCCCTCCCCCTACGGGAGATTTTCGCATTTGACCCTCTCCCTGGGAGAGACTCCAAGGTCGGGAGCATGACCGAAACCATGATCGGCCGCCGCGCGCTGGTCACCGGCTCCAGCCGTGGGACCGGTGCCGCGATCGTGGCCCGCCTGCGCGCGGCCGGCGCGACCACCCTGGCGACCGCGCGCAGCAAACCGGACCGGCCTGGCCTGTTCGTGTCCGCGGACGCCACGACGACCGACGGTGTCTCGCGGATCGTCGACGCTGTACGGCAGGAGCTCGGCGGCCTGGACATCCTCGTCCACGCACTCGGCGGCTCGGAGGCCCCGGGCGGGGGGTTCGCGGCGCTGACCGACGAGCATTGGCAGGACGAGCTGAACCGCAACCTGCTCGCCGCCGTCCGGCTCGACCGGGCGCTGCTGCCGGCGATGACCGCCGGCGCCGTCGTCCACGTCTCCTCGATCCAACGCCGCCTGCCGCTGCCCGACGGCACACTCGGCTACGCGGCCGCCAAGGCGGCGCTCACCACCTACAGCAAGGGTCTTGCCAGGGAGCTCGCACCATGCGGCATCCGGGTCAACGTCGTCTCTCCCGGGGCGATCCAGACCGAGTCCGCCGACGCGCTCGTCGCCCGGATCGCGCAAGCCGAGGGCATTGACGAGCCCGCGGCCTGGGACCGGCTGCTGGCCGCGCTCGGCGGGATCCCCCTGGGCCGTCCCGCCCTGCCCGAGGAGGTCGCCGAACTGGTGGCCTTCCTGGTCTCCGACCGCGCCGCCGCCATCACCGGCGCGGAGCACACCATCGACGGCGGCACGGTGCCGACCATCTGACCTACCGATGCGAACAGGAGAAGACCGATGACGACCTCTGACACCGTTCCCCGGATCATCCAGCGTTACTTCGAACTCGCCTCCTCACAGGACAACGAGGCATATCTCGCTCTGTTCACCGCCGACGCCCTCGTCGAGGACGAGGGCAGGGAGTACGCGGGCATCAATGCCGTCCAAGGCTGGCGCAGCAGGGTCCCCGTTGTCGAGCACACGATCACCGATGTCGAGCCGGCCGACGAGGGACTGATCGTGACCTGCACGATCACGGGGGATTTCCCGGGCAGCCCTCTGGCCGGACTGAGGTTCCACTTCCAAGAGTTCGATGAGAACCACGTGAAGGTTCTGCGCATCCGGCCTTGAGCGCGCCGAGCCGCCGAGATCCTCGCGGCCCATGGCCACGAATGCCGTCCCGCGTGAGGCCGTGGCGGCTCAGCTCAGATCGAGCCGCCCGCCCTTCACCGCGCCGATGAACGTCCGCCAGGCGTCAGGGCCGAACCCGAGCACCGGCCCCTCAGGATCCTTGGAGTCCCGAGCCAACACCAACGCCTCATCAGCAGCCACCTCGACACACTCGCCGCCGTTGCCGGTGCTGTGGCTACTCTTGCGCCACATGCCGCCCTCGACGCACTCGCCACCGTTGCCCATGCTGTGGCTGCTCCTTCGCCAAGTTCCGATCTCGACGCAGTTGCCCTGCTGAGTGCTGTGACTGCTTCTGCGCCACCGGACGTGGGGGGAATGCATGATGACGCGCTCCTAGGTCGTTGTCTTTAAGACAGTTCTGCAGCCACCTGCTCCATCAAGATGCGGGACTCGTTGGGGCCGAGGGCCCGGGAGCGGAGGTGGTCGAAGAGGTCGACGTAAGCATTGACATCGGAGGGATCCTCCAGGTAGATGCTTCCTCGTCTGTATTGAAGGTACACGACGTCCGGATCAGCGGGCTCAGGGAACCTGAGGACGTTGCAGGGGCCTTCCATGGAAGGGTGGGCACCTGCGCTGTAGGGCAGTACGACGATGTTGATGTGGTTGAGGCGGGAGAGCCTGATCAGGTGGTCCAACTGCTCCTTCATGGTTTCAGGTGGGCCGACTGTTCTACGTAGCACGGCTTCGTTGAGTACTGCCCACAACTTCGGTGCGTCGTCGCTGGTCAGCCGTTCTTGACGCTTCTTTCGGAGAGAGACCTGACGGTCGATTTCTTCTTTCGTAGGTTGTTGTATGTCGGCGAGAAGCATTGAGTTGATGTATTCCTCAGCCTGCAGGAGGCCGGGGACAGCTTCGGACTCGTAGGTGAGGATCTCGGCTGCCTCTTCCTCCAAGCCGACGTAGACCTCGAACCACTCGGGGATGGATCCCGAGTACTGGTGCCACCAGCCGCGCTGGCGGCTCTGGCGGGCGAGGGTGACGAGGACCTCGGCGCGTTCGTCGTCCAGGCCGTAGAACCGGCAGAGGGCCATGATGTCGGCGACCTTCGGGGCGTGGGTCGCGGCCTCGATGCGGCTGACCGTGGCCGGGGCGATGTCGGCGAACCTGGCCGCCTCCTCCCGGGTCTTGCCCGCCTCCTTGCGGAGCCTCCGCATCTCTGACGCGAGTCGACGCCTGCGCACGGTGGGGCTCGTTCGACTTGCCATTCTTGCTCCCTTCTGGGGGGATTTGCCGCCCGCCGGACCATGATTTTTTGATCGGGCTCACTCTTATGGGTTTACAAAATCCGTGGGCTCAATCCACACTCTGAACCATAGCGACCATCACGCACGGTGCGGGTGTGATCACGGAAGATAGTCGTGATCGCGGCGGTGTGCCGTGCCCGGCGAAGGGGCGGCCTGGCGGTGACGGCGGATACACGACCGCATGCGGTGCGGTTCGGCCTTCTGGCCCATCTCTGTTTCAAGCTCAAGGAACGGCAGGGTTGCGGCTCGCTGCTCGTCCACCCCCGGCAGGGCGAGGCGGTGCTGTACGTGCCGTACACGGAGCGGCAAGGGCGGCTCGGGGTGGCGGCGGTTGATCATCGCGGGCGTTGGCTTTACGCCTTCGGCGACCAATGGAACGTCGCGGGCGATGTCGCCGGGACCGCTGCAGCGATCGCGTGGGCGGTGGGGCTGCGGTGACCCGGCGGCATCTTGGGACGTGTGTCGTCCCCTCGGCGGCGGCGCACGTGGCGATCGGGCGGCGCTGGCTGCGCGGCACGATCGAGTCGCTACCTGGTTTCGGTGACGGTGCTGGCGACGACGCCGTCCTGCTGCTGTCGGAGGCCCTGACCAACGCGATCGTGCACGGTGGCGGCGAGGTCGTCGAGGTCGACGCCTTCTTCGAGGACGGGGCGCTGCGGGTCGAGGTCGTCGACGGCGGTGGCGGCGGCGTCCCGCGGTTCAGTGAAGAGCCGTGCGGGGAGGGCGGACGAGGGCTGCCCATCATGGAGGCGGTCGCCCGGAAATGGGGCTACGAGGCCGCGGACGGTGGCCGCCTGCGGGTGTGGTTCGAGATCACCTTCCTCTGAACGCATGCAGTACTGGTTTGGTGGAGTCATTTACCTTGCTAGCGTGCTTGCCATGTCGGATGCCCTGCCCGATCCGCGGGCGTCGCACGGGGACCGGGACCGTGTCGTGGACGCGTTGCGAATCGCCGCCGGTGACGGTCGGCTCGATGCCGAGGAACTCGACGTCCGGGTGGGGCGTGCGCTGGCGGCCCGGACGCTCGGCGAGCTGGCCGAACTCACCGCTGACCTCGTGGTCGCGGCCGACGATGTACTCGTGGTCCAGCAAGGGGGCGGCAAGTATGCGAAGGAGGGGCGGTGGCGGGTACCCGCGCGCATCGAGCTTCGCACGCAACTGTGCCGGGTCACCCTCGACTTCACCCAGGCGGAGATCACAGCGAGCGTCCTGCGTATTGACGCGGAGATGGTGCACGGGAAGCTGGTCATCGTCGGTTCGCCGGGCATCGTGATCGACACTGACGGGCTCAACCGCACGTACTCCAAGGTCAAGCTTCATTCCAAGGACGTCGCCGCCGATCCCCTTCTCCGCATCGAGCTCGTCGGCACGCTCGTCCACGCGAAGGTCATCGAGCAGCGGCCGCGACGTTAGCCTGAGGCCAGGCGCGCCGTAACGCCGCCCGGGGCGGCCACCGGCCTTCGATGGCGTCGTAGGCCGCCCGGGTGGTGTCCAGAGGAGGAAGACTCGATCACGGGTGAGGACCCTGATCCGCGTAGTCCGGCCTCCGTACGGTTGCGGCGCCCTCGGGACGGGCGATACCGCAGCGAGGGCCTGACCGACTCGGCCCCCGATCGTGCGACGGGCCGGACAGTCGTCCCGAACTACATCATCCTGGACAACCTCGCCGTGGGGACCCGGCGGTATCTGGGGACGTGGGTCGTCCCCTCGGCGGCGGCGAACGTGGCGGCCGGGCGGCGCTGGCCGCGAGGCAGGATCGGGCCGCTGCTCTGTTCCGGGGATGGTGCGTGCGAGGACGCGTCCCGCTTCTGTCGAGGGCCCTGACCAACGCGATCGTGGACGGTGGCGGCGAGGTCACCCACGGCGGGGCGGTGTCCTGCGGTTCGAGATCTCCTTACCCTGAACGCCCTTCCTGCCGCGGGTTGTCAGTCCCACTTACTAGATTGACCGCATTGGTCACGTTGTGCGGTCGGGGATGGCATCGTGGGCAATGGGTGTGCAGGGTCGATTTCGGAGAGCGTGATGGCCAAACGCCAGGGCATGTGGGCGGATCTGCAACGGGAACGGGCGCGGCGGCAGCGGCTCGAACAGCAATTGCGGAGATCACGGGAGCAGGCGCTTGCCCGGGAGAACCGCGAGCGGGAGAAGGCCCGGCGGGAGGCCGAGCGGCAGGCCGCCGCCAACGAGCGGGAACGCAGGCGGCTCTACGTCGAGCAGCGTAAGGCGGAGGCCGAGGAGAAGGGCGTCGACCTCGATACGCGGGTGGCGAGGCTGGAGACGCTGTTGGCCGATGGGATCGGCGGGACGCGATCGTTCGGGTTCGCCGCGTTCAAGAAGGCGGTCGAGCCGCCGCCGTTCGACCCGCAGGGGCTGGACGTGCCGGTCGATGAACCGGCGTGGGCGGACGTGGCTCCCCGTCCGCCCGGCGCGGTGGTGGGGCGCCTTTTCGGTGGCAACGCCCGGTACGAGCGGGAGGTCGCCGCGGCGCGCGAGGAGCATGAGCGCCGCCGTGCCCAGTACACGGAGGCCGAGGAGCGGCGCCGTCGGCGGTTGGCCGAACTCCGTGCCGAGCACGCGCGGCGGGTGGAGCGGGCCGCGGACGAGACGCGGCGGCAGAACGCCGAGGTCGACGAGTTCGAGCGGGCCTTCCGCGCCGGGGAGCAGGAAGCGGTCGCGCAGTACTTCACACTCGTGCTCGACTCGGCCGAATATCCGGACGGGTTCCCGCACCGCTTCCGCGTCGTCTACCGGCCGGAGCCCAAGGAACTGGTGATCGACTACGAGTTGCCCGGCCAGGACGTCGTCCCCGCCGACCGTGGCTACAAGTACGTCCAGACACGCGATGCGATCGAGCCGCTCGTCCGGCCGCTCAAGGAGATCAAGACGCGGTACGCCTCCGTCATCGCCCAGGTCGCGCTGCGCACGCTGCATGAGGTCTTCGCCGTCGACGTCCCGGACATCGTCGCGGCGGTCACCTTTGGCGGGTACGTGCGGACCAAGGACAGGGCTACCGGCCGTCCGATCAGGCCCTACCTGCTCAGCGTGGCCGCGACGCGCGAGGTGTTCGCCGGACTCGTCCTGGCCGATCTGGATCCCGTCGCGTGCGTCAAGCAAAAGCTTGGCGCGCTCGTCTCGCCGCACCCCTACGACCTGGAGGCGGTCCGGCCCATGGTCGACTTCGAGGCGCTGCTCAAGCAGTTCGCGTTCGTGGAGGGCATGGACGCCGTCGCCGGGCTGGACAGCCGCCCTGATCTGCTGGATCTGACCCCCGCCGAGTTCGAGCACCTGGTGCGTCAGCTCTTCGAGGCGATGGGGATGAAGTCGTGGGTCACGCAGGCGTCCAAGGACGATGGCGTCGACGGCGTCGCCACCAACGAAGACCCGATCTTCGGCGGGCTGTGCATCATCCAGGCCAAACGGTACCGAGGTGCCGTCGGCGTCGACGCCGTACGCGAGCTGGCGGGGACGATGGAGGACAAGCACGCCACCAAGGGCATCATGGTGACGACGTCCTGGGTCACCAAGGGCGGGCACGAACACGCCCGACGCCATGGCCGGATGCAGGTCATCGAGAACGAGGAGTTGAAGTTCCTGCTCAAAGAACATCTGGGCCTGGACGTTCTCATCAGCCTTCCCAAGCGGCCGCCCAAGCGATCGTGAACTGCGAGGGGCGTGTGGTCCCTTTACGGCCGCCGGTGTGGCGGCCTCTCGATGGCGAGCGTGCTCGCGAGGGGACGAGGTGATGTGCGGCTTCGTCCACTCGCTGCAGCGGGATGCGTGGTCTGACCAGCGGCGTGAGCGCGGCCGCATCCGCGGAGAGAAGGGCATCCGCAGCACTCTGGTGTACATCACCTCCGCGCCATCGAAGGACCAGGAGGTCATCCCGTGAGCATCCGGCGAACACATCGCGCGCTGCTGAGTCAGCTGCTGCCCGTCGACGACCCGGACGATCTGGCTGTGCGCCGGGGACAGTTCCACACCGTCGTCATCGGCTCGGACCGGGTCGTGTGCCTGCCTCGTACCCGGGCGGCGGCCGAGCGGTTGCCGCAGCGCGTGGCCGCTCTCCGTGCACTTGCCGGGTTCGACCTCGGCTTCCGCACACCTGAGCTGCTGCTGCAGGGCGGAGACCCGCCGTTCCTGGTGCTGAGCCGCATCCCCGGCGAACCGCTGACGGCCGACGCGCTCGACGATGGCCGCGTGGCCGGCGCCGTGGCGGCGCAGTACGCCGCGCTGCTGGCCGCTCTGGCCCTGCCTCAGGCACCGGAAGACCGGTGGCGGTACTTCGCGGAATGCGTGCGCGCGGAGCTGTTCCAGCTCATGTCCGACCACGGGCGTCTGCGGGCCGATCGGGAACTCGCAGCGCTCGACGGCCTTCCCCACCTC
Organism: Actinomadura rugatobispora; assembly: GCF_042656285.1. GTDB lineage: Bacteria > Actinomycetota > Actinomycetes > Streptosporangiales > Streptosporangiaceae > Spirillospora > Spirillospora rugatobispora. Next base: position 172,754 of record NZ_JBHSON010000003.1, on the reverse strand, counting down.
ACCCGAGCAGTGGTGCACGGTGACCTCGGCGCCGAAAACGTCCTGTGGGAGTGGACGCACGGACTGCCGCGCCTGGCCGGAGTACTCGACTGGGACGACGTCACACTCGGCGACCAGGCCGAGGACCTCGCGGCCATCGGCGCCGGCAACGGCCGCGACCTCCTGGAGCGGGTACTCGCCTTGGGCGGCTGGTCCAACGACGGACTCACCACCCGCATTGCCGCGATCCGCGGGACGTTCGCCCTGCAGCAAGCCCTCTACGCCCTCCGCGACGGCGACGAAGAAGAGCTGGCGGACGGCCTGACCGGCTACCGCTGACGCGAACGTTCCCGGACACAGGTTCACCAGCTGCCCTCGAAGAAGGCCAGGAGAGCCGGTGCAGGGTCCGCCGCGGTGGCCGTGTTCGCCACGGCGATGACGATCATGGCCAGTGACAGCAGCGCCGACAGGACGCCGAACGATCCCAGCACGCGCTTGGCGGACGGCTCCGTTCTCGCGAATCTGATCCACAGCATTGTGCTGACGGCGATGAGGAAGGCTGCCACGATCGCGGCTATCACGGCCATCGCCACGTGGTAGCGGGCGAAGTCGCTGATCATCACTTCGAGTGCGGGCGGGGTGTGGCCACCCGCGCCCGGGTAGCCGGCCAGTTGCTGCCGGACTTGATCGAGCGTGCCGGTGGGCTCTGCGCCGGCCGTCAGCATCGGCAGCAGCGAGGCGTAGGGCGCGGCCGCGCCCTGGATGTTGGCCATCGTCGCCAGCAGCGAGGACACTGCGAGCATCGTGACGAGGACGCCGGCCGAGGCGAGAGCGGCTCTCTTTCCTCGACCGTCGGCCTTCAGGAACGCCTTCCAGACGAGGGTGCCGAGCGCGACGAGCACGACCAGCAGGACCGCGGCGATCGCCGCCTTGGCCAGGTGGTAGCGGAACCAGTAATCGACGACCCTCTCCAGGTCCGGGGACAGATCCCGGTCGCCGGAACTCCAGTACCCGGTGAACGACTCGCGGAGGGCTTCGACGAGGTCGCGGCTACCGGCGAAGTCGCCCGCCAGCATGCGGGGAGCCGCGACGAAGGCGGCGGCCAGGGCCACGGCCAGGACCGCGAGCACGGAAAGAGCGCGACCAGGGATACCCGCGGATCGCGGCAGGGCTGCATGAGCAGACATGTTCCTCGCCTTTTGAGCAGGTAGGGACTCCGTGGAGCATGACGCTCTGGGGAAACCATCCGCATCAGGCCGTGGCGTGATTCGCGCATCGCTCCCCGGCATGACCAGGCCGACTCTCTGGTCTACTGGGCCGATGGACGAGCGCGGGCCGGACGCCGACGTGGTGGCCCGCTGGCGGTGGGTGTACGACTATCCCGACGATCCGCCGGGCGGCTTCGTCTTCGGCGAGATGGTCCTGTACGCGGACGGGACGCTGCTGCGCCGTTACGGCGATGGCGGGCTGCCGTGGGCCCCGGTTTTGTGGTGGCCGGGTGAACGCGACCCCGGCCGCGCCGCCGCCCTCCTGGCCTCTCGCGGCTACGGCCTCCATCCCGCCTGAGGTTTTTTTCTGGGGCGTCGCGGTTTCTTCGCGTGCAAATCGTGATTATGCGGGCACTTTTTCTGGTGATCAACTATTGGCCGCTAGATCGACTCTAACTGGGTGATGTGGTTCTCCGGCCGGGACATGGCGTCGCGGCATGCCTACTTGAAAGCGGGCAAACTGCATGATCAACCGCAATCCCTTCCGTAGGGATAAAGGTCGTGAAGAGTGGATATTCCAGGAGGTGGAGCGCGCGGTCCGCAGCGCGGCCCGCAAGTTCAGGCTCTCTCGAAGCGATGCCGACGATCTCGTCGGTGACGTCCTCGAGTCGCTGTACAGGAATCCTGAGCGGCTCGGTGACCTGGTGGACAGGGAGGTTCTGGCGGGCTACGCCTACACGGCCGCCGTTCGCAGGGTCGTCAAGAATCTGCGGCGGAGCGCGAAGTGGAACGAGATCCCTCTCGATTCGGTTCGCGTGGCCGGGCCCGAGGAGACGGGTGCGGTCGCGACCCGGATCGACGTCCGGAACGCCGTCATGGGGCTCTCCGGGACGCTCGCGGCGGTCGTGCTCGCGCGACACTTCCTGGGAATGACATTTTCCGAAATAGCGCAGAAGTTCGATGTGCCCGAGGCGACGGTCAAAAGCCGTTACCGCAAGGCGCTGACCGAACTGGCGAAGGTCATTCCGGACCCGAACGATGACGCTGGAAGGTGAGGACATGGCAGACCTCGACTGGGAGGCCGGGTTCGCGGCCCGGCTGGACGTTCTGGCGGCCGAGGACAAGAGGGAGTTCGTTCGGGAGTTCTGCGACGGCGCGGCCCCCGCGGGGCCCGTGCCGTCACCGCGCGGATCCGGCCGCCGCGCGCGCTGGGGGTTCAAGACGGGCGTGCTGGCGGGCGTCACGGCGACCGGGTTGGCGCTGGGTTCACTCGGTGTGGCCTATTACGTCCTCGGCCCGGCCGATCACAAGTCCGGGTCCATGCACCTGGCGGATCCGGGCCGTTCGGACGACCCTGGCGGGCCGAGGAGGAGCATCCGGATCTCGTGGCCCGACAAGGAGTTCGTGACCGACGGAACCACCGGCCGTCCGCGGGCGGGGGCGGGGGCGGAGGGCATCCGGATCGGCGGCCGGACCTACACCTCGGGGTGGGTGCTCAGCGGCGGCGCCGTCGCGGCCGAGCGCGTCATCGACTTCGAGACCTCCGTGGCGCGGGGCGACCTGACCGCGGTGGTCGCCGCGCTCGGAACCTCGGAGCCATGCCGCTGGACCGCGACGGCCGGTGGGGTCCGGAAGAGCGTGCGCGCTTCCGCCGGGGGCCACGAAGCCTTCTCCCTGCCGATCGACCGCTCCACCGACGGTGTCACGGTGCGGGTGGAGAGGGAGTCGCCGCAGGCCGGACGGCCGGAGGGCTCGTGCGTCATGGCGGGCATCAAGGTGCAGGGCCGTCCGGCCGTCCCGGACGAGCGTGTCAAGCCCTCGACCACCCCGAAGGACGACCGCCCGCCCGGGAAAGCGGTGGAACGGGTACCGGTCGAGACCTCCAGCGGCCCGGCGCAGCCGTCGCCGCCTGTGGAGTCGCCGTCGGCGGAGCCCGTCCAGCCGGATTCGCAGTCTCCCGCTCCCGCGAACTGAAAGGACCTGTATCCGGATGCTGAATTCCGATGGGACGGTCTGGCGCAAGAGCCGGCGCTGCGAGAAGGGGGAGGCGTGTGTGGAGGTCACGGCCCTGCCCGGCGGCATGGTCGGGGTCCGGGACGGTGCGCATCCTGAGGGCGGCTCCGTGCTGCGGTTCTCCGGTCCCGCGTGGAGAGCGTTCCGCGCGAGCGTCGGCACCACCGTCCAGGCGCGCCGGTGAAGATCTCGCTACTTGGTTCATACGGAGGCGCAATCTTCCGGAAATGCGGTGTACCTAGCGTCTGTCAGCGCGTTGCCGCGCTCGGCGAGGCCCGTGAAACGCAGCCTTGCTCGCTGGCGGCCGCTCGATGGTGAGCGCGCTCACGAGGGGATGGGGCCGATGAGGGCCGAGTCTGCTGGGGCCGGGGCATGAGTCCCCGCCATCGTGCGCCGGTTCAGGAGAAGGGCCGGGGTGCGGGCGGGCGGCGCAGGTTCGCGCCGGCCCGCACGATCCGGGCGCGGCTGGCGCTCATCCTGGCCGTGCCGACGGTGTCGCTGGTGGTGCTGGCCGGGGCCGGTGTCGCGGGGCAGGCGCGGGTCGCGGCCGACGCCGAGGCGACGGTACGGGACGTCACGCTGGTGCTGGCCGCCCAGGAGCTCATCCACTCGCTGCAACGGGAACGCGGTCTGACCAGTGGCCTGCTCGGCGGCGCGGGCGGGTACCGGGCGCAGGTGGACGCGCAGCGCCGCGAGTCCGACCGGTACCGCGCCGATCTCGGCGTCGCGGCGCGGGCACCGGACGGTACGGCGCGGGCGGTGCGGGGTGCGCTGGGGCGGCTGGGCACGCTGGGGTCGGTCCGGGGGCTGGTCGACTCGGGGCGGATGGGCCGTACCGAGACGCTCGACTTCTACACCGGGGCGATCACCGCGCTGGCCGGGGCCGCCGCGGCCGACTCGGCGGCCCGGCAGGACCGCGCGCTGCGGCTCGGGCTGGAGGCGCTGAACGTGCTCGGCGACGCCAAGGAGGCGACCGCGCTCGAACGCGGCCACCTGAACGGGGTGTTCGCCGCCGACCGGTTCACCCAGGACGACTACCGGCGGTTCTCGGAGGTGCGGGCCGCGAAGGTGAACGCGCTGGCCCGGTTCGGGCGGGTGGCGACGCCGGGGCAGGCGGCGGCGCTCCAGGCGGCGCGGGCGACCCCGGCGGCGGGCACGGCCGACGTCTACGAGCGGCGCGCGCTGGACGGGACGAACGGCGGGCGGCTGGGCGTCGACGCGGCGCGCTGGTGGGACGCGATGACGGTCCTGGTGGACGACCTGCGCGCCGTCCAGCACCGGATCGGCGCGGACGTGCGGGAGCGGGCGCTGGACGTGCGGGCCGGCGCGCGCCGGACGCTGGTGCTGTACTCGGCGGGCGCCGCCGCGGCCCTGCTCGTCGCGGTGCTGCTGTGGCTGTACACGTTCCGGTCGGTGGTGCGGCCGCTGCGGCTGCTGGCGGCGGAGGGCCGGGAGGCGTCGGAGCGGCGGCTGCCGTCGGCGGTGGCGCGGATCCGGGCGGCCGAGGATCCCGGGACGGTGGTGGTGGACGCGTCGCGGTCGGCGCTGACCCGGCGGGCGGACGAGTTCGCGGAGGTGGCCGAGGCGCTTGAGGACCTGCAGCGCACCGCCGTGCGGCTGGCCGTCGAGCAGGCGGTGATGCGGCACAACACCGCCGAGTCGCTGGCCAACCTGGGGCGCCGCAACCAGAACCTGGTGCGCCGCCAGCTCGGTTTCATCAGCGCGCTGGAGCGCAAGGAGGAGGACCCGGGCGCGCTGGCGGACCTGTTCGAGCTCGACCATCTGGCGACCCGGATGCGCCGGAACGCCGAGAGCCTGCTGGTGCTGGTGGGCGAGCACAGCCCGCGGCGCTGGTCCGGGACGGTCCCGGTCGGGGACGTGCTGCGGTCGGCGTTCGCGGAGGTGGAGGACTACCGGCGGGTGGTGCTGCGGCGCGCGGACGAGGCGGCGGTGCGGGGGTCGGCGGCGGCGGAGATCTCCCATCTGCTGGCCGAGCTGATCGAGAACGCGCTCTCGTTCTCGCCGCCGGACATGCAGGTGGAGGTGCAGGCGCGGGCCGACGCGACGGGCTACCACATCGCGATCGTCGACCAGGGGATCGGGATGGCGCCCGAGGCGATGGCCACGGCCAACGCGCGGCTGCGCGGCGAGCAGAACTTCCTGGTGAGCCCGGCCCGCGATCTGGGCCACTACGTGGTGGGACGGCTCGCGGCGCGGCTGGGCGTCCGGGTGTGGCTGCACGACTCGCCGCTGAACGGGGTGTCGGCGCGGGTCGTGCTGCCCCCGAGCCTGCTGGTGGAGCCCGAGCCGCCCGCGCCGGAGCCGGTGCCGGAGCCGGTGCCCGTGCTGGCGGTGGCGGGTGAGCGGGGGCGGGCGGTTGACGTCGTGGCGGTGATGCCGCCGCCCGGCGACGTGGCCACGACGCGGAACGGCCTGGTCAAGCGCCGTCCGCGCGAGCAGCCCCTGCGGCGTCCGGTGCGTCCTCGGGAGGCGCCGTCCAGACCCGCCGACGATCCGGCGCGCAGGCCGGACGAGGTGCGCTCGATGCTCAACGACTTCCGGGCGGGTGTGCACCGGGCCGCCGAGCGGCGCCCCGGCGAGGAGGAGGGTGAGGACCGATGACCCAGGTGGCGGCGGAGGCGCAGAGCTTCAACTGGCTGCTCGGCAATTTCGTGCGGAACACCGACGGCGTGACCGACTCGGTGGCGGTGTCGTCGGACGGGCTGCTGATGGCGATGTCGGACGGCCTGGACCGGGACGGCGCCGAGCAACTGGCCGCGATCGTGTCCGGCGTGACCAGCCTGGCCCGCAGCGCGTCCCGGCACTACGACTTCGACGGCCTGAAGCTGGTGATGATCGAGATGCGCCGCGGGTTCCTGCTGGTGTCGGCGATCTCGGACGGGAGCTGCCTGGGCGTGGTGGCGACGGCGGGCTGCGATCTCGGCCTGGTGGGGCACGAGATGGCGACGCTGTGCGACCGGTTCGGCGGGCTGCTGACGCCGCAGATGGTGACCGAGCTGAAGAACCAGGTGCTGCGGCGGGCGGCGCCGAGATGACCGCTCCGGACGACGGGTTCGACGGCGACGGGGGGTTCGTGCGGCCGTTCATCGTGACGGGCGGCCGGACCCGTCCGGTGGACGGGCGGCTGCGGGTGGAGACCGTGATCAGCGCGCCGCCGTCCGCGCTGTCGGCGCCGCTGGGGTTCGAGCGGCGGCGGATCGTGGAGACCTGCCAGCGTCCGGTGGCCGTCGCGGAGGTGGCGCACGCGCTGCGGGTGCCGGTGGGGGTGGCGCGGGTGCTGATCGCCGATCTCGTCGCGGAGGGCCTGGTGACGGTGCACGAGCACGTGACGGGCCTGGCGGGCGCCGCGGGCGGCGACGGTCCTTCCCTGTCGCTGCTGGAGAGGATCCGTGACGGTGTCCGTGCGCTCTGAGCCCGCGGCGGGCCGGATGGTCTCCGCGAAGATCGTCGTCTCCGGCGGGTTCGGGGTCGGGAAGACGACCTTCGTCGGCGCGATCTCCGAGATCCGCCCGCTGACCACGGAGGCGGCGATGACCGAGGCGGCGGCCGGGGTGGACGACGCCTCGGCCGTGACCGGGAAGACCACCACGACCGTGGCGTTCGACTTCGGGCGGATCACGCTGGACGGGAGCGTGGTGCTGTACCTGTTCGGCACGCCCGGTCAGGAGCGGTTCGCGTTCCTGTGGGACGACCTGGTCGAGGGCGCGCTCGGGGCGGTGGTGCTGGTCGACACCCGCCGGATCGACCAGGCGTTCCCGTCCGTGGACTTCTTCGAGGAGACGGGCGTCCCGTTCGCCGTCGGCGTCAACCACTTCGACGGTTCCCGCGTGTTCGACGTGGACGAGGTGCGCGAGGCGCTGGGCGTCGCGGAGCACGTGCCCGTGGTGCCCTGCGACGCCCGTGACCGCGAGTCGGTGAAGGGCGTGCTGGTGGCCCTGCTCGACGACGTCATCATGGGCACCGCCGCCGTCCGCTAGCCGGAGGAGGCCGGGCAGGAGGTGTCGCGTGCCGGGACCTTCAGGTCGGTGAGGTAGGCGTTGACGGTGTTCTCCATGCAGGGGCCGCTGGTGGCGCTGCCGTGGCCGTGCCCTTCGTAGGTGAGGAGCACGCCGCCGCGGCCGAGCTGCCGGGCGACGGATCGGGCTCCGGCGTGGCCGGTGGCGGGGTCGTGCCGCGCGTTCGACAGCAGGATCGGCGGGGCGCCGTCCACCTTGAGGCGGTGCTGCGGGTTGGTGGCGGGGGCGCCCAGGCACGCGGTCGTGATGCGGAGGGGGAGCAGGTACGGCATGTCGGGTGCGGCGGTGTTCAGCGTCCGTACGAGCGAGGCGTACTCGCGGTGGTCGCGGACGGGAAGCCGCCAGTCCGAGCAGAAGATCGGGGCCGTGGGCGGGAGGGGGGAGAGGGCGGTGGGCGCGGCGGGCAGCGGCGTGCTCGCCTCCATCGCGGCGATCGTCCTGGCGAGACCGGCGAAGTCGGCGGTGTAGAAGGCGCGGAAGGCGATCACGTTGACCAGGTCGATCGAGGAGATGCGGGTCCCGGGCTTCTTCGGGTGCTCCAGCTCGCCGCGTTCGGCGCGGGCGAGCAGCGTCTTCCAGGTCGCGCGCACGTCGCGGCCGTGCAGGGCGCAGCCTTCGTTGGCGCCGCACCATTTCACGAACTCGTCGAAGGAGTCCTGCGCCGCGATCCCCTGGTCGCGCAGCAGCGCGCGCGCTGTCGGGAGGCTGTGGTCGAGCACGCTCTCCAGGACCATGGCGCGGATCCGGTGCGGGTAGGTCTCGGCGTACTGGGCGCCCAAAACCGTCCCGTACGAGCTGCCGTGGAAGGTCAGCTTCGGTTCGCCGAGGGCGGCCCGCAACGCCTCCAGGTCCCGGACGGTGTGGGCGGTGTCCAGGTGGTCGAAGACCGGGCCGGTGCGCTCGCGGCAGTCGGCGCGCAGTTCGGCGTTGTAGGCGAGGGTGGCCGCGAAGTCGGCCTGGCCGTCCATCTTCGGTGAGGGGCGCCGGGCGAGCAGGTCGCCGGAGCAGGTGATCGGGTTGCTGTCGCCGACGCCGCGCGGGTCGAAGCTGACGATGTCGAAGCGGCGCCGGATCTCGGGGCTGAACCTGCCGATGCCGGTCACGACGCGGTCGACGCCGCTGTCGCCCGGGCCGCCGGGGCCGAACACCAGCGTTCCGACGCGTTCGCCGGGGCCGGTGGCCGTGCGGCGGGCGAGTGCGAGGCCGAGCTTGGGGCCGTCTGGACGCTCCCAGTCGACGGGCACGGAGAGCGTGGCGCACTCGGCGCCGGGGTTCTCCGGGTCGTCGCACGGGGACCACGCCAGGCGCGAGGCGGCGGCGGGCGCGGCGTTCGGCACGGCGTTCGTCACGGCGGGTGCCGCGTGCACGGTGAAGGCGGTGACGGCGGCGGCGCCCGCGGTGAGCCCGGCGGCCGCGCCGAGCCATCGTCCAAGGATCGTCATGCCGCCCGAACCTACTCTACAGAGACTTCTTTGCAAAGCTTTCTCTGCAATTCACGAGTTCTCATGCGACGTTAAGAATCGTCCGATGCCCCGTTGAGGTCCGCGTCGCACCGTTGCGTGAGAAGGCGGAACGAACGGGGAGGACGCCTTGACCACGACCTACGACGCCGAGCGCCGGATCCTGGTGGCCTGCGACGACCACGAGGCGCGCGCCGCGGTGGAACGCGCGCTGCGCTTCGGCGGCTACACGGTGGAGACCGCCCGCGACGGGCTGGAGACGATGGAGGCGATCGACCGCGCCCGTCCCGACGCCGCGGTCCTGGACGCGCGGCTGCCGTACCTGGACGGCCTGGACGCGTGCCGGATGCTGCGCCTGCGCGGTGACGACCTGCCCGTCCTGCTGCTCGGCTCCCGCCACGGCCTGCGCGACCGGATCGACGGCCTGGAGGCCGGGGCCGACGACCACCTCGCCAAACCGGTCCAGCCGGAGGAACTGCTGGCCCGGCTCCGCATCATGCTGCGCCGCGCCCGGCGCTACGACCGCGAGCCGGAACCCGGGGAGGTCCCGCGGTTCGCCGGCCTGCCGCTGAACGCCGGCCCCCGCGAGGGCCGCCGGCGCCGCGAACCCGAGGTGGTCACCGGCTGGTGAGCGTCCAGGTGAACGCGGCCGCGATCGGGTAGTGGTCGGACAGCATCTCGTCGTCGGCGGTCCGGAAGCGGGCGTCGTCGTTGGAGTAGCCGGTGAGGCGCAGGCCGACGGTGCCGCTCCCACGGAAGAGGATCTTGTCGACGACCTCGCACGCGTCGGTGACGGCGGCGTCGTCGCAGACCAGCGCCGGGTCTCCGGCCGGGGGCGGGTCGCCGCCGCGCTCGGCGGCGACCCACGCGTCGGTGAGGCCGCCCGCCGTCACCAGGTCGCGGATGTTATCGCCCGCGCGCGTGTAGCGGGTGTTGGTGTCGCCCGCCACGATGACCGCGTTGCCCGCCGAGTGCGCCGTGATGTACGAGGCGAGCTGGGTGATGTTGGCCCTGCGCGCGGCCAGGTCGGCGTTCGTGGACCCCGCGTTCGCGTGGACGTTGTAGAGGTCGATCACGGCGCCCTCGGCGAGCCGGAGCCGTTTGAGGGTGAAGCCCTTGGGCGTCAGGCAGTCGAAGCCGTTGCAGGAGGTCCACTTCACGCGGGTCAGGCCGGTGAAGGGGTGGTCCGACATCGTGTTGAGGCCGCTGCCGAACAGGACGCCGCCGCTGGTGGGCGTCCGGTGCGGATGCCGGTCGGTGCTGTAGAGGTCGGCGTGGTAGTTGAAGTCCTCCTGGACGTTCACCACGTCGTAGGCGTTCACGCGCTCGCCGATCGGCTTGGTGTTCTGCGCCGGGTTCCCGCCGGAGATCGGCTCGGGCAGGCCCGCCACGTTGTAGGCCAGGACCGTCAGGGTCCCGCCGGTGGCGGCCGCCGCCGGGGCGGGGACCATCGCCGCCGCCACGGCGAGGGCCGCCGCCAGCCGGGTCGTCGTTCTCGCGCGCATGTCGTCCCTCCGGGGGGCAGGGGCCGGGCACGGTTCAACCCGCGTACCGATCAATCTCGCCCGGCGGCGGGCTCCCGGGAAAGGGACGAAGGTGACAAATTTCGTTCGGTGGTCGTGCGGGCGGCCGGGTGCACGGCACGGGCCGACAGCGCCATGAGCCCCGCCAGCGCCGCCACCAGGCCCAGCGCCGGGCCGAGCCCGATCAGCTGGGCGACCGCGCCGATCAGCGGGGGACCGGCGATGAACCCCAGGTAGCCGCAGGTCGAGACGGTCGCGATCGCGGGTCCGGGCGCGTCGGTGACGTGCGCGGCGGCGGTGAACACCACCGGGACCACGCACGCCAGCCCCAGCCCCAGCGCGGCCAGCCCGGCCAGGGCGGCCGGGGCCGTGCCGACCGCCAGCGCGGCGCCCAGCGCGGCGGCGGCGACCCCGCCCAGGACGCCGACGACCCGGACCGGCCCGACGGCCGTGACCAACCGGTCACCGGCGAGCCGCCCGACGGTCATCGCCACCGCGAACGCCGCGTACCCGGCCCCGGCCGTGCCCGCCCCCGTGCCCAGCGTGTCGCGCAGGTAGACCGCGCTCCAGTCGGCCACCGCGCCCTCCGACAGCAGCGCGGCGAACGCGAGCGCGCTGAGCAGGAGCAGCCGCCCGGTCGGGCGGGCCAGCGCGGGGCCCCGCGCCTGCGCGTCGTGGTCGGCGGGCAGCAGCCCCCGGGTGGCCGCCAGCCCCGCCACCAGCGCGATCGCGCCGCCCCCGGCCAGATGGACGGTCACGGGCACCGACAGGTGCGCCGCCACCGATCCCGCCGCCGCGCCCGCCAGCGCGCCGCCGCTGAAGGCCGCGTGCAGCCCGGACATGATCGGGCGGCCGTAGAGGCGCTGGACGGTCATGCCCGCGCTGTTCATCGCCACGTCCAGGCACCCCATCGCCGCGCCCCACGCGGCCAGCGCGGCGAACAGCGCGGGCCCGGACGGCGCGGGCCCCACCAGGGCGGGCAGGGCGCAGAACGCGGCCAGCGAGACCCGCGTCACCGGGCGGCTGCCGAGCCGGACGACCAGCACCCCGGCCGCCATCATCGCGATCACCGCGCCCAGCGCCGGGCCCGCCAGCGCGGCGCCCAGTTCGGCGTCGCCGAGCCCGAGCGCGGCCTTGACCTCCGGAATGCGCGGCAGCCACGAGGCGAAGACCGCGCCGTTGAGCGCGAACACCGCCGCCACGGCCCGCCGGGCCCTGCGCGTTTCGGGCATCACCGTCCCCCGCATCGCTCCCACCTCCCCGTTTCCTCGGGTTGACCGGTAAACAAGACGAGCCTACGGGTAGTCTGGTTTACCGGTCAAACGGAGAACGAACGGGGACACCATGGCCACCTTGCGGGACGTGGCGCGCGCCGCGGGCGTGTCGCACACCACCGTCTCCAACGCCTACCACCGCCCCGGCAAGCTGTCGGCCGCCGTGCGCGAGCGGGTGTTCCAGGCCGCCCGCGAGCTCGGCTACCACGGCCCCGACCCGCTCGCCGCGGGCTTGGCCACCCGCCGCGTCGGCGCCCTGGGCGTCCTGTTCACCGAGGCCCTGGCCTACGCGTTCACCGACCCGGCCGCCGTGCTGTTCCTCCAGGGCGTCGCCGGGACGAGCGAGCTCGCCGACGTCGGCCTCACCCTCATCCCCGCCCCGCCCGAATCGCCCGCCTCCGGGGCCACCGCCACCGACGCCGTGAGCCGCGCCGTCGTGGACGGCTTCCTCGCCTACTCCCTCTCCGACGACCACCCCGGCCTCGTCGCCGCCCGCGCCCGCGGCCTGCCCCTGGTGGTGGTGGACGAGCCCGAGCTCCGGCCCGGCGACAGGGAGCCCTACATCGGCGTCGACGACCGCGACGGCGCCCGGCAGGCCGCCGCGCACCTCACCGGCCTCGGCCACGAGCGGATCGCGGTGCTGGCCGACCGGCTCGCCGCCGACGCCCGCTCCGGCCCCGCCGACCGGGCCCGGCTGGAGGCCATCGGCTTCGCCGTCGCCCGCCTCCGCATCGCCGGATACCGCGACGGGCTGCCCGCCGGGCGCGCCGTCCCGGTCGTCGAGTGCGGCGGCAACACCGCCGACCTGGGCCGCGCCGCCGCCCGCGCGCTCCTCGACCAGCCGTCCGGGCGGCGCCCCACCGCGATCCTGGCGATGACCGACCGGCTCGCCCTGGGCGTCCTGGACGCCGCCCGCGAGCTGGGCCTGGACGTCCCCGCCGACCTGTCGGTGGTCGGCTTCGACGACCTGCCGCTGTCGGTCGGCGCCAGCCCGCCGCTCACCACCGTCCGGCAGCCGCTGGTGGAGAAGGGCCGGCTCGCCGCCCGCACGCTCCTCGACCTGATCGCGGGCACGGCCCCGGCCGCGCAGAGCCTCCTGCTGCCCGCCGGGCTGGTCGTCCGCGACACCACCGCCCCGCCGCCCGCCGCCTCCTGAGGGGGAGATGTCGGAGGCCCTCGGTACGGTGCGGGGGCATGGAGGAAGACGTGATCGTCCTGCCCGGCATGTGGCGTGGCCTGGTGCATCCACGGCGCGGGACGCCGGTCGAGCACCCGGTGCGGATCGACCCGGAGGCCGCCGGGGCCGTGCGGGAGCTGACCCGGGCGGCCGAGCCCGTGATCGAGACGATGCTCCGGCAACCCGTCACCGACCCGGAGATGGCCGGGGCGGTACGGGCGTGGCTGCGGGGCGAGCCCGACCCGGTCGGCGCGGCGGCCGTCGCCTCCATCCTCGTCACGTGCACCGGCGTCGACGACGCGCGCCGCGCCGCGTTCGCGGACGCCTGGGCGAGCGAGCACGGCCTGCCCTTCGCGGCCTGCGCGTTCACCGAACTGGTCGGCGTCCAGGTCGGATTCCCCCGGCGGGAACCGCCCCCGTGGGTCGTCGGCAAGCGCGGCCTCGGCCGCGGTATCGTCGCCGTCCCCGGGCCCGAGCGGCACGGCGGGGTGATGCGCGCCGCCTCACCGAGGGATCTCTCCTGGTGGTGGGCCGATGGGGCGTTCATGCGGAGGCTCCGCGCGCTGCTCGCCACCGCGGGCGACGAGGAGTACCGGGAGGCAGTACGGCGGCTCGCCGCCCATCGCGGGGACGGGCTCCGGCGGCTCGCGGTCACCTACCTCGTGCCCACCGAACGGGAGTGGGCGGACGAATGCCTCACCGAGGACCGTCCTCACGTGTCGCGGGCCACGCACCTCCAGTACTTCTGCTCCCTCTCCACCGCCGAGCAGGCCGCCGACGTGTGGGCGCAGCCGCTGGTGTCCTGGGACGAGGGGCGGCCGGAGATCCTCGCCACCCTGCTGCACGGCGGCGGAACGGCCACCATTCCGGTGCTGGCCGCAGCCCTCGGCTACAACTTCCGCAGCTACCCCTCGGCCTGCCGCGAGGTCCTTGAGGCGCTCGCCCTGGTGCCGAGCGACGAGGCGTTGCGGGTGCTGGTGAGTCGGATCCGCGAGAAGGACGCCCTGCCGTGGGTGGCGGCCGCGGCCGAGCGGTTCCCCGCCCAGGCGATCCGGGTACTGGCCGAGGCCACCGGCACGAACACCACCGAGCGGCTCACCATCGAGGGGCTGCTGCGCTCCCGCGTCAACGCCGATCCCGACCTCGCCAAGGCCGTGCTGCCCACGCTGACACCCGAAGGCCGTAAGACCGTCGAGCCGCTGCTGCCCGTCGCCGCCGACGTCCTCGATTCCCCCGATCTGCCCCCGCTGCTGGCCGACCCGCCGTGGACGCGCCGCACCCGCAACCGGGCCAAGCCCGTCGTCCTGGACGGCCTCACGCCGCCCGCCGAAAGCTCCATGCGGTGGGAACCGGGCGAGCACGAGGTCTACGACGAGTTCATGCGGCACCTCCCCGATTGGGCGCGGAAGCCGGACGCCCACTGGGCCGCCGTCGAGACCTGGGCGTCCGAGCGGATGCCCCTCGCCAACCTGTGGCTGCCGGCCGTGATGGCGCGGTTCGGGGCCGACGCCCTGCCGCTGGGGCTGCGCGTCGCCACCGGCGCGCCCGTCCAGCACGGCGCGACGCTGATCCCCTGCCTCGACGCCGACGTGGCCCGCACGATGGCCGACTGGCTCGCCCGGCTCAAGAGCGCCGGGGAGTTCGCCCGCCGCTGGCTACGGCGGCACGGCGTCGCGGCGGTGCCGTACCTCGTCCCGGTCGCGTTCGGAAAGACCGGCCCTGAACGGCGCGGCGCCGAGAGCGCGCTGCGGCTGCTGGCCGAGGAGCACGGCGAGGACGCGGTCAGCGAGGCGGCGGGCGAGGCGGGTTCAGCCGTCCGGGACCTGCTCGCCCTCGACACGCTGGAGATCCTGCCCGGCCGCATCCCCAAGACCGACTGGGCCGACCCCGCCCTGCTGCCTCGGGTGCTGCTGCGCGGGCGGGAGAGCGCCCTGCCCGCCGCCGCGACGCGGCACGTGCTGACCATGCTCGCCATGTCCAAGGCGGACGAGCCCTACGCGGGCGTCGACGTCGTCCGCGAGTTGTGCGACCCGGTGTCGCTGGCCGAGTTCTCCTGGGCGGTGTTCCTCTGCTGGCAGGGGTGCGGCGCGCCCAGCAAAGGCAACTGGGCGCTGACCCAGCTCGGGCTGCTCGGCGACGACACCACCGTGCGGCGGCTCGCGCCCCTCATCCGCGCGTGGCCTGGGGAGAAGGGCACCCCCAGGGCCGTCACCGGGCTGGACGTCCTCGCCCGGATCGGCTCCGACGTCGCGCTCACCCACCTGCACGCCCTCGTCCGCAAGGGCAAGTACGCGGGAATCAAGGACCGGGCCCGCGCGAAGATCGACGAGATCGCCGCCGCCCGGGGGCTGACCTCCGACGAACTCGCCGACCGGGCCGTCCCCGACTTCGGCCTCGACGCCGAGGGCGGCATGACCTTCGACTACGGCCCGCGCCGGTTCGCGGTCGGCTTCGACGAGCAGCTCCGGCCGCACGTCGTCGAGCAGAACGGCAAGACGCGCAAGAGCCTGCCCAAGCCCGGCCCCGCCGACGATCCCGTCCTGGCCCCGGCCGCGCACACCCTCTTCGCCGGGCTCCGCAAGGACGTCAAGGCGGTCGCGGAGGACGAGATCCGGCGGCTGGAGACCGCGATGGTCCAGGGGCGCCGCTGGAGCCCGGACGACTTCCGGCGGTTCTTCGTCACGCACCCGCTGCTGTGGCACATCGTCCGGCGGCTGGTGTGGCTCGCCGAGGACGGCGAGGGCGGGGCGACGGCGTTCCGGATCGCCGAGGACCGCACGTTCGCGGACGTGGACGACGACGCCGTCGAGCCGCCCGAGGGCGCGCGCATCGGCCTCGCCCACCCGGTCCAGCTCGCCGGATCGGTGACCGCGTGGTCGGAACTGTTCGCCGACTACGAGATCCTCCAGCCGTTCCCGCAGCTCGGACGGCCCGTCCACCGCCTCACCGACCAGGAGCGCGCCGCCACCCGCCTGACCCGGCTCGAAGGACGCGTCGCGCCCTACGGCAAGGTGCGGGGCATGGCGCAGTCGAGGTTCCAGGACTGGGGCGGCCGGCTCGTCCGCGCCGACCAGAACGGCCGGTACGTCATCGTGCACATCAGCCCCGGCCTCGGGACCTACTACGCGGGCCAGGGCGACGACCAGACCGTCACCGCGGTCTGGGCGAGCCCCGACCCGCGCGTCACGTCCGAGGACCTCCCGCTCGGCGAGATCCACCCGGTCACGATGAGCGAGGTGATCGCCGACATCCTCCGGATCAGCGACTGACCCCGGCCTCCGTCTCGGTCTCGGAGGCGAGCAGGTCCTGGAGTTCCGCGACGGCCTCCCGCAGCTTCCCGGCGAAGAGGTGCATGGCGCCGGCCACCTTCGCGGGGGTGCTCAGGTAGACGTTGAACCGGTCGGGCAGCAGCACGTACGCCACGCCGATGCAGTCCTCGCTCGTCGACCCGAACCCGAAGTAGCGGATGTTGACCGACGGCGCCGAGCTCGTGCTCAGGTAGTCGTGCCGCATGACCTGCCAGCCCGGCGTCTCGAACAGCGGGAGCGGCCCGGCCACCCCGAGCTCCTCGCCGCGCCGCTGCTGGATCAGCTGCAGCTCCCACAGGTGCTGCTCGGGCGCGTCCCCGGCCTGGCAGTCCTTCGCCCGCCGCACATGCGCCTCCGCGGCGGCCCGGAACGCCGCCCGGCGGGCCTCCTCGCCGGCCGCCGGATCGTCCAGGACCTCGACGAAGCGCAGCGCCTCGGGCGTCACCACGCGCATCGCCTCGGTCCGGCCGTGCTTGAAGTGGCGGGTCGCGATCGACTCGTAGGTGGCGCCCGTGAAGCCCTTCGAGCGCTTGTGGGCGAGCTGGTAGGCCAGCTGCACGAACGCGTCCGGCGAGATCCGCAGCCGCTTGGCCCGGTCGCCGCCGAAGTCGTCGAACGACACCGTTTCCGTCGCGGTGGCCGCGCCGTACGCGGCGAACGCCTCGCCGGCGTCCCGCACGACCTTCCGCAGCTTCTCGTCCAGCGCGAACACGATCGGCCGCACGGCCGGGACGCCCTGCGCCTCGGCGCCCGAACGGGCCGACTGTGCCTCGGCGGGCTCGCCCAGCAGCGCGTCCACGAAGCTGAGGATCGTGGTGCCGTCCAGACCGCAGTGCTCCACGTTGATGCCGGCCGTGCCATCGGCGAAGACGATCAGGGAGACCGCCTTGTCGAACCAGCGGTTGCCACTGCCGCCGTACAGGAGCTCGTCGCAGGCGTCCAGGTCGTCGCGCGGGGCGAGGTCCTCCAGGCAGACGCAGAACAGCGCGGTCTCCACCTCGTCGAGCGAGGCCGCGTTGCCGGGGTCGTGGTCCAGGAGCGCCTCGCGGGCCTCCGCCCACTCCGCCCTGGCCATGGTGGTGAGGTGCCCGACGGGCGCCTCCGGCCGCCGCTCGGCCTCCAGGACCGTGCGGAGGGCGGCGGCGAGCTCGTCCAGGGTGTGCGGGCGGCCGCCCGGCCCCAGCACGTCCACCCGGAACATGTTCCCGCGGAAGAACACCACGATGTGGCGGGCGCGGGACGGGCCGGGCCACTCCTCCGAGTAAGGGACGCGCACGGTGTCCTGCACCACGCCGGGGATCCGGGTGGTGGAGAACAGGAACGTGTTCTGCACCATCGACAGGGGGCGGCCGCGCTGGGTCGCGGGCGGGATGCGCTCCTCGTCCAGCCGCAGCTTGTAGTCGAGCGCGGCGGCGATCAGCCCGGCGGCCCGCTCCACCTGCGGCGACGCGGATCCGCTCAGGGCGGGGTCGTCCTTGAAGAGGAAGAAGAAGTTGGCGTTGAGCGCGATGCGGTCGCGGCGGCCCAGGTAGCGGTACGGCCAGAACGTGTCGAGCCAGCTGTGCACGCCCTCGCTCGCGTCGTACCGCTCCAGCTCCGCCTGCAGCGCGCGGCCGGGGCCGCCGGGGCGCTGGAATTCCTCCAGCGCCGCCCGGGTCTCGGCGAGCTGCGCCTCGTCCAGGAGCGGCGCGCACCAGT
This sequence comes from Actinomadura rugatobispora, assembly GCF_042656285.1. Classification (GTDB taxonomy): domain Bacteria; phylum Actinomycetota; class Actinomycetes; order Streptosporangiales; family Streptosporangiaceae; genus Spirillospora; species Spirillospora rugatobispora. The sequence continues at coordinate 155,077 of NZ_JBHSON010000003.1, read as the reverse complement.
CGAGCAGCCGCTCGCAGCTCGCCTCCAGGGAGGGCAGGGGAACGCGGGGCAGGCCATCCTCGTTGCCGAAGGTGCGGGGGGACGGCTCATGATTACTGTTCAATGCGTCGATCCTCGGTCCGGATGGTCTTATCGGCTGCCAGGTCCATGATTACGCGTCACTCGCGGCGCGGGGCCGGGAAATGTGGAGTCGGGCGTAAAGGCCGCCTTCGGATTCCACGCCGCCGGCGTCCACGCCCACACCGGCCAGGGTGTCCAGCACCTGCGACTCCTCGTCCGCGGTCGCGAATCGGCGTTGCCTGAACACCCCGTCGGCGCGGACGGTCTCGTAACCGGCCGCCGCCAGGGTCTCCTCGACCGCGTCGAACGGGAACATCCGCAGCACGAAGTGCGCCATCCACGGCCGGCGCCCGCCTTCCCGGGCGGCGGCGACGATCCGGCCGATCGTCTTTTCGGTGACATAACCGATGCAACCGGTGGAGATCACCAGGTCCGCGGCGGCGAGCCGTTCGCGCTGCGGGCCGGTGGGGTCGTTCTCCTCGAGATCGGCGTGCACGGCGTCGTCGAGGAACCCGGCCCGGACCGCGTACGACAGGGCGGGCTCCGAGGTGTCCAGGCCCACGAAACGAGTGGTCCTCGAACCGGTGCGGGAACGGACCAATTCCCGGTCGCGACGCACCATTTCCTCGGTTCCGGGTTCGGCGGAGCCGGGGCCGCTGTAACGCTCGTAAAGCTCGTCCATCGTCGCGTCGCAGCGCAGCAGTGCGGCGTTGATTCCGTACGAGCAGCCGAGGTCGAGCACCGTCGGATGCCGCACCCCCGTCGCGTCCTTGTATTCCTGGAGGAGCTTGGTGAAATACGGCTTGGCGAGCTGCGGAATGGCGTAGTCGAGTTCGCGGAGCGTGCTGAAGTAGGCGCGTGGATCGGGCTGCGTGTAGATGTGGTCGAGCGAGATCTTGCCGGTGCTGTCGGCGCGCACGGTGGCGTTCCTCTCGGGGAGCAGCTCGGGCGTTGCTGGGCTAGTCGAGGAGGGCGTCGACCCGTACGGCACGGCTCTCGGCGGCCAGATGCTCGGGCAGCACGCGGCCGAAGAGCTGCTTCGTCCGCGCCACGCTGCCGATGACGCCGGGCCGCTCGCTGTAGGCGAAGATCGCCGTGTGGCGCGGTGTCGCGCCCCGGACCGGGCTGACCCGGTGCAGCGAGTAGCGGCCCTTGAAGAGCTGGAGGTCGCCGGGACGGAGGTCGAGCCGCCGGACCAGCCGGCCGCCCCCGCCGTCCAGGACGGCGCGCACGTCTTCGAAATTCTCCGCCTCGGCCGTACGGATGTTCGGGCAGTATTCGAAGGTGCCGCCGTCCTCGGCCCGCTGGGTGAGCATGCTCACGGTGAACTCATTGGTGTCGAAATGCCACGGATGTTCCATACCCGGATCGACGACGTTCAGACACAGCCCTGAGAGCGGGTCGGCGAGCTCGTGCACGCGCTCCAATCCGAAGCAGTCGGCGACGAAACGCTGGAACGGCCGGCTGGAATAGATGCGCTGGACGATGTGCCCGGCGGGGATGAGGTCGCGCGCGACGAAGGCGTTGCCGCGCGCGAACGAAATACGTCCGGGATGGCCGGCGGGCAGCGGCGCGTCCACGGCGATGTTGTAGGCGTTGACGGTCTCGACCTCGAAATGCGCCCGCGGCGCGATGGCCGCGCATTCCTCCCGCAGCGCCCCGCGCGATGCGGGAGGCACGAAATCGGGTAGCACGCTGCAGCCCGATTCCCGCAGTTCGCGGCGGGTGCGGGCCACCACGGCCCGCCATCCTGCGCTTCCCGGGTCGGACAGCGGATAGCGCGCGGTGTTGATCACCTGTTCGACGTCCCGAGCCTCGGGCGTGCCCATGACGATCCTCTCCACCCGCGGGCGCCCGAACAGGAGCCGCCCGCCGTCAAGACCCTCGATCGCGAACAGGCGACGCTGCCTGCGTCAGGAGATCCCGCCCGCAACCGGACGGGAACCCCAGACGGGTTTTAGCACAATCAATGCCGGAAATAATGGCCGAATTTTCCGTGCGGGATTGTCACCGGAAGGCGGGCCGGGCGGGGTGACCTGTGCGTACGGACGCCTCCGCACACGGCCAGTCCGGGCCCCGCCCGGAGGGGATGTGGTCCATATCACCCCCGGGCTCACCCCTCGGTCCAGCGGGGCGTGCCGTCCTCCACGCGCACCGCCGCCCGCGGGACGGGCGCCTTCTCGTACGGCGTCTCCGTCGACCGCGCCTGGCGCGGCGGCACGTGGGAACCCCCGAGCCCCTCGTGGACGCGGCACGCGCAGGACGAGTCGAGCGGCGCCGGGCAGGAGGCCGCCGCCTCCAGCATCGCACCCATGTCGGCGGGGTCGATGCGCCACCACCAGTACATGTCCCAGGACGGGTGGTCGGCCGGATCCCAGCAGTCGTGCGAGTGGTGGACGACCACGCCCCCGGCGCAGGCGCCGCAGCGGCTCACCCGCGTGTAGTCGTGGCCGATGCTGTGCCCCGGGCCGCCGTGCGGGACCCCGCGCTCGGACAGGTTCATCAGCGGTGTGAGGGACGGGCTGTCACAGCATCGGGAGACCATGGTCGATTCTGGCAAGCGGCACCGACAGACCCACCCAAAGCACTACCCCGCGCCCGTCCGCACCTTCTAGTCTCCTGCCGGGGACCACGCAACGTGAACGGTGTGCTTCACCGGGTGGGGAGGAGGCGGTGGACCCGCTCCAGCCGGGCGATCCCGAACGGATCGGCTCCCACCGGCTGCTCGCGCGCCTGGGCGCCGGCGGCATGGGCGTCGTCTACCTGGGCCGGTCGCGCGGCGGCCGGCTGGTCGCCGTCAAGGTCATCCGCAGCCGCTTCACCGGCGACCCCGACTACCGCGCCCGGTTCCGGCGCGAGATCGGCGCCGCCCGCAGGGTGACCGGGACGTTCACCGCGCCGGTGCTGGACGCCGACCCCGACGCGCACGACCCGTGGCTGGTCACCGCGTACCTGCCGGGCCTCACGCTGCGGGACGCCGTCGGCTCCCACGGCCCGATGCCCGCGGACTCGGTGCGCGCGCTGGCGGGCGGGCTCGCCGAGGCGCTCGCGGCCGTCCACGGCGCGGGCGTCGTCCACCGCGACCTGAAGCCGGCGAACGTGATCCTGACCGCCGGAGGGCCCCGGGTCATCGACTTCGGGATCGCGCGGCCGGAGGACGGCACCGCCGTCACCCGGGCCGGGACGCCCATCGGCACCCCCGGATTCATGTCGCCCGAGCAGGTGTCCGGCGAAGAGGTCGGACCGGCCGGCGACGTCTTCATTCTGGGCGCGGTCCTGGCGTACGCGGCGTCCGGGACCGAGCCGTTCGGCAGCGGCTCCGCGCGCTCCCGCCAGTACCGCATCAAGACCGGCCAGGCCGACCTGGACGGCCTCACCGACCCGTGGCTGCGCGCACTGGTCACCGACTGCCTCCACCAGGACCCCGGAAGGCGCCCGACCGCAGCCGCCCTCCTGGAACGGCTCGGCAACGAGGGCGGGCCGCCGCTGCAGGGGACGAGGTGGCTGCCCGCCCCGCTCGCCGAGGAGATCGACCGCCGCACCAACGAGTCCCGCCGCCTCGACGCCACCCCGGTCCCGCCCGCCACCAACGCCGCGTCCGTCCAGGCGGCAGAGCGACCCGGCGCCTTCGCGGTGACGGCGGAGCCGCCCGACGGCATCGGAGGGGCCGCCGAGCCGCCCAGCGCCGATGCGGCGACCGCGGATCCCGCGGACGTACCAGGCTCACCGGCGAGGGCGATGAGCCGTCGCGGGCTCATCGCCGGGGCGGGTGCTCTGGCCGCGGGCGGGCTCGGAGCGGTGCTCTGGAGCCGCAGCCGGGACGACGGTCCGGCGCGGGCGGCCGGGAGCGGCGCGTCGCCGTCGTCCTCGCCGGAAGGGCCGCCGCCGCGCGCCGTCCAGCGCTGGAAGGTGAAGGTGAGCGACTACTACCCGAACCTGATGAGCGCCGGAGGGCTGGTCCTGGCGAAGGGCGACGAGGAGCGCGTGCAGGCCCTCGACCCCCGCACCGGGCGCGTCGTGTGGAAACGCGGTGCGCTCGGGCTGTCCGAGGCCGTGGGGGACGTCGCCTACCTCGTCGACCCGGACACCTGGGACCTCACCGCCGTACGGGCGGCCTCCGGCAGGATCCTCTGGAAACACGACCTGCCGTTCGGGACCATGCCGACCCCCGGGCCCGCGCTCACCGGGCCGGTGGCCTGTTTCGGGCACGGCGACGACAAGCGGGTCCGCGCGCTCGGCGCCCGCGACGGCCGGGTGCGGTGGACGGCCCGCGCCGGCGCCGAGGAGGGCATCGCCGCGGGCGACGGCATCGTCGTCGCCGTCGACACCAAGGTCGTCGGGCTCGACGCCCGCGACGGCCGTACCGCATGGACCCGCGCGATCGACACGGGCCGCTACCCGCACCACGCCGACGGGCTGTTCCTCGTCGCCGACAAGCACGCCACCCTGCACGCCCTGCGCGCCGCCGACGGCCGGGTCGCCTGGCGCAGGCCGGGCGCGGGGTACGGCTTCCGGCTCCAGTCCGGCGGCGGGATGGTCTACACCGACGCGGGCGGCGGGACGGTCCTGGCGCTCCGGACCGCCACCGGCGAGGTCGTCTGGTCGCGCCGCCTCGGCCGGGGCGAGGGCGGCGACTACGGGCGGGGCAACGCGCTCGGCCTGTCCGGCGGCACCCTCCACGTCGGCTGCACCGACCGGAACGTGTACGCGCTCGACCCGGCGACCGGCCGCGTCCGGTGGACCTACGCCGCGGACATGACGCTCAGGTCCGGGCCGGTGGGCATCGGCGGGCTGGCGTTCGTCGCCACCCGGGACGGCCACGTCCACGCCGTCGCCCCGCCCGGCGGCACCACGACCAACGGAGGCGCCCGTGCGGCCCCTTGAACCAGACGACCCGCGTTCCATCGGGACGGCGGAGCGGCGCTACCGCGTCCTGGCCCGGATCGGCTCCGGCGGCATGGGCACGGTCTACTTCGGCCGCTCGGCCGGGGGCCGCGCCGTCGCGGTCAAGCTGGTGCACCCCGAGCTGGCCGGGGACCCCGAGTTCCGCGACCGGTTCCGGCGCGAGGCCGCCGCGGCGCGGGCGGTCGGCGGCGGGTTCACCGCGCCGCTGATCGACGCCGACCCGGACGCGGACGTCCCCTGGCTGGTGACCGAGTTCCTGCCCGCGGTCCCGCTGGGCGAGGCGGTCCGGGACGGCGGCCCGCTGCCGCCCGCGGCGGTGTGGCCGCTGGCAGCCGGGATCGCCGAGGCGCTGGCGGCGATCCACCGGGCCGGGATCGTCCACCGCGATCTGAAGCCCGCCAACGTGCTGCTCACCGCCGACGGCCCGCGCGTGATCGACTTCGGGATCGCCCGCGCGGTGGACGCCGCCACGGTCACCCGGCCGGGGGCCCGGGCCGGTTCGCCCGGTTTCATGTCGCCCGAGCAGGTGGCGGGCGCGGAGGTGGGCCCGGCCGGGGACGTCTTCTCGTTCGGGGCGACGCTGGCGTTCGCGTGCACGGGCGAGGAGCCGTTCGGCGACGGGCCCTGGCACGCCGTGATGCGCCGCATCGAGTCGGAGGAGCCGCGGCTGGACGGCATCGCCGACGCGGGGCTGCGGGAACTGGCCGCGTCCTGCCTGGCCCGCGACCCCGGGCGCCGTCCCAGCGCGGAGGAACTCGCCGAACGGCTGTCGGCGCCGCCGCCCGGTGACGCGTCCTGGCTGCCGCCCCGGGTGGCGGCCGAGATCGGCAGGCGCGCGGGCGAGGCGGAGAACCCGCCCGGCGGCCCGCCCACCGCCGGTGCTCAGCCCGCGACCGGCGCGGCGTGGCGGCGCGGGCGCAGGCTGCCGGCCGTCGGCGCCGTCGCGCTGGCCCTGGTCGCGGGCGGCGTGATCGTGGCCTGGCCGGGGGACGGCGCGCGGCCCGCCGCGTCCGGCACCGTCACGCCGACGGCGTCACCGGTCGTGCGGCAGACGCAGCCGAGCCCCCGCACGCTGGAGTTCTACATCACCGGCGACGTCAGGCTCACCTCCGTGACCTACACCGTGAACGGCCGGGCGACCACACTGAGGAAGGTGAAGCTGCCCTGGCGGCAGGTCGTGCAGGTCCCGCCGCTGCCGCAGCGCAGCAAGTGGCGGCTCCAGTACCGGTTCCCGCCCGGAGAGGTCAGGTGGCGCGTGCTCGTCAACGGGTTCGAGACCTCCAGCGGCGTGGCCGCGGCGGCGGGGCAGTCGGGCCGCGGAGACTACGACGGCACCGGATGAGAAACGTTCCGGGACCCCTCCCGGGCCCGGTGGGTAGCGTGGAGCGGGGGCACGGCCCCCCGGGTGTGCACAAGGAGAGGTGAGCCATGGTCCTGGCGATGCCCAAGCGGTCGAACAAGGTCGACATCCTGCCGAAAGAGGCCGGCAGCCTGGCCCATGGGCTCCCCCCGGCCCAGCCGGGGACGCTGTTCGTCATGGGGCTGAACGGCGGCATGAGCGTCGCGCCGGGCGCGCGCTTCGACCTGCTGTTCGGACGCTGCGAGCCCGACGTCCACGTCTGCGTCGGCGGCAACGACCCGCACGTCAGCAGGCGGCACGGCTACATCACCGCCGAGGGCTCCCGCTGGATCCTGCACAACACCGGCAGGCTGGCGATCCGCTTCCCCGGCTCCCGGCTCGTCCTGGGCGGGCACCGCGCCGAACTGCCCGTCGCGTACACGCCGCTGTTCATCGTCGCCCCCCGGCAGGAGCACCTCCTGGAGGTGCGGATCGCCACGAAGGCGGCGACGCGGAACCGGGCCGAACGGCACGAGGCCGACACCTGCGACGCCGACCAGTGGGAGCTCAGCGACGCCGAGCATCTGGTGCTGGTGTGCCTGAGCCAGCGCTACCTGCGGCAGGAACCGCACCCGCAGCCGCTCACCTGGGCCCAGGTCGCCGACGAGTTGAGCCGCCTCCAGCCCGGGGGGCGGTGGACGAGCAAGCGCGCCGCGCACATCGTCACCGACGTGCGCAAGCGCCTCAGCCCCAAGGTGTACGGCCTGGTCGAGGAGGAGGTCCCGCCGCCGCTCGGCAACACCCTCAACCACAACCTCATCACCGAGCTCCTGGTCACGGCCACCATCGCCCAGTCCGACCTCGCCCTCCTCGACGGCGCCCCGCGCACGAGCGAATCGTGAAGTAAATCAGCCGCTCCATAAAACGCACCGAAAAGAGCACGTCCGCGACCTCATAACCAACGGTTATAGCGGTATGTCTTGGACGCCGTCCGAGAGCGTGCGGCAATGTTCGGGGCACATCCACCTTCTTTCTGGAGGAATTGTGCTCGACATTTCCCGTGCGGCCCTGCCGCGTGCGGCAGGCGCGTCGACCCTGGGTACCGCCGCGCTGGGCCCGGCCACTGCCGCTCCCGGCCGTCGCGAACACCCGCACGTACGGCTGATCCGCGGATATCACACCGCCTATGCGGCGGGCGACCTCGACGCCCTGCGCGACCGTTTCTCCGCCTCCGGCATCGAATGGACGACCATCGACCGGCCGGCCCGCCGGTGATCGCCCCCGCCGAAGGAGGAAACGCCGTGAACGAGCACACCGCCGAGCCCGCGTCGTCCGGGCAGGAGTCGTCCAGGTCGCGGCGGAGCCTGCTGGCCGCCGGGGCGATCGGCGCCGCCGGGCTGGCCGCCGTGCCGCTGACCGCCCGGACCGCCGCCGCCAACACCCAGAACCCGCCCGCCCCGGCCACCGGCCGCGCGAACCCCGATGGCCGCTTCGCCGGAAAGGTAGTCCTGATCACCGGCGCCACCTCCGGCATCGGCCAGGCCACCGCGTACGAGATAGCGCGGGAGGGCGCCCGGGTCGTGTTCTGCGGCCGCCGCGCCGAACTCGGCCGCCGCCACGAGCGCGAGATCCGCGGTTTCGGCGGCGACGCCCTGTACGTGCGGGCCGACGTCACCCGCGAGTCCGACGTGCGCGCCCTGGTCGAGGCGTGCGTCCGCCGGCACGGCCGCATCGACATCGCCTTCAACAACGCCGGGATCGAGAGCCCCCGCTCGGCGCCCCTGCACGAGCAGACGCTGGGCGACTTCGAGCAGGTCTGGCGCACCAACACCGCCGGGACGTTCCTGTCGATGAAGTACGAGATCCCGCACATGCTGCGCCGCGAGCGGGGTGTCATCATCAACACCGCGTCCATCTCGGCCGAGGTGGGCTTCGCGACGATCGCCCCGTACAACGCCAGCAAGCACGGCGTGGCCTCGCTCACCAAGGTCGCGGCGCTGGAGTACGCCGCCCGCAACATCCGCGTCAACGCCCTGGCGCCCGGCGCGGTCGACACCCCGATGCTGCGCCGCGCCGCCGAGGCGTTCGGCATGACCTACGAGCAGATCGCCCAGGACTACCCGATCAGGAGGATCGTCCAGCCGCAGGAGATGGCCCGCGTGGTGATGTTCCTCGCCTCGGACGACGCCACCGCCGTCCTGGGCACCGACATCGACGCCTCCGGCGGCTACCTCACCGGCTGATCGCGCGGGGCGGCTCAGGCCGGGACGAGCGCGCGGGCGGTGGCCAGGAGATTGGTCAGTGCGGGGGAGGGCGCGGCCGGGTGCCAGGCGAGGGAGAGTGCGGAGGTGACCGTGCGCGGGGTGACCGGGACGAACGCCACGTCCTCGCGACGCAGCCTGGCGACCGAGTCGGGCACCAGGGAGACGCCCAGCCCGGCCGCGACCATGCCCACGATCGTCTGCATCTGGACGGCCTCCTGGCCCAGGGCGGGGACGAAGCCGGCGCGCCTGCACAGCGCGGTGATCTGGTCGTGCAGGCCGGGCCCGGCGGGACGGGGGAACAGCACGAACGACTCGGCCGCCAGCTCGGAGATCGCGACGCGGCGGCGGCCGGCCAGGGCGTGGCCCGCGGGCAGGGCGGCGACCAGCGGTTCCGTGCCGAGGGCGAGGAGCTGCAGGTCGCGGGCGGCCTCCCCGGCCAGCGGCGGGCGCAGCAGCCCGGCGTCCAGCTCGCCGCTGAGGAGCCGGGCGGCCTGCTCGGCGGTCGTCATCTCGCGCAGCGTGAGGTCCACGCCGGGATGGCGGCCGCGGAACGCCCGCACCAGCCGGGGGAGCGCGGCGAACGCGGCCGACCCGACCAGGCCGATCACCAGGTGGCCGGTGTCGCCGCGTCCGGCGGCCTGGGCCGACAGGCGGGCGCGGTCGGCGGCGGCCAGCACCCCGCGCGCCTCGGCGACGAACGCCTCCCCGGCGGGTGTGAGGGTGACGCGGCGGGAGCTGCGGTGGAACAGCCGCACCCCCAGCTCTTCTTCGAGGGCCTTGATCTGCTGGCTCAGCGGGGGCTGGGCCATGTTCAGGGACCGGGCGGCGCGGCCGAAGTGCAGCGCGTCGGCCACCGCCACGGCGCAGCGCAGGTGCCGCAGTTCCACGGGCGGGCTCCCTTCCGGCGATATGAGATCAGTATCGTCGAGCATCGATCCATCTATTCGATTGGATCGTCGGGTGGGCCGTTCGGCAGGCTGCGAGGAGATCCGCCGACGACGAACGGGGCCGAGAGATGGCTGACGTACCGCCCACCCGCCGCCAGGTGGCCCGCTTCGGGGCCGCACTGGGCGCCCTCCCGCTCCTTTCCGGCCTGGCCGCACCGGCGGCCCGCGCCGAAGCCCGCTCGGGCGGCGGTGTGCGCCGGAGCCGGTGGCAGGCGCCGAGCGACCGCGGCGTCCGCGTCGCCGTCCGGGAGGTCTGGCACACCCGGGCCTTCGACCGCGACCTGCCGCAGGTCGTCCTGCTGCACGGCGCGCGGGTCCCCGGCGCCGCCAGCTTCGACCTGCCCGTGGACGGCGGGTCGCTGGCGCACGACCTGGCCGCGGCCGGGCACCGGGTCCACATCATGGACGCCCGCGGCTACGGGGACTCCACGCGCCCGCCCGCGATGGACCGTCCAGCCCGGGAGAATCCGCCGCTGGCCGTGGGGACGGAGGTCGTCCGCGACATCGCCGCGGTCGTGGACCAGGTGCGGCACCGCAGCGGGCGCCGGGTCTCGCTGGTCGGCTGGGCGACCGGCGGGCACTGGCTCGGCTGGTACGCCGCGCGGCACCCGGCGGCGGTCGGCCACCTCGTGATCTACAACAGCCTGTACGGGGAGGTCGACGGCCATCCCACGCTGGGCCGCGGGACCGACTACGAGGACCCCGAGCGGCCCGGAGAGTTCAACGCCGCCCTCTTCGGCGCGTACCGGTTCAGCACGGGGGCGTCGCTGCTGCCGAGCTGGGACAACAGCATTCCGGTGGACGACAAGAGCCGGTGGCGCGATCCGGAGGTCGTCGAGTCCTACGTGCGGGAGGCCCTGGCGAGCGACCCGACGTCCGGGGACCGCGAGCCGCCGAGCTTCCGCGCTCCCACGGGCGCCCTCTCCGACAGCTTCTACCTGGCCACCGGCCGCAAACTCTGGAACGCCCGCGGAATCAGGGCGAGGACGCTGGTGCTGCGCAGCGAGTTCGACTTCTGGAGCCGTGCCGAGGACGTGCCGACGCTGCGCGCCGACCTGGTGAACGCGGCGAGGGTGCGGACCGTGGAACTGGCCGGTGCCACCCACTACGCCCATCTGGACCGCGTGGACAAGGGCCGCGGCCAGTTCCTGGAGGAGGTGCTGGCCTGGCTCAGGCGCTGATCACGAGGAGGGCGGGGGCGTCAGAGCTTGCGGGCGCCGATGGCCCGCATGATCGTGGGCCAGTTCTCGTGCATCTCCCGCTTCCAGTAGCCCCAGGTGTGCGAGCCGCGGCCGTAGAAGTCGGAGGTGACCGGGACGCCGGCGGCCCTGGCCCGCGCGACGAAGTCCCGATTGGTGCGCTCGACCTGGGACTCGCTCAGGTAGCGGATGTCCCAGGGGGCGTGGCCGCCCTTGTCGAGGGGGCCCGCCGAGCCGTTGCCCGAGGACACGTACACGCCTGTGCCGCGCAGGTTCCCCGCGAGGGTGGCGGGGTCGTGCGCCGCCCAGTTGGCGCGGTCGCGCACCGGGTCGCCCCAGATGTCGTTGGCGTTCTGCCCGGCCCGCGTGTTGATGAACAGCAGCAGGGCCGGGATGCCGGGCGAGAGCATCGACAGGACCCCGCTGTAGGCGGCGGCGTACTTGTACATGCCCGGGTGGCGCGCCGCGTAGGTCATCGCGCCCTGCGCCCCGGAGGAGATCCCCATGGCCGCGCGGGCCGCGCCGGCGCGGAAGTTGCGTTCGAGGAGCTGGCGCACTTCCTGGGTGTGGAAGGTCTCCCACTTGGGGGTTCCGCCCCGGCCGCCGTTGTGCCAGTCGGCGTACGAGCCGTTGAGGCCCTCGGGCATGGCCACGAGCACGTCGTAGGCGGCGGCGACCTTGGCGATGTCGGTGCTGCGGGTCCAGGAGATGTAGGTGTCGTTGCCGCCGTGGAAGGCGTAGACGGTCGGCCAGGTGCGGGTGGACGAGGTGCTCCAGGTCCGGGGGACCAGCACCCTGACCTTCTGGGTGGAGCCGAGCGCGGGGGAGGAGATCGAGACGTCCGCCCGGGTCTTGCCGCTCCACTTCACGGCGGTGATGCGGGCGCCGTTGTCGGCCGGGACGTTGTAGCCGGACGGCTTGGCGGGGCTCGATGATCTACCGCCGCCTCCCTGCCCGGTCCTGGGAGTGTCGATGTCGGGGAGCGTCCCGGAGTTGCGTCCCGCCGGGACGGGCGGGACCGGGCCGTCGGTGGGCGTGGGGCTCGCGGGCCCCTCCACGCCTCCCGCGGCGGGGGACGCTCCGGGCTGTCCCGTGGTGCCGGCCGGTTCGTCCTTCGTCAAGGGCATCAGCACCAGGACCGTGGGCACCACCGCCACGGCGACGATGCTCCCGACCCCGATCCAGCGATCCAGCTGCTCGCGCACGGAACCCCACCTTTCAGTGGGGAAACTTTACTTGCGCACTGGTCCCATTGGCGAGCACTTTGCTCAGGAATGTCGAGCTTGTACCACTCGAAGCTGGATAAGGGGTTTATCGGAGTTCTTTCGGGGCACTCGCCTGCGGGTTCGCGGTCATCCCCGCGATCACCCTGCGCTCATCCCTCGGCTCATCCCTCCGCGCGGCGGGCTTCTGGGACGTGGGCACCGTGGTCGGCGGACCGGTCGGTGTGCGGGGCGTCGTCGGTCGCGGTGCGCGGCCGGGGCCAGGCGTCGATCCGGGTACGGCGGGGGTTGGCCAGCGAGGTGCGCATTCTGTCTACTTCCTCCGTCTTGGTCATGTTCAGTGCGTTGCACGGTGATTCCACTCAGTTGTAACGCGACAGGCCCGCGAACCTTGCCAGAAGGTTTTCCCTGTTTCCGTAAACACCTCTTTGCCCAGGCCGCAATCCGGTCAACGTCCCGCCAAAGCGCCGTCCACGCCCGCCCCCGGCGGCCCCGGCGCCCGGCGCGGATACCGACTTTGGTGGGTGCCGGGGCCGGGCCGGCCCTGGCTAGCGTGTGGCCGGTGAAACGGTGTTCGGGCAGAAGAGCCGAGGTCATCTTCCTCCTCGGCGTCATGGGAACCCTCGTCGGGCTCACGCTCCTGGCGCGCCACCAGGCCGGCGACCTGATCGTGCTGGACCTCGTCGCCGGGATCGCGGGCTGGCTGGCCGCTCCGATCGCGCTCTGGCGCCCCGTGACCGGAACCCTCGGGCTCACCGTCCTGGCGGTGCTCTCCCCGGCCGCCACCCCGCCGGCCACGTTCGGGGCGCTGCAGGTCGCCCAGCGGCGCGACGGGCGGATCGCGATCGCCGTGGCCGCCGCCGGGATCGCGGCGCACGCCGTCCAGGGCCTCTGGCGGCCCAACGGCGGGATCTCCTTCGGCTGGTGGCTGCTCCTGGTCACCCTCGCCTACGGCGCGCTGATCGCCTGGGGCGCCCGGACCCGGGCCCGCCGGGCGCTGCTGGAGTCGCTGCGCGAGCGGGCCCGCCGCGCCGAGGCCGAGCAGGGCCGCCGGGTCGCCGAGGCGCGGATGCTGGAACGCACCATGATCGCCCGCGAGATGCACGACGTCCTGGCGCACCGGCTGTCGCTGCTGGCCACCTACGCCGGCGCCCTGGAGTACCGCCCCGACGCCCCGCCCGAGAAGCTGGCGCACGCCGCCGGGGTGATCCGCGCCGGGGTGCACCAGGCCCTCGACGAGCTCCGCGACGTGATCATCGTGCTGCGCGAGGAGGACTCCGGCGGCGCGGGCGAGCGGCCGCAGCCCCTGCTGGCCGACGTCCCGCGGCTGGTCGGCGAGGCCCGCGAGGCCGGCGGCGAGATCCGGCTGCGGAACGGGGTGGACGGCTCCGGCGAGCCGCCCGCCGCCGTCGGCCGCACCGCCTACCGGGTCGTCCAGGAGGCGCTGACCAACGCCCGCAAGCACGCCGCGGGCCGCCCGGTGGCGGTCCGGCTGGACGGGCGGCCCGGCGACGGCCTGATCATCGACGTCCGCAACCCGCTCCCGCCGCCGGACGGCGACGGCCCGGACGGCCCGGACGGCAAGGCCGGCGCGCCGCTCGCGCCCGGCAGCGGCACCGGCCTGGTCGGGCTGACCGAGCGGGTGCGGCTGGCCGGAGGACGGCTCGACCACGGGACCGCGGGCGGCGAGTTCCGCCTGGAGGCGTGGCTACCATGGCCGGCGTGAACCCTCCCCTGCGCGTGCTCATCGTGGACGACGAGGACCTGGTCCGGGGCGGGCTGACCATGATGCTGGACGGCGTCCACGGCATCGCGGTGGTGGGCGAGGCCGCCGACGGCGACGAGGTGCCCGCCGCCGCCGACGCGCACGCCCCCGACGTGGTCCTCATGGACCTGCGGATGCCGCGGGTGGACGGCATCACCGCCACCCGCAGGCTGCGGCTCCGGCGCGACCCGCCCGAGGTGATCGTGCTGACCACGTTCGACGCCGACGAGGACATCCTGCGGGCGCTGCGCGCCGGGGCGAGCGGGTACCTGCTCAAGGACACCCCGCCGGCCCGGATCGTGCAGGCGGTGCACTCCGTCGCGGCCGGCGAGCCGATCCTGTCGCCCGGGATCACCCGCCGGCTGATGGACCGCGCGCTCACCCGGGCGGGCGCCTACGAGCGGGCCCGGGACGCCCTGGCCGCGCTGAGCCCGCGCGAGAACGACGTGGTGGTGGCCGTGGCGCAGGGGCGGTCCAACGCCGACATCGCCGCCGAGCTCCACATGAGCGTGGCCACGGTCAAGGCCCACGTGTCCAACGTGCTCGACAAGCTCCACCTCGACAACCGCACCCAGATCGCCCTGCTCGCCCACGACGCCGGCATGGCCTGATGGGAGCTGACCCCCGGAGCGCTCCCGGAAGGGCTACGCGGTGGAGGGCAGCCAGGTGCGCGCCGCCGACACCAGCGCGGCGACCCCGGTCTCCAGCGTCGGCTCGACCACCGGGGCGAACAGCGGGGAGTGGTTGGACGGCAGCCCCCGCACGATCCGCTCGATGTCGGCGATCGAGGCGGCCATCGCGAACGCCGCGGGGTCGGCGCCGCCCAGCAGCCAGTAGACGCACGGCGCCCCGGCGGCGGTGGCGAGATGGCCCACGTCCTCGCTGCCGGTGACCGGGCCGGGGTCGTGCACCAGCCCGGGGCCGAGGTCGGTGTCGAAGCCGCGCCTGGTGAACGCGCACGCCTCGGGGTCGTTCACCACCGCGGGGAAGGACTCGATCACCGTGACCTCGGGGGCCTGCGGGGCGCCGGAGGCGGCGGCCTCGGCCCGCACGATCCGCTCGATCGCGGCCAGGACCCGCTCGCGCACCGCGGTGTCGAAGGTCCGCACGCTCAGCAGCATCTCGGCGTCGTCGGGGATGACGTTCTCCCGGGCCCCGGCGCGCAGCGACCCGACCGTGACCACGGCGGTCTCGGACGCGGCCACCTCGCGCGCCGCGATGCCCTGCAGCCGCATCACCGTCGCCGCGGCCATCACCACCGGGTCGACCGCGGTCTCCGGCCGCGACCCGTGCCCGCCGCGCCCGTGCAGCACGACCCGCAGCGCGTCGGACGCGGCGAACGCCGGGCCGGGCCGCAGCGCCAGCACCCCGGCGGGCAGCGGCGCCACATGCTGGCCCAGCACCACCGCCGGGCGGTCGAACCGCTCGAACAGCCCGTCGTCGATCATGGCGCGGGCGCCGCGTCCGGCCTCCTCGGCGGGCTGGAACACCAGCAGCAGCGTGCCCTGCCAGCCGGAGCGGTCGCCGGCCAGGACCGCCGCCGCGCCCAGCAGGCAGGTCACGTGCACGTCGTGGCCGCAGGCGTGCATGACCGGCACCTCGCGGCCGTCGGCGTCGATGGTGCGGGCGGCGCTGGCGTAGGGGAGCCCGGTCCGCTCCTGGACGGGGAGGGCGTCCATGTCGGCGCGGAGCAGCGCCGCCGGGCCGGGCCCGTTGCGCAGGACGCCGACGACGCCGGTTCCGCCGACCCCGGCGGTGGTGTCGTAGCCGAGCTCGCGCAGGCGGGCGGCGACGATCCCGGCCGTGCGGGTCTCCTGGAAGGCGAGCTCGGGATGGGCGTGCAGGTCCTCGTAGAGGCCGGCCAGCCCGGCGAGATCGGTTCCGTCGCGCCCTGCCATGCCCGACCGCCTTCCGTAGCCGTCCGTGCCCATCCTATGACTCGGCGCGTTCTCCCTGGTCGGAGAGGGGGACGCTGGACGCCCGCCGCACCAGTTCGGGGGCCAGCCGGCGGGACCGGGCGGGCCTGCCCTCGATCAGCTTGACGATGGCGGCCGCGGCGCCGCGTCCCATCTCCCGCATCGGCGACCGGACGGTGGTGAGCGACACCGGGAGGTCGGCGGCGATGGACACGTCGTTGTACCCGACCACCGAGACGTCCTCGCCGACCCGCAGGCCGGCCTCGCGGATCGCGCCCATCGCGCCGATGGCGGCGAAGTCGTTCACCGCGTAGATGGCGGTCGGCCGCGGGTCGAGGGCGAGCAGCGCCTCGGCCATGCGCCGTCCGCCCTCGGCGTCGAACGGCGAGTGCAGCACGTGGTCGTCGGGGACGGGCACGCCCGCGGCCGCGTACACCTCGCGGAACCCCCGGGTGCGCTCGATGCCGGTGGAGGCGTACGGCCGCCCGGCGATGACGCCGACCCGGCGGTGCCCCAGCTCCAGCAGGTGCCGCCCGGCCAGCCGGCCGCCGTCGAGGTCGTCGCAGGTGACGGAGGTGACGCCGGGGAGCCGCCGGGACGTGAGGACCACCTTGGCGCCGCTGTCGACCAGCCCGTGCACCAGGCCGGAGTCGGTCCGGGCGTCGCCCAGGATGAGGCCGTCCACCCGCATGCCCAGCAGCGTCTCGGTGCGCAGCCGCTGGGTCTCGATGTCGTCGCCGCTGTTGGCGACCACGGCCTGGTATCCGGCCGCGGCGGCGCCCTCCTCGATGCCCTCGTAGATCGTGGCCAGCACCAGGTCGGTGAGCCGCGGCACCACCACGCCGATCATGCGGGACCGGCCGGTGCGCAGGCTGGTGGCCGCCGGGTGGGGGAGGTAGCCGAGGTCGGCGGCCACCCGCCTGATCCGCTCGGCGGTCTCCTCGCCCACTCCCTCGCTGCCCCGCAGGGCGCGCGAGACGGTCGTGGTGTGCACGCCGGCGGCGCGCGCCACGTCGGACAGGCGCGGTCGGTCGGCCAAGTGGATCTCCTCCGGGTCGGGTCCCTCCACATTGTGGCGGACGGGCGGGTCGCCGGTGTTAAACCGCCGCATTCTCGGGAACCGGGGCTTGACGTGCGCCGATGCGGACCCCACTATGTACGCAATCGTTAGCGCAAACGTTAGCGGAGGTTGCGTGCGTCATCTGATCCTGCTGGGCACCGGGGGCACCATCGCCACCACGGACGGGCCCGGCGGCCGCCGGGTCGGCGTCCCCACGGCCGAGCTGCTCGCGGCGTCCACCGCCGTCTGGGCGGATCCGGCCGTGCGGGTCGAGGTGCGCGAGGTGCGCCGCACCGTCAGCTTCGCCGCCACCGTCGCCGACGCGCTGGCCCTGGCCGCCACCGTGCGCGAGCTGGGCGCCGCCGCCGACGGCGTCGTCATCACGCACGGCACCGACACCATGGAGGAAGTGGCCTTCCTGCTGGGCCTGGCGCACGGCTCGGACGTCCCCGTCGTGCTCACCGGCGCGCAGCGGCCCTACGGCCACCCCGGCGCCGACGGGCCCCGCAACCTCGCCGCCGCGCTCCGCTGGGCCGCCTCGCCCGCCGCCCGCGGCACCGGCGTCACCGTGGCCTTCGACGACCGGGTGTGGCCCGCCGCCGGGGTGCGCAAGGTCAGCAGCCTCGCGCTCGCCGCCTTCGCCGCCCCCGGGCGCGGCCCGGTCGCGCACGTGGACGAGGCGGGCGTCCGGCCGCACGCCGTCCCGCCCCGCCCCGCGCCGCTGCTCACCGGCCGCCACGACGACCTGCCCCGCGTGGACGTCGTCCCCCAGTACCTCGGCGCCGACGCCACCGCCGTGCACGCCGCCCGGCGGGCGGGCGCGCGCGGCCTGGTCGTCGCCGGGTTCGGCGTCGGGAACGCCACCCCCGAGGTCGTCCGCGCCTGCCTCGACCTGCTCCGCGAGGGCGTCCCGGTGGCGGTCGCCAGCCGGGTCGGGGAGGGCCCCGTGCTCGGCCTCTACGCGGGGGCGAGCGCCGAGCTGTCGGCGGCCGGGGCCCTGTTCGCGGGCGACCTGTCGCCCTGGCAGGCCCGGCTGCTGCTCGCCGCCGCCCTCGCCGCCGAGCCCGGCGCGGGCCCGGCGGAGGCGGCCCGCCGCTGCCGCGCCTGGCTCGCCGAGGCCGGGGCGCTCAGCCCGTCCGGCACCAGCACCTACACCTACACCGGCACCGGCACCGGCACCGCCGGGGTGCCCGGCCCCGTCCGAGAAGTCTGAGAGGGAGACAATGGCAAAGGAAATCCTGGTCGCGTACGGAGTGGACGTCGACGCGGTCGGCGGCTGGCTCGGCTCGTACGGCGGGGAGGACTCCCCCTGCGACATCTCCCGCGGGCTGTTCGCCGGCGAGGTCGGCGTGCCGCGCCTGCTGGAGCTGTTCCGCCGCCACGAGCTGCCCACCACCTGGTTCTGGCCGGGCCACTCGATCGAGACCTTCCCCGAGCAGTTCGACGCCTGCGTCGCCGCCGGGCACGAGATCGGCGCGCACGGCTACAGCCACGAGAACCCGATCGCGATGAGCCGGGAGCAGGAGGCCGCCGTCCTGGATCGTTCCATCGAGCTGATCGAGGACCGCGCGGGCCGCCGCCCCACCGGCTACGTCGCGCCCTGGTGGGAGTTCTCCCCGGTCACCAACGAGCTGCTGCTGGAGCGCGGCGTCAAGTACGACCACTCGCTCATGCACCGCGACTTCGAGCCGTACTACATCCGGGTCGGCGACTCCTGGACGAAGATCGACTACGACCGTCCGGCCGGCGCGTGGATGAAGCCGCTGGAGCGCGGCGAGGAGACCGCGCTGATCGAGATCCCCGCCTCCTGGTACCTCGACGACCTGCCGCCGATGATGTTCATCAAGGCCAGCCCGAACAGCCACGGGTTCGTCAACCCGCGCGACCTCGAGCAGATGTGGATCGACCAGTTCGACTGGATCCACCGCGAGTCCGAGTACGCGGTGTTCACCATGACGATCCACCCGGACGTCTCGGGACGTCCGCAGACCCTGCTCATGCACGAGCGGATCATCGAGCACATCAACCGGCACGACGCCGTCCGCTGGGTCGGCTTCGACGAGATCGCCGACGACTTCGCCCGGCGCAACCCGCGCTGACCGCCACCGGTGCGGGCGCCCCGCGCCCGCACCGCACCCGCCGTACCTGATCACGACGGCCCCAGCCTCCCCCCCGCAGTCCCTTTCCTTCTTTCACCCCTGAAGGCTGACCATGTCTGGAAACTCCGCGCCCTTCCCCCCTGGCGGCGCACCGCTCGCCCCGGCGGCCGTCCGCCGCGTCTCGATCGTCTGCTTCCTCGCCTGGGTGTTCAGCGTGTTCGACTACACCCTCTTCGGCACCCTGCTGCCCGCCATCTCCGACGACTACGGCTGGGACTCCGGCACCGCCACCGCCGTGACCACCTGGATCACCATCGGCACGTTCGTGGTCTCGCTGTGCGTCGGCCCCATGCTCGACCGCTGGGGACGCCGCCGCGCCCTGGCCGTCACCACCGCCGGCGCCGCGGTCGCCTCCGGCCTCACCGCGCTGGCCGGCGGCAAGGTCTCCATGGTCCTCATCCGGGCGCTGTCCGGCCTCGGCTACTCCGAGGAGGTCGTCAACAGCGTCTACCTGAACGAGGTCTACGGGAACAACCGGCGGCGCGGGTTCATGTACAGCTTCGTCCAGAGCGGCTGGCCGGTCGGCGCGCTGCTGGCCGCGCTGGTCTCGGCGCTGCTGCTGGACACCATCGGCTGGCACGGGGTGTTCCTGTTCGCCACGTTCCCCGCCGTGGTGATCGTGCTGCTGGTGCGCAAGCTCCCCGAGTCGCCGACCTTCGTCAACCTGACCCGGATCCGCGAGCTGCGCGCCGAGGGGCGCGCCGGCGAGGCGGCCGAACTGGCCCGGCACGCCGGCGTCGAGACCGGCGAGACCGGGCGGCTGCGCGACATCTTCACCCCCGAGCTGCGGCGCCACACGATCTGCCTGTCGGCGGCCTGGCTGCTGAACTGGATGGGCATCCAGGTCTTCTCCGTGCTCGGGACGACCGTGCTCACCGACTCCAAGGGCGTCTCGTTCGACAGCGCGCTGCTGGTGCTGATCCTCGGCAACGCGGCGGGCTTCGCCGGGTACATCGCGCACGGTTACGTCGGCGACCGCATCGGCCGCCGCCTGACGATCACCATCGGCTGGCTGATCGGCGGCGTGGTGATGACGGTGATGCTGATCGGCCCGTCGTCGGCGGCGTTCGTGATCCCCGCGTACGCGCTCGGCCTGTTCTTCCTGCTCGGCCCGTACGCCGCGCTGCTGTTCTACATGGGCGAGTCCTACCCCGCGAAGGTCCGCGGCATCGGCCCCAACACCGCGCACATCATGGGCCCCATCGGGGCGATCGCCGGATCGGCCGTGCTGTCGGTGCTGCTGAGCGCCGTCCTGCCGATGTCGGTGGCCGCCTTCTTCGCCGGCGCCGTCGGCATCCTCGGGTCCGGCCTGGCCATGCTCGGCACCCGCCGCGTCGACCAGGACGGCTCCGGCGCCGCGTCCGGCGGGCCCGTCCCGTCCCAGAACCCGCACGACCTGAGGAGCACCCTGTGAGCGAACCGGCCAAGGCGGCCGTCATCAGCGGCGGCGCCAGCGGGATCGGCCGCGCGCTCGCGGTCGCCTACGCGAGGGCGGGCGTGGCCAGCGTCATCGGCTACCACCCCGGCGACCCGCACGACCCGCGGGCCGCGGTGGACGAGGTGACCGCCGCCGGGGGACGGGCCGTCGCCGTCCCGGCCGACGTGCGCGACTCCGCCGCCGTGGACGGCCTCGTCCGGACCGCCGTCGACACCTTCGGCCGCCTCGACATGGCCGTGGCGGCGGCGGGCGTGCTGCGCCGCGCCCCGCTCGCCGAGCTCACCGACGACCGCTGGGACGAGATGCTCGGCGTCGACCTCACCGGCGTGCTGCGCGTCTTCCGCTCCGCCGCGGCGGTCATGGGCGAGGGCGGCGCCATGGTCGCGGTGTCGTCCATCGCGGGCGGCGTGTACGGCTGGGACGACCACGCGCACTACGCGGCGGCCAAGGCGGGCGTGCTCGGACTCGTCCGTTCCCTGGGCGTGGAGCTGGCGCCGCGCGGCATCCGCGTGAACGCCGTCATCCCCGGCCTGATCGAGACGCCGCAGTCGCTGGACGCGGAGAACTCGCTCGGGCCGGAGGGGCTGCGCGCCGCCGCCCGGGTCATCCCCGCCGGGCGGGTCGGGAGCCCCGAGGAGGTCGCCGACGTGATCAGGTTCCTGACCTCCGACGAGGCGGGCTACGTCACCGGCCAGCAGCTCCTGGTGGACGGCGGCCTCACCGTCCGGTTCCCCGACTGACCGAGGAGAGCGACATGACAGCCACTCCCGTCCTCGCCGGACGGCGCGCCCTGATCACCGGCGCGGCCAGCGGGATCGGCGCCGCGATCGCGCGGGCCTACGCCGAGGCGGGCGCCGCGCTCGCCCTCGCCGACCTGGACGCGGCCGGGCTGGAGGCGGTCGCCGACGGTCTGCCCGGCGGCACCGCCGTCACCCGGCACGCCCTGGACGTCACCGACGACGGCGCCGTCCGGGAGACGGTCGCGGCGGCGATCTCCGCGCACGGCGGCCTCGACGTCCTGGTCAACGGCGCCGGGATCCTCAGCGAGGTGCCGCTGGTGGAGATGGACACCGCCACCTGGGACCGGATGCTGGAGGTCGACCTGCGCAGCGTGTTCCTCTGCTGCCGGCACACCGTCCCGCACATGATCGAGGCGGGCGGGGGCCGCGTCGTCAACATCGCCTCCCAGCTGGGCCAGAAGGGCGGCGAGGGGCTCACCCACTACTCGGCGGCCAAGGCCGGCGTGATCGGCTTCACCAAGGCGCTCGCGCTGGAGGTGTCGCGGCACGGCGTGCTCGTCAACGCGATCGCGCCCGGCCCCATCGAGACGCCGCTGATCGGCGGCCTCAGCGCCGAGTGGAAGGCCGCCAAGGGCGCGGAGCTGCCGCTGGGACGGTTCGGGCGGCCCGAGGAGGTCGCGCCCACCGCCGTCCTGCTGGCCTCCGACCCCGGCGGCAACCTCTACACGGGGCAGACGCTCGGGCCCAACAGCGGCGACGTGATGCTGTAGGCACCGATGTGCGGAGCCTGCGGCACGGCCGCGACGTGGACCGAACGGATCGCCCCGCTCGACCAGGGCGGGGCGGTCCGCCGGGCGCGCGCCCTGAACGCCCTGCTCGCCGTCGGCCCGCCGCGGCTGCGCCGGGTGAAGGCGTCACCATGGCCGGGCGGCGGGTGGCGGCTGCACGCCCCGGACGGGTGGCACTTCGCCCGCTCGCTGGACGAGGCGATCGGCCTGCTGGCCCGCCGCTACGGGCCGCTCGTGGCGCCCGACCCCGGCGACGCCTCGACCGAGGCCCCGCTGCCGGAGGCGGTGCCGGGCCACGCCCTGGTGGTGTGGGCGGTCGCCGTTCGGCACGCGGGCCTCACCGCGACCGTGCGCACGCTGGACGTGAACCTCGCGATCGACCCGTCCGGGGTGCACGCCACCGCCGTGCGGCCCGGCGCACCGGACGCGGGCGTGCTGCGTTCGGGACGGGCGGCCCGCTCCCTCGCGCGGCACCTGGAGATTGCCTGCGCCTGACCTGCCCGGGTTCGCGCGGCTCAGGGCTTGCGGGCCACCGCGCAGTACGCGTCCACCGGCTCGATCGTCCCGACCTCCACCTCGTCCGGCCGCCACTGCGTCAGCGGCACCAGCCCCGGATCGACCATCTCCAGCCCCTCGAAACATTGGGCGAGCCGCTCCGGGGAACGCAGGTTGTAGGCGATGGGCGCATTGGCGTTGTAACCGTCGGTGCCGACGCGCATTCCCTCACTGGTGTCGGTGGCGTCCCAGAGCACCAGATAACTGCCCGAAGGTGCCGCGTCCATGACCCGCCGGACGATCGAGAGCACCTCGTCGAAATCGGGGGCGAAACCCAGCACGCCCATGAACATGGCGGCCAGCGGCTCGTTGAAGTTCAGCACGTTCCTGGCGTCGGCGATGATCTGGTCGGGCTGGTGGTAATCGGCGTTGACATAGGTGGTCACGCCCTCGGGACTGGTGTTCACCAGCAGCGCGCGGGCGTGCGCCAGCACCAGCGGGTCGTTGTCCACGTACACGACCTTCGACTCGGGCGCGACGCCCTGCGCGACCTCGTGGGTGTTCTGCATGGTGGGCAGGCCGGTGCCGATGTCGAGGAACTGGCGGACGCCCGCCTCCGCCGCCAGATGCCGTACGGCGCGCACCAGGAACCCGCGCGACTTCACCGCCATGTCGACGATCTGCGGGTAGGTCGCGGTAACGGCGTCACCGGCGACGCGGTCGGCCTCGTAGTTGTCCTTGCCGCCCAGCCAGTAGTTCCAGACCCGCGCCGCGTGCGCCACGTCCGAGCGGATCTCGGGAATCGACGCGAACTGCGAAGCGGGAGGCCGTTCTGTCATGGGGTCGGACTCCAAGTCGGGGTCGGCAGTCCATACGGACCTGGGAATGGTGTGATCGCATACTAGCGGCGGACTTTCCCGGAACCGGACGACGAACGCGCCGATTTTCCGACTCCGCGGTTTTCGTCCGGGCCTCCGCCCGGATCCCCGCCGGACCTCGGCCGGAGCGGCTCCGAAGTGCTATTTTCCGAGGGGGTCGGCCGGGAAATTGGTCCCTGATTCATGCTGAATGTCCGTGTCCCGCCGGTACCGAAGCGCCGGAGCTGGAGGAGCAGATGCGCGAGGTCGCCTTCTCGGTGCTGGGCCCGGTCGAGGTGACGATCGGCGGGAGCGCGGTGCCCCTCGGCGGCGGGCGGCAGCGCGCGCTGCTGGTCGCGCTGGTCCTCGACACCGGCCGGGTGGTGTCGGTGGAGCGGCTGGTGGACGAGCTGTGGGGCGACCTCCCGCCGGGGTCCGCCCGGACCCAGGTGCACACGCTGGTCCACCGGGTGCGGCGCGCCCTGGGCGAGGCGGGCTCCCTCATCGAGACCTGCCCGCCCGGCTACGTGCTGCGCGCGGGCCCGGCGCGAGTGGACGTCACCGCGTTCACCGAGCTGGTCGCCCGCGCCCGCGACGACGTCCGGCGGGGGCACCCGGACGAGGCGGCCGCCGCCTTCCGCGAGGCGCTCGGGCTGTGGCGCGGCCGGGCCCTGGACGGCGCGAACGCGGCGTTCGTCCTCCGCGAGGCCGCCCGCCTGGAGGAGCTGCGGCTGGCCGCGTACGAGGAATGCCTTGGCGTGGAGCTCGCCCTCGGCCGGCACGGCGCCGCCGCCGCCGAACTGGCCGCGCTGGTCGCCGAGCACCCCCTCCGCGAGGAGCTGCGCGCCCTGCTGATGCTGGCCCTCCACCGCTGCGGACGGCGGTCGGAGGCGCTGGAGTCCTACCGCCAGGGGCGCGCCCTGCTGGTCGAGGAGACCGGGCTCGAACCGACCGAACGGCTGCGCCGCGTCCACGACGCCGTGCTCCGGGACGATCCGGCCCTGCGCGCCGCCGAGCCGGACCCGCCCCCGACACGTCCGGAGCGTCCACCGCCACCAGCGCCTGCGCCGCCCCCGGCTCCGCGGAGAACGAGCAGCGTACGGCTCCGCCTCGCCGCGGCCGGCGTCGCGCTGACGCTGGCGGTCAGCCTGAGCGGCTCGTCGGTCACCGACCGCCACCGCGCCGAGGCCGGCACGCCCGACCGGCAGTGGGTCCCGGGGCCCGCGTGGGTGAACGACCCGCCCAAGCCGGTCCCCGCGACGTTCTTCGGCACGAGCGTCGGCACCAACAGCGGCGCCATGCCCGGCTTCCGCACCGGGGCCGTCCGGTTCTGGGACAGCCGCACCCGCTGGGCCAACGTCGAGCCGCGCCCCGGGGCGTTCGACTGGGCCAACCTCGACCGCATGGTCGACGGCGCCGAGGGCGCCCGGCTCCCGATGCTCTACACCATGGGCATCACGCCGTCCTGGGCGGCGCCCGACGGCCCCCGGAGCGCCTACGACGACGACTCCAGGACCGCGCCGCCCCGCGACCTGGCCCACTGGGACCGCTACGTCCGCGCCGTGGCGTCCCGCTACAAGGGACGCATCGGCGCCTACGAACTCTGGGACTACGCCAACACGCCCCACCACTACACCGGCGACCTGCCCACCCTGGCCGAGATGACGCGGCGCGCCTCCGCCATCATCCGGCGGGAGGACCCGCGGGCCACGGTCGTGTGCCCGTCCATAGGGGAGCTGTGGGAGGCCGAAGGGCTCCGCTACATCGCCCGGTTCGCGTCCCTGAAGGGCTACCGCCACTGCGACGCGGTGGCCGTCAAGCTGCACCCGCGCGACCCGGGCGGACGGCCGGAGGAGATGACCGAGCAGGCGACCCTCGTCTACAACGCCCTGCACGACGAGGGCGTCCACCTGCCGATGTGGGTCACCGGCCCCGGCCACTCCGGCCCGACGGACGCCTCGCTCGGGGAGGAGGACGCCAACAACTTCGCGGTGCGGTTCTACCTGGCGGGCCTCTACGCCCGCTACGCCCGCATGTACTTCTACAGCTGGGGCGTCCGGAACCTGCCCCTGGTGCTCCAGGTGGAGGGCAGCCCCCCGACCCGCGCCGCGTTGTTCGTCGAACAGCTGCAGGAGTGGCTGGACGGCGCCCGCATCCGGTCGTGCGGGCAGGGCCGCGTGGACGGCCTGCCCGAGGGCGTCCGGCAGTGCCGCTTCCGGCTCGCCGGTGGAGAGGAGGGCGCGGTGCGGTGGGCGATCAAGGGCGGCGCCGAGATGCGGCTGGAGCACGGCGCGTACCGCGCGGACCACCTCGACGGCCGGGTCGCGGCGGTGCACGGCGGGGTGAAGCTGCCGCTCACCGAGCGTCCCGTCCTGGTGCGCTTCCGCGCCGTGCGGCCCGCCGACCCGTGATGACAGGCGCCGCATAGCGGTCGGACAGCCCGCTCGGGCCAGGCGCCCCGGGCCGTCCAGCCGGGCCAGGCCGTCGAGGTCAACGGCAGCCCCGTCATCGTCCGCTACCGGACGGCGTAATGGACATGAAGACCATGGGAGGGAAGGGCCGCCGGAGAATCTCGCGGCGGGCGGCATAGGGAGTACGGGGCTCCGGTGTCTATTGGGGTGACATCGGAAGGAGGCGCCGTGAACCGAGAAGCCCGCGAGAGCTTCACCGCGTTCGTCGCGGCGCGGTCCGGCACCCTCATCCGGACGGCGTACGTGCTCACCGGCGACCAGCACGCGGCCGAGGAGCTGCTGCAGTCGGCGCTGGCCAAGACGGCGGCGCGGTGGCGCCACGTCCACGACAACCCCGAGGCGTACGTGCGCCGCGTGCTCTACAACGAGCAGGTCAACCGCTGGCGGCGGCGGGGCCGGGAGGCGATCGTGGCCGAGCCGCCCGACATACCGGTGGACGACGGCAGCCGCGAGGTCGACCTGCGCGTGACGCTGGAGCAGGCCCTGCTCGCGCTGCCTCCGCGCAAGCGCGCCGTGCTGGTGCTGCGCTACTACGAGGACCTGCCTGAGAGCGAGGTCGCGCAGATCCTCGGCTGCTCGGTCGGGACGGTCCGCAGCCAGGCCCACCGCGCCCTCGCCCGGCTGCGCGAGCTGGCCCCCGACCTCGCCGCCCACCTCGAGTTCACGGGAGCGTGAGATGACCGACGACATGCTCAAGGACGCGCTGGGCCGCATCGCCGACCGGGCCGAGCCCGTGGACGGCCTCGCCGAACGCGCGCTGCGCGCCGCCGACCGCCGCCGCCGGACCCGCGCCACGGCCGGTGCCGCGCTCGCGCTGGCCGTGGCCGTCGCCGTGCCCGTCACTTTCACGCAGGCCACCGGCTCCGGGGAGAAGGCCCCCGCCCTGAACACCACCCGGCCGGACAAGACCTCGCAGGGCCTCCCGGAGAACTCGCCCGAGGAACTGAACACCGCCCGCCGCTGCCTGCGGAACGGGGTCCCCAGGGGAATGGGGGGCGAGCACCGTCCCGAGTACGGCAGCGCGAGCGACTTCCGCTTGCTGGTGAAGTCACCGGTGGACAAGGGAGATTACCTGGCCGAGGTGGCGAGCGAGGCGGGCTTCGTGCTGTGCGCCACCAGCGAGAGGGCGGGGAATGTCGAGGTGCCGATCTTCCATGCCTGGCCAGGACGGACCTCCGGTGGCCTGTGGACGTTCGGCGCCCCGTTCCGCGTCGACGCGATACGGCAGGTGTCGCCCAGCGCGTGGGATGCGTACGCGCTCAGTGTCGTCCTCGTGGGCCGCGCGAAGCCCGGCGTGGCACGCGTGAGGATCGCCTGGGAGAACGGGCGCACGTCCGAGGCCACCGTGGACAACGGGTTCTTCCTCGGTCACACGCCCACCAAAGTGGTCCCGACCAAGGGCGAGGGCGACGCGATGTCGCGCGGTGCGATGAGTCCCGTGACGATCCGGGTCGCAACGGTGACCGGGTACGACTCGGCGGGCCGCGCCGTGCACACGTGGCGGCCCGAGAGCAAGGGCGAGGCCGGGGGCTTCGCGCCCGCCGACTGCCATGACGGCCTCACCAATCCGCCCCCGTCCCTCTGCTCGGACTGACTGCGACCGACCAATACTGGCAATTCGGGCAGCACCTTTTGAGAATATCGTTTAAGGAGAAGTCCGCCCTTTTGATGTCGGTTAGGGTTTACCTGTGGATCTGGGGCTGGTCCAGCGATGGTATTCCGTCGGCTCGGACGTTGTGGTGCATCTGATCGGGGGGCGGTCCACCCGCGGCCGGCTTGAGGCGATCGACGCCGACAGCCTGGTGCTGGTGACCGAAAAAGGACCCTCGCTTCTTCTGGCGACGTCGATCGAGCAGATCGAACTCGCGGACGCGTCGGTGGCGGTCGCGGCGCCGCCGCCCGCCGTCCCGGCCGCCGCGCGGGCGCCCGCCCCGCCCCCCGAACCCGAACCGGTCGTGCTGTCGGCCGACTGGGAGCGGCTGCCGGAGGAGTTCGCGGTCGACGCCGAGCAGGCCGAGCTGACCGCGCCCGTCTTCGCCCGCGACACCGCGATCCCGCTCTCCTACGGCATCGTCCAGGAGGTCGACGGGCATCTCAACCGCGTGCGCAACCGGCTCGCGTCGTCCAGCACGCTGAACGAGCCCGGCCGCGCCATCCAGGCGATCCGCGACCTGGTCACGGCGAGCGGGCGATGCGGGTACGCGCCCGCCGCGCACCTGGCCGCGCTGCTGCTCCTCGAACGCAGCGGCACGGAGGCGTCCCGGCGGCAGGCCGCGGAGTGGATGGCCGGAGCGGCCCGGTACGGCGGGCGCTACGCCTGGGACCTGGCCGTGCTGCGTATGCGCGCGGGCGAGCACGAGGCGGCCGCGGCGGTCCTCGGCGACGCGCTGCGCCTGAGCCCCGCCCAGCAGGCCGACGACCAGCCGCTGGGCCTCTTCCTCGCGCTGGTGCTGGACGTCGGCGACCTCTCCCTGCCCGCGTCGGTGCTCGCGGCGGCGCGGACCGGCGCCGCCGAACGCGCGGTCGCGGTACGGGCCGGCCTGTACCTGGTGTGGCGGCTGGCCACCGACCGGGCGTACGACCTGGAGCCGCTCCTGTACAAGACCGGCCCGGACGCCGACGACCTCGCGCGGGTGCTCGACGCCCTCGAACCGGGCGCGGCCGAACGGTACCGTCCCGAGGCGCAGGCCCCTCGCGGAGGCGTTGCTCCGCGCGTCCCGGCGCGTCCCGGCATGCCCGTCCCGCCGCCGGGGCCGGGGCGCACGCCCGCGCCGCCGGCGCCGTCCGAGACGGCCGCACGGCTCGTACCGGAACCCGAGTCGGCCCGGCCCGCGCCCGCCGCCTCGCGGCCAGGCTCGGCGGAGGAGACCGAGGACGAGACCGCGATCAGCCCCAAGGACCCGCGCCTGCACGTGTTCGCCGCCCGCCGCCAGCTCGACCTCGGCAGGTTCGCGGACGCGCTGAAGATCGCGCAGCGGGCGCTGGCCGACCACCCCGAGCATGCCGAGCTGCTGGAGATCGTCGACGTGGCGCGGCGCGAGAAGGCCCCCGCGCCGCGTCCCGCCACGGCGCCCGGCCGGCCGTCCAAGCCCCAGTCCGCCCGCGACCGGGGGTCGCTGTACGCGCGGGCGCAGCGCGCCGACACCCAGGAGAAGGACCCGGCCAAGGCCGAGGAGCTGTACCGCCAGGCGATCGCCAAGGGCGGCGACAACGAGCGCGCGGTGCGCTCCCTGGCCTGGCTGCTGCACCGGCAGAAGCGCAGCGAGGAGGCGCTGACGCTGCTCCGCGACGCCGACCACGAGGTGCAGGAGCACCTCCCGCACCAGAACATGATCATCACCATCGTCAGCGACCTCGGCCGGTGGGACGAGGCGGCGCTGCTGCTGGAGGCGCTGCTGGAGGGCGACCACTCCAAGCAGACCCGCACCGGGCTGCTCAAGCGGCTGATCGTGGCGTACCGGAAGCTGCGGGACGCGCGCAGCGCCAAGGACGCGGCCGAGCGGCTGCTCAAGCACGGCCCCCGCAACCCCGAGTTCCGCGACATCTGGGAGGAGCTGGAGAAGGCCGAGCGCACCGGCATGTGGGACAAGATCGACGTGCTGCTCGCCAAGAGCGACTGGAGCCCCGAGCAGCCCGGTTCGATCAGCCCCATCCTGCTGCTGCACCTGGACCGCTGCGAGTACGCGGGCGTCAACCCGCTGCGCGTCCAGGAGGGCACGCTCAGCGAGAAGGACGTGCACGGCCTGGAGGCGCTGATCCGCAAGCTCGGCTCGCGGCGCTCGGCCGACCGGGCCGCCTACAACCTGTCGGCCGCGCGGATCCTGCGCGACCTCAACCAGACCGACGACGACCTGTTCCGCCGGTCGCTGCGCGGTTTCGGCGCGGCGATGGGCGACCTGTGCGCCGCCGAGCGCCGGCACGGGGACGTGACCCGCACCTACTACGCGCAGGCGGTGGCCCTCGGCCCCTGGGACGAGATGGGCAGGCTCAAGGTCATCCAGTTCGTCCTGTCCTACCTGGACCCCGACTGGCAGCAGCCGCAGGAGAAGCCCCCGTTCGAGAAGGTCGTGGAATGGGTGCTGGAGAACGAGAGCCTGCGCCGCCCGCTGCTGCTCGGGCTGCTCAACCTGGCCGGCGGGTCCGACCCGGTGCGCAAGGAGATCGTGTCGCGCACGTTCCTGGTCGCCGAGATCCGCCGGGTGCTGTTCGACGAGGTGTGCGCCTACCTCGGCCGGGAGGCGGGCAGCTGCACCCGGGACGTGTACGTCACCGTCTGGCAGGAGGCGCTGCGCACGCTCCGCCAGCAGAACGACGAGCAGCGCAAGTCGCTGCAGCTTCCGCTGGACCGCAGCGAGCCGCTCGGCACGCTGGCCGAGGACCAGCAGCAGCTGGAGCAGGCGCGCACACTGGCCCCGACGACGCCGCTGGACATCGACCGGCTGAAGACCGTCGCCACCACGCTGGGCGACATCCGCGGCTACCTGGAGCAGACCTCCTACCTGGAGCAGGAGCGGCTGGAGTCCAAGATCCGCACCGCGGTGCGGGAGCTGGTCGCGGAGATCGAGGAGTACCCGACCCGGCTCTCCCTGGAGTACCTCGTACCGCTGCTGCGGAAGCTGGACGCCGCGATCACGGCGCACTTCGACGAGGTGGGGCGCGCCGCCGAGCCCAGCGAACTGGAGGTCGACCAGGTCCTGCCCAGCTACGCGCCCGACGCCGCGTCCACCATCCAGGTGCAGCTCAGCGTGAAGAACCTGCCGCGCCGCAGCCCGGCCGTGGACGTGATGCTGCGCGTGCTGGACAACCCCGACGACTACCGGCGCGTCCCGGAGCCCATCCAGGTCGCGCACAGCCTCCGGGACGAGCAGACCGAGAGCTGCACGGTGCCGCTGGTGGTGACGCCGTACGCGGTCGGGGAGCGGCTGGTGACGCTGCGCTACCGGCTGGAGTTCACCGTCCGGTCCGACCGGCGCGTCGTCACCGAGCCCGACACGCTGTCGCTGCGGCTGAACGACCCGCAGGACTGGAAGCCGATCCCCAACCCGTACTCGGAGGGCTCCCCGGTCGAGGACGTGGAGATGTTCTACGGCCGGGAGGAGCTGATCCAGACCCTGGTGGACGCGCTGGAGCGGCCCGACGCCAAGTGCGTGGTCATCTACGGCCAGAAGCGCGTCGGGAAGTCCTCGGTGCTCCACCACCTGCAGCAGGCCCTCGAACCGCCGGTGCTGGCGGCCAAGTTCAGCCTGCTGGAGCTGGCCACCAACCTCGACCACGCCCGCTTCCTCTACAAGATCGCCGACGCGTTCTTCCGGCAGCTGGAGGACCACGAGGAGGAGGGCCGGCCCGCCCTGGACCTGCCGCGCCCCGTGCTGCGCGACTTCATCGACAGCGGCGACCCGCAGATCTACTTCGACGACTACATGCGCGGGATCCAGCGCGGGATGCGGCGCAGCGAGGCCTACCGCGACTGGCGGATGGTGCTGCTCCTGGACGAGTTCACCGTGCTGTACTCGGCGATCGAGCGCGGCGGCCTGCCCCGCGAGTTCATGAAGGCGTGGAAGGCGATGCTGGAGAGCAAGCTGTTCAGCAGCGCCGTCGTCGGCAACGACCTGATGCCGCGGTTCCTGAAGGCGTTCCCGAACGAGTTCCAGGTGGCCCGCCAGGAGCCGGTGTCGTACCTGGACATCGGGCCCGCCGAGGCGCTGATCACCAAGCCGGTCCGGCTGGAGAACCAGGAGAACCGCTACCGGGGCGACTCCGTGCAGCGCATCCTCGAACTCACCGCGCGCAGCCCGTACTACATCCAGCTGTTCTGCAACCGCCTCATCCAGCACATGAACGCCGAGCGGCAACTCCTCATCGGCCCCGCCGACGTCGACCGGGTCGCCACCGCGCTGGTCAGCGGCGACCAGGCCCTCCTGCAGGAGCAGTTCGACAACCTGCTCACCCCGGGCGACGCCGATGTCAGCGACCTGCCGGGGGACACCGTCATGGCGGTGCTGAACGTCTGCCTCACCGGCCGCCGCCGCGACCTGCACCTGGACGGCCGCAAGGCGCGCGACCTGCCGGAGGGGCCGCGGGTCCTGGACGACCTCGTGCGGCGGAACGTGATCGTCCAGGAGGCCGAGGACCGCTACCGCATCCGGGTGGGGCTGTTCGCCGAGTGGCTGTGGCACAGGAAGGCGTAGCGGACATGACCGACAGCCGTGCGGGCAACCCGTTCGCCACGGTCGGGCACATCGTGCACGGCGACGCGCACGTCGGCCGGGCCGGGGCGATCGGGACGCTGCGGGAACGCGTGCTGGCGCAGCCGACCGCCGCGGCCACCGCCATCATCGGGCCGCCGCGGATCGGCAAGTCCAGCCTGGCCTACCACCTGTTCATGCGGCCCGAGGTCCAGGCCGAGCATCCGCGCCTGCTGCCCGTCTGGATGAACGTGAGCGTGCAGGGCGGGGCGCACCGGCTGTTCCGCCGCCTCGTCGAGGACGTCTGGGACCTGGTGTGCGAACGCGTGCCGGACACCGACGCGCGGATCGCCCGCGCCTACGAGCGCGCCCTCGCCCCGGACCTGGACTGGGCGGAGCTGCAGAGCGAGGCGCGCGAGTTCCTCCGGCTGGTGCGGCGGCGGGGCTGGCGGGTGGTGCTGGTCCTGGACGAGTTCGACGCCGCCCGCGAGGCGTTCAAGTCCCAGCCGGGCACCTTCCAGGCCCTCCGCGAGCTGGCCTACAACCTGGACTGCAACGTCGGCCTGGTCACCACCTCGCGCCGGGAGCTGCGCGAGATCGTCGACATGGCCGACCCGGACGAGTCCACCTTCCCGGGCATCTTCCGTTCGATCTTCCTGGTCTGCTTCGACCGTCCCGAACTGGAGGAGCTGGTCGCCCGCCTGCCCGTCCCCGGCGACCTGGCGGGCCGCCTGGAGGAGCTCACCGGCGGCCACCCGTACCTGGCGAGCGTCCTGCTGGAACGCGTCTTCGAGGCGCACCCGGACGGCCCGCCGCCCGGCGACATCCCGACGCTGAACGGCCCCATGCCCCCGGAGTTCCAGTACTACTACCGCGACCTGGAGGAACTCCTGCGCGCGGACGGCAAGCTCCGCGACATGCTGGAGGTCGTCTTCGGCCCCCAGCTCGTGGTGACCCCGAACGACGCGCTGAGCCTGCAGCAGCGCGGCCTCGTCCGGGTGCGGGACGACTCCTACGGCGCCTTCTCCGACCACTTCCAGCAGTACCTCGCCCTGCTGAGCCGCGACGTGGCCGACTGGGACAACTGGATGAGCGTGGAGCGCGGCCTCCGCGACCTCATCGAGCGCTCCTTCGAGGACCGCTACGGCCCCGACTGGCCGGACGAACTCCGCAAGACCCGCCCCAAGCTCACCGCGATGCTCGACAAGTGCGGCCAGCTCATGGACCGCGAGGTCGCCTCCTTCGGCTCCCGCGCCTCCACCCGCCTCCTCGACTTCACCTACCCGCGCGACCTCTACGACCTGATGGCCTCGCACTGGGACATCTTCGGCAAGGTCATCAACAAGGACAAGAGCTACTGGAGCGAGCGCTTCTCCCTGCTCGCCAAGGTCCGCAACCCCATGGTCCACAACAGGATGTCCGTGGTCACCCCCATGGACCAGCGCAAGTTCAAGCTCTACTGCGACGAACTGAGAGAACTCCTCAACCCCTAGAGCAGTCCGGCGAGCTTGTAGAGGACCAGGGAGCCGGCGACGGCCACGTTGAGGCTCTGGCCGGTGCCGACCATGGGGATCTCCACCGCCAGATCGAGCAGGTCGAGGGCCTCGGGCGGGATGCCGTGCTGCTCGTGGCCCAGCACCGCGACCGTACGCGTACGGGCGGCGGGGAGGTCGGCCAGGCGGACGGCCTCGTCGGCGAGTTCGACGCCGACGACCTGGGTGTCCTCGGCGCGCTGGTGCTCCAGCCAGGAGAGCGGGTCGTTCACCCAGTGCACGCAGGACGGACGGCGGAGCGTGTTGCCCCGTTCCAGGGCTTCGGGCACCCAGGGGAAACGCGGCACGGCCAGGCAGGCGCCCACCGCGTCGCAGGTGCGCAGCAGGGTGCCGAGATTGGCGCCGTGCAGCGGCCACAGCGGGGCGGCGATCAGATGATCCCAGCAGGAGTGCGCGCGGCGCCGACGGGTGCGGCGGAGTTCGCGGCGCGGCCTGGTGCGGATCTTGCCGGGGTTTCCTGCCCCGGTACGGGTCGTCACCGGGACGGGGCGGTCAAGCCCCCCTTGCACGAGAGAGAGTTCATGGAGCAGCGCACTTCTCGGTGTGAGCGGACCATCGCCGGTACGGATTTCGCCCCATTTTACGGCCTGGCGGACCAAAGGGGCCAGGGCCCGCCCCGCTGATCACAGCGGCTCGTCCACGACCAGCATGTCGGCCACGAAACATGCCACGCCGCCCCGCTCGTCCCGGCCGATCCACGTCGGGTACGAGCCGTCGCCGAATCCGGACCGGAACGCGATGAGGTTGGCGCCCGTGCCGGGATCGGTGAACTCGTGCGCCGGCCCGGTCTCGTCCCCCGAGAAGGTCTCCTCCCACGCCTCCTCGACGATCTCCGCCAGCGAGGGGAGGGCCGCCGCGTCCACGAAGCAGCCGAGCCCCGCGTCGACGCCGAAGCCGAAGAACTCGCCCTCGCCGAGCGTCCGGGGATCCTGCCCGTCGCGCAGCGCGAGCTCCCAGCTCGCGACGGGCTGCTCGCTGATCTCCAGCCTGGCCGCCGCGACGATCGCGGCCTCCGGGGGGTCGTCGAGCCGGAGCCGGGACAGCACCAGGTCGTACTCGCCCGGCGAGACCGCCGTGGTGAACGGCGCGACATCGGAGTCCAGCCAGCCGGGATCGGCGGCGGCGACCTTCCCGGACGAGAACCGCCCCGCCCCGGCCCGCCACACCTCGACGGTGACCTCCTCGCCGGTCGTCAACCGGTGGCGCGTGCCCTCGGTGAACAGGAGGTCGATCCGCCCCGGCCGCAGTGGCCGCGGCGGGTGCCAGGGCCGCTCCTCCGGGGGAAGCCCCTCGCCCTCCACCCCGGGCACCTCGCGCAGGACCACTTCCCCGGAAAGCTCCCCGCGAATGGCCAGGAACCCGGCGAGCGCTCCCCAGTCGCCGAACTCGGGGACGTCCATCCAGTAGTCGTCCGGTGAGACCTCGCGGCCGGTGTCCGTCCGCCCGCCGCGACTGCCGGACGGCTCGTGCTGCAACCACAGCTGCCCGTCCAGCCTGACCACCCAGGTGCGCCGCTCCGCGACGTCGTCGAACTCGGGCCGCCCCGCGTCCGCGTACACCCACTGGCGCAGCCGCTTGATGAAGAGGCGGCCCTCGGCGAGGACGCGTCCCTCGGCGACGAAGTCGCGCCGCCCCTCCTCGTCCAGGAGCCAGGTCGCGCAGTAGTGGGCGCCCCACGCGATCTCGATGACCGCGACGGGCCGTCCCGCACTCGACAGCAGCACCGCGTACTGCTCGCCCGCATGATCACGGCCGCGCGCGACCTCCGGGGACAGCGCCCCGACCGCCGCACGGGCGCCCGGATCCCACCCCTCGTGGTAGGAGACCTCAAGCTCATCCACCATGTTCGCCTCCTAGAGAGCCAGTGGTTCGCCGTCCATCCAGCGGGCGAGCGCGTCGCGGTCGACCAGGACCAGCGTGCCGTCCGCCTCGTCCAGCGCGTGCCGCGTGAACGTGCTGTTGGTGACCAGCACCCCGACATGACCCCGATACGTCGAATGCACGGCCCCGATGAGGTTGCGCACGCGGTCGGCGCCGACCGTCTTCTGCTGCCGCTTGCACTGCACGGCGACCTTGACACCGTCGCCGGTCAGCGCCGTCACGTCGACGCCCCGGTCACCGGCCCGGCCGACCACCTGGACGGCCCGGAACCCGTCCCTGCGCAGCAGCTCGGCCGTGAGCTCCTCGAACTGCGCGCCGGTCATCACGTCCACCCGTTCCAGATGGGCGAGCTCGCGCAACCGCTCCGCCCGCCGCCTCCTCTCGCGCCGCTCCATCACCAGCAGCACGGCCCCGCCCGCCGCCAGCAGCAGCGCGACGGTCAGGACGCCCACGATCCACGGCCAGTACTCGGCCACCAAGGGAGCGACCACGAACACGACGGTCATGGCCAGCGCACCGGCGACCAGCGCGCCCCCGGCGACAACGACGACATGCGGCCCGCTCCGGGCGGGCGGAGGAGCTGCCATCAAGAACCTCCGTTGACTGCGACCTGACCCGAGAATGACACCCCCCTCTGACATTCCGGTCGCTCTTCCAGGATTTCCCCCCTCAGCCAAGGGATTGGCGCAAGGAGGACGGCCGCACACTTCGGCCTACGTGCCGATCTCCTGCTTCCCGACGCCGACCCACTGGCCGACATCGCGCCACACAAACCGCGCCGTAGGCTCGGTGCTCGATGGACGGTGGACGCATGTCGGGTCGCGCCATCAGCGATCGCGTCGTCCTCTGCGGCGAACGGGCGGGCGTCCCCGGCCTGAACGGGCACAGCCTGCGTTCGGGGTTGGCCGTTTCGTCCAGGTGGAGTGAGCCGGAGCAGACCCGAGATCGCACGCTCGGCCCCCACCTTCGCGCCCTGGCCACCATCGCGAGGCTTGATTCGGAGGCTGCGCGGACGAGGTAGGCAGGCCCGGTGACGCGCTTCACAGTCGGCTCCTGTCAGGAATCGGGGCGCTGTCTCGCTCAAGGGGCAACGAACCAGACAGGAGCAACGCCATGAAGCACCGCATCCTCGTCCTCGGCGCCGGATACGCCGGGGCGTACGCCGCCGGGAACCTGGCCCGCCGCCTCTCTCCCGCCGACACCGAGATCACCGTCGTCAACGCCGAGCCCGACTTCGTCGAGCGGATGCGCCTCCACCAGCTCGCGGCGGGCCAGCGGCTCAGGACCCAGAAGCTCGCCGACATGTTCGCCGGGACCGGGGTGCGGCTGCGCCTGGCGCGCGTCACCTCCGTCGACCCCGAGGGAAAGACCGTCGCCATGACCGGCGGGGACGAACTCGCCTACGACACGCTCCTCTACTCGCTCGGCAGCCGGGTCGCCGACCACGGTGTCCCCGGCGTGGCCGAGCACGCCTTCAACGTTGCCGGGCGGCCTTCGGCGCTGCGTCTGCGCGAGCGCCTGGACAGCCTGGACGAAGGCGGGACCGTGCTGGTCGTCGGCGAGGGGCTGACCGGCATCGAGACCGCCACCGAGCTCGCCGAGTCACGGCCCGGTCTCTCGGTCGCGCTCGCCGCCCGCGGCGAGCTGGGCGCCTGGCTCTCACCCGGGGCCCGCCGCCACCTGCGCCAGGCGTTCGACCGGCTCGGCATCACGGTCCACGAGCACACCAGCATCGAGGCCGTCGAGCCGACGCGGGCGGTCGGCGCCGACGGCACCTTGTTCCCGGCCGAGGCGACCGTATGGACGGCCGGGTTCGCCGTCGACTCCATCGCGGCCGCCGCCGGCCTGAAGGTCGCCGAGACCGGTCAGATCGTCGTCGACCGCACCATGCGCTCGGTCTCGCACCCGGACGTCTACGCCGCGGGCGACAGCGTCCACGCGATCGGCGAGAACGGCCGGCGACTGCCGATGTCGTGCGCGTCGGCCGGCTACACCGGCGTCCAGGCGTTCGAGGCGATCGTGGGACGCCTGACCGGCGACCGGGTCTCGAACACCAAGCTGGTCTACGTCGGCAACCACATCAGCCTCGGGAGGCGGGACGGGATCCTCCAGATGGTCGACGGTGAGGCGCGATCGAAATCCTGGTACGTGGGCGGCAGGAAGGCCGCCCGTGTCAAGGCGGGCATCCTCAAGGGCGCCCGCTTGGGCGTGGCGCACCCGACCTTCGGCATGCCCAAGCGCAAGCGCCGCCTGGCCGCGGCACCCGAGAGGGTCGCCGCATAGGTTGGTCCTGATGGACAGCACCGCCATCGAACGGTTCGAGGCCAGCCGGGACCGGCTGGCCTCGCTCGCGTACCGTCTGCTCGGCTCGGCCGCCGACGCCGAGGACGCCGTGCAGGACGCGTTCCTGCGCTGGCAGGCCGCCGACCGGGAGCTGGTCGAGGTGCCGGAGGCCTGGCTGACCAAGATCGTCACGAACCTGTGCCTCGACCGGCTCCGCTCGGCGCAGGCACGCCGCGAGCGCGCGGTCGGCGCCTGGCTGCCCGAGCCGCTCCTGGAGGGCGACCCGATGCTCGGCCCGGCCGACACCTTCGAGCAGCGCGAATCGGTGTCGCTGGCCGTGCTGACCCTCATGGAGCGCCTCTCGCCGGTCGAACGGGCCGTCTACGTCCTGCGCGAGGCCTTCTCCTACGGCCATGCGGAGATCGCCGGGATCCTCGACATCACCGAGTCGTCGAGCCAGCAGCACGCCCACCGGGCCCGGCGCCGTGTCGCGGGCGCGCGCCGCGGCGGCGAAGTCGACCTCGCGTCCGCGCGCGAGGTCGTCGAGGAGTTCCTCGCCGCCGCCTCGTCGGGGCGCACCGAACGGCTGGTGGCGCTGCTCACCGATGACGCGACCGCGATCTCCGACGGCGCCGGACTGGCCAGGACGCTGCTGCGGTACGGGACCCCCGAACGCGTCGCCGTCGTCGCGCGGGCCGGGTTCACACCCACTCCCGCCAAGCGGCGGCTGGTCGGCGGTGCCCTCGCGATGCACTTCGGGCTGGTCAACGGCTCCCCGGCCATCCTCGCCGTGCTCGGCGACCAGGTCGTCGGCGCCGCGGCGTTCGAGATCAGCGGCGGCAAGGTCGCGACCGTCCGCGGCTTCGCCGCCCCGTCCCGCCTCGCCCGCCTCACCGAGACCTGGCGGCAGCACGAACCCGACGCGCCGATCATCGCCGAGTGGTGACCGCCGATTTGCTGAGCGCGTTCACAGGTTGGGGAGGGGTGTGCGTTCGTGGGGGCGGGGGAGGAGGGAGAGGAGGTAGGGGGGGCCAGAAGTCGTCGCGGTCGGAGATCATCAGTTTTCCGTTCCGGCGTAGGAGCCAGGTGATTTCTCCGGCGAAAGTCAGGAGAGCCGGGCCGTCGAATCGGTCGAGGATGGTCGTGGCCAGGCGGATCATGTCCCGGCGTTGCCGGGCGCCGTCTTCGAGCATGTCCAGGCGGAAGAGGACGTGGACGGTCGGGGTGAAGCCGAATTGCTCTTCGACGGGGTCGGGGAACGGGAGCGGGGACCGTTCGCCGGCCATCACCAGGAGTCCGCTGGGCAGGCGGGTCTGGGGCAGGACGCGGGCGACGCGGTCCGCGGGCTCGGGGCAGGCCAGTTCCAGCGCGTAGTCGATGGCCATGTGACGACCTCGCTTGCAGATGTGGGGCCCGCGGCTTTCGGTCAGTGCTACCGGGTGTTCTCCAGGTAGCGCAAGACGGCGGCGACGCGGCGGTCGGTGCGGTCGGCCGGGGCCAGGTCGAGCTTGGCGAAGATGTTGCGGATGTGCTTGTGGACGGCCCCGTCGGTGATGAAGAGGCGTTCGGCGATGGCGCTGTTGCCCAGCCCTTCGGCCATGACGGCGAGTACTTCCCGTTCGCGGGGGCTGAGGCGTTCGAGGGCGGTGTCGGGGCGGGTGCGGGTGAGGAGTTGCGCGACGACGTCGGGGTCGACGGCGGTGCCGCCCGCGGCCACGCGGTGCAGGGCGTCGATGAACTGCTCGACGCGGCCGACGCGTTCCTTGAGCAGGTAGCCGAGCCCGTCGGCGCCGCCGGAGAGCAGCTCGGTGGCGAACGCCTGCTCGACGTAGGCGGACAGCACGAGCACGGCCAGCCCCGGACGGCGGCGCCGGGCCTCGACGGCGGCGACGATGCCCTCGTCGGTGTGCGTCGGCGGCATCCGGACGTCCACGATCGCGACATCGGGTCCGTGCTCGTCGACGGCCTTCAGGAAGGCGTCCGGGCCGTCGGTGGCGGCGACCACGTCCAGCGACTCCGCGCGCAGCAGCAGCGCGAGGCCCTCGCGCAGCAGCAGGTCGTCCTCGGCGATCACGATCCGCATGGCAGCTCCACCTGGAGTGTCGTCGGCCCACCGGCCGGGCTGGTCAGGGTGAGGCGGCCGTCGTGCGCCTCGATCCGGCGGCGGATCCCGGTGATCCCGGAGCCGTGGCCCTCGTCGGCGCCGCCGGCGCCGTCGTCGTCGATCCGCAGGTGCAGCCGGTGGTCGTGCTGCCGGACGGTCACGGCGGCGTGCCGGGCGCGGC
Source organism: Actinomadura rugatobispora (assembly GCF_042656285.1). Classification (GTDB taxonomy): domain Bacteria; phylum Actinomycetota; class Actinomycetes; order Streptosporangiales; family Streptosporangiaceae; genus Spirillospora; species Spirillospora rugatobispora. The sequence continues at coordinate 115,264 of NZ_JBHSON010000003.1, read as the reverse complement.
TGTGCTTGGCGATGTTGGTGAGCGCCTCGGCGACCACGAAGTAGGCGGTGGCCTCGACGGACGCGGCGCACCGGCCGGGCATGTCGACGTCGACGCGGCAGGGCACGGCGCAGTCGGCGGCGAGTCCGGCGAGGGCGCCGGTGAGGCCGCGGTCGTCCAGGACGGGCGGCAGGATGCCGCGCACGACCGTGCGGAGTTCGGCGAGCGCCTGCTCGGCGGCGGCCTGGGCGCGTTCGAGCATGGCGTCGGCGGTGGCGGGGTCGCGGGCGAGGGCGCGGCGGGTCGCGCCCAGCATGACGGTGACGGCGACGAGCCGGTTCTGGGTGCCGTCGTGCAGGGAGCGTTCGATGCGCCGCAGTTCGGTGGCGTGGGCGTCGAGCGCGGCGGCGCGGGTGGCCGACAGCTGCGCGATCCGGAGGGAGAGGTCGGTGTCGGAGGCGGAGGCCAGGAGCCGCCGTCCGGGCCAGGCCTGGAGGCGGGCCAGGACCGGGCTCAGGGCGACGAGCGCGGCCGCCCAGACCAGCCCCATCGGCACCACCAGCAGGGCGCCGGTGAAGTCGTGCACCAGCCACCATTCGGGTGACCGCTCCACGGGGCCGCCCGGGATCAGCCACCAGTACAGGGGGAAGGCGAGGTCGCGCATGACCCACAGCGGGAGGGACGCGCCGAAGACGCCGAGGAGCAGCCCGCAGGTGCCGTGGGCGGCGACCCAGCCCAGCTCGCGCCGGACGGCGGGGTCGGCGAGGGCGTCGCGCGCCCGGGGCGGCATCGGCGCGGGGCCGATGATCTCCGGGCCCCACCGCGACAGCCGGGCGCGTTCGCGTTCGGCGACGAGGCGCACCCCGCGCAGCGTGACGGGGAGCAGCAGGCGGCCCACGCCGATCAGGCAGGTCAGCGCGACCACGATCGCCCAGACCAGCGCGATCAGCGCCAGGACGGCGGTGCCGAGCCCGCCGACGATGTGCTCCAGCGCGTCCAGGGTGATCCGGGCGCGGGCCCGCACCCGCCGGCCGGTGTGGGTCGACATCCGCACCTCCTCGGCCAGGACGATAGGGCGCCGCGATGATCAGTGTCAGGCCGTCGCCGGAGGAGTACAGCCTGCTGTACCACGGGCGGAGGCCCGGACGGGCTCCGGGCCTCCGCCGCCGTGTCACCGGCTGGTGGGCTGGACGTTCCAGGAGTTGTCGCCCTGCAGCGTGGCGGTCACGTCGTAGACGTTGTTCGCGTAGTCCACCTCGGCGACGTTGGTGATGGTCTCGAGGTCCAGGATCTGGCCCTCGGTGAAGGTGCCGGCGGCCACCCAGTAGTTCGGGTGGGGCTGGAAGACCAGCTCCAGGTTGGGCTGCGCCTGCACCAGGTAGGTGCCGTTGCCGGACATTCCGATGCCGACGCCGGCGGTGTTCGCGGGCACCTCGGGCCCCTGCTTGATGTAAAGGCCGTTGCTGCTCGCGCCGGCCTTCCGCTCGAAGGTGAACGCCCCCTCGGTGTAGTCGAGGCCCACCGTGTTCAGCGCCGGGTCGGCCGGGTCGGCGTCCCAGGTCTGGGAGTCGTCGAAGATGACCCCCGGCACCAGCGTCCCGGGCTCGTTCCAGACGAACGAGTAGTCGATCGTCCAGCGGAAGGTGAGCTGGGTGGTCGGGTGCGCCGACTGGGCGAACCAGGCCAGCGAGAAGACGTCGCGCACGGTCGTGTCCGGCATCCGCTGGAACACGCAGAAGTCGAAGAAATTGGCCGACTGGTTGTCGACGCGCAGCACGTACTCGGTCATGGGATTCCTTCCAGATGATGAGGCCGGTCGTTCCGGCCGGGCGCCCGAATTCCTTTGCGGCGCCCTCTGCCGGACACTTCACCAAGGCCGTGTCACCGGTGCGTCACCGAATCGGTCCGCTCGGTGGTGATTCGTGATGGCGGCGGTAAAGGCGGCGGAAAAGCCGGCGTCCTAACGGCGGCGCTCCCCGTGCAGGATCTCCATGAGGGACAGCGGCGGGGTGACCCCGAGTTCGGTCTCCAGGAGATGCGCGTAGTGCCGGTAGCGTTCGACGGCCTGACTGTGGTTCCCCTCCGCCATGAGGGCCCGGATGAGGAGCCAGTGGGCGCTGTCGCGGAGATATTCGGCCTTGATCGCCCGTGCCGCGAGCGCGACCGCGTCGCCGGGGCGTCCGTCGGCCAGCAGCCTGTGCCCGGCCTCCTCCAGCGCCCGCACGCGCAGCCGGCGGTACGACTCCCGGTAGGGATCGACCCATTCCTCGAACCAGTACGGAAGCACGTCCCGGTCCAGGAGCCGCATTTCCTGCGCCCTTTCCGGCATGAGCCGTTCCTGGCCCGCCAGCACCCGGCGGGCCAGGTGCGCGCCCTGGCGCTGGTCCACCGAGACGGCGGGATCGATGCACATGCCGTTCCCGGCGGAACCGATCAGCACCGGGCCGATGCGCCTGATGCGCCAAAGACTGGTCCGCAGGTTGCCCCGCGCCCGCACCGGATCGCTGTCGGGCCACAGCGCGCTCACGACCGCATTCCGCGAGACGGGGGCGTCGGCGCACGCCACATAGGCCAGCAGCCGCTGCTCGGCCGGCGGGATGTTCACCGGACGTCCGTCCATTAAAAGGGCGAAGTCGCCCAGCAGTTCGAGACGGGCGGGAGCCGGCCCAGCGGCGGGTCCGGACGCCATTGCGAGGTGAATGGCCATGATGCTCCTCCTGTTCGGTTCCACGGCGCGGCGAAGCGGCGGAGCACAAAGTCATGCCGCCGGCTCCGAATAATGGCATTCGTCATCATCCGGGCTCGCCGAACGCTCCGGCCGGGTCATTCGAGCGTTCGGCAGGAACGTCCCAGCAGCATCCGGATAGGGCGTCACCGCCGCGTCACCGCGCGGTTCATTTGACGAACAAGCGAGCAATGATCTTGCAGTTATGGCTTTGCCGAATTAGCTGGACATGAAGTGATTTCACGGCGGCGGGCACGGCCATTCCGTGCCGTCCGGAGCGGTGACGGTCCGGTGACGGCCCGTTGCTGCGATGGCCGGGCGAGAAATTCTCCACGGCCGGACCGCCGAAAAGCCGCCGATCGCGCAGGGCGCACGGCGGCGAATCGAAAGGGCCGGCCGGACACAGAAGACGGAGACGAACACCCATGGCATCGAAAGCCCAGCTGCGGGCGGCGCACCACCAGATCAGCCGGCACATGGCCGGATCCGGCGCCGCCGACCTGCCGGTCCACACCTGTTACGTCGACGCGACCGCGCACACGGTCGTCGTGGGAATGCCGCATTCGGCGCTGCCGTCCGCGCCGGACCTGCGCGACACCCTGGACATCGACCCGGACGTGCCGCTGACGTTCGTCGCGGCCGAGCCCGCCGTGCGGCACGCCGGCAAGAGGCAGCCCAACTCGCCTCTGGTCGGCGGCCTGCTCATCTCGACCGACGGCGAGGGGACGCTCACCGTCGTGGGGAACATGAACGGCAGCAAGGGCTTCCTCACCGCCGGCCACGTGGTCGGGAAGACCGGGGTCCCGGTCTTCCAGCCCTACGAGAGCAACGACTACAACTACTTCGCGGGTACCGCGAGCAAGGTGAGCGACGTGGACGGGGGGACGACCGACTGCGCGTTCGTCGAGAGCCCGTCGGACCTCGGCGTGCGGCAGATCTGGAAGGCGGCGGACGCCTACTACCAGATCACCGACACCGGCGATCCCGCGGTGGGCGCGAAGGTCTACATGCAGGGCTCCCAGAAGCCCGACGAGCAGTCCGGCGTCGTGGCGCAGACCGGGGTCACCGTCACCTTCGACGACGGCACCACGAAGGTGAACCAGTGCTTCGGGACCTACACCGGCATCCCCGGCGACAGCGGTGCCCCGGTCTACGCCAAGACCGGCGGCGGCGACCAGGACGTCACGCTGCTGGGCATGCACATCGGCGGCCAGTCGGTCGACCTGCGCGGCATCCTGGACGACGTGAGCCCGCCGACCGGTCAGGGGGGTGACTACTCGATCTTCACCCCGTGGAACAGCATCGCCAATGACCTGCAGGTGATCCTGGACATCTGACCGCCGGCGGACGTCCGGTGAGGGGGACGTCCAGCGCGGGGGAGGCCCGAGGCCCCGGGCCTTCCCCGCGCCCTCATGCGGTCGGGGGGTCCCCGGCCAGGTCGGCGGGCTCCTCGTCGAACCAGCAGAACACCGGCGGGCCGGGGTACGGCATCAGCAGCCCGTACTCCCCGGCCTCCTCCGGTTCCGGCGTCTCGAACGCCGCCGGGTCGGGGAGCCGGCGGAAGTCGACGTCCATGGCACGTCCAGGCCCGGCCTCAGACCGTGCTCGGGACGTCGAGCCAGGTGATGAGCGACCGGCGGGCGTCCAGCAGCCGCATCTTGAGGGCGGTCGGCACGATCGGCCCGCCCGGCAGGTCGAGGGGCAGGTCGAGGGCGGTCCCGCCGGCGTGCCCGGTGGACAGCGGCCACCGGTAGACGTTGCGGGGCCAGTCGCACAGCTGGTCCACCGTCCAGGAGAACCAGGTGTCGAACGCCGTCCGGTCGGCGCGGGGGTCGAGGGCGCCCAGGTCGGCGATCCCCAGGCCGCGCATCCGCGCCCGCAGCCAGTCGACGGTGTCGGCGCCGGTCATGTCCGTCGTGGTCACCGTCTCCGCGATCCGCCGCACCATCCAGCTCCAGGGCACGAAGTGCCGGTACTCGCCCGTGGCCGCGCCGTCCCCGAAGCAGTCGACCGCGGTCCTCGACAGCTCGCTGAGGCGGGTCCGCCGGTAGTCGACGAGCATGATCGTCTCCTCCAGCCAGTTCCGGGAGGCCCGCGCGTCACCGGGATCCTCCCAGTCCGCCAGATCCAGGTACGTGTACGGACGTGCCGCCATCCTCGCCCCGCTTTCCTCCCCGTCCGGGCAGGCGGACGGGGAGCCGAACAGACACCGTCATGGTCGAGAGCCGCCGCGGACGGCCTTGACCACGCCCGCGACGGCTTCACCGCCCACCCCACCGGTTCGCCGTCACCATCCCGTCACCGCGAGCACGGCCAGAGGGCGGCCGGAGCGCGGCAGTACAGCCTGCTGTACCGAGGGTGACGCGATGGCTGGATCGTCCGTGCGGGGCCGCGCTCCTAGCGTTGTGGCACATCAACGGCAGTCCGACGAAGCAGGAGCGTCCCGTGGCGGATCCCTATCGAATCTCCGATGCGAGCGAGAAGCCCGAAGCGGCCGGCGGTGGTGGCGGGGTGCTGCGGCCGGTGCTGTGGCTGGTGCTGGCGATCAGCCTGGCCGCCAACGTGCTGACCTCGTCGATCGGCGAGAACGTGCTGATCGGGAGCGTGTTCGGGGCGTGCGCCCTGGCCTCCGGCATCACGCTGATCGTCCACCACTACAAGCACCGCCGCCGGTGAGCAGGACCGCCGCCGAGCAGGCGCACCCGCAGGCGTCCCAGGGGACGCCCGCCGTCGCGCTGGAACAGGTCTCCAAGGTCTACCCGGGCGGAGTGCGGGCGCTCCACGAGGTGTCCCTCACCGTCGAGCGAGGCACGTTCCTCGCCGTGATGGGGCCGTCCGGGTCGGGCAAGAGCACGCTGATGCACTGCGCCGCGGGCCTGGACGCGCCCACAGGCGGGAGCGTCTTCATCGACGGCACCGCGATCGGCGGGCTGAACGAGACCCGCCGCACCGAGCTGCGCCGCGAACGCGTCGGGTTCGTGTTCCAGTCCTACAACCTGGTGCCCTCGCTCAGCATCGCCGACAACATCACGCTGCCGCTGCGGCTGGCGGGCAGGGCGCCGGACCGGGACTGGGTCCGGACGCTGGTCGAACGGGTCGGGCTGGCCGGACGCCTCGACCACCGTCCCGCCGAGCTGTCCGGCGGCCAGCAGCAGCGGGCCGCGATCGCGCGGGCGCTGGTCACCAGGCCCGCGGTCGTGTTCGCCGACGAGCCGACCGGCGCGCTCGACCTGCGCACCGCCCGCGAGGTGCTCGCCCTGCTGCGCGACCTGGTCGGCGGCCTCGGCCAGACGGTGGTGATGGTCACCCACGACCCGGCCGCCGCCGCGCGCGCCGACCGGGCGCTGGTCATGGCCGACGGGCGCGTCGTCGACACCCTCGAATCCCCCACCGCGGCCGGCCTGGCCCACCGCATCACGACACTGGAACTGGAGTAGGCGATGCTGCACCTGGCGCTGCGCATGGCCCGCCACAGGATCGCCGCGCTGCTGGCCATCGCGTGCGCCACCCTGGGCGGCGGCGCGTTCGTCACCGGCATCGGAGTGCTGGCCGAGTCGGGGCTGCGCTCGCACGCCCCGGCCGACCGGCTCGCCCGCGCCGACGTGGTGGTCTCGGCCCCGCAGACCTACAAGCCGGAGGGCGACCTCCCGATCGCGCTGCCCGAGCGGGCGCGGGTTCCGGGCGCCCTGGCCGGACGGCTCGCCGCACTGCCCGGCGTGACCGCGGCGGTCGGCGACATCGGCTTCCCCGCCGCCGTCGTCGACGGGCGCGGCGGGCTCGTACCGGCCGGGGACCCGCGCACCGCGGGCCACGGCTGGTCCTCGACCGCGCTGCTGGACGGCCCGCGCGTCACCGGCACGGCCCCCGCCGGACCGGACGAGGTCGCCGTGGACGCCCGCACCGCCGCCGCTGCGGGCGTGGCCCCGGGCGGACGACTGCACGTGGTCGCGGCCGGGCGCCGCGCCGCGTACCGCGTCTCCGCGGTCGTCGCGACCTCCGGGAACGGAGGCGGGGACGCGAGCGGAATCTACTTCGCCGACTCCACCGCGCAGCGGCTCGCCGGACGCGACCGCGGCGCGCCTCCCGCGCAGGCCGGCGCCGTCGACCTGATCGCGCTGCGCACCGCCCCGGGCGCCCGCGCGCGGGTCGAGACGGCGGTCCGCGGCATCGCGCGGCAGCACGGGCTCACCGTGTCCACCGGGGCGGCCCGCGGCGACGCCGAGACCCCCGAGGCGATGGCCGCCCGCAACGTCCTGCCGGTGCTGGCGGGCTCCCTCGGCGGGGTCACCCTGCTGATCGTCGGGTTCATCGTCGGCGGCGCGCTGGCGGTGTCGATCGGGGCGCAGCGCCGCGACCTCGCCCTGCTGCGCGCCGTCGGCGCGACCCCCAAGCAGGTCCGGAGGCTGGCCGCGGCCCAGGCGCTGATCGTCACGGCGGTCACGCTGGTCCCCGGCATCCCCCTCGGCTACCTGCTGGCCGAACGGCTCCGGCGGCTGCTGGCGTCGTCCGGGATGCTCGCCCCGGAACTGCCGCTGACCCTCAGCCCCCTTCCGGCGGTGGCGGCCGCGCTGCTGATGCTCGCCGTCGTCCAGGTGGCCGCCTGGAGTTCGGCGCTGCGGGCGTCCCGGATGCCCGCCACCGAAGCCGTCGCCGAGTCGCGCAGCGAACCCCGCACCCCGTCCGCGCGCCGCGGCTTCTTCGGGCTCCTGCTGCTCGCCGCCGCCAACGTCGTCGCGGTCGCGCCCCTGCTGGCACGGTCGCAGGCCGGGGCGGCGGTGACCGCCCTCGCCGGCATCCTCGCCGCGATCGGGCTCGGCCTGGCCGGGCCCGTGCTCGTCCGCCGGCTCGGCGACGCGCTCGCGCGCAGGCTGCCGCCGCGCGCCGCCGCGCCGACCTGGCTGGCCGTGGCCAACAGCCGCGGGTACGCGCTGCGCGTCGCCGGAGCCGTCACCACCCTCGCCATGGCCGTGGTCTTCACCCTCACCTACGCCCTCACCCAGACCACCGTGCTGTCGGCCACGAACGAGGACGTCCGGGCAGGCACCCGGGCGCAGCTCAGCCTGAGCGCGCCCGGACTCGGGGGCCTGCCCGCAGACCTGCCCGCCGCCGTCGCCGCCACCCCCGGCGTGCGGGCCGCGGCCCCGGTCACCACCACCACGGTCCTGTGGTCGTACCGGATGCTGGGCGACGAGGTCGTCGACAGCCGCTCCGCGCTCGTGCTGACCCCGGCCGCGCCCTCCGTGCTCGACCTGGACGTGCGCGAAGGCGACCTGGCCGACCTCACCGGCGCCACCGTCGCGGTCGACTCCGACGCCGCAAAGTCGCGCGGCGCGCGGGTGGGGAGCACGGTCAGCCTCGTCCTCGGCGACGGCGCCCGCGTCAACGCCCGGGTCGTCGCCGTCTACGGCCGCGGACTCGGCTTCGGCCCCGTCGCGGTCTCCCGCGACCTCGCCGCCGGGCACACCACCACGGGACTCGACCAGACCCTCATGGTCCGCACCGACGGGACGGCGGCGGCGCAGCGCGGCCTGGCCGCGCTCGCCGCGACCCGTCCCGGCCTGGCGATCGACGACAACGGCCGGGGCGGGGCGAACGACCTCGACACGATCCCGCCCGAGCTGTGGATCAACGTCGCCGTGCTCGCGGTGCTCCTCGGCTACCTGCTCCTCGGCATCGCCAACAAGCTCATCGCCACCACCGTCCAGCGTCGCCACGAGATCGCCGCGCTCCAGCTGATCGGCGCGACCCCGGGCCAGATACGCTCGATGATGCGCCGGGAGGCCGCGCTCATCTGCGGCGTGGCCCTGGGCGCGGGCGTCCTGCTGTCGGCCGTCCCGCTCGCGCTCCTGTCGGCCGGATTCCTGCACCGCCCGTGGCCGGCCGGGCCGCCCTGGCTGCTCCCGGCCGTCGCGGCGGTGGTCGCCGCGATCGCCTTCGCGACCATGGAGATCCCGACCCGCCGGGCGCTGCGCGTCCCGCCCGCGCAGGCCCTCACCCGCGGCTGACCGGCGGTTCCTGGTGCCTTCCGGAATTCCTGGAAGGCACCAGGAATGCGTGGAAGGCACCAGGACGTGCGGTGATCGGGTCCATGGTCGCGTGTTCGGCCACGCTGGAGTTCATGAGCCGAGGACGCAGCCACCAGTCCGTCTCGTACGCCGAGCTCGCGATCGACCGCTTCCGGAACTGGCCGCTGAAGGCATGCCGCTCCGACTGCCCGCCCGGCCGCGCCCTGGCCCTGCCGGGACTGCAGATCGTCCACTTCCACCAGGGGGACCTGGCCGAGGTCTTCCTCACCAAGCAGCTCATCTGCCGCCTCACCGCCACCCTGACCGGCTCCGGCCGCGTCGACATCGCCCAGGACAGCGACTGGATCCAGGTGCATCTGGACACCGAGGGCGACCTGTTCCTCCTGGAGTCGCTGGTCAGCCTCGCCATCCAGGCCAGCGACCCGGCCCGCCGGCAGCTCCGCTCGGCCCACGCGGACTGCCCCCACGCCAAACCCGTCAGGACGGCCGGCGCCCGGCTGCGCTCGATGCGGTGCTCGCCCAGAACGAGCGCCACCTCGTCCTGACCTGCGATCCCAGGACTCCCGCGCGTTGCCATGCTCCCCATAGGTGACGTTGCGTCTACCTCGTAGCGAGAGAACCGCGTCGCGCCCGCCTGTTGCCGACGATCACGCCTTCCCAGCAAGCTCTTAGTGGCAAATCGGCTACTAAGCGTGACTTTCTCGGGGTCGCGTGGGAAGCGGGTGGGCATGGGCGAAAGCCCGGACGGGTTCGGTGACGGGGGAGGGGCCGGCCGCGGGGGCGGGGCCGGCGGCGGGAACGGGTTCGGCGGCCGGAACGGATCCGGCGGCGGGGCGGTCGCGATCGTCGGGGTGGGCTGCCGCCTGCCCGGGGGCATCGCCGACCTGGACGGGCTGTGGACGGCGCTGGAGCGGGGCGACGACCTGGTCGGCCGGGTGCCGCCGGACCGGTTCGACGCCGACCTGTTCGTCGACGAGCGCGTCCCGCGGGTGAGCAGGAGCTACACCCGGGCGGGCGGATTCCTGGACCTCGACCTCGCCGCCTTCGACGCCGCCTACTTCGGGATCTCGCCGAAGGAGGCCGCGGCGATGGACCCGCAGCAGCGGCTCCTGCTGGAGATGGCGGTCGAGGCGCTGGACGACGCGGGCATCGACCCGGCCGCCCTGGCCGGCTCCGACACCGGCGTGTTCGTGGGCATCTCCGATCCCGCCTACGGCACGCTGCAACTGCTGGAGCCGGGCGGCGCCAACCCGTACACGATGTCGGGCGGGACGCTGTCGATCGCGTCCAACCGGCTCTCGCACGTCTTCGACCTGCGCGGCCCGAGCATGAGCATCGACACCGCGTGCTCGTCGTCGCTGCTGGCGGTGGAGCGCGGCTGGCGGACGCTCGTCGAGGGCCGCAGCCGGGTGGTGCTGGCCGGCGGCGTGAACGTGCTGCTCAGCCCCGGCCCGTACATCGGGTTCAGCCAGGCGTCGATGCTGTCGCCGACCGGCCGGTGCCGGGCGTTCTCGGCCGAGGCGGACGGGTTCGTCCGGGCCGAGGGCGGTGGCGTGGTGGTGCTCAAGCGGCTCGGGGACGCGGTCGCCGACGGCGACCGGATCCACGCGGTGATCGTGGGGGCCGGCACCAACAACGACGGCCGCACCATCGGCCTGTCGCTGCCCAACCCCGAGGCCCAGGAAGACCTGCTGCGGCAGGTCTACGCCCAGGCCGGGGTGGCCCCCGACGACGTCGTGTACGTCGAGGCGCACGGCACCGGGACCCTGGTGGGCGACCCGGCCGAGTGCCGGTCGCTGGGCCGGGCCCTGGGGCAGGGGCGCACGCGCGGGCCGCTCCCGATCGGGTCGGTGAAGAGCAACCTCGGGCATCTGGAACCGGCGTCGGGCATGCCGGGCCTGTTCAAGGCCCTGCTGGTGCTCAGGCACAAGACGGTTCCGGCGTCGTTGCACGCGGACACGCTCAACCCCGACATCGACTTCGAGGGGCTGGGCCTGTGCGTGGCCACGCGCCCGGTGCCGCTCCAGGAGACCGGCGGACGCTCCGTGGTCGGCGTCAACTCGTTCGGATTCGGGGGCGCGAACGTCCACCTCGCCCTGGCCGCACCACCGCCCTCGGCGGGCGGCGCGGCCGAGTCGGGGGAAACGGCGGCGGGGTTGCCGGTGGTGGTGTCGGCCCGCACCCGTCCCGCGCTGCAGGAAGCCATGGCGGCGGCAGCCGGGGCGCTGGCGTCCACCGACGAGCGGGACTTCTACGACGTCGCGTACACCGCCTCGCGGCGGCGCGGCACGCACGCCCACCGCGCCGTGGTCGTGGCCGATACGCCCGCCGCCGCGGCCCGGGCCCTGACCGGCACCGGATCGGTCGCGGTGGGGGAGGCGGTCGAGCACGGCCGGGTCGCGCTGGTCTTCTCCGGCAACGGTTCGCAGTGGGCGGGGATGGGCGCCGACCTGCTGGAGGACGAGACGTTCCGCGCGGCGGTCGCGGCGGTGGACGCCGAACTGGCGCCGCTGCTGGGCTGGTCGGTGCGGGAGGAGCTGGAGGCGCCCGCCGAGCGGTGGCGGCTGGCGGAGACGGAGGTCGCCCAGCCGCTGCTGTTCGCCGTGCAGGTGGGCGTGGCCGCGATGCTCAGGGCGTCCGGCGTGCGCCCCGCCGCCGTGCTGGGCCACAGCGTGGGCGAGGTCGCCGCCGCGTACACCGCCGGGGCGCTGTCGGCGGCGCAGGCGGCCAGGGTGATCGCCGAGCGCGGCAACGCTCAGGCGCTCACGCGGGGGCATGGGCGGATGGCCGCGGTCAGGCTCCCCGAGTCCGCCGCCCGGCAGCTGCTGCGCGCCTACCCGGGGGTGGAGATCTCCGCGGTCAACAGCGACCGCGACATCACCGTGGCCGGTCCCGCGGACTCGTTGAAGCGGCTCGGCGAGGACATGGCCGCACGCGAGGTCTTCTTCCGCGAGCTCGACCTGGACTACGCCTTCCACAGCGCGGCCATGGATCCGGTCCGCGAGGGCCTGGCGGCGGGGCTGGCCGGGCTGGAACCGGAGCCGGGCAGGATCCCGCTGGTGTCGACGGTGACCGGAGCGGTGGTGCAGGGGACGGAGCTGGACGCGGCGTACTGGTGGCGGAACGTGCGCCGGCCCGTGCGGTTCGCGGCCGCCGTCGAGCACGTCATCGACGCGGGCTGCGATGTGCTGCTGGAAGTCGGCCCGCATCCGGTCCTGCGCTCCTACCTGCGCCGCATCAGCGGCAACGCCCGCACGCGCGGCGCCGTGGGAGCGACGCTGCGGCGCGGCGAGCCCGGCCGCGCGTGCATGCGCGACGCGGTCGCGCACCTCATCGCGGTCGACGCCCGCATCGACTGGGACGACCACTTCCCCCGGCCGGGCGCGGTGCGGCCGCTGCCCGCCTATCCCTGGCAGCGGGAGCGGCACTGGATCGGGCAGCCCAGCGCCTGGGTGCCCAGGATGGGGGTCGCGGCCCTCCAGCATCCGCTGCTGGGCGAGCGGATGCCGTCGCCGCGGCCGATGTGGGGCGGCGAGCTCGACCCGGGCCGGGTGCCCTGGCTGAACGACCACCGCGCCGGCGGCGTCCCCGTCATGCCCGCCACCGGCTACCTGGAGATGATGATCGCGGCCGGACGGCTGGCGCTGCCCGAGGCGGCCGAGGCGGTGGAGGTCGACCGGGTCGACATCTCCCGGGCGCTGGTGCTGACCCCGGCGACCGAGAACGAGCCGGTGTGCTCCGGCCTCGGCCTTGACCCCGAGACCGGTCTGGTCACGGTGGCGAGCGCCGAGGACAGGACCAAGCAGCCCCGCGAGAACTGCCGGGGCCGGGTGCGGGCCCTGCTGCGCCCCGCCCCGCCGCCGGTGGACGTGGCCGGGCTGCGCGCCCGCGTCGCCGCCCCCGTCGACGTCGCCGACTACTACGCCCGCGCCGCCGAGGGGAACATGGCGTGGGGGCCGCACTTCCAGGTCCTGACCGGCCTGTGGCAGGGGAACGGGGAGGTCCTGGGCGAGTACTCCTGCCCGGCCCAGGAGGACGACCGCTACCAGGCGCATCCGGTGGTGCTGGACAGCGCGCTGCAGGCCGGGGTGCTGTGGCTGGTGGAGGAACTGCGCTCGGGCACCGGGTACATGCCCGCGTCCATCGGCTCGGTCCGGTTGTGGGGACGGCCCGCGGCCGAAGGGCTGCTGCACGTCCGGGAACGTTCGCGCACCGCGGAGGAGGTCTGCTGGGACATCACCATCACCGACCTCCAGGGCCGCGTCTCCGTGGAGATGCGCGAATGCCGGCTGCGCCGCCTCCGCGGCTCGCTCAGCGCACCGCTGGCCCGCTACGAGACGGTGCTGCGCGCCGCGCCGCGAGGCGGCCAGGTCGCGGGTGGACGGCGCGCGGCCGACCCCGTCGAACCCGCTGAGATCCTGGCCGGAGCCGCCGGGCCGATCGACCGGCTGCGATCGGCGTGGCACGAGCTGGACTACGGGCGGTTCGCGACACTGGCCGAGAAGACCTTCGCCCACGCGCTCGCCCACGCCCTGGCCCGCGCGCTCGGCGCGCTCGACACGGCCGAGACCTTCACCCCGGAGCAACTGGCGGAGATCTGCCACGAGCCCCACCACCGGCTGATGCTGCACCAGGCGCTCCCGCTGCTGGAACGGCACGGACTTCTGGAACGGGCGAGCGGCACGCACCTGCGCTGGGCGACGCCGCCGGAGGACGCGGACGAACTGCACCGGGATCTGGTCTGGCAGGGCACCGGCTTCGCCGCCCACGGCACGCTGGCGGTACGGGTCGGCAGGCATCTGCCCGACCTGCTGAGCGGGCGGCGCACGGCGGCCGACCTGCTGTCCGGCGGCGGAGGGGCCGACCTGCTGGAGCAGTTCCACGAGATCGGGCCCGTGTCGCTGTTCGTCAACAGGATCGTGCGGGCGCTGGTGGAGGAGATCGTCCGGGAGTGGCCCGCGGACCGTCCGCTGCGCGTCCTGGAGGTGGGCGCCGGAAGCGGGGGGACGACCGCCGCGGTGCTGCCGGTCCTGCCCGCCGACCGGGTCCGCTACACCGTCACCGACGCTGCCGAGACGGCCCTGGCCAAGCTCCGGCAGCGGTTCTCCGACAGCGATGTCGTCGACCACGTCCGGCTGGACCTCGACCGCGACCCCGGCGGGCAGGGCCTGCCCCTGGGCTGCTTCGACCTCGTGATCGCGGTCGACGCCCTGCATCTGGCCGAGGACGTCACCGCCTCGCTGCGGCACCTGTCGGCGCTCCTGGCCCCGGGCGGCCGGCTGCTGGCCGCCGAGCCGCACCGGGCCGGGCCGCTGCTGCCCATCCTGGGGATGCTGGAGGAGTTCTGGCGGTTCCGCGACCGCGACCTGCGCCCGCGTTCGCCGCTGCTGTCCCGCGACCAGTGGCCGGCGGTGCTGGCGGAGGCGGGGTTCACCGGCGTCGTCCAGACCGGTGACGATCGCGAGCCCGGTCGCGACGACTTCTCGGTCATGCTCGCCTCCGCGTCCGCCACGCCGGTGCCGGACGAACCGCGCCTTGAGGAAACGGGTATCGACGCGCCGGAGCCGGACGGCCGCGACGCCTGGATCATCGCCGCCGAGGACGACGACGGCCTGGCCGCCAGGCTCGAAGCGGTGCTGAGCGAGCGCGGCGCGCACGCCGGCCGGTCGCCCCTCGGTGCCGATCCCGATCACTGGGTGTCCCGCGTGCCGTCGGACGTCCGCACCGTCACCTTCGCCGTCCTCCTGGGCGGGGAAGATCCCGGCGGTCCGGAGGCGGTCGTCGAGCAGATCACCCGGCGGGCCGCCGCGCTGCGCGGCATCGTGCTCGCGTGCGAGCAGCTGCCGCAGGATCTGCCGGTCTCGCTGTGGCTGGTCGCGCGCCCGTGCGGCGCCCTGCCCGAACCCGACCTGCCCGATGTGGAGACGTACCCGCAGGACGCGGCCACCTGGGGTTCCGTGCGATCGCTGGGCAACGAGCACCCGCGGCTGGCGGTACGGCGCGTGTGCCTGCATCCCACCGGTGACGCGGCCCTCGACGCCGATCGCCTGGCGGCGGAGCTCCTGGAGCCGGACGAGGAGGACGAGATCCTCCTCACCGGCCGGGGCCGCTTCGTCCCGCGCCTGCGGGAGGCGCCGCCCGCGACCGTCACCATGTCCGGAGCCTCCCCGGACGCCTCCTCGGACGTCTCGCCGGACGCGCCGTCCGGCGGCGACCTCTGCTACCGGCTCGCGGTGCACGATCCCGGACTGTCGTACGGCCTGGCCTGGCACCAGACCCGCAGGCCGGTGCCGGAGCCCGGCCAGGTGGCGATCGAGGTGCGGGCGGCCGGGGTCAACTTCCGCGACGTGATGCGCGCGGTGAACATGCTGCCCACCGAGGCGATCGAGGCGGTCTTCGGGTGGCACGAGCTCGGCCTGGAATGCGCCGGGATCGTCACCGCCGTCGGCCCCGGCGTCACCGGCCTCCAGCCGGGCGACCGCGTCGTCACGGCCGGGCCGGTCGGGTTCGGCGACCACACCGTCGCCGACGCCTGGGCGGCCGGGCGGATCCCCGACGGCCACACCTTCGCCCAGGCCGCGACGCTGCCCATGGGGCTGGCCACCGCGTTCCACTCGCTCGTCCACTGCGCGCGGGTGAGGGCCGGGGAGATCGTCCTGGTGCACGGCGGCGCGGGCAGCGTCGGGCTGGCCGTGCTGCACATCGCCCGGCGCCTCGGCGTGCGGGTGATCGCCACGGCCGGCACGCCCGCCAAGCGGGACCTGCTGCGCGCCCTGGGCGCCGAGCACGTGCTGGACTCGCGCAGCCTGGAGTTCGCCGAGCGGGTGCGGGACCTGACCGCGGGCCGCGGCGTGGACGTCGTGATCAACTCGCTGGCGGGCGAGGCCGTCAGCCGGGGCTTGGAGACGCTGCGGCACGGGGGCCGGTTCATCGAGCTGGGCAAGCGCGACATTTACGAGAACCAGCCCCTGCTGCTGCGGCCGTTCGGCGACAACCTCTCCTACTTCGGCGTGGACGTGGGCACCCTGATGTGGAAGGACCCCGAGCGGGCCGCCGAGGACATGGGCGTATGGCTCGACCTCTACCGCTCCGGGGAGATGGCCGCGCTGCCCCACACCGTCTACCCGGCGGCGCGCGTGGACGAGGCGTTCGCGCTGATGCGCCACTCGCGGCACATCGGCAAGGTCGTCGTCTCCTTCGACCCGCGCGACGAACCGGTCGCCGTCCGGCCGGAACGCACCGCCCCGACGCTCGACCCCGACGGCACCTACCTGGTCACCGGAGGGCTGAGCGGGTTCGGCGCGGTGACGGCCCGCCGGCTGGCCGGTCTCGGAGCGCGCCATCTGGCCCTGGTCGGCCGCCGGGGCGCGGACACGCCCGAGGCGTCCGGCCTGCTGGCGGACCTGCGCGGCGAGGGCGTCTCGGTGAGCGTCCACGCCGCCGACGCCGCCGACCGCGCCGCCATGGGCCGGATCCTCGACGACCTCGACGCCGGAGGCCACCCGGTGCGCGGGATCGTCCACGCGGCGATGCACCTGGACGACGCCCCGCTCACCGAACTGCCCGACGAGCGGATCCGCGCCGTCCTGCACCCCAAGGTCGCCGGCGCGATGGTGCTGGACGACCTCACCCGCGACCGCCCGCTGGACCTGTTCGTCATGTACTCGTCCATCGCCGCGCTCGGCAACATCGGCCAGTCGTCCTACGCCGCCGCCAACCTGTACCTGGAGGCGCTGGCACGCCACCGCCGCCGCCATGGCCGCCCGGCGCTCACGATCGCCCTGGGCCCGCTGGCGGAGACCGGCGTCCTGGCGCGCGGCGGCGAGGGGCAGGCGCAGGCGCGGGCGCTGGCGGTGTTCGGCGGCGAGACGATGCGTCCCGCGCAGGCCCTCGCCGCCGTCGAGGACATGGTGACCGAGGGGGCCGGGGCGGCGCTGGTGGGCCGCTTCGACTGGGCCCGCCTCAGCCGTGCCCTGCCCGCCCTGCGGCGGCCGATGACGGCGGCGCTGCTGCCCGCCGGTCTGGAGGAGCAGGAGGCCGGGCAGGCGCAGCTGCTGGAGATGCTCGCCCGGATGGACGGCGAGGGGGTGCGGGCCTTCCTCGTCGAGCAGATCACCCAGGGGCTGTCGGAGGTCCTGCTCGTGCCCGCCGACCAGATCGCCCCCGACCGCCGGTTGGACGAGTACGGGATGGACTCCCTCATGGCCGCCGAGCTGCTGGCCTCGGTGCGGGCGCGGTACGGCATCGACATCCCGCCCATGGAGCTGCTGCGCAGCGGCGGGACCGTCGCCGACATCGCCCAGGTCGTCCTGCTGCGCCTCGGCCTCTCGACGGGCGACACCGCGCCGCGCGTCCCCGCGCCCCGCGCTTCCGCGCCCCAGGCGCCCGAGTCACCGGGCGGCCCCGCCTCCCAGGGAGCCGCGTTCGGCGAAGGCGGGGCGGAGAGCCCGTCGGCCGACGCCGATTCCTTCGCAGGTCAGGCCGGGTGACCCGGTCTGCGAAGAGCCGTGACCTCATCCCCCGCCATCCCCGTCACACCCCTCCCCCCGCACCGCATCTGGAGTTCGACGTGAGCACGACCTACACCCGGCTGGCCGCCGTCGCCGCCCATCTGCCGGAGACCACGCTGACGACCGCCGAGCTGGAGGAGCGGCTGGCCGAGCGCAACCCCGGGCTGGACCTGCCGCGCGGCCTGATCCTCGACGGCAGCGGGGTGCGGCGGCGGCATGTCGCCGACCCGTCCGACCGGCCGTCCGACCTGGCCGCCGCCGCGGGCCGCAAGCTCCTGGACGAGCACGGCGTCCACCCCGGCGACCTGGACCTGATCATCTACGCGGGGGTGTCCTCCGACCTCGTGGAGCCCGCCACGGGACACGTGGTCGCGGCCAAGCTGGGCGCCGACTGCCCGGTCTTCGACGTGCGCAACGCCTGCAACAGCGTGCTGAACGCGATCGAGGTGGCCGACACGCTGATCGGCGGCGGCCGGTACCGGCGGGTGCTGATCTGCTGCGGCGAGCTGCCGAGCGCCATCACCCCGTGGACCGTCGGCGGCACCGAGGAGTTCTTCACCGTCGCGGCCAGCTACACCGTCTCCGACGCCGGCGCCGCGCTGCTGCTGGAGGCCGGCGGCTCCCCGGGCGTGCTCGCCCACGCCTTCACCGCCTACTCGGCGGCGTGGGAGGCCGCGGTGGTCCCGGTCCTGGACTTCAACAGCGATCCGCTGGCCGGTCCGCCGCGGCTCGGCCCCCTCGTCGTCAGCGGCGTCAAGCTGCTGGGGGGCTTCGAGAAGATCGACTCCACGGTCTTCCACAAGCCCCTCGCGGACCTGGGGCTGACCTGGGACGACATGGCGGCGATCTGCGTCCACCAGGCCTCGCTGCCGATGCTGTGGAAGTTCTGCGACCACGTGGGGATCCCGCCGGGCAAGGTCGTCGTCACCATCGCCCAGCACGGCAACATGGTCGCCGCCACCCTGCCCGTGCAGCTGGCGATGGCGGTGGAGTCGGGCCGGGTCCGGCGCGGCGACCTGGTCGCCATGATCGGGCTGGCCAGCGGGGTCAGCGCCGGCATCGCCGTGGTCCGGTGGTGAGCCGATGACCTCCCTCACCCCGTCCGGGGGCCTGGGCCGGAGCCGGGACGTCCCGGTGAGCCCGCTCGCGCTCCGCGCCGTCCAGTGGGTCCGTGACCAGCCCGAAGAGGTCCTGTGCCGGCTCGCCGGGCGCGCGCCGCGGGAGACGACGTTCGCCGAGATGGCGGTGCTGGCCGACCGGACCGCGGCGGCGCTGGCGCGGGCGGGCGTGCGCGCGGGGACGCGCACGGCGGTGATGGTGCCGCCCGGCCCGGAGCTGTGGGCGGCGCTCCTGGCTTTGGCGCGGCTGCGCGCCGTGCCGGTGCTGGTGGATCCGGGCTTGCCGTTCGCCGCGGTGCGCCGCTGCCTGGACCGGGCCCGGCCCGAGGCGTTCATCGGGATTCCGCTGGCGCAGGCGGCGCGGCTGGCGCTCGGCTGGGGGCGGAGCAGCGCCCGCATCGTGGTGACCGTCGGCCCCGGGCGGCTGTGGTGGGGGCGCACCATCGACGGGCTGCGCGCCGCCGCGGCCGATGACGCCTGCTCGTGGCCGGTGCCCGTCCTGGACGATCTGGCGCTGATCGGCTTCACGTCCGGTTCGACCGGGCCGCCCAAGGGGGTGCCGCTGCGGCACCGGCACCTGGTCGCGCAGCTCGAAGGGCTGGACACGCTGGGCGCGCTCGGGCCGGGGGTGGTGATGCTGTCGCCGTTCGTGCCCTTCGCGCTCGGGGCGACGGCGTTCGGCGCGACCGCGCTCATTCCCGACATCGATCCGCGGCGTCCGGGCCGCGCGAAGCCTGCCGTGCTGGCCGCCGACATCCGGCGGCACCGGGTGACGGCGATGTTCGCGCCGCCCGCGCTGTTGGACCGGCTGGCTCGGCACTGCTCGGCGCGCGGCATCGTCCTGGACTCCCTCCGGCACGTGCTGGTCGCCGGTGCGCCGCTGCCGATCGGCACGCGCGAGCGGATGCGCGCGGCGCTGGACGACGGGGCGCGGCTGGTGTCGGTCTACGGGGCGACCGAATGCCTGCCGGTGGCCGCGATCGAGAGCCGTGACCTGGCCCGCACCGCCGAGGCCACGGCCGCCGGGGAGGGGACGTGCCTGGGTGTCCCGCTGCCCGGCGCCGAGGTCCGCGTCATCGGGGTCACCGACGAGCCGATCGCGCGCTGGAGTCCGGATCTGGAGGTGCCGCCCGGCACCGTCGGCGAGATCACCGTGGCCGGGCCCGCCGTCGGAGACCCCTACCTGGACGACCCCGGCGCGACCGCGCTCGCCCGTATCGCCGACGGCGACCGGGTCTGGCACCGCATGGGCGACCTGGGCCGCGTGGACGGCGAGGGCCGGCTGTGGTTCGCCGGGCGCAAGTCCGAACGCGTCCGTACCGGCGGCGGCGACCTCTACACCGACCAGGTCGAGCCGATCTTCGACGCCCTCCCCGGCATCGCCCGCACCGCCCTGGTCGGCGTCGGCGCGGCGTCGGCGCAGCGCCCGGTGCTGGTCGTGCAGCCCGAGCCGGGGGCCACCCGCGCCCAGCGCATCCGCCTCGCGATCAGGATCCGGGCCGCGGCCGCCCGGTACCCGCACACCGCCGGCATCCGCGACGTGCTGTTCCGCCGCCGCCTCCCGGTCGACGCCCGGCACGAGAGCAAGATCCGCCGGGGCGAGCTGGCCGGCTGGGCCGCCCGCCGCCTGGGCACGGGCCGGCTGATCGGGGGAGGGCGATGAAGGTCCTGGTGACGGGCGGCAGCGGGTTCCTCGGCAAGGCGATCTGCCGGAGGCTGGCCGCCCGCGGCGACACCGTCCACTCCCTGCACCGCCACCACAGCCCCGCGCTGGACGCCCTGGGCGTCACCCAGCACCTGGGCGACATCCGCGACCGCGCCGCCGTGCACGCCGCGGTCGACTGGTGCGACGCGGTCGTGCACTGCGCGGCCAAGGCCGACATGGCGGGACGGCCCCGCGACTTCGAGCAGGTCAACGTGGACGGCACCCGGCACGTGCTGAGCGCGTGCGCCCGCGTCGGGGCCCGCCTGGTCCACACGTCCTCGCCCAGCGTCGTGCACGATGGCCGCGACCTGGAGGGCGTGGACGAGTCGGCGCCCTACGCCCGCCGGTTCCTGGCGGCCTATCCGCGTACCAAGGCCGTCGCCGAAGGGCTGGTGCTGGGGGCCGCGGGCCACCTGATCCCCGCCGTGGCGCTGCGCCCGCACCTGATCTGGGGTCCGGGCGACCCGCACTTCCTGCCCCGGTTCGCGGCCCGGCGCCGCAGGCTGTGGATGCTGGGCCGCACCGACAAGCTCATCGACACCACCTACATCGACAACGCCGCCGACGCGCACCTGCTCGCCCTGGACCGGCTGGAACCGGGGTCGCCCCTGACCGGGCGGGCCTACTTCATCTCCCAGGGGCGGCCGTGCACGACCGCCCACTGGACCAACGCCCTCCTGGGCGCGGCCGGGCTGCCCCCGGTGCGGCGGCGCATGCCGGTCCGCGCCGCCTGGGCGGCCGCGGCGCTGCTGGAGCTGGCGTGCCGCGCGCCGGGCGTGCCGGTGGAGCCGCCGCTGACCCGGTTCCTGGTCGGCCAGGCCAGCACCGCGCACTGGTTCGACATCTCCGCCGCCCGCCGCGACCTGGGCTACCGGCCACGCGTGAGCATGGACGAGGGCCTGGCGCGGCTCACCGACCACCTCGCCCGGCAACCGGATCGGACCGCCCTGTGACCCGCACCCGTTTCCCCGGCTACCCCTTCACCTCCCGCTGGTACGAGCACCCGGCGCCGCGGGGGCAGCGGCAGCACTACCTCGACGAGGGCGTCGGCCCGCCCGTGCTGTTCTTGCACGGCAACCCCTCGTGGAGTTACATGTGGCGGCGTCCCGTGCTGGCCCTGCGCGACCGGTTCCGCTGCGTCGCCCCCGACCATCTCGGCATGGGGCTGTCCGATGCCCCCGCCGACGACCGGCACCCCTTCACCCTGTCCGCGCGCATCGACGACCTGGACGCCCTCGTCGGGCACCTCATCGCCGACCGCGGCGCCCCCGGCCGGGGCTGGACGCTGGTGATGCACGACTGGGGCGGGCCGATCGGCATGGGCTGGGCGGCCCGCCACCCCGAGCGGGTCTCGCGGCTGGTCGTGCTCAACACCGCCGCCTTCCCCAACCCGCACGGTGCCCGGGTCCGTCCGGTGCTGCGGTTCCCGTTCTGGCTGCTGCGCGACACCCGCGCGGGGCGGCGCCTGTTCCTGCGGCACAACGCGTTCGCCCGGCTGGCCACGCTCCCGCCGTACGGGGTCCGCCGCCCGATGCCGCGGGCCGTCCGTGCCTCGTTCCTGGCCCCGACCGCGCGGCCTCAGACGCGCCGCTCCATCCAGCGGTTCGTGCAGGACATCCCGCTGCGTCCCGGGGACGTGTCCTGGCCGACCTTGTACCGCATCGGCCAGAAGCTGGACGGCTTCTCCCACCTGCCCACTCTGATCGCGTGGGGGTTGCGCGATCCGGTTCTGGATCCCGCGATGCTGGAGGAGTGGCGCCGTCGCTTTCCCGCCGCCCGGACGCACATCTACCGCGACGCGGGCCACTACCTCCTGGAGGACACCGACGATCGGTTCCTGGTCGCGTTGCGCGCGTTCCTGCTGGACTACGGCGCCTGACCGGACTGGCGGGCTTGACCGGACTGGCGGGCCTGGCGGGCCTGGCGGGCGCCGGGAGGGCGCCAGGCGAATCCGAGCGACGCCCCGACGATCGCCAGCAGCGACCCGAGGAGCAGGCCGCCGAGGTTGGCCAGGACGAACGCCGTCAGCGCCGCCATGGCCGCCAGCACGGCGATCATCGTCCGCTGCCCGGCCGCCAGCCACAGGCCCGGCCCCATCGCCATGATGAAGCAGCCGATCAGGAAGCTGGAGTAGCCGCCGGGCCCGGACTGCACGAGCACGCCGACCGGCGCCACCGGCACCAGCATGATCTCCGCGCCCGCGGTCAGCAGCAGGCACCCGGCCGCGAACGGCCGCCCGCGCGTCCAGCCCCGCAGCCCTGCCAGCGGCGCCCGGCGCCGGCTAGAAGCACTCATCGACATCGCGTCCCAGCGCCGCCCGCAGCCCGCTCACCTGGAAGGAGCCGCCGGTCGTCATCCATGTGCCGGCCTTGACGTCGCGGACCGTGAAGCCGAGCGACTGCAGGCCGTAGGCGCCGGGCGCACCCGCGTGGCCGGGCACCGCGTCCAACGAACCGGCGTCCCGGTTGAGCTGGAGCGACCCGAAGTCAACGTCGGCGTCGATGGTCGTCGCGGAGATCACCAGACGGTCCACCTGGGAGGCCGGTTCGCCGGGCCGCGCGTGCAGGCGCAGCACGTAGCGGCCCAGCGGGGTCCGCACCACCGTCGAATGGCACAGCCCCTCCACCCGCGCGGTGCGCATCGCCAGCACCATCACCGGATGCCTGCGCCCGTCCACCGACGTCACCACGGCCGGGTAGAGCGCGAAGCCGTTGCCGGAGATCTCGTCGGCCGCGACCTTCGCCTGGCGTCCCGACACCGCGAACGACGCCGGCAGCGCCCCCTGCGCCATGCCCACCGCGAGGACGGTCAGCGCGCCCAGCGACGGGACGAACAGCAGGGCGAAGCGGCGCCACCGGATCCGCCCGCACAACGCCTCGCGCCACCGGCCGGCCATCGCCCGCATAACACCCGCCTCACCCGTCAGGCCCCGCACCGCAGTGCCACACAGGGTAATCAGTCTGTCACGCTTTCGTCGAGTCGTGTGGTTCGGTCGCGGAGATACCGGCCTGGGGGAGATGGGAGGCCCGCGCCTTCAGCAGGTGGACGAGGTGCCGGACGTGCGCGGTCAGGTGGCGGGTGCGGGCGTGCTGGGCGACCAGCAGGACGTCCGGGCTCTCGATGTCCAGCGGGCGGCGGGTGATGATGCCGCTGCGTTCGAGCGGGTCGTCGGCGATGCTGTAGTCGGGCAGCAGCGTGACGCCCAGCCCTTCGGCGACCATCACCTTGCCCATCTCGGCGCCGTCCACGGAGTAGGCGAAGGCGGGCTCGCGGCCGTTCAGCAGGCGGTGCACGTAGCGGTGCATGAGGTAGCCCGCGCGCATCGCGACGAACGGCTCGGCGAGCATCCGCTCCAGCGGGACGGCGTCCAGCCGGGCGAGGGGGCCGTCGGCGCGGCAGCAGACCACGGCCCGGCCGCGCAGCAGCTCGACCGTCGCCAGGTCGGGCGGGGCGTCGTCGCCGTCGATGAGGTTGACCAGGCCGAGGTCGAGGCCGCCGCCGCGCAGCGCGTCGTGGATGTCGGGCTGCTGGGCGGTGACCAGCTCGACCTGCGTCTCGGGGTGCGCGGCGCGGAACGCGCTCATCGCGGGCGTGACCAGTGGGACGGTGGCGGCGTTCACGGTGCCGACGCGGATCATCCGCCGGGTCCTGACCTGGTCGCCGGCCGCCGCGCGCAGCCGGTGCACCGCGTCCAGCACCTCGGTGATCCGGGGCAGCAGCTCGCGCCCGCCGGCGCTGATCCGGGCGCCCGCCCGGTGCCGTTCGAGGAGCGTGACGCCGAGCTCGCGCTCCAGGTTGCCGATGGTCTGGCTGAGCGCCGGCTGCGACATGTGCAGCGCCTCGCTGGCGCGGCGCATCGAGCCCAGCCGGGTGACGGCCGCGACGCATTCCAGCTGTTCGATCCGCATCGGGTCCTCCGCGAAGCGTGCGTGCAAGGTTCGCCCTATCACCCCGTCGGCAACGCCACATTGACCTGGGGCGGGACGGCACGCAGAATCCTAACTATATTTGTAGGAAATATCGATAAGTCGACGAGGATAAGGACGTCCCTGCCGTGTCGCTCACGTTCCACTGGTTCCTGCCCACCTACGGCGATTCCCGCTTCATCGTCGGCGGCGGCCACGGCGGGCCCGCCGGCGCCGCGTCCGGCGACCGGCGCGCCTCGATCGGCTACCTGTCCTCGATCGTGCGCGCCGCCGAGGAGCTCGGCTTCACCGGCGCGCTCACCCCGGCCGGGGCCTGGTGCGAGGACGCCTGGCTGACCACCGCGATGCTGGCGCGCGAGTCCGAGCGGCTGGCGTTCCTGGTCGCGTTCCGCCCCGGGCTGATCAGCCCGACGCTCGCCGCCCAGATGGCCGCCACGTTCTCCCTGCACGCGCCGGGACGGCTGCTGCTCAACGTCGTCACCGGGGGCGAGGCCCACGAGCAGCGCGCCTACGGCGACCACCTGTCCAAGGAGGAGCGGTACGCCCGCTGCGCGGAGTTCCTGTCGGTCGTGCGGCGGCTGTGGGACGGCGAGACCGTCACCCACCGCGGCACGCACCTCGACATCGACGCCGCGCGCCTGCCGACCCTGCCCGACCCCGTCCCGCCGCTGTACTTCGGCGGCTCGTCCGCCGCGGCCGGGCGGGTCGCCGCCGAGTACACCGACGTGTACCTGACCTGGGGCGAGCCGCCGGACGCGGTGGCGCGCAAGATCGAGTGGATCCGCGGGCTGGCGGCGGCGCACGGCCGCAAGCCGCGCTTCGGGATCCGGCTGCACGTCATCACCCGCGACACCGCCGAGGAGGCGTGGGGGCAGGCGGGCCGGCTCGTCGAGGCGCTCGGCGAGGACACCGTCGCCGCCGCCCAGGCGTCCCTGGCCCGCAGCGAGTCCACCGGCCAGGCGCGCATGCGCGAGCTGCACGAGCGGGGCCGCGCCGACGGCTCCTGGCGCGACCCGCACTCCCTTGAGGTGGCGCCGAACCTGTGGGCCGGCGTCGGCCTGGTCCGCGGCGGCGCGGGCACCGCCCTGGTCGGGAGCCACGCCGAGGTGGCCGAGCGGATCGCCGAGTACGCCGCGCTCGGCATCGACGAGTTCGTCCTGTCCGGTTACCCGCACCTTGAGGAGCTGTACTGGTTCGGCGAGGGCGTGCTGCCGCACCTCGCCCGGCGCGGCCTGTTCCACGAGGTCGCGGGGGCGGGCGCCGGCCACACCGCCTTCCTGCCGAAGGAGACCGAGCGCCGCTGACCGCTCACCCGACCCGATGTCCGGGCCCCGCCGCCGGCTCCGCACCCGGGTCCGCTCCCGGGGCCGCGCCCAGGTCGCGGGCCCAGCGGAGCAGCTCGGCGCGCACCGGGACCTGGACGTCGGTGATCGTGACGAGGGTGGCGGTGGCGCCCCACGGCTCGATCGCCGCGTTGAGGCGCTCCAGCAGCTCGGGATCGCCGTCGCTGATCATCCGCGGCAGCGCCTCCAGATCCCGGGCCGCGATCACCGACCGCAGCGCGATCTCGGCGACCGCGCGGTCGGCCGCGGACGGCGTCCGGGCGGCCAGCGCGTACCGGACGGGGTCCGCGGCGCCCACCATCGCCAGCGCCTTGACCTGGACCGGGACGCCGTCCCGGGTGGTGCCCCGGAACCACACGTCCAGCGGCGCCGCGCGCATCGAGACGCGCACGCCCCGGTCGGCGATCGGCGCCAGGTAGCGCAGGCCGGGGCCGTGCGCGCCGCGCACCTTCCCGAAGCGCAGCACCACCAGCCGCTCGCCCTCGGCGACCCGGCGGATCCCCGCCGCCGCGGCGACGACCACCAGGAGCCCGGCCAGGAGGAGCAGCATTCCGGCGCGGGCTCCCAGGGAGTTCTGCACGTCCATCGGCCGACCTCCGTTCCGTCCGTCGCCTTCCAGCCTGCCCGGTGGAACGTCCCCCGGAAATGGGGCGCAGTGCCCATCCCCGCGGGGGGTCACTATGCAGGGAACCGTCCATGACCTGGGCCTTTCCGCCCGGATCGGCGGGGCGCCGATGGACAAACCCGGGTCCGATGCGGTGACGTGGAGCCATGAGCACAGCGAAGACCGAGCGAGACGGCGGGCACGGCGGACCGTCCAGGGCCTGGTGGCCGGGCGGCGGGCGCGGCACCCCGGCCTCCG
Source organism: Actinomadura rugatobispora (assembly GCF_042656285.1). Taxonomy (GTDB): domain Bacteria; phylum Actinomycetota; class Actinomycetes; order Streptosporangiales; family Streptosporangiaceae; genus Spirillospora; species Spirillospora rugatobispora. The sequence continues at coordinate 89,070 of NZ_JBHSON010000003.1, read as the reverse complement.
CGCTGTACTGGCGCATCCTGGGCATGAACGGGCTGATCTTCGCCGTCGGCACCACCGTGCTCGCGCTGTCGCCCGCCACGGTGTCCTCGCCCGTGCTGCTGGGCGAGCTGCCCGTCCTGACGGTCGGCCTGGCGCTGATGGTGCTGGTGAACGCCTTCCTGCTGCGGGCCAGCCTGACGCCCCTGGACGGCCTCACCACGCTGATGACGCGGGTCGACTCGCTCAGCTCCGGCGACCGGCTGGCGCCCAGCGGCAACGGCGACCTGTCCCACCTGATCGGCACGTTCAACGCGATGCTCGACCGGCTGGAGGCCGACCGCAGCTCCAGCGCCGCCCTCGTGCTCGGGGCGCAGGAGTCCGAACGGCGCCGCATCGCCCAGGAGCTCCACGACGAGATCGGGCAGAGCCTGACCGTGGTGCTGCTGGAGCTGAAGTCGGTCATGGACCGCGCGCCCGGCGACCTGTCGCGGGAACTGCGGGGCGTCCAGGAGGTGGTGCGGTCGAGCCTGGACGAGGTGCGGCAGGTGGCCCGGCGGCTGCGGCCCGGGGTGCTGGAGGACCTCGGGCTGACCAGCGCCCTGGCCGCCCTGGCCGGCGACTTCTCCGGCACCGGCGGGCTGCGCGTGACCCGCTGCCTGCGGGCCGGGCTGCCCGAGCTGGACCCCGACGCCGAACTCGTGATCTACCGCGTCGCGCAGGAGAGCCTCACCAACGTCGTCCGGCACGCCCGGGCCGGGCACGCCGAGGTCTCGCTGACCGGCGGCGGCGACGGCTCGGTGGTGCTGCGGGTGGTGGACGACGGCTGCGGCCCGCCCGAGGGCGCGGGCGCGGGCATCCACGGCATGCGCGAGCGCGCGATGCTCATCGGGGCGCGGCTGACGATCGGCGCGGCGGAGGGCGGCGGCACGGAGGTCCGCCTGGTCGTCCCGCCCGCCGCGCGGCCCGGCGGACCGCCCCGCCGGCACGCCGCCGCGGACCTCCCCTGACGCGGGCCGGCGCCGGCTGATCAGGGCTCGACGAGCCCGACGCGGATGGCGTACTTGGTCAGCTCCAGCCGGTCGCGCATGCCGAGCTTGCCCAGGATGTTGGCGCGGTGCCGGTCGACGGTCTTGACGCTGATGGTGAGCGTCTCGGCGATCTGCTTGGACGAGTAGCCCTCGGCGACCAGCTTGATGATCTCCTCCTCGCGCGGGGTGAGGATGCTGTCGGGCAGGTTCTCGAAGTCGCGCCCGAGGTACTCGCGGATCAGGGCGGTGACGGCGCCGGGGTACAGGTACGGCTCGCCGCGCATGGCGCCCCGGCACGCGTCCAGCAGGTCGCGGTCGGCGACCGACTTGAGGACGTAGCCGCACGCCCCCGCCTTCAGGGACTCGAAGAAGTACTGCTCGTTGTCGTACATCGACAGGATCAGGATGCGCACCGAGGGGGTGCGCCTGCTGATCTCCCGGGCCGCCTGGATGCCGGTCATCCGCGGCATCGCGATGTCCAGCACGGCCAGGTCGATGTCCGTGGTGGCGCACTCCCGCACGGCCTCGGCCCCGTCGGCGGCCTCGGCCACCACGGTGAGATCGGGTTCGGCGTCCAGGATCAGGCGCAGCCCCCGCCGCACCAGGGCGTGGTCGTCGGCCAGCAGGATCCGGGTGGGGCCGCGGTCGCCTGTCTGCACAGATCCACCTCCGCTCGATGCCGTCATCCTATGCGCCGCCCGCCGCTCCGGACCCCCGCGGCAAGCCTCTGAACTGCGGCTACATAGTGCCTCCCGGTGAATATGGGTGCCGGACCCGATAGTGGCGGCCCTCGCCGCGCCGAAGACTGGACGGAGATCACGATGTGGAGGGAGACGTCATGGCGCACGCGAGAAGAAGCTCGCCCTGGAGTGCTGCGCACGCCTCCGAACGAGGGCTCGGACGACGGCCCGACCGCTTCCGGGTCGCCGCCGGCCGCCACGGGGCGTGATGAGGCTTTTCCAGTGCGGAACGGGGTTCCCGCGCGTCGCCGCGGAAGGGGATCCCGAAGGGGCCGGCCGGAACGGACGGAGAGGACATGTCGCCTCAGAAGGTGATATCGGAGAGGGTCCGCAAGGACATGCAAGCTCGCGACATCGCGGTACAGGTTCCCACCGTGACCATGGACGACCCGGTCACCCAGGCGGTCCGGGTGATGGCGCTCGGCCGCCTGCCGGGGCTGATCGTGGTCGACGCGCGGCGGCGCCCGCGCGTCGTCCTGCCGGGCACCCAGGTGCTGAGGCTCACGGTGCCGCGCGCCTACCAGGAGGATCCGGCGCTGACCCGGATCGTGGACGAGGCGCACGCCGACATCTTCTGGCACGAGCTGGGCGACCTGACCGTGGGGGACTGCCTGCCCACGCCGGTCGCCCGCCCGGTGACCGTCCCCGCCACCGCGACGCTGCTGCAGGTGGCGGCGCTCATGGCGCGCCAGCGCAGCCCGCTGGTGGCGGTGGTGGACGAGGCCGGGATCCTGACCGGAGCGATCACGCTGGACCGGTTGCTGGCCAGCCTGACGCTCGCCGGACCGGGCGCCTAGCGGGGCGTTCCGGCCCGCCGGTGTGCCGGGTGGGGGATCCGGCGCGCCGTTACGGGCGGCCCGCGGGGGGCCGCCCCGGGCGGGCCCTGCCGTCGGGACGGCGGCGATGAGCGCGGTGGCCGCACTGGCCGTCTTCGTGGTGGCGTTCTTCTTCATCGCCACGGAGAAGGCGAACAAGGTCAAGGTCGTGCTCATCGCCGCCGGGGCGATGACGGTGCTCGGGTTCACCCCCGGCGCCGAGGTGTTCTTCTCCGAGCACGAGGGCATCGACTGGAACGTCATCTTCCTGCTGCTCGGGATGATGATCATCGTCGGGATCATCAAGCAGACCGGGCTCTTCGACTTCCTGGCGATCTGGGCGGCCAAGCGCTCCCGCGGGCGGCCGTACCGGCTGATGGTGATGCTGATGATCATCACCGCGGTGGCGTCGCCGTTCCTGGACAACGTCACCACGATCATGCTGGTGGCCCCGGTGACCGTGGTGGTCTGCGACCGGCTGCGGATCGCGGCCCAGCCCTACCTGATCGCCGAGGTGCTGGCGTCCAACATCGGCGGGGCGGCGACCCTCATCGGGGACCCGCCCAACATCATCATCGGGAGCCGGGCGGGGCTGTCGTTCAACGACTTCCTCGTCCACATGGCGCCGATCGTGGTCGTCACGTTCATCGTCTTCGTCCTGCTGACCCGGGTGCTGTTCCGCAAGGCGCTGCGCCACGCCCCCGAGCACATGGACGAGGTGATGGCGCTCCAGGAGCGCCGCGCGATCACCGACCCGCGGCTGCTCGCGCGCTGCCTGGCGGTGCTCGCCCTGGTGGTGGCGGGTTTCGCGCTGCACTCGGTGATCCACGTGGAGCCCTCGATCGTGGCGCTGGTCGGCGCCGGCGTGATGATCCTGGTCACCCGCACCGAGGTCTCCGACGTCCTGCACGAGGTGGAGTGGCCGACGCTGGTCTTCTTCGTGGGCCTGTTCGTCATGGTGTCGGGGCTGGTCCACACGGGCGTCATCGAGAACATCGGCGAGTGGGCCGTGGACACGGTCGGCGACGACTACTTCATGGCGGCGACCGGGCTGCTGTTCGGATCGGCGGTGCTGGGCGCGTTCTTCGACAACATCCCCTACGTGGCGACCATGGCGCCGATCGTCGAGGGGGTCGTGGCGCAGGCGCCCGACCCGGCCACCGGGGAGGCGCTGTGGTGGGCGTTCGCGCTGGGCGCCGACTTCGGCGGGAACGGCACGGCCGTGGCCGCCAGCGCCAACGTGGTGGCGATCGGCATCGCGGCCAGGACGGGGCACCCGATCTCGTTCTGGCAGTTCACCCGCTACGGCATCGTCATCACGGCCCTGACCACGGTGATGGCCTGGGTCTACGTGGCGCTGCGGTACTTCATGTGAGGACGGGCCGGCGTCACGGGTGGTCCAGCCAGCGGCGCCGGCCGGTCACGGCGGTCAGGGTGAGCGGGATCGCTGCCAGGGAGGCGATCCCGAACAGCAGCGTGTACCGCTCGTGCTCGGCGAGCGGTCCCGCCACCGCCGAGGCGGCCGAGCTGCCGACGAACAGCGCGGCGGCGAAGAACGCGACCGCCGTGCCGCGCGCCCGCGGCACCACGGAGGTGGCCCACGTCTGGAGGGAGGAGTGCATGAACGACCAGCCGCCGCCCAGCAGCAGCGCGGTGACGACGACGGTGACGATCTCGACCCGGCCGGCGACGACGCCGTACCCGACGCAGATCTGCGCGCCGCCCACGGCGATCAGCGCCCACCCCGGGACCCGGCTGGTCAATGCCTTCACCAGCCGGGTGAACGCGACCACGCCCAGCCCGTAGGCGGCGGTGGCCAGCCCGGCGACGGCGCTGTCGACGCCCCGCGACTGCAGCGCCGCGGCCAGCAGCGTCATCGTCCCGAGCAGCACGGCGCCCTCCACGAACGCAAGCCCGAACACCAGGAGGGCCCAGCGGTTGCGCAGCACCGCGCGCAGGTGCTCGCCCATCCCGGCGGCGGCATGGCGCGGCGGCTCCGGCAGCGAGCGCAGCCCGAACGAGCACACCGCCGCGCACACCGCGGGCATCGCGAACACCATGCGCCAGTCCAGCACGTGGGCCAGCACGCCGCCGACGGCCGTGGCCAGCGCCGTCCCGAGCGCCGAGACGGCCATCAGGTCCGACAGCGCCCGCTGGCGCTGCCCGCCGGGCACGGTGTCGCCGACGTAGGTCAGCGAGGTCGGGATCACGGCGCCGAAGCAGGCCCCGGCGACGACCCGGGCCGCGATCAGCACCGTCATGGTGGGCGCGATCGTGGACAGCGCCCCGGCCACGGCGGCGGCGAGCAGCGTCACGCGCATGAGGCGGACGCGGCCGAACCGGTCCGACAGCAGTCCCCACAGCGGCTGGGACAGCCCGTAGGCCAGGAAGTAGCCGCTCGCGGCCGCGACGGCGGTGCCGAGCGGCACCCCCATCCCGGACGCGATGAGCACCAGCATGGGCGTGATCGCGAACCGGTCGAAGGTGCTGACGAACGCCGCCGCCGACAACGCGAGCGGCGGGCGGGACAGAGACGGGGGCGGGGGCGGCGGGGGGTCCTGGTGGGGCATCGGCATTCCTCGTCGGGGGCGACCCTCCATGGTCCCGCGTCCCGCCGACCGGCGGTCGGGCAGGTCCCCGGTACCGCCCCAGCCGGTCCCGCCCCGGGCGCGCACTACTAAGGATCTTCGTAAGCGATCGCCGACCATGGAAGGGATGGGTGTGGTGCGCCGCTCCCTCGGTCCAGAACGTCCCCTGTGTCGAAGATCAACGCGGGGGCGGCGTTCTTTCCGGGACGACCGATTAAGTACTAGGTCATGTAGTAGTTTGTCGTCGGTCAAGGCCCGGGAAGCCCGAGGAGGACGCTGTGCATCGGAAGCCGGTACGCGCCGCGGCGGCGGCGGCCGTCGTCGTCGCGGGACTGCTGACGGCCGCCGGTCCGGTCCGGGCGGCGCCCGCGCCGGACCCGGAGAAGCTGGGACGCCAGGCCGAGATCCTCACCGAGCAGTACAACGGCAAGCGCCTGGCGCTGAAGAAGGCCCGCCTGGCCCAGCGGGCCGCGGAACGGCAGGCGCGGCAGGCCGGCGCCGACTACGAGACCGTGCGCCGCAAGGCCGGGGTGCTGGCCGCCTCGCAGTACATGACCCCGGGCGCGGAGTCGGAGGTCTCCCTGTTCATCGGGGACGAGCCCCAGGTGGCCTTGGACCGGTCGGCGGCTTCCAGCTACCTGGCCGCGCAGCAGGTCCAGCAGCTGCGCGAGCTCGCGCTCACCCGGATGCGCTACGAGCGCAGCGCCGGAGCCGCCCGCGAGCGCACCGCCGAGATCCAGAAGCTCACCAAGGACCTGGCCGGGAAGAAGGCCAGGATCGAGAAGCTGATCAGCAAGATCCCCGCCTCGCGCGCGCGGACGGGAGGGGCGCCGCCCCGGTCGTCGTCGGCCTCGGGCAGGGCCGGGACCGTGGTGAACGCCGCACTGTCGCGCGTGGGCACCCCCTACGTGTACGGGGCCGCAGGGCCGAACTCCTTCGACTGCTCGGGCCTGATGCTGTGGTCCTACGCCAAGGTCGGCATGAACCTTCCGCACTACACCGGCGCGCAGTACAACATGGGCACGCGCGTCTCCCGCGGCCAGGTGCGTCCCGGCGACATCCTCTTCTTCTACCCGGACCTGGGCCACAACGGCATGTACATCGGCGGGAACAAGATGGTGCACGCCCCCCGCTCGGGCAAGAACGTCGAGGTCGTGGATCTCGCCGCGTACTGGTGGGGACAGTTCACCGGCGCCACCCGCCTGCTCTGACTCAGGCGGGGTCGCGGGGCGGGACGACCTTGAGGGCCGTGTGGAGCGCCTCGGACTCCTCGGCGGAGAGGTCGGAGAGGAAGTGCACCAGCGCCGCGGCCTGGTTGTCGCTGGTGGCGAGCGCCTCCCGCATGAGCTTGGCGGTGTAGCCCTCGCGCGAGGAGACCGGCTCGTAGAGGTAGGCGCGGCCCTGCCGCTTCCGCCGCAGCCAGCCCTTCGTGTGCAGGTTGTCCATCACGGTCATGACCGTGGTGTAGGCGATGCTCCGGGTCTGCTGGAGGTCTTCGAGAACCTGCCGGACGTTGGCGGGATGGCCGTAGGACCACATCCGGTCCATCACCACGGCCTCGAGCTCGCCGAAACGCTGTCCGGCCATCCGCCACCGCCCCTCCGGCATCGCCGCGTCCCGCCGTCCCGCCACCCCGCGGTAACCAGTACTACTACCGATAGTAGCAGCGGGGGCCGTTGCCCCTTCGGGTCCGCGCGCCGGGCAGAATGTGGGGGCGAAGTGGGGTGATCACGTGGTCGGACTGGCGGGTTCGCTGGAGCGCGCCGTGATGGAGGCGCTGTGGGCGGCGCCCCGGCCGCTGCGCGTCCGCGAGCTGCTGGAACGGCTGAACGAGGGAGCGGCGAAGCCGCTGGCCTACAACACCGTGCAGACCGTGGCGGAGCGGCTCTCCCGCAAGGGCATGCTGGCGAAGATCCCCGACGGCCAGGCCTTCCGCTACGGCCCGACGCGCGACCGGGAGGCGTACGTGGCCGACCTCATGCTGGACGCCCTGACCGGCACCACCGATCACGGCGCGGTCCTGGCCCGCTTCGCCGAAGGCGTCGCCGACGAGGACGCCCGGCGGCTGCTGGAAGCGCTGCGCCACCGGGGCGCCGACGAGCCGGGGCCCTGAGCCGTGCTCGCGCTTCTGGCCGTCCTGGGCGCGGTCGCGGTGCTCCTGGGGTGCGGCGCCGGCGTCGTGCTGGACCGGCTCTGGGCGTCCGGGGTCCATCCCGGGACCGCCGCGGCCTGCTGGTTCGCGGCGCTGGCGGGCACCGTCGCGGCCGTCGCCGGGATGATCGCGGTCGGGCTGCTCTGGCCGCCCACGCCCGGCCACGGGATCGTCGAGTGGCTGCACGGCTGCCTGCCCCACCATCCGGTCGCGGCCCTCGTGCTGGGCGGGCTGGCGAGCGTGCCCGTGGTCTGGCTGTGCTGCGCCAGGGTGGCGGGCGGCGTGCCGCGGCTGCGCCGCGCGCTGCGGCAGCGCCGCGACCACCGCGAGGTCCTGCACATGGTGGCGCGCGAGGACGCCGACCATCCCGACGTCCTGCTGCTCGACCACCCCATCCCGGTCGCCTACTGCCTGCCCTCGCGGTGGCGGCCGATCGTCGTGAGCACCGGCGCCCGCAGGAGGCTGTCGCCCGCGCAGCTGGAGGCCGTCCTCGAACACGAGCGGGCGCACCTGCGCCAGCGTCACCACGCCCTGCTGCTCCTGCTCGACGCGGTGCACGCCCTCCTGCCGTGGCCGCCGACCGTCCGGCGGGCCAGGGCCCGGATCCCCGTCCTGCTGGAGATGGCGGCCGACGACGCGGCGGCCCGTGCCGGCGGGAGCCGGCCGCTGGCCGAGGCCCTGCGGCAGATCGCCACCGCGCCGGAGTTCGCCGGCGCGCTTGCGGCCTCCGGGCAGGGGCCCGGCGCGCTGTCGCGGCGGCTGGCCCGGCTGGAGGGGGCGGCGGGACGGCAGGCGACGGGACGGCCGGGCCGGGCGGTGCGCCCGGTCGCGTGGACGCTGTCCGCCTGCGCGGCGGCGGTGCCGTTCGCCGCGGCGGTGGCCGCCCTCGCGAGGCTGGTCCCGCCCTGCTGAGCGGCCGCCGTCACGGCTGTGACGCAATGTGAGAGTCGTGCACTCAAGTGGCATTTGGGGCCGGAACCTCCTACCCTCCGTAGGAGCCAGTCCCGGGTCTCCTACCGGGCGCCTGCCGGTCGGGGCGGGCGAAACCTGAAAGGACCGTGCATGCTGCCAGGCGCCGACGGCGTGAACTCCCGGCTCCCGCGCCTGTTCAGGGCGGCGGCGACAGGGGCGGCGGTGGCGGCGGCGGTGTTCCTGGCGCCGGCCGCGGCGTCGGCCGCGCCGGAGCCCTCGCGCCGCGAACTGACCGAGCAGCAGCGGCGGCTCACCGACGACGCCGAGCGGATCACCGAGCAGTACAACGGGCTGCGGGTCCGCCTCCAGCAGTCCCAGCGGGCGGCCAGGGCCGCCGCGCAGAACGCCGGCCGCCAGCAGAAGGCGCTGGAGGAACTGCGCGGCCAGGTCGCGACCATGGCCGCCGAGACCTACAAGAACGGCAGCACCGACCCCTCGGCCGCGTTCGCCTCGGCCTCCGACCCGCAGGCGGTGCTCGACCGCTCCGCGACGCTGGACTACTTCGCGCGCCAGAACGGCACCCGCGTCGCCCTCCTCCTCCAGAGCATCCAGGCGGCCCAGCGCGCCCAGAAGTCGGCCACCGACCGCGAGCGGCAGGTACGGCGGCTGGCCGCCGACTCCCAGCGCAAGAAGCAGGAGCTGCAGGACAAGCTGGCCAAGGTCGAGCGGAAGCTGAACATCGGCGCGCCGCTCCCCAAGGCCGGGGCGGCCCCCGCCGTCGCCCCCGACGGCGCGTCGGCCAAGGCCATGGGCGCCGTCAAGGCCGCGCTCAGCCAGCTGGGCGTCCCCTACTCCTGGGGTGGGGGCAGTCCGTCGGGTCCCAGCTACGGCATCGCCCAGGGGGCGAACATCAAGGGCTTCGACTGCTCCGGGCTCACCCTGTACGCCTACGCCCAGGTGGGCATCGGCCTGCCGCACTACACCGGAAGCCAGTTCAACGCGGGCACGCGGGTGTCGCGCGCCGCCCTCAGGCCCGGCGACCTGGTGTTCTTCCACGCCGACCTGCACCACATGGGCATGTACATCGGCAACGGCAAGATGGTCCACGCCCCCCAGACCGGCGACGTCATCAAGGTCAGCCCGATCTCCGGGCGGCCCTTCGCCGGTGGTGTCCGCATCGCCTGACGGCCGCCATGAGAGAGTGGTGACGATGTTGGAGCGCTTCCCCCGTCGCCTCGTCGTCCCCTCGGCCATCGCCCTCGTCGTGGTGCTGCTGCTGGGGCTCGTCGCCGTGCGGGCCCTGATGGTCGCCGGGAAGGTTCCGGGAGGCACCAGGGTCGCGGGCATCGACATCGGCGGGCTCGCGCCGCGGGCGGCGGAGGCGAGGCTGGCCCGGGAACTGGCCGACGACGCCGAACGGCCCATCGCGGTGACGGCCGCGGGCCACCGCTTCACGATCTCGCCGGCGGAGGCCGGCCTGGCGCTGGACGCCCCTGCCACGGTCGCCGCGGCGGGCGGCGGCGCCCCCTCTCCGGCCGACCTTCTGCGGCCGTGGATCGGCGCGCGCACCGTCGAGCCCCGCGTCAAGGCCGACGCGGCCAAGCTGAGCGCCGCGGTCGAGGGCATCGCCAAGGAGGTCGACCGGCCGTTGCGTGAGGGCGGCATCCGGTACGCGGGCCTGCGTCCGGTGGCGGTGGCGCCCCGTCCGGGGAACGAGATCGACCGCGCCGCCGCCCAGCGCGCGATCAAGGAGGCGTTCCTCGACCCCCGCCCGCAGGTCACGGTTTCGCCCCGGCCCACCGCGCCCACGGTGTCCGCGGAACGGGTCCGGCAGATCGCGCAGACCACGGCCAAGGCGGCGGTCGCACGGCCGTTCCTGCTGACCGGCCCGGGCGGGCGCAAGGCGACGGTGCCCCCGGCGGACATCGCGCGCGGGCTCCGCTTCGTCGCCGACGGCCGCGGTTCGCTGCGTCCTCAATTCGACGCGACCGCCGTCGCCAGGGCGGCGGACAAACGCTTCGTCCCGGCCGCCCAGGCGCCCCGCGACGCGACCTACACGGTGAAGAAGGGACGGCTGCAGCTCGTTTCCGCCCGCACCGGCCAGGGCGTGGACGCCGCCGCGCTCGGCCAGGCGATCACCGGCGCGCTCGCCTCCGGCGGGAGCCGCACCGTGCCCGTGCGGGTGGTCACCACCCCGCCGCGGATCACCGACGCGCAGGTCCGCGCGCTGGGGATCAAGGAGAAGATCAGCACGTACACCACGCAGCATCCCTGCTGCGCGCCGCGGGTGACCAACATCCAGACCATCGCCCGCATCGTCGACGGCCACATCGTCCGGCCCGGCGAGATCTTCTCCCTCAACGGCCTGGTCGGCAGGCGCGACCGGGCGCGCGGCTTCGTGCCCGCCCCGATGATCCTCAACGGCCGGTACGTCAACGACGTGGGCGGCGGCGTGTCGCAGTTCGCCACCACCATGTTCAACGCCGTGTTCTTCGGCGGGCTGCAGGACGTGCAGCACACCCCGCACTCGTTCTACATCTCCCGGTATCCGGCGGGGCGGGAGTCGACGGTGTCCTACCCGCAGCCCGACTTCCGGTGGCGCAACGACTCCCCGCACGGCGTGCTGATCAAGACCGCGTACACGAGCACCTCGATCAGCGTCACGTTCTGGAGCACCAAGCGGTACGACATCGAGTCCCAGTCCTCCGGCCGGTACGCCGTGCGCGGTTTCGAGACGACCACCGACTCCGGGCCCAAGTGCATCCCGATGCCCGGCGCCGAGGGCTTCAAGATCGACGTCTGGCGGATCTTCAAGAAGGACGGCCGGGTCGTGCGGCGGCAGAAGTTCCACACCGTCTACCTGCCGGAACCCAAGCTGACCTGCGAGGAGACCCCGGGCCGGTGACCCGGCCGGTGGCCCCGCCGGTGGCCCTGGCACGGGCTCGGATATCGTGATCCGATATCGGTGCGCGTAAGCACGCCAGGTCGTTCCGCTCCGATCCACCAGGGGGCCGCCATGGGACGCTCGCCCGCCGCCACCGGGGGTGCCCCGCCGGAGTTGCGCCGCCGGCTGGGGGTGCCCGACGCGGTCGTCATCGGCCTGGGGGCGATGATCGGCGCGGGCGTCTTCGCCGCACCGGCCCCGGCGGCACGGGCGGCCGGCGCGGGACTGCTGCTCGGCCTGGCGCTGGCCGCGGTGGTCGCGTACTGCAACGCGACGTCCTCGGCGCGGCTGGCCGCCCGCTACCCGGCCTCGGGCGGCACCTACGTCTACGGCCGCGAGCGGCTCGGGGAGTTCTGGGGGTACCTCGCCGGGTGGGCGTTCATCGTCGGCAAGACCGCCTCGTGCGCGGCGATGGCGCTGACCGCCGGCCTCTACCTGTGGCCGGGGCACGCGCACGCGGTGGCGGTCGCCGCCGTGGTGGCGCTGACCGCGGTCGACTACAGGGGCGTGCAGAAGTCGGCCTGGGTCACCCGCGTGATCGTCGCGCTGGTCCTGGCGGTGCTGGCCGCCGTGGTGGTGACCGTGCTCGCGTCCGGTGAGGCGGAGGCGGCCCGGCTGGACCCGTTCGCGGACGCCTCGTTCGGCGGCGTGCTCCAGGCCGCGGGCCTGCTGTTCTTCGCGTTCGCCGGGTACGCGCGCATCGCCACCCTCGGTGAGGAGGTCCGCGATCCCGCGCGCACCATCCCGCGCGCCATCCCGCTGGCGCTGGGCGTGACCCTGGTCGTGTACGCGGCGGTGCTGGTCGCGGTGCTGGCCGTCCTGGGCGCGGACGGTCTGGGACGGGCGACCGCGCCGCTGGCCGAGGCCGTGCGCGCCGCCGGGGTGCCTGAGCTCGCGCCGGTCGTGCGCGCGGGCGCCGTGGCGGCCGCGCTCGGCTCCCTGCTGGCGCTGATCCTCGGAGTGTCCCGCACCACCCTGGCCATGGCCCGCGACCGGCATCTCCCGCACGCGCTGGCCGCCGTCCACCCCCGGTTCGGCGTGCCGCACCGCGCCGAGCCGGCCGTCGGGGCCGTCGTGGCGGTGCTGGCGGCGGTCGCGGACCTCCGGGGCGCGATCGGCTTCTCCTCCTTCGGCGTCCTGGTCTACTACGCCATCGCCAACGCCTCGGCCTGGACCCTCACCCGGGCCGAGGGCCGTCCGGCGCGCGTCATCCCGATCGTGGGGTTGGCCGGGTGCCTGACGCTGGCGTTCGCCCTGCCGGCGTCGTCGGTGCTGACCGGCTCCGCGGTGCTGGGCCTCGGCGCGCTCCTGTACGGCGCTCGCTACCGGCGTTCGCGTCCGGCGCCGGAGGAGGGCGACGGCCGCGGCGGCCGGTGACCTCGATCAGCGGCGGTGGTCGTCGCCGAGCACCTCGCGGGCCAGTTCGGCGAGCGCGGCCCGGTCCTCGGCGAGCGCGGCCCGGCCCGCGTCGGTCGCGCTGTAGACGCGCCGCACCCGGCCCTCGACCACCTGCTGGCCGGAGGTCAGCAGCCCGTCGGCCTCCAGGCGGTGCAGCGTCGGGTAGAGCGTGCCGGGGCTGATCTGGTAGCCGTGCGTGGCCAGCTCGCGGGTCATCCACGCGCCGTGGATCTCGCCCTCGGCCGCGTGGTGCAGGATGTGCAGCCGCACCGCGGCCCGCTGGAACTCCCGCATGCCCGCTCCGTACTCCTCCGGCGCGCGTCGATGACGAACCCGATATCGGGTGTCGATGTTACCCCGCAGCGGCAACGGTGTTTCGGTCGGGAACTAATCCCTAGTAATCCTATCGGGTTTATGCTAATTTCTCCCTTATGTCCCAGGCAGCTGACTTCTTCGGTCGGCGGTATCTCGATCTGTGCCGCCTGTTCGGCGCGCGCTGTCGCTGAACGCTCCTGACAACCGGTCCTCCGGAGCCGCCCAGGCCGTGCGCGTGCACGGCCGGTGATCCGCGCCCGCCGGGGTACACCCCCCGGCGGCGGACCGACTGCCACCGGCGCCCAACGAGAAGGAGATCCATGCCTTTCCGCGACAGCACGGACGTCCCCGCCCGCGACACGGCGGCGGGCGCCTGAGCCGATGCCGATCCATCTGCACTGGTACCTGCCCACCAACGGCGACAACCGCGACATCGTCGGCTCCGGCGACGGCTCGCAGAAGACACTGGCCGCCGTGCGGTCGGGCTTCCGTCCCCCGACCGTCGAGTACCTCGGCGGCATCGCCCGCGCGGCCGAGCAGCTCGGCTTCGAGGCCGTGCTCACCCCGACCGGGACCTGGTGCGAGGACGCCTGGATCACGACCGCCGCGCTGTCGGCCGTCACGACCCGGCTGAAGTTCCTGGTCGCGTTCCGTCCCGGGCTGGTCTCGCCGACCCTGGCCGCCCACCAGGCCGCGACGTTCCAGCGAGTGTCGGGCGGGCGGCTGCTGCTCAACATCGTCACGGGCGGCGACGCGGCCGAGCAGCGCCGCTTCGGCGACCACCTCGACCACGACCGCCGCTACGCGCGGACCGAGGAGTTCCTGACCGTGCTCCGCGGGGTCGGTGGTGCCGCCGAGCCGTTCGACTTCCACGGCGAGTACTACGACATCGAGGGGGCCGCGATCCCGTTCGCGCCCTACGAGCCGCCGGCGATCTTCTTCGGCGGAGCCAGCCCGGCGGCGGAGCGGGTGGCGGCGCGGACGGTCGACACCTACCTCGCCTGGGGGGAGACGCCCGCCCAGATCTCCGAGCGCCTCGACCGGGTGCGCGGCCTGGCCGAGGAGGCGGGGCGCTCGGTGTCCTTCGGGATCCGCTTCCACGTGCTCGGCCGGGACACCGCGGCCGAGGCGTGGGCGGAGGCGGACCGGCTGCTCGACCGGATCGACGAGTCCCGGATCCGGGAGACCCAGCGGACGCTCGCGGCCAGCGAGTCGGTGGGGCAGCGGCGGATGGCCGCGCTGCACGGCGGCGACCGCCGCAACCTGGAGGTCTACCCGAACGTGTGGGCGGGGTACGGCCTGGTCCGCGGGGGCGCCGGCACGGCGATCGTGGGCAGCCACGAGGAGGTCGCGGAACGCATCGAGGAGTACCACGCCCTCGGCATCGACCACTTCATCCTCTCCGGGCAGCCGCATCTGGAGGAGGCGTACCATTTCGCCGAGGGCGCCGCCGCCGAGCTGCGGAGCCGCGGGCTCGTCGCTCCCGCCGGCGCGGGGCCGGGCGCGGCGGAGGGCGGGCGCGGATGAGCGTCGAGATCATGGTGCTGACCACGTCCGACGAGGTCAACGCCGGGCTCCGGGTCTTCCTGCGGGCCATGATCCACCTGCCGTTCCACGCCATCGACGCGACCGAGATCACCGAGCCCGGCCGCTTCCTGGGCGCGCTCGACGGCGGCGAGGTCGTCGGCGGCGCGGACTCCTACACCAGCCGGCTGGTCGTCCCCGGCGGCGCCCGGGTGCCGCACGCGGCCGTCACCCACGTGGGCGTCCTGCCGACGCACCGGCGCCGCGGCATCGTGAGCGCGCTCATGGCGCGGCAGTTGCGGGACGCCGCCGCGCGCGGCGAGGTCGTGGCCTCGCTGCGGGCGACCGAGGCGGTCATCTACGAGCGGTTCGGGTACGGCGTCGCCAGCTCGGCGCGGTCCGCGCGGGTGGCGGTGGCGCGGGCGCGGCTGCGGCCGGAGGTCCCGGCGGGCGGCACGGTCAGGCTGGTCGACCGGGAGGTCACCACCGAGCTGCTGGACGGCGTCCACGCGCGGGCCGGGTGGACCGGCGCGATCGACCGGCCCGCCGGCTGGTGGGAGCTGCGGCGGCGGCTCCGCGAGGCCGACCAGGTGCCGCACTACGCGGTCGTCCACGGCACCGGCGGCGTGGACGACGGGTACGCGCTCTACCAGCCCCGCGACATTGCTGGCCGGCCCGGCGGCTCCGAGCGGACGGTGGGCGTGACCGACTTCGTCGCGCTCGACGACGGCGCCCGCGCGGGCCTGTGGCGCCACCTGCTGTCCCTGGACATGGTCGACACCGTCGAGTTCGACGCGCTGGCCCTGGACGATCCGCTGCCGCTGGCGGTCGTCGACCGGCGCGCCGTCGAGCTGGGGCCGGCCCGCGACGAGACGTGGCTGCGCCTGGTCGACGTCGAGGCGGCGCTGCGGGCGCGCGCGTTCGGCGAGGGCGAGCCGGTGGTGGTCCAGGTGAGCGACCCGCTGCTGCCCGAGAACGACGGCGCCTACGAGATCGGCCCCAAGGGGGTCGCGCGCACGGTCGCGCCCCCGGACCTCGGCGTCGACGTCGCCACGCTGGCGGCCGCGTACCTGGGCGGGACGCGGTGGCGGCAGCTGGCGGCGGCGGGCCGGGTCGACGTCCACGACCCGGGGGCGGTGCGGCGGCTCGACGTGCTGTTCGCGGTCGACGCGCTGCCGTTCTCGGGCACCTTCTTCTGACCCGCCGCCACCGTGGCGAGCGCCGCCGATGACGGCGGTCGCTCCCGTTCCCCCTGCCCTCTTCCATGGAAAGTAGAGATCCGCTGTGACGCAGCCCGACCCGTTGATCCTCTCGGCCTTCACCATGTCGACCGTCTCGCACGGCAACGCCGGCCTGTGGCGGCATCCGGACGACCGGACCGCCGGCTACACGGAGCTGGCCTACTGGCAGGACCTCGCGCGGCGCCTGGACGCGGGCGGGTTCGACCTGCTGTTCATCGCCGACGCCGTGGGCCAGCTCGACGTGTACGGCGGCAGCGCGCGCGAGGCGCTGGCCCGCGCCGTCCAGACGCCGGTGACCGACCCGCTGCTCGCCGTCTCGGCCATGGCGGCCGTGACCGAGCACCTGGGCTTCGGCGTGACGGTGTCGACGACCTACGAGTACCCGTACCTGCTCGCCCGGAAGCTCAGCACGCTCGACCACCTGACCGGGGGCCGGATCGGCTGGAACATCGTCACTTCCCTGCTCGACAGCGCCGCGCGCAACATCCTCGCCCGCGACCGGCAGATCGCGCACGACGAGCGCTATGCGATCGCCCAGGAGTTCCTGGAGGTCGCCTACAAGCTGTGGGAGGGGTCCTGGGAGGACGGCGCGGTGCTCCGCGACCGGGAGGGCGGGATCTTCACCGACCCCGACAAGGTCCACGCCATCGGGCACTCGGGACGGTACTTCTCGGTGCCCGGGGCGCATCTCGTCGAGCCGTCGCCGCAGCGCACGCCGCTGCTGCTGCAGGCCGGGACCTCGCCCGCGGGCCGCGAGTTCGCCGCCCGCAACGCCGAGCTGGTCTTCGTCGCCGATCCCCGGCCCGAGGTGCTGCGCCGCAACGTCGACGACATCCGGAGCCGGGCGGCCGGCCACGGGCGCAGGCCCGAGCACGTCAAGTTCATCACCTCGGTGACCGTGGTCGTGGACGACACCGACCGGGCCGCCGAGGCCAAGGCCCGCGACCTGCGCCGGTTCCGCGACACCCGCGGCGGGCTGGTGCTGCTGTCGGCGCTCAGCGGCGTCGACTGGTCCGAGCACGACCTCGACCGGCCGATCGAGGAGTTTCGACACCGACGCCAGCCGCTCGGTGCTGGCCTCCGTCGCCGACCCGGTCGCCCGGAAGCGGCTCACGCTGCGCGACTACGTGGACGGGCTCAGCGGGTTCGGCGGCGAGGCGCTCGTCGGCGGCGCGGCCACGGTCGCGGACGCGCTGGAGGCGTACGCGGACAAGACCGGTGTCGACGGCTTCAACTTCGTCTACCTGGTGACGCCGGGCAGCTTCGACGACCTGGCCGAGCATCTGATCCCCGAGCTGGTGAAGCGGGGCCGGGCGCGCGAGCGGGGCGGCGCGGCGCCGCGCACCGTCCGCGACGCGCTGTTCGGCACGGGCCCCGGCCTGCCCGGCGACCATCCGGCCACCGCCTTCCGCCGTCGTGCGCAGCTCCAGCACCAGGACCCCGATCAAACGCGCCGCGCTCGCGTGGACCGCCGCGACCGCCGGCACGCCGTTCGACGCCGAGGCCGTGCGGTTCAACGTGCGCCGCTGCACCGACCCGGCCTTCGAGTATTACGACAAGGTCAGCGCGGCCACGATGTCGCGGGTCTACCAGGACCTCAACTCGTTCAAGGTCATCGATGGCCGGGACGGTGCAGCACACCTTCAAGCACCGTTCCTAAGGGCTGTGCCTAAGTTGCTCAGCCGCGCGCCCCGAACGGTCTTGGACGCACTGGTCCCCGGCGTACTCGGGCTCCGGGGCGGCGACACGCATCCTGTGCGTGGTCCGTTCCCGGGAGGCCGGTTCCCTGCGCGACCTGGCCAAGTGGGTCCGACCAGAGGCGACGGGGAGGCCCCAGACCATCACTCCGGTGGAAAGGGGGCCCCGCACGCTGACATCGAACCCGGCGTCCCAGATCGCGCTACTGAAAGTACAGGGGCCAACACAAACCGTCAAGCCGGATCGCTTGATCACCCGCACATTCACGCAACCCACCTCACCGGCGAACAGTTCGCACCCCTTCGTCGACTACCTCCGCCAGATCCCCAACAGCGGCAACGCGGCGTCCGGCTTCTTCAGCCCGGCCGCGCTGAAGAAGCACGGGCAGGACGGGCTCGCCGACCACCCGGTGGGGACCGGCCCGTTCAAATTCCAGGAGCGGGTGCGCGGCGACCACACCACGCTCGTGCGCAACCCGGACTACTGGGGTCCCCGCCCCCGCCTGGACAAGGTGATCTTCAAGCCGATCGGCGACGACCAGAGCCGCGTGTCCGCGCTGCGCAGCGGATCGGTCGACCTCATCAGCCGCGTCCCCCCGGACTCGGTGGCGACGCTGGAGAAGGCCGGCTTCGCGGTCCCGGAGAACAGGAACGTTCCACACGCCATCTACTACCAGTACAACTTCAAGAACCGGTTCCTCCAGGACAAGCGCGTGCGGCAGGCGATCATCCACGCCATCGACCGCAGGCAGCTGGCCGCGAAGATCTACAAGAACCACGCCCAGGCGTCGACCTCGGTCCTCAACCAGGGCAACGAGGCCCACGACCCGTCCGCCGTCGACTACCGGTTCGACCCCGCGGCGGCCAGGAAGCTCATCGCCGACGCCGGCTACCGGCCCGGCCAGATCACGTTCACCATCCTGAGCGACACCACCGGCCAGCCCACGGCCGAGTACATCCAGCAGGGCCTCAAGGCCGTCGGCATCGAGGCCAAGGTCGAGTCCTTCGAGTGGATCACCTACGGGACGCGCACCGCCAACCTCACCCCGGACGACGGCCTCTACCTGGGCGAGTGGGGCTACCTCGCGCCCAACTGGGTCCAGATCGCCTACAACCACAGCGTCGCCGACAAGGGCGGGGACAAGTACTCCGACACCAGCGCGGCCACGAGGAAGGCCATCGAAACGGCCGCGCACAACCCCGACCCGGCCAAGGCGAAGGAACTGTGGCAGGCGGCGGCGCAGACCTGGGCGAAGGACGCCACGTCCTTCCCGCTGCTGTCGTTCAACCGCTACTACGGCATCGCGCCGCGCGTCGGCGGGTTCGTCTGGCCGCGGCAGAACCACTACGACCTCACCAAGGTCTGGGTGGCGGACTGACGATGGCGCGGCACATCCTGTGGCGGCTGGTGAACGTCGTCCCGCTGCTCTTCGTGATCAGCCTGCTGGTGTTCTTCATCGCGCAGGCCGGCCCGGCCGACCCCATCAAGGGCGCGCTCAGCCAGAAGATGTCCCCGGCGCAGATCGAGGAGATCCGGAGCGCCTACGGGCTGGACCGGCCCGCCTGGGCGCAGTACCTCAGCTGGCTCCAGGACATGGTCACCAACGGCGGCGGCCTCTCGCTCAGCGTGCGCAGCCCCGTCTCGGAGATCGTGTTCCCGGCCTTCAAGAACACCCTCATCCTGGGGGCCGCCTCGACGCTGCTGTCGGTGCTCCTCGGCGTGCTGATCGGCTTCGCCTCCGGCATCCGGCACGGCCGGCTCACCGACCGGGCGGCGATGCTTTTCGTCCAGATCGGGAGCAACCTGCCGATCTACTGGTTCGGCCTGATCATCATCTGGATCACCGCCGTCCAGTGGAACCTGCTGCCCGCCGGAGGCATGCACGACCTGCGCGGCGACGGCGGCCCCGGCGACCTGCTGCTGCACCTGGTCGCCCCCGCGTTCGCGGCGTCGCTGGTGTCGATGCTCATCATCGCGCGGTTCGTCCGGGCGGCGGTCATCGAGAGCGAGCAGTCGGACTACATCCGCACCTACCGGTCCCAGGGGTTCGGCCGCGCCGCCATCCTCGGCAAGCACATCGGCCGCAACATCCTGCCGCCCATCGTCAACACCACCGGGCTCACGGTCGGCTCGGTGATCACCGGGGTGGTCTTCGTCGAGACGATCTTCTCCTGGCCCGGCATCGGCGGCGTCCTGCTCAACGCGATCGCCGGCTCGGACTACCCGGTGATCCAGTCCGGCATCCTGCTGGTCGCCGTGACGTTCGTGGTCGTCAACCTGGTCACCGACGTCCTGCTCGACCTGCTGAACCCGCGACTCCGGCACGGTGGCCCATGAGCACCTCCACCCCCGCCGCCGTGATCGCCGACGTCATCGGGCCGACCCCGCCGCGGCTGCGGCGGTCCGCGCTCGCGCGGCTCGTGCGCAACCGGGAGGCGGTGCTCGGGCTCACTGTCCTCGCCGTCGTCGTCGCCGTCTCGGTGCTGGCCCCCTGGCTGGCGCCGCACGACCCGAACGCCGGCGACGCGGGGAACGTCCTGGCGCCGACCGGATCGCCCGGCCACCCGCTCGGGACCGACGAGCAGGGCCGGGACGTGCTGAGCCGCGTCCTGCACGGCGGCCGCGGCGCGCTGGTCGTGGCCGTCGGGTCGGTGGCCGTCGCCCTGGTCGCCGGCACCGCGATCGGGCTCTTCGCCGCGTTCGCGGGACGGCGCACCTCCGGCCTGCTGATGCGGGCCGTCGACCTGATGTTCGCGTTCCCGGTGATCCTGGTGGCGCTCTCGCTCGCCGCGATCATCCGGCCGGGACCGTGGGTGCTGGTCGGCACCGTGATCTTCGCCGCGGTGCCGTACATCACCCGCATCGTGTTCGCCGAGGCCAAGGTCGAGCGCGAGAAGGACTACGTGGAGGCCGCCCGCTCCCTGGGCGCGTCGGAGGCGTCCATCCTGTGGACCGAGGTGCTGCCCAACCTGGTCTCCTCCGTCGTGATCTACGGGACGAGCCTGGTCGGCGTCAACATCGTCTTCACCGCCAGCCTGAGCGCGCTCGGGCTGGGCGTCCAGCCGCCCGACCCGGACTGGGGCCGCATGATCTCCGAGGGCGCCAAGGTCCTCGTGAACGGCAGCCCCGGCGTCGCCACCTTCCCCGCCGTCGCCATCCTGCTGGTCTCGCTGGCCTTCAACTGGCTCGGCGACGGGCTGCGCGACGTCCTCGACCCGTGACGATCCCCGAAGGCCATCAGCTATGAAACCCGTACTCACCGTGCAGGGCCTCGGCGTCGACTTCGCGCTGCCGGGCGCCGTGGTCAACGCGGTCCGCGGCGTCGACCTGGAGATCCGGCCCGGCGAGGTGCTCGCCCTCGTCGGCGAGTCCGGGTCGGGGAAGAGCGTCACGGCCGCCGCCGTCCTCGGCCTGCTGCCGCGCACCGCGCGCGTCACGTCCGGGAGCATCCGGTTCCACGGCACCGAACTGGTCGGCCTCCCCGAGCGGCGGCTCAACCTCCACCGCGGCTCCGGCATCGGAATGATCTTCCAGAACCCGGTGACCTCGCTCGACCCGTCGTTCACCATCGGCACCCAGCTCGGCGACACGGCCCGCCTCCATCTCGACCTCTCGCGGAGCGCGGCGGCCGGCGTCGCGCGGACGTGGCTGGAGCGCGTCGGGATCCACGATCCGGACCGCGTGCTGCGCTCGTACCCGCACGAGCTGAGCGGCGGCATGCGGCAGCGCGTCATGATCGCGCTCGCCGCGCTGTCGGGCCCCGACCTGCTCATCGCCGACGAGCCGACGACCGCGCTCGACGCCACCGTCCAGAAGCAGATCCTGGACCTGCTGCTCGGCCTGTCCGCCGAGACCCGGACGGCGGTCCTGCTGATCACCCACGACTTCGGCG
Organism: Actinomadura rugatobispora; assembly: GCF_042656285.1. Classification (GTDB taxonomy): domain Bacteria; phylum Actinomycetota; class Actinomycetes; order Streptosporangiales; family Streptosporangiaceae; genus Spirillospora; species Spirillospora rugatobispora. The sequence goes on along the minus strand of NZ_JBHSON010000003.1, from coordinate 67,844 downwards.
TGGTCGCGCACACCAGCACGCGGGTCGCGGTGATGCGCGAGGGCGCGGTCGTCGAGACGGGGGAGACCGGGCAGGTGCTGAGCGCGCCGTCGCACCCGTACACGCGCACGCTGATCGACTCGGTCCCCGAGATCGGACGGCGCCGCGCCGAGGGGGAGCGGCGGCTGCTGGGCGGCGCGGCCTCCGTGCCGCGCGTCCACGCGACACCGCGCCCGGACGGGCCGAAGACGGCGAAGGGGGAGCCGATCCTCGAACTCCGGGACGTGTCCAAGGAGTTCGTGATCGGCGGCCTCGGCACTGGGCGCCACAAGGCCACGGTCCGCGCCGTCGGCGGGGTGTCCCTGAGCGTCCGGCGGGGCGAGACGTTCGGCCTCATCGGCGAGTCCGGCTCGGGCAAGTCCACTCTCGCCCGGCTCGCCGGGGCCCTGCTGCCGCTGACCGGCGGGTCGGTCTCCTTCGACGGCGCCGACGTCGCCGCCGCCGACGCCGGGGGCCGCCGCGACCTGCGGCGCCGCTTCCAGTACGTGTTCCAGGACGCGGCCACCGCGCTCAACCCGCGCGTCAAGGTGGGCGACCAGATCGCCCGGCCGCTGGTGCGGCTGGGCAAGGCCGCGAACCGGAAGGAGGCCGCCGCGCTGACGGGCCGGGCGTTGGAACTGGTCGGTCTCGACCCGTCCCACGCCGACCGCTACCCCCGCGAGTTCTCCGGCGGGCAGCGCCAGCGCGTGAGCATCGCGCGGGCCGTCGCCCTCGAACCGGACCTGCTGATCCTGGACGAGCCCACCTCCGCCCTCGACGTGTCCACCCAGGCGACCATCCTCAACCTGCTCCTCGACCTGAAGGACGAGCTCGACCTCACCTACCTGTTCATCGGCCACAACCTGGCGGTGATCGAGTTCGTCTGCGACCGGATCGGGGTCATGCGGCAGGGATCGCTGGTCGAGACGTTCCCGGCCGGCGAGCTGTTCGCTCCGGAACGGGACCCGGCCACCCGCGCCCTCCTCGACTCCGTCCTCCCGATCGGCGCCGCCGCCACCAGCACGAAAGGTTCACCATGACGACCACGGACACGACCGCCGCAGTCCCGGCGGCGCGGGCCTACCTGCGGCCGGCCACGGCCACCGACGCCGAGCTCACCGACCGGTTCCAGCCGGTGTTCGACCGGATCGCCGAGGGGAACGTGGCGCGGGAGCGGGACCGGATCCTTCCGCACGAGCAGGTCGGGTGGCTCAAGGAGGCGGGCCTGGGCGCCGTCCGGATCCCGGTCGAGTTCGGCGGGTCCGGCGCGTCGCTGGAGCAGACGTTCGCGCTGCTGGCCTCCCTCGCCGAGGCGGACGCCAACGTCGCCCACATCTGGCGGAACCACCTCGCCTTCGTCGAGGACCGGCTCAACGCCGCGCCGTCGGAGTCCAACGACAGGTGGCTGCGCCGCTTCCTGGACGGCGAGTTCGTCGGCGGCGGCTGGACGGAGGCCAATAACGGGACCTTCGCCGACCTCAAGACCACCGTCCGCGAGGACGGCGACCGGTGGCTGGTCTCCGGCGCCAAGTTCTACGCCACGGGCAGCCTGTACGCCGACTGGCTGGACGTCCTCGGGAAGGGCGACGGGGACGCGGTGCTGACCGCGCTCGTCCGCCGCGACGACCCCGGCGTGGAACTCGTCGACGACTGGAAGGGGTTCGGCCAGCGCACCACGGCGAGCGGCAGCGCCAACTACACCGACGTGCCCGCGGTGGCCGGCGACGTCTTCCCGGCCGGGGAGCGGTTCGTCTACCAGGGGCACTTCTACCAGACCGCGATGCTGTCGGTGCTGGCGGGCATCACGCGCGCCGTCCTGCGCGACGGGACGAGCGCGCTGCGGGCGCGCGGCCGCAACTACCCGCAGGCGCTGGACCCGGTGCCGTCCTCCGACGCCCAGTTGCTCCAGGTCATCGGCCAGGTGTCGGTGGACGCCTTCGCCGCCGGCGCCGCGCTGGCCCGGTCGTCGCGCACCCTCGACCTGGTCGCCGAGGCGCTCGGCACCGGCGACAAGGAGGCCCGGGAGCGCCGCGTCCTGGAGGCCGAGGTCGCCACCGCCCAGGCCCAGCTCGCGATCATCGACGCGGCGCTGCGGGCGACGACGACGGTCTTCGACGCGCTCGGCGCCTCCGGCGTCTCCGAGACCCTGCTGCTCGACCGGCACTGGCGCAACGCCCGGACCCTGGCCTCGCACAACCCGCGGGTCTACAAGGCGCGCATCCTGGGCGACTGGCTGGTCAACGGCACCGACCCGGTCCCGAACCTGGCGGCCGTCGGCCGCGGCGGCCAGGGCGACTGACCCGCGATGCGCGGGCACCCGCCCCGGCCCCGGTGTCCGGCGGACCGCGTCAGGCGGGCCGCGCGACCGCCGGCCCGGCCTCGCCGGGCGTCGGCGCCGCGGCCCTGAAGTGCTCGCGCAGCGTCCCGGTCTCGTACTCGTGACGGAACAGCCCCTTCGCCCGCAGCAGCGGCACGACCTCGTCGACGATCACCTCCAGGCCGTCGACGAGGCGGTCGGGCTGGAGGTTGAAGCCGTCGATCGCACCGGACCGGAACCAGTCCTCGATGTGGTCGGCCAGCTGCTCGGGCGTCCCGACGAACCCCGCGTGCCCGGACCCGGTGTAGCGGGTCTGCCGCAGGTACTCGCGGACGGTCGGCTTGGTGCGGCGGATCTGCTTGATGATCGACTCCCGGAACCCGATGCTCCCGGTGAAGGTCTGCCGGTCGATGGGGCCGGAGAGGACCTCCTCGGGGAAGGGCTCGTCCAGCGGCAGCGTCGAGGCGTCGAAGCCGATCGCCTGGGACAGCCACTGCGTGGAGTAGGCGGCCGGGCCGAGGTCGTGCAGTTCGTCGCTGCGGCGCCGGGCCTCCTCCTCGGTGCTGCCGAGGCTGAGCAGCAGGCCCGGCAGGATCCGGACGTCGTCGGGACTCCGGCCGGACTCCACCGCGTACCCCTTGACCTGCCGGTAGTGCTCGATCGCGCCCTCCTTGGTCAGCTCGGCGGCGAAGACGCCCTCGGCGAACCGCCCGGCGAGCCGCCGTCCCTTCGGGGAGCCGCCCGCCTGCAGCAGGACGGGCCGTCCCTGCGGCGACGGCGGCACCCGCAGCCGGCCGACCAGGTCGAAGAAGTCGCCGTGGTGGGCGACCGTCCGCCCGGTGCGAGCGGACTCCCACAGGGCGAGCACGAGCTCGACGAACTCCTCGGCGCGGTCGTAGCGGTCGTCGCGCGCGGGCACGTCCGGCAGCCCGAAGTTGGCGGCGGACGCCGCGCCCCGGGTGGTGACGATGTTCCAGCCGGCCCGGCCGCGGGAGAGCACGTCCAGGGACAGCAGCCGCTCGGCCAGCTCGAACGGGTCGTTGAACGTGGTGGACGCGGTGACGACCAGGCCGACGTGCTCGGTCGCGGTCGCGACGTGGGCCCAGTTGACCGTGGGCTCCAGCCGGCCGGCGTTGGCGTCGTGGGACGGGTCGCCCAGCGCGGGCCCGTCGGCGAGGAAGATCGCGTCGAGCGTGCCGCGTTCGGCGAGGCGCCCGATGGTGCTCCAGTACCCGGGGTCGACGAACGCGTCGTCCGGCAGCCGCGGCGACTGCCACGCTGCGGGCAGGTAGCCGAGGACCAGGACGTTGACGCCGAGCAGGACATGGCCGGTTCGCGGTGGGGACACGGGCTTCCCTTTCCCTCATAAACTCCACTAAGTCTATCGATAATATCGAGAATTGGAGAGATCCCATGTCAGAGGACTTCGGCGCGCGGATCCACCTCGCCCTGGCGCTGTCCGGCGACCAGGCGCTGACCGTGCTCGCGGACGACGCCCTCCTCGCGCGGCTCGACCGGGCGCCCCTGGCGTTCACCGTCGTCGGCGCCGACCGCCTCGCCGCCCGGGAGGCGGACGGGGAGGCGGACGGCGCGCGCACGATCGACCCGAGCACGGCGACGGCGGTGCTGGCGGGCCGGACGGTCGGCGCGGCCTTTCTCGCCGCCGCGTCGCCGGCGCGCGACCACCCGTACAACCTCGCGCGCCGGATCGCGTCCGCCGGGCACCTCTCGCGCGGGCGCACCGGGCTGGCGGCCGGTTCCGCCGACCCGTTCGTCGCCGACGGCGCCGGCCGGTCGCACGGCGGCGGCCCCGTGCTCACCGCGCGGCCGGGGGCCGCGGCGACGCGGGACCTGGTGCTCGCCGTGCAGAAGCTCGAACAGACCTGGCCGTACGACGCGATCGTCGCCGACCGGGAGCGGCGGATCTTCGCGCGCGGGGACCGCATCCGCCGCGCCGGCCACGACGGCGTCTTCCCGACCGCGGGCCCGCTCACGCTGCCGTCGACGCCCGAGGGCTCGTCCCCGGTCGCGTGGTGGGCGAGCGCCCCGGACGAGCTGGAGGCCGCCGCCGAGGTGGCCGACGTCGTGATCGTCCCGGAGGGGGACGACTGGGCGGCGGGCGCGCGGGCGGCGCTCGACGCGGCCCCGCGCCGCCACTTCACCGACCCGGCGCAGCGCCCGCTGCTGTTCACGGTGATCGACGTCGCGCCCGGCACGGCGGCCGGCGAGCTCCGCACCCGGATCGACGCGGCGGGCGCGGCCGACGGCATCGTGCTGCGCCCGGCGGGCGCGGACCCGGGCGAGGCCATCGGCCTGGCCACCGACCTGGGCGGCGGCGACCGTCCCGACGTCCTGTCACTGCGGGCGCGGCTGGGGCTGCCCCGGACGGCCGACCTCCTGCCGGAGGGCCCCGGAGTGTTCCCCGAACCCGCCCCCCAGACCTGACGCCGCGCCGGGCGGGTCAGCCGGTCCCGGCCAGCGCCGCGAGGCGGCGGGCGAGCAGGGCGGCGGTCTCCCGCAGTTCCGGAGGCTCCAGCACCTCCGCCTCGAAGCCCAGCCGGGTCACGTGCACCGCGAGCCAGTCCAGGTCGAAGCCGCCGAGGACGAGCACGCACCAGCCGTCGCGATCGTCCTCGACCCGCCCCACCTGGGGCGGGACCAGCTCCCGCACCCGGTCGGCCGGGGCGCGCAGCCGCACGCGGGCCAGATGCCGGTACGGCGCCTCGGCCACGGACCGCTGCACGTAGGCGACCGGGTCGGGGTGCTCCCTGGGCCGGAAGCGCCAGGTCGTCGCCGCCGCCTCGCGCATCCGGTCCAGCCGGAAGGTGCGCCAGCCGTCGCGGTCGACGTCCCAGGCCATCAGGTACCAGCGGCGGCCGGTGGCGACCATCCGCACCGGCTCCACCGCGCGCTCGCGCTCCGCGCCGTCGCGGCCCGCGTACCGGAACCGCACCCGCACCGCGTCGCGGCAGGCCCGCGCCAGCGTCACCAGCAGTTCCGGGTCGATCTCCACCCCCGGGCCGACCAGGGTGTCGGTGGCGCCGTGCACCGCCCGCACCTCGGCGCGCAGCCGGGGCGGCATCACCTGGTCGAGCTTGGCGAGCGCCCGCAGCGCCGCCTCGCCCGCCCCCGCGACCGTGCCGCCCGACGCCATCCGCAGCGACACCGCGGTCGCGGTCGCCTCCTCGTCGTCCAGGAGCAGCGGCGGCAGCCGGGTGCCCGCGCCGAGCCGGTAGCCGCCGCCGACGCCCGCCGTCGCGTGCACGGGGTAGCCGAGGGCGCGCAGCCGCTCCACGTCGCGGCGCACCGAGCGGTCGGTGACGCCCAGCTCGGCGGCCAGCTCGGCGGCGGTCCAGGACGGCCGGCGCTGCAGCAGCGCCAGCAGCCGCAGCACCCGCTCGGTGGTCGCCTCGACGGTCACGGGCCCATCGTTCCACAGGTCAACGGAACATCGCGGAACGATCCTGTCCGCTATTGGCGGCAGGCTGGGCCCATGCCCGACCAGGTGCTTCACATCGACCGCGAGCTGATCCACCATGTGGCCGGGGTCCGCCTGCTCCGGGACCTCCACCCGCACACCCACCGACCCGACCGCCGGGAGGCGAGCTGACATGGCCCGCGACGTCCAGATCACCTTCGACTGCGCCGACCCCGCCGGGCTGGCCGCGTTCTGGGCCGAGGCCCTCGGCTACCGGGTGCAGGACCCGCCCCGGGGCTTCGAGTCGTGGGAGCAGGCCCTGGAGGCGATGGGGGTGCCGCCCGAGAACCGCAACGACGCCTCGGCGGTGGTCGACCCTGAGGGCACCGGGCCGCGGCTGTTCTTCCAGAAGGTGCCCGAGGGCAAGCAGGCCAAGAACCGCGTCCACCTCGACGTGCGGGCCGCCCCCGGGCTGGAGGGCGACACGCGGATGGCGGCCCTGGAGACGGAGGCCGAGCGGCTCGCGACGCACGGCGCCGTCCGGATCCGGCGCCACGAGCCCGCGCCCCCGCTCGGCGCCGGCCACATCGTGATGACCGACCCCGAGGGCAACGAGTTCTGCCTCGACTGACCGGCCGGCCGGCGGGCGCGGGTCTCAGACCCAGATGGCGCAGGGCAGGCCGTCGGAGAACACCTCGGGCGGATCGGGCATGCACTCGGCGTCGCCGCGCGCGATGCGGCGGGCGGTCCACGCGGCGGCCGCGGCGTCCAGCACGTCGTCCACCCCGGCGGCGGCCCCGGGCCCGCCGAGGTCGGCGGGTAGCGTGATGCCGTGCGCGGCGAGCAGCGCCATCCGCTGGTGCGCGCCCGCCCATGACTTCTTGCCGGCGACGGGAGGGCGGCCGGAGAGCTCGGCCATCCTGGCGAAGCTCACTTCCGGATGCGCCTCGGCCACGCGGAGCCGGGTCTCGCGGACCCACGCGTCGACCTGCAGGATGCCGGTCCTGAGCGCGTAGGCCTGGGCGGAGATGCCGGTGCCGTTGATCTCGCGGCTCCTGGCGTTCGCGGACGCGAGGTCGGGGGCCGCGAGGGCCTGCCTGACCGGGGTCATGAAGACCGACTGCCACCGGGGCCGGGCCGCTTCGCGGGCGCGCAGGTCGGCCTGCCGCCGGCCGGTGTCGGGCAGGCCGATCGGGATGTCGATCGCGACCACGTCGAGCGGCGCGCGCCCGGCGGCCGCGGCGACCAGGTCACCGATCGCACGGGCGTGATGGGCGGCCGGCGCGCCCCCGCCGAGCACGATGCCGAGCCAGCCGTTCCTGCACGCGTCCACGCCCAGCACGCGAACGTCGTCCATTCCCCCATCGTGTCAAGGAAAGGGCGCGACCGGTCCCGGCCGATCTTGGCAGGATGGTCCGGGGCGAACGACGACCGACCGGGGGAAGAGGCACGATGACGGCGACCGTCACGCTGGTCGTGGTGTCCGGCGCGCTGCGCGGGGAGGAGTTCGCGTTCGGCGAGCGGGACACGTGCGTCATGGGGCGCGCGGCGGACTGCTCGCCGCGGCTGCCCAACGACCGGGAGCACCGCACGATCTCCCGGCACCACTGCCTGCTCGACATCAACCCGCCGGACGTCCGCGTCCGCGACTTCGGCAGCCGCAACGGCACCTTCGTCAACGGCGTCAAGATCGGGCAGCGGGCGGAGGGGCTGACTCCCGAGGAAGGCGCCGGCGGCCACTACCCCGAGCACGACCTGCGCGACGGCGACGAGATCGAGCTCGGCGACACCGTCATGCGCGTCCGGATCGACGTCCCCGAGCCCGCGCCGGGCGAACCGCCCCGGAGGCGCGAGACGCTCGAACTGGACGAGCCGCGCGGGGCGCGCGGCGCGGGATGCGCCGTGTGCGGGCGTTCCACCGCGGAGCGCCTGTGCGGAGCCTGCCGGGACGATCCCGGCATCGTCGTCCGCCACCTGCTGGACGAGGCCGGCGACGACCCCGAGCTCGCCGCGCTCGACGGCTGCACCCTGGTCGGCGAACTGGGCCGGGGCGGCATGGGCGCCGTCTTCCGCGCCCGCGACCCGCAGGGCGCCGACCTGGCCCTCAAGGTGATGCTGCCCCGGGTCGCCGCCAGTGCCGCCGCGCGCCGGCGGTTCCTCCGCGAGGTCGAGCTGACCGGGAGCCTGCGCCACCCCAACATCGCCCGCCTGCACGCCTACGGCAGCGCGGACGACATCTTCTTCTTCACCATGGAGTACTGCGCGGACGGCAGCATCGACCGGTTCGGGGCGGGGGCCCTTCCCTTGGACGACGCGGTCGGCCACATCCTGCAGGCGCTGGACGGCCTCGACCACGCGCACCGGCAGGGCGTCGTCCACCGCGACCTCAGCCCGCAGAACATCCTGCTGCACGGCGGGGTCGCCAAGCTGTGCGACTTCGGCCTGGCCAAGGCGTTCGACCAGGCCGGTCTGAGCGGCCTCACCCGGACGGGCAGCGCGGCGGGCAAGCCGCGGTTCATGCCGCGCCAGCAGGTCGTCAACTTCAAGAACGCGGGGCCCGATGTCGACGTGTGGTCGATGGCCGCCAGCCTCTACTGGCTGCTCACGGGCTACACCCCGCGCGACTTCTCGGTCCTGAAGGACCCGTGGCAGATCGTCCTGCAGGACCCGGCGGTGCCCGTCCGCGACCGGGCGCCCGGCGTCCCGAAGGCCCTCGCCGAGGTGGTCGACCACGCCCTTCGGGAACGCCCCGCCATCGGCTTCTCCACCGCCGCCGACTTCCGCGAGGCTCTCGGCAAGGCCCTCTGACCCGCGACGGTCGTCAGTCGTGGCCGCCCTCCTGGACGGGCCGGCACGGGATCACGGCCCGGACGCTGAATCCGCCGCCGGGCAGGGCGCCGGCCACGAGATCGCCATCGAGCATCCGCATCCGTTCGCGCAGGCCGTTCAACCCTCGTCCCCCCGCCGGGAGCGGTTTCCGCGGCTTCGGCGCGGTGCCGGAAGGGCCTTCGGTGGTCACCTCGATCTCGATGTGCTCGTCGCCGTGCCGGAGTTCCACCGCGGTCGGCCGCCCGGTCGCGTGCTTGATCGCGTTGGTGAGCGCCTCCTGAACCACCCGGTAGGCGGCCAGTTCCACGTCCACGGCCCGCGGCCGGGGTTCGCCATGCTCGGTCCACGCGACGGGCTGGCCGGACAGCCGGGCCTGTTCGACGAGGTCTCCCACCTTGCCCAGGGCGGGCGCCCGCCCGCCGCCCGCCGCCGACACGCTGGTCGCCTCCAGCACCCCGAGCAGCGAGCGCAGCTCCGCCAGCGCCCGCCGCCCGGTGCCGCTGATGGCCGCGAGCCCCTCGGCGGCGCGGTCGGGCGCGGTGCGGACGAGGAACTGCGCCGCGTCCGCCTGGACGACCATGGCGGTGACGCGGTGGATCACGACATCGTGCAGCTCGCGGGCGATGCGGGCCCGCTCGGCGTTCGTGGCCACCTCCGTGGGCGTCGTGCTCATGGGGGACCTCCGTCGCTACGGCCGCGGCCGTTCGGCGGCCACACGCAAGGTTAGGAAGACGGGCTCGTCCGCGGGTCACCCGCTGATGGACGGTTTTCTTAGCTCTCGCGGGGGATGCGCGGCCGGGGAGCAGGAGATCAGCAGGCGGGGGCCGGGACGGTGCCGCGCGAGGTCGTCGGGAGGAACTCCAGCCGGAACGAGGAGGCGCGCGGCAGCAGGATGGCCGTCCCGTTGCGCCGCGTCCAGGCCCGGGACAGGAAGACGTACTGGTCCCCGGACCGGATCACCAGCTTCAGCCCGTCGTACCGGAACCGGTAGGCCGACGCGGGCTCCGCGCAGCGGACCTCCCGGACGCCCGGCGCGGTGATCCGCAGGCTCTTCTCGCTGTAGATCACCACGTCCGGGTAGTCGGCCAGGTTCGCCACGTACCGGCGGGCCCGGCCCTCGCCGACGGCGGACGAGTAGAGCTGCGCCGCCCAGAACAGGCTCAGCGAGACCAGCGTGAACACCACGATCCACTCGACGACCGCGGCCGGGCCCTCCGGGCGGCGGTGCAGGTGGTTGGCGTACGCCAGGAGCAGCACCCCGCCCCCCAATGCCAGCGGCGGCACGACCAGGAAGCGGGTCAGCGGCGTCGTGGTGAAGGCGCTCACCAGGCCGGCCGAGGCGAGCACCAGCCCGGCGGCCGCCATGCAGACGCGCAGCACGCGCATCAGCCGGGGCCGCGGCCCCGCCGTCAGCCGGGCGCGGAGCTCGGTGTGCGCCCAGAAGACGACGAGCGCGCCGCAGGCCGTCACCGTCAGCGGCGCGAACAGCGCGTCCAGGCTGCGGAGCAGGTAGTCGGTCGTGGTCAGCCCGAGGGCGGTCGAGTGCACGCCGAAGTAGTTGAAGAACCAGTAGGCGTGCGACCACCCGAAGTAGTAGAGCAGCGCGGTGAGCAGGGTGGTCGGCCCGACGACGGCCCCCAGCGAGGTGCCGAACCGCCGCAGCCCGGACGCCTGGGGCGTCTCCGGCGGAGGGGCGCCCGTCGCCGTCACGAACTCGGCTCGCCGCTGGGCGCGACCGGGGGATCGGTGGGGGGATCGGTGTCGGTGACCGGCGGCGACCCGTCCGGTGACGGCCCCTCGCTGCACAGCTCGTCGCCTTCTCCGGGCCGCCCGCCGGTGATCAGGGTCACGGTCTCTCCCGGCTGGACCGTCTCTCCCTCGGGCGGGTCGGTCTCCAGGTAGATGCAGTCGGGGTACTGCTGGTTGGGGCCAGGCCGGGCCACCACGGTGACGCAGGTGTCCGATCGTCCGGCGGCACGGCACTTGTCCCGGAAATAGGCCCTTGCGAACGCCAGGACTTGCTCGATCGGTTTCCCGTTGAGGTTGATGTCCGGCATCTTGAAGGGCGCGCCGGGCGCGTTGCCGCCGCCTCCCGACCCGCCGCCGCCCCCGCCTCCGGCGCCGCCGGCCTCACCGCCGGGCGCGCCCGGGGCCTGCCCGCCGCCCCTTCCGCCCGGTTCGGTCGACAGCGCACCGCCACCGTCACCGCAGGCGGACGCGGTGAACGAGAGCGTGAGCACAAGAATGAGAATCGGTGGCAGCGCTCGCACGGTCGCCATGCCGGCCTCCCCGTTCGCCCGCGGATCGGGCCCCCGTAGGGATAATCCGCTCGGCGAACCGCGCTGACCAGACGCGGATGTGATCGAGGGGTGACCGTTAGTGGTCACCCCTCGCGCGGGGCGGGGGTCAGGCGACCGAGCCGGCGGTGATGAGGGGCAGCTCGTCCACCGTGACCAGTCCCGGCGCGGCGGCGACGACCGCGGGGATCGCGTTGACGGCGGGGTTGGCGGTGTGGGCGTTGCGGTCGACGGCGTCGTCGGGGTCGAGGTACTCCACCCGCATCCGGACGCCGGGCACGCCCACGATCTCCACGCGGTGCCCCTCCTCGATGGGCCAGTTCGGCTCCATGGCGTCGCCGAGCCGCCACAGCAGGCCGATCTCGATGAGCGTCCGGCCGCCGACGATGCCCTTCCAGATTCCGTTGATCCCGCACACCGTGCCCTGGGGGAGCCGCATCCAGCCCAGGTCGATGTCCTCGGCGGCGACGCCGAACTGCGGGTCGTAGCGCACCTCGTCCAGTTCCACGCCGAGGGCCTTGGCGACGACCTCGACGGCGTCCATGAACACCAGCTGGCGCTCGCGGGCCAGGTCGCCGATGCCGGGGGTGTCGGGGGCCTTCCCGAAACCGAGCGCCGACCAGGTCTCCTCCGAGGCGTAGTGGGAGCAGTCCGAGGCCTCGAAGATGGAGATCCGCTCCACCTCCCGGCAGGCGGAGGCGGCGGTGAGCGCGATCGCGCCGATCAGCCCCGGGCTGATGCCCGTGCCGTAGAGCGAGGCGCCGCCGCGCCGGGCGGCGGAGTGCAGCCGCTCCATCTCCGCGTCGCCGTAGGAGTGGCCGGTGATGAAGTTCGCCGTGGAGATGACGTTGATGCCCGCTTCCAGCAGGCGCACCATCGCGTCGATGTCCCAGAGCAGGGGCATGTACAGGACCACGTCGGGCTTGAGGGCGACGATGTCGTCGATCTCCGCGGTCGCGGTGATGCCGAGCGGGCCGGTGCCGAGCAGCTCGCCGACGTCCTTGCCCGCCTTCTCGGGGCTCCACGCGAAGCAGCCGGCCAGCTCCAGCTCGGGGTGCTTGAGCACGGCCCGCACCGCGGCCTTGGCCACGCCGCCCGTCGTCCACTGAACCACACGGATCGCCATGCCGATTCTCCTTCGCCTCGCGCCCGCCGGAGCCGCCGGCATCCGGCCTCCGGGCGAGCGTAAGCCGAAAATCTGACCTCGGTCAACATTTTGTGGCCCGGTGACATGGGTATTCTGTGGGCTGTGGAGAGCGATACGCCGACGGCTCGTCCTGGGGGCCGTGCTGACCACGGTCAGCGCCGTGCCAACCTGACCCAGTCCCGGTCCCGCGAGACGAAGCGCTCGCTGGCGCAGGCGGCGATCGCGCTGTGGCGGACCAAGGGCTTCGCCGACACCACCGTCGCCGACATCTGCCAGGCCGCCGGGGTCTCCAAGGCGCTGTTCTACTTCTACTTCCCGCGCAAGGAGGACGCCCTGCTGGAGGCCGGGGTGGTCTCCACGCGGGAGGCGCGCACGACGATGCGGGAGCTGCTCGGCGGGCCCTACGACCTGGCGGAGGTGATCGTCGAGATCCTGGCCGCGCTGGAGCGGAGGATGAGCCGCAGCCCCCGGGACCTCATCATCGAGACCATCCTGGAGGGCCACCGGGCGGAGCACCGGGCCCTGGCCGAGGGCCGCTCGGACGAGCACCACGCGACCAGGTTCATGTTCCTGGAACTCCTGGAGCGCGCCGCCGCGGACGGCAGGCTGCCGCCCGGCCTGGACGTCCTGCACGTGGCGCGGGTCGCCCAGTCGCTCATGGAGACCGGTGCCCGGCACTGGGCGGTCGGCGAGTACGGCGACCGCGGCTTCGCCGAGGTGGTGAGCCGCGACATCCTGGCGTACCTGGCCGGCTGCGGCGTCGCGCTGGAGACGCCGCGATCTTGACCGGGCGCCCGCCCCGGTGCTAGGCAGATGCCCAGCAGAGATCGACAGGGAGGCTGTGCCATGGACGACCTCGAAGCGATCAAGCAGTTGAAGGCGCGCTACTTCCGGACGATGGACACCAAGGACTGGGCCGGGATGCGGCAGGTCTTCACCGACGACGTGACCATCGACACGACCGATTCGGGCGGCGGCGTCATCACGGGGGCCGACGCGTTCATCGCCTTCCTCCAGGAGGTGCTGGGCGACCGGCCCACGGTGCACGCCGGCCACATGCCGGAGATCGAGCTGACCTCGCCGACCACGGCGACGGGCATCTGGGCGATGAAGGACATGCTCCGCTGGCCGGACGGCAGCGAGATGCACGGCTACGGCCACTACCACGAGACCTACGTCAAGGCCGGCGGCGTCTGGCGCATCTCCTCCTCCAAGGTCACCCGCCTGCGGGTGGACGACGTCCCGGCCCCCGCTAGCCGGTGAGGCCGAAACCGGCGCTGGTCAGGAGCGGGGCGAGGGTGTCGATCGTGATCGCGAAGGACGCTCGCTCGGAGCGGGCCGGGGCGGACAGGACGCCGATCACCTCGCCGACCTCGTTGAGCAGCGGGCCGCCGGCGCTTCCGGGCGGCACGCGCAGTCCCACGCGGTAGAGGTTCAGGTCCTGCTCCGGGAACGACTCGAAGGCGTCGACGACCCCGGAGACGAGAGACCCGCCGGAGACGATGTGGACCGGGTCGCCGATGCGGACGAGCTTGGCGTGGCCGAGCCGGAGCGGCGGCGACGGCACGGGCTCGGCCAGCTGGAGCAGGGCCGCGTTCAGGTGGGGGGAGTCGGGCGTGAACACGTGCCCGACCTGGAGCGGGACGCCGGTGCCCGTCTCGACGGCCTGTCCGTCCTGGGCAGGGCGGCCGGTGAGCACGAGGCGGTCGGAGATCAGGAAACCGCCGCCGCCTGAGGGCACCCGCAGGAGCGCGGGCCCGATCCGCCGCAGGAACTCCTCCGGCCGGGCCGGGTCGAGGACGGCGGTCCCCAGCCGTTCCGCGTTGGCGGCGAGCGTGCGGCGGTACTCGGCGGCGGCGCCGGTCTCGGCCAGGCAGTGCAGGTGGCGGCGCACGTCGTCGGGCCCGGCCGGCGGCTCGTCCAGCTCGGCCAGGGCTTCGAGGGCGCGGACGTGGTCGCCGGCGGCGTGGTGCCCGCGGAACCGCAGGAGCGGGTCGGCCTCCAGGGCGGCGACCCTGGCCAGGACGCTGTTCCACAGCGTGACCTTCGCCAGCCCGGGGCGTACGCGTTCGAGGTGGTCGGCCAGGCGGGTCCGCAGGTGCTCCCCTTCGGCGGGGTCGGCCGGTTCTGCCCGCTCGTCCTGACCGGCCTGGCCGGCCAGGTACTCCTCCGCCTTGGCGGCGAGGTCGAGCAGCGGCGCCCGCGCCGACAGCAGCTCGGTCTCCAGCTCCGTGGCGGCCGGGCTGTAGATCTCGGCGAGCACCCGCTCGGTGCCGGGATCCAGGCGGGCCCGGGACGTGCGGTGGCCCTCCAGCCGCCCGCGGAACTCCCTGAACAGCGGCTCGGCGTCGCCGCGGCGGGCCTCCCCGACCAGTGCGGTCAGCTCCTCACGCAGCTCCGCCAGCCGGCGGCGCCGGGCCTCCCGTTCGACCTGCCGCCGGTGCCGCTCGGTCATCCGCGCGATCTCGCCGGGGGAGAGCAGGGTCGTGTCGGCCACCTTGATGGAGTTGCGGTTGCCGGTCAGCCGGTCCCTGGCCGTGACCTCCAGGACGCAGCTGCTGTCGATGGCGAAGGTCACCTCGATCTCCGGCTCGCCCTTGGGGGCGGGCGCGATGTCGCCCAGCTGGAACTCCCCGATCTTCGACGCGGGGCGCAGGTCCCCGTTGTAGATCTGGATGAGCACCACGTCCTGGTCGTCCCGGGTGGTGGTGTAGGTGCCCTGCCGCTGGGTCGGGATGGAGGTGTTGGCCTCGATGAGCGAGGAGAACTCCTCTTCGCCCGGCGACGGCGCGACGAGCAGGCCGAGCGCCAGCGGCGTCACGTCGATGAGCACCTGTCTGCCGTGGACGCCGCTGAGCACGGCGGCCTGGAAGGCGGCGCCGACGGCCACCGCGGTCCGCGGATCGGCCAGCACCTTCCGGCGCAGCCCGAAGACGTCCTCGACCACCCCCGCGACCTGCGGTGCGAGCATCGGCCCGCCGACCAGCACCAGATGCTCGGGACGGTCCAGGAGGGACTTCTTGAGCCGCTCGCAGGTCTCGCGGAGGGTCCGCAGGGGGCCGGCGAGGATCTCGGCCAGCTCGTCCCGGCCCAGTTCCAGGCGGAAGCCGGGGTCGCCGTTGAAACCCGGCAGCGGGTAGGCGGCGTACGGCTGGTCCGAGAGGCTGATCTTCAGGTACTCGACCGCGATCTCGAACCGCAGCCGCTCCTTGCCCTTCTCCGGCACCCGGACGCCGTCGCGCGCGAGCCGCCGCTCCACGGCCTCGGCGATGACGGCGTCGAAGTCCTTGCCCCCGAACCCGTTGTCGCCGGTCACCTGGTGGACCTCGTAGACGTCGTCCTCGACCGACAGCGCGCTGAGGTCGAGCGTCCCGGCGCCGAGGTCGACCACCACGACCTCGCCGGTCAGCCGCCGCTGGCGGGCCGCGGCGATGCAGGCGGCGGTCGGCTCGTGGATGAGCCGTTCCAGCTCCACCCCGGCGATCCGGCAGGCGTTGCGGGTGGCCTGCTTCTGGTTGTTGCGGAAGAAGGCGGGGATGGTCAGGATCGCCCGGGGGCGCGTCAGCCGCGGGTCGTGCTCGTCGGCCAGCCAGTCCAGCCACTCGCTCCGGACCTCGCCGAGCTCGGCGCGGGCCAGCTCGCCCGCCCGTTCCAGGACGCGCTCGGCCAGGAAGTCCTCCACCATGCGCCGGGCATGGGCGATCAGGCGGGCCGCCACCTCCTCGGTCCGGTAGACGCGGTCGCGCATCCGGTACTTGGTGGCCCCGCCGATGCGCCGCTTGGCGGCGCCGATGAAGCCCTTCACCCAGCCCGCGAGGACCTCCTCCCCGGACACGCCGACCCGCTCGTTGCCGTCCTCGTCGACGGTGAGGGTCGAGGCGAAGAACGGGCGGCCCTTCCAGCGGCAGAGCACCGGCTCCCCGGTCTCGCCGTCGTAGATCGCGACGGCGCAGGTCGTGGTGCCCAGGTCCAGCGCCCAGATGCGGGCGTAGCGGGCGTCGACCTCCTCGCGCGCCCGGGCCAGCCAGGCCGCGGCGCCGTCCTCGAACGGCCCGCGGCCCTGGGCGCCGAGCGTCTCCAGGGCCCGCCGGACCTCGGCCTCCAGGTGCGGGGGCAGCAGGGAGCCGTCACTCAGCCGCCGGAGCTCCTCGAAGCCCGCGGTGGCCCGCCCCTTGCGCTCGACCGCGCGCAGGCACAGCTCGGCCAGCCGTTCGGTGGCGCCCGAACGGCGCAGCGCCTCGATGAGCCGGTCGTCCTCGACCGCGTCGTCCCCGAGGCTCGCGATCAGGCAGCGGGCCGCCTCGGCGGGCCGGCCGGCGCGCAGGTAGAGGTCGGCCGCCGCCTCCAGCGCGCCCGCCTCCGCGTGCAGTTCGGCCGCTCCCACGACGTCCCCGCCCGCCTCGCGCGCGTCGGCGCGGGCCCGCCAGCCGCCGGGGTCGTCCCGGAGGACGCGCTCGGCGTCGCCGGGCCGCCCGGCCTTGAGGTAGAGGCCGTGCGCCCGGTAGAGATCGGCGGCCCGCTCGGCCTGCTCGGCGGCGGCGAACAGCTCGCCCGCGCTCTCCTCGAAGCGGCTCCACTCCTGGTGGACCGCCTCCGTGGCCTCTTCGGACGCGGCCCGCTCGGCTTGTCCGGCGAAGTGCCGGCGGCCGGTCATGACGACGGCCTCGCGCCGGGCGGAGGAGTCCCGGAGCCGCCCGGCGATCTCCTCGGCGGGCTCGGTCACCTCCTCCAGGCGGGCGACCACGGCCCGCGCGCGCCGGGCCGCCTCGGTGTACTCCGCCCGTCCGACCAGCGCGTCGATCTCGGGCCAGGACGCCGCGGCGAGCCGTCCGAGCCGGTCGGGCCGATCAAGGGGGCAGGTGGCCAGGGCCTCGTGGAGACGCCCCAGCCGCTCGTGGCATTCGCTCTCCCGGTCCCGCAGCCCGGCGGCCCGGAAGTGCGGCAGCGCCTCCTCGTGCTCGCCGCGGTCGAACAGCAGCTCGCCCGCGCGTCCCTCCAGGGCGGGCAGGGCCTCGTCGCCCTCGCGGCGGGCCAGCGCGATCCCGGCCCGGACATCGTCGACGCGCGGCGACCGCAGGCAACCGTCCAGCGCCTGGCGGCGCCGCGCGGCCGTGTCCGCGAGGTGGACGGCCCGCTCGCCGTGGCCGAGAAAGGCGTGCACCTCGAACAGATCGGGCAGCGAGGACTCGGGCAGTCCGGCGAAGAACGCCGTCCACAGCTGCTCGTCCCGGCCGAGGGGCGCGCTCTTCAGATGGGCGCGCAGCGCGGCGGCGAGGGTCTCCCGGTCGAGGACGTCCAGTTCCCGCCAGCGGTCGAGCCGGGTCACCAGCCGGTCGGCGTCGCCCTGCGCGCCCAGCAGCGAGGCCGTCCCGTCGCGGGCCTGCCGCGCCGTGTCCGCCAGGCCGAGCCGGGTCGCCAGCTCGAACGTCACGGTCAGGACGTCGAGATCGCGGCCGGACGCGAACCCCGCCAGCAGATCCCGCTGCTCTTGGGGGAAGGCCGGAGCGTGGACCTCGCCGGGGAAGCGGGCGTCGTAGTCGCTGAACAGGCGGCGCGCCAGCGACGGCTGCTCGCGCAGCGCCTCGATCAGGAGGCGGCCGTAGTCGCGGGCCGCCTTCTCCAGCCGCTTGCCGGTCGGTGCCGCGCCCGCGAACGCCGCCTCCAGCCGGCGGAGACGCCGCTCCCCACCCCAGTCGAGCAACGGCATCGCTCTGCCTCCCAGGCACCCCGACAGACCGGTCGCCAACATGCTAGAGAGACCTGCCGGTCAAACCTAAGTATTTGCGTACAGATCGACATCCCGGATGATCGAGCGCGGCCGGGGCGGAGCGCGGTGGCCGCCCGGTTTAGTGCGGGCGGGGGTGCGGTATCCCGCAATTAGGGGCGGACTTTCGCATGCGCGCGGGTCTGTCCGAAAAGGCGCCCGCTCAGGGCGTGAACCGCGGCCGCCGCGCGGCGGACCGCAGAAGGCTTGGGGCAGCACGCCCCGGGGAGCGCCGCCGAACTCAATCCGGAAACGGGGGATCACTGATGGCGGACACGAACCGAGGCGTGGTCTACGAGGGGCCGGGCAGGGTCGAGGTCGAGGACCTGGAGTTCCCGAAGCTGGAACTGGACGAGCAGAACCACCGCAAGCTCGAGCACGGCGCGATCCTCAAGACCATCGCCACCAACATCTGCGGATCCGACCAGCACATGGTGCGCGGCCGGACCACCGCGCCCGCCGGCCTCTCGCTCGGCCACGAGATCACCGGCGAGGTCGTCGAGACGGGACGGGACGTCGAGTTCATCAAGAAGGGCGATCTCGTCAGCGTCCCGTTCAACATCGCCTGCGGCCGCTGCCGCAACTGCAAGGAGCGCAACACCGGGGTCTGCGAGAACGTCAACCCCGCCCGGGCCGGCGCCGCCTACGGCTACGTCGACATGGGCGGCTGGCACGGCGGCCAGGCGCAGTACGTGACCGTCCCCTACGCCGACTGGAACCTCCTGAAGCTCCCGGGCGACCGGGACCGGACCATGGCGAAGATCAAGGATCTCGCCATGCTGTCGGACATCTTCCCCACCGGCTACCACGGCGCGTACACGGCCGGGGTGACCACCGGGTCGACGGTGTACGTGGCGGGCGCCGGGCCGGTCGGGCTGGCCTGCGCCACCGCCTGCTTCCTGCTCGGCGCGGCGGTGGTGATCGTGGGCGACATGAACGCCGAGCGGCTCGCGCAGGCCCGCAGCTTCGGGTGCGAGACGGTCGACCTGTCCCAGCACGACGACCTCGGCGAGCAGATCGCGCAGATCCTCGGCACCCCCGAGGTGGACGCCGCCGTCGACTGCGTCGGCTTCGAGGCCCGCGGCCACGGCCGGGAGGCCGGCGGAGAGCGGCCGGCCACCGTCCTGAACTCGCTGATGGACGTCACGCGGGCGGCGGGCGGCCTGGGCATCCCGGGCCTGTACGTCACGGGCGACCCCGGCGGCGTGGACGAGAACGCCAAGATCGGGCAGCTGGGCATCCGGTTCGGCCTGGGCTGGGCGAAGTCGCTCACCTTCGCCACCGGCCAGTGCCCGGTCATGCGGTACAACCGGCAGCTGATGATGGCGATCCTGAACGACCGGGTGGAGATCGCCAAGAACGTCAACGCCACCGTCATACCGCTGGAGGAGGCCCCGGCGGGCTACCAGGAGTTCGACAAGGGGGCGGCGCGCAAGTACGTGATCGACCCGAACAACCTGGTGGGCGCCGGAGTCTGAGGACCACTCCGCCCGGCCCCGTCCCGCCCCGGCGGGCCGGGGCCGCGGCGTACCGGGCGCGGGCGACCCCTCAGGAGAGGGCGGCGAGCTTGCGCTCCAGGACCGCGCGCTCGCGCTCGTTGCCGCACAGCCGCACGGCCCGCTCCAGCTCGGCGCGGGCCTCGCCGGTACGACCCAGGCGGGTGAGCAGCTCCCCGCGGACGCTCGGCAGCAGGTGCGAGTCCGGCAGCGTCCCGGCGTCCGCCAGCCCGTCCACGATCGGCAGCGCCGCCGCCGGGCCCTGGGCCATGGACACCGCCACCGCCCGGTTCAGGTCGACCACCGGGGACGGCGCGAGCCGGCCGAGCGCCTCGTAGATGAGCACGACGCGCTCCCAGTTCGTCTCCTCGACGGACGGGGCGACGGCATGGCATTCGGCGATCGCCGCCTGCAGGCCGTAGGCGCCCAGGCCCCGGCCGGCCTTCTCCGCGCGGGTCAGCGCGGCCCGTCCCCGGCCGATCGCGGAGCGGTCCCAGCGGCCGCGGTCCTGGTGCTCCAGCAGGACGGGCTCGCCGTCCGGCCCGGTGCGGGCGGGGAACCGCGCCGCGGTCAGCTCCAGCAGCGCCAGCAGGCCGTGGACCTCCGGCTCGTCCGGCATCAGCCGGGCCAGCACCCGGGCCAGGCGCTGCGCCTCGCCCGCGAGGTCGAACCTGATCAGATCGCCCCCGGAGCTGGCCGTGGACCCCTCGGTGAAGATCACGTAGATCACGTTGAGCACCGAGCCGAGCCGCGCGGCCCGCTCCCGCGCCGGCGGCACCCCGAACGGCACCCGGGCCGCCCCGAGCGTCTTCTTCGCCCGGGTGATCCGGGCCTGCACGGTGGCGGTCGGGACCAGGCACGCCCTGGCGATCTCGTCACTGGTCAGACCGCCGACCACGCGCAGCGTCAGCGCCACCCGCGCCTCCCGCGACAGCACGGGATGGCAGGAGACGAACATGAGCGCGAGCATGTCGTCGTCGATCTGGTCCGGATCCCACAGCACGTCCTCGTCCTCCCGGGCCGGGTCGGGCGGGCTCCCCGAGACGGCGCCCCCCTCACCCAGGTTCTGGGCGAGGGCGGCGTACCTGTCGTCGCGGGCGGAGCGCCGCCGGAACGCGTCGATCGCGCGCCGCCGGCCCACGGTGAGCAGCCACCCCGCCGGGTGGCGGGGGACGCCGTCGCGCGGCCAGTTCACGAGCGCCTCGGCCAGCGCCTCCTGGGCGAGGTCCTCGGCGAGCGCGAAGTCGCCGGTGTAGCGCGCGAGCGCGCCGACGATCCGCGCGGACTCGATCCGCCAGACCGCGGCGACGGCCTCACGGCCGGTGGGGTCGGCCATCTCCGGGCGCCCCGCTCAGAGCTGCCCGGTGGACTCGCGCCACGCGCGCTCCTTCTTGATCCACTCGTTGTCCTGCGGGAACTCGTCGATCGTGGTGACGCGGCGGATCTCGGTCTTGAAGCCCGGACCGGTGATCGGCTGCCGCTTGGCCCACTCGACGGCCTCCTCCTTGGACGCCACGTTGAGGAGGTAGAACCCGCCGAACAGCTCCTTGGTCTCGCCGTACGGGCCGTCGGTGACCACGGGCGGCTCGGCGGAGTAGTCGACGACCACGCCCTCCTCGGCGTCGTCGAGCCCCTCGGCGGCCAGCAGCACGCCGGCCCGGATCAGCTCCTCGTTGAACCTGCCCATGGTCTCGATCATCTCGTTGAAGTCGACGTCCCCCATGCCCTGGTAGGCCTCGTCGGTGGCGCGCATGATCAGCATGTACTTCATCGTTCGATCTCCTGGCTCGTCCGGGCCCCGCTCCGGGAACCCTCTCACCCCAAGGTCGAACGGGAGGTTCACGGGATCGACACGGCCGCGGATCTTTTTCCGAGAACTTTCAGCGAGCGGCCGCCCCCTCCTCGTCCTCCTTCCCGGACTCGGGCAAGGCCGGACTGTCTCCCTTGGTGAGGACGTTCCTCACTACGGCCGGGCGAGCACGGGAGCGCGATGATGACGGGTGTGGCGTCGGAGCGGGCGGACTTCGGCCGGCTGGCCGACCGGTTCCGGCCGGATCTCGTCCAGGAGACCTATCTGCGGGCTTGGCGGTCCCTTGACGAGTTCGAGGGGCGGGCCTCGCTGCGCAACTGGCTGTACCGGATCGCCACCAACGCGTGCCTCAACGCGATCGAGTCGCGCGGCCGGCGGCCCCCGCCGACCGGGCTGGGCGGCCCGCGCCGTCCTGCTGCTGTGCGAGGTCCTCGGCTGGCGCGCCGCGGAGGCCGCCGAGCTGCTCGGCAGCAGCGACGCCGCCGTCCACAGCATGCTGCAGCGGGCCCGCGCCCGGCTGGCCAAGGCCGCCGGATCCGCCGAGGAGGTCGGCGAACCCGACGATCCGCACGAGCGCGACCTGCTCGACCGCTACGTCGCCGCGTTCGAGAACGCGGACCTGCCCGCGCTGCTGGGCCTGCTCACCGGCGACGCCGTCCGCGAGGTGGCGCCCGAGCCCGTGGAGCTGGCCGGACGCGAGGCGATCGGCCGCTTCCTGGCCACCGAGTGCCCCGCCTTCGGCACCTGCCGGATGGTCCGCACCGCCTACCAGGGCCGCCCGGCGTTCGCCACCTACCTGCGGGAGGAGGACGGCACCCACCGCGCCTACTCCGTCGAGGTCCTGACGATCACCCCGGACGGCATCGCCCGGATCGTGACCCACCAGCGCCCGGACCTGTTCCCGACGCCGGGCCTGCCGCTCTCCCGAGGCGGAAGTTCGATCAGAACCTAGCCGGGAGCCCTCCCGTCCAAGTCATGGGATGGTCTGTCACGCCCGGCCGACCGGCGCGAGCGGACCCGGGACGCGAGGAGCCCTCCGATGGCCAAGCCGAGATCGCGAATCGTCATGACCGTGGCGTGGTGGGCCTGGATGCCCCTCGCCGCCTGGCTCTTCTGGGCGCTCCTCCACACCGTGTTCGGGGGCGTGGGGACGTGGGAGCAGTGGTGGCGCCTCACCGTCGTCCGCTCCTGGTGGCTGCCGGGCGGCGACCTCGGGCACCCCACGTTCCTGTTCTGGCTGTGGGTGGCGATCGGCCTCATCGGCACCGCCGTCATCATGGGCGGCGGCCTGGAGGACCTCTACGTCGACACGGTGCCGGGCGGCGTCCCCGCCGCGGTCGCCGCCGGGGTCGCCGCCGCGGTCGTCCTCGCCTACCCGCTGCCGGTGGCGCTGTGGGACAACGACAAGGACGCCGGCCGGCACTACGGCACCGGGACGGTGTTCCACGACACCAAGGGCACCGCGCCGCCGTCGTCGCTCGGCTACCTGCTGGACGGCGCCCGCCCCGCCACCGCGGACTGCGACGCCCGCGGCCTCCACGACGTCCCCTCCTGCGTCAAGCACGACCAGCTGGAGGGGATCCGCTCCTTCGAGGGCCGCACGTCCAGCTTCGCGTCCGCGGACGCGATGATGGAGCACGCCGCGTCCCCGGCCCCCAAGGTCGACGCCTGGGAGCCGTCCATCACCTACTTCTACGGCTCCGCCCCCGGCCAGATGGGGGTCTGGAGCGCGATCCTGGACGGCTCGGGCAAGGCGACCCCCGCCTACGGCATCGCCACCTGGGACGGCAAGACCAACAACGTGCAGGTCGGCTGCCGCTTCAACGTCGGGCCGGACAACCGGTTCGACCGCGCCTTCGCCGGGCAGCGCGGCAACAGCCTGCGCAACCTGCTGGCCGAGAAGTACCCCGACTACCGCTACGACGACTCCGACGTCTGGGGCTACTGCAAGGGCAGCCGCCCCGTCATCGTGGTGGCCGTCAGCAGGCAGAAGGCGATCGGGCACCGCACGGTCGACACCGCCGCCGGCGTCCTGATCCTGGAGGGCGGGCCCAAGGGCGTCGCCCACCGGCACCAGGCCGACGTGAAGGCCGGGGAACTGCCCGGCCCCGTCTACCCCGACAGCCTGGTCGAGCGGCAGACGGACGCGACCGCCTGGGCGGCCGGCCGCAAGTGGAAGCAGCGCGCCTCGTTCGGGTTCAAGCCCACCAGCGACGACGTCCAGGCGGGCAACACCTCCGAGTACCTGCTGCGCGGCCCGGACCGGCGCCTGTACTTCGTGACGCCGCTGTCCCCGAACGCCTCCAAGTCGCAGGCGTTCATCGCCTACGCCGTCACGCCGGCGGACGTGGTCTCCTCCGGCCGCCTCAACCGCATGGACGTGTACGTGCTGCCCGACGGCGACCGCCGCGTCGCCAACCTCAACACCCTGGTCGGCCAGGCGACCAACGCCGTCCGCTCCACCGACCCCACCTTCCTGAACACCAAGGGGGAGCTGGAGGAGTTCACGCCGCTCGGGGGCGACATGTGGCGCGTGTTCGGCGTCCGCCGCGGCATCACCGAGTTCTACGTCGACCTGTCGGCCACGGGCCGTACCGCGCCCAAGACGGTGGCGGTCGCGGGAACCCCGCCCGCCGGACGGGCACCGGCCCCCGCCTCCGGCGCGTCGCCGTGCGCCAAGCAGCCGCGGCAGATGAACGAGCGGGAGATCGCCGACTGCATGACGGCCCTCGCCGAAGAACTGCGCGACAGGGACAGGCCCTAGCCCTGGCGGGGACATGCCGCACGACGGCGCGGACTGACCAGTGCATTCACGGCATTCATCCGCGGCGCACACATAAAATCTTTTGCTCGGCTAAAGGATGCGCTAGAGTGGCCACTGGTGTGCCGGGAAGTCTGGTCGGCGATACAGGAGAAGTGTCGCCAACTGGAGGTCGGATGACTGCCCGGAACCAATTCCTCGCGGCGCGTCATCCGGCGCCCCTGGCCGGTACGGCCGCGAACCCCTTCGGTCTTCGTGTCGCCGCGCTCAGCGCGGCCTTCCCGGATAGCGGCACCGCCCCGGGCGGCCGCGTGCGCCCCTCCGTTCGCTGAGGCGCGCTTCTTCCTTCCTTTCACGGCGTGATCCCCGCCCGCCGGACAGTGCTCCTTTCCGCATGGCCTCGACACGAAGGCGCTATTCGCATGGGCGATTTCCTTGCTGTCGCATTCGGTTATCCGACCGCGTTTCTCACTTTCTCGCTGGTGGTCGTCGCCGGTTACTGGGTGCTCGTCCTGACCGGGGGGCTGGGGCTCGACGCCCTCGACGCCGACGCCGATACAGGGGCCGGCGCCGACGTCGGGGGCGGCGGTCCCGGGGGTCTTCTCGCGGCGGGCGGGCTCGGCGGGGTGCCGGTCTCGGTCGCCCTGTCGCTGCTGCTGGCCATCGCGTGGTTCGGCAGCCTCGTGGGCTCGGTGCTGGTCGGCGGCGTCGGCGGAGGAGTGGTCCGGGCCGTCCTCGGAGGGGCGGTCCTCCTCGGCGCCCTGGCCTTCGCCTGGCTGTGCACCAGGCTGCTCGTCCTGCCGCTGCGGCGTGTCTTCCGTACTCAGGCGCCGCCGTCACTGCGCGACTTCGTGGGCCGGGCCTGCGTCATCCGCACCGGGCGGGTCGGGACCGGATTCGGCCAGGCGGAGGTCACGGCCGAGGACGGCTCGACGGCGCTGGTGCAGGTCCGGGTGCCCAGCTCCGACCTGCCCGTGGCGGGCGCGGCGGGCAGCGCCCGGCTGGGCCGCGGCAGCACCGCACTGATCTTCGACTACGACGCGGCGGAGGGGGTCTTCCTGGTGATGCCGTACGAGCAGTACGGGCTCCCGGGCGATCCGGCCCCCTGAACCGCCGACCCGAACCCCGCGTTGTTCCCCATCCCCCCTAGTAGACAGGGACTCCAGATGGACGCCATCACCATCGGGGCCGGCGTGATCTTCGCGCTGGTCCTGCTCGTCGCCCTCGGCCTGCTGCTGATGGTCACCCGCCTGTTCCGCAAGGTCGAGCAGGGCCGGGCGCTGATCATCTCCAAGCTCCGGAAGGTCGACGTCACCTTCACCGGCGCGATCGTGCTGCCGGTGCTGCACAAGGCCGAGATCATGGACATCTCGGTGAAGACGATCGAGATCGAGCGGACCGGCCGGGACGGGCTGATCTGCCGCGACAACATCCGCGCCGACATCCGCATCACCTTCTTCGTCCGGGTCAACAAGACCGCCGAGGACGTCAAGAAGGTCGCCGGCGCGATCGGGACGGCCCGCGCCAGCAGCCAGGAGACGCTGCAGGAGCTGTTCGCGGCCAAGTTCTCCGAGGCGCTCAAGACGGTCGGCAAGCACCTGGACTTCGAGGACCTCTACACGCGGCGCGACGAGTTCCGCGACCACATCATCCAGGTGATCGGGACGGACCTGAACGGCTACAGCCTGGAGGACGCGGCGATCGACCACCTGGAGCAGACGTCGCTGCTGTCGCTGGACAAGTCCAACGTGCTGGACGCGCAGGGCATCCGGAAGATCACCGAGCTGACCGCGCTCCAGCACGTGCGGACCAACGAGCACGCCCGCAACGAGGAGAAGGAGATCGCCCGGCAGAACGTGGAGGCGCGCGAGGCGATCCTGGAGCTGGAGCGCCGCCAGGCCGACGCCGAGCTGAAGCAGCAGCGCGAGATCGAGACCGTGCGGGCGCGCGAGCAGGCCGAGATCGAGCGGGTGCAGGCGGAGGAGCGGCTGCGGGCGCAGTCCGCGCACCTGCGCACCGACGAGCAGCTGGGCGTGCAGACCGAGAACCGCAACCGCGAGGTGGCGGTCGCGGAGAAGAACCGTGAGCGGGTCATCGCGATCGAGACCGAGCGGATCGAGAAGGACCGGCTCCTGGAGGTCATCGCCCGGGAGCGGGAGACCGAGCTGACCCGGATCGCCGCGGACAAGGAGGTCGAGGCGGAGAAGCGCACGATCGCCGAGGTGGTCCGGGAGCGGATCGCGGTGGAGCGGACCGTCGCCGAGCAGGAGGAGCACATCAAGCGGCTGCGCGCGGTCGAGGAGGCCGAGCGCGAGCGCCAGGCGATCATCATCCGGGCGGAGGCCGAGGCGCAGGAGAACCTCGTCAAGGACATCAAGGCGGCGGAAGCGGGCGAGGCGGCCGCCGCGCACCGGGCCCGGGAGGAGCTGACGCTGGCGGAGGCGCGGCGGCAGGCGGCCGAGATGGAGGCCGAGGCGAAGGTCCGGCTGGCCGACGGGCTGCGCGCGGAGGCGGCCGCCGCCGGGCTGGCCGAGGTCCAGGTGCGGGAGCGGGACGCCGAGGCGATCGAGAAGGTCGGGCGCGCCGAGGCCGCGGTGGCGCGGGAGAAGGCGCTGGTGGAGGCGGCGGCGATCCGGGAGAACCTCAAGGCCGAGGCCGAGGGGCTCACCGAGAAGGCCGGCGCGATGGCGGCGCTGGACGACGCCACCCGGCTGCACGAGGAGTACCGGCTGCGGCTGGAGGCGGAGAAGGACGTGCGGCTCGCCGGGATCGAGGTGCAGCGGCAGGTCGCCGAGGCCCAGGCCGCCGTGCTGGCCGCTGGGCTGGAGGGCGCCGACATCGACATCGTCGGCGGCGACAGCGTGTTCTTCGACCGGCTGGTCGGCTCGATCTCCCTGGGCAAGAGCGTCGACGGGTTCGTGGAGAGCTCCGACGTCGCCCGGTCCCTGGCCGGGCCGTGGCTGGACGGCTCGGCGCGGTTCACCGACGACCTGTCGCGGCTGCTCGGCTCGCTCGGCACCGGGGGCGTGCGCGACCTGACGCTGTCGGCGCTGCTGGCCCGGCTGATCAGGGACGGCGGGCCGGAGTCGGCGCAGCTGGGCGAGCTGCTGGAGACCGCCCGGCGGCTGGGCGTCGCCGACGCGCCCCTCACCGCACCGGCCGGCGTGCCGGTCGAGATGCCCGCCGAACCGCCGGTCGTGGCCGCGGCCAACCACGTGGTCAGCACCGTCAAGCACTGACCGGCACACGGACCGGCACACGGACCGGCACCGTCACCGAACGAACGTCGCAGGGAGGATGGGCGTGAGCCAGCGCGTCGACGACACCACCGGGGAGAGGGCCGGTCAGGAGACCTCGCTCGATCACGGCACCTACGAAGTGCTGCGAGCCAGGCTGGCCGAGCACGCCGCCGAGCTGGCGGGCCGTGCCGCGGCGCTCGACACCCGGCGGCTGGAGGTCTTCGGCGGCTCGGGGCTGCGGCTGCTGGGCACCGGGCGGATCCGGACCGAGCGTCCCATCGTGCCCCGCGACATCGTCGCGGTCGGAGGGGCGCTGCTGTTCGGCGGCAACCCGTCCGGCGGGGCGGCCGGGCCCGAGGCGGGCGTGGACGACGTCTTCTCCGTGCACGGTCTCGCCCCTGCTCCCGCAGCCGACGCCGGCGCCGGGCCGGGCTTCACGCCCGTGCCCGGCGCCCTGCCCGGACTGCTGCGCGACCCCGCGTTCGAGCGGGACTTCGCCGAGATGTACCGCTACTACCGGCAGGCCCGCCTGCTGCGGCTGCGGCGGGTGGAGGGCGGGCTGCTGGCGGTCTTCCAGACCGGCCCCCGCCTGGACGACGTCCGCGTGCTCCGCTGGAACGCGGGGACCGGCGACCAGGTCGGCTACGTCGACAACCAGGGCGAGCGCGAGAACGTCCTGCCCGCGCCGCATGACTTCACCTGGACCGAGACGACCCGCGCGGACCATGTCGACGGCCATATCGCCATCCAGGACGCGGTGCTCGTCAGCACGGTCGGCGGAAGCCTCACCGTCGCGTTCAAGGACGACCCGGACGCCGGATCCGGCGACGACGCCGCCTACCGGGAGCCCCTGGACGAGCGGCTGCAGAGCCTGGCCGATGCCGACGTCCACCACGCCCGGGTGGGCGCGCTGGTCCTGTTGCGCGTCCGCCCGTACAAGGAGAGGGCCTGGCGGCATCTGGTCGTCAACACCCGCGCCGGGACCGTCACCCGTCTGGACGGCATCGAGCCGGCGTGCCGGCGGCTGCCCGACGACCAGGGCATCGTCTTCCCCGGCGGCTACCTCCTCGACACCGGGGCCGCCAAGACCTTCGACCTCGACACGACCGGCCTGGAGTACGAGAGCGTCGTCCGCTCGCCGAACGGCGAGGACGTGCTGTACGTCTTCCACTCCCGTGAGGACGGGCGGTCGCTGCTGCTGTCGTACAACGTGATCCGGAAGGAGGTCGCCGCCCCCATCGTCTGCCACGGGCACGGCCTGTTCGAGGACGGCACGCTGGTGGTGCTGCGGGCGTTCTCGGGCGAGGCCGCCCGCGTCCATCCCGTGCAGGTGTGGCGGACCCCGTTCGAGTCGGACGCGCACGCCGCGTCCCGCCCGGTGGGGACCGGCCCGCTGGAGCGCGTGGGCAACGCCGACCTGGTCCGCGGCATCTCCGGCTGCCTGTCGGTGGTGCGGATGGTCGAGGAGATGGCGCCGTCCACGGCGATGTTCGAGGCGCTCATCGCCGCCTGCGTGCGGGCCGCCGACCTGCACCACTGGCTGGGCGAGGACGAGCTCGGCGACCTGCTGGCGCCGCTCGGGCGGGTGCGGGCGGCGGCCGGGCAGGTGCTGGCCGAGCACGAGAACGTCCGCGCCCTCCGCCGCCAGGCCGCCGAGGCGGTGGACGGGGCGGCCGAAACGGTCGCCGGGCTCGTCCGCGAGGCCCGCGATCGGCCCCTGGACGCGGCGGACGCCTGGATCGGCCGCCTGTCGGACCTGCGCCGCGCCCAAGGGCACCTGGAGACGCTGCGCGAGACGCGGTACGCCGACCGCGCCCGCATCGACGGGCTGGCCGGGGAACTCGCCGCGGCGCAGGACGACACCGGCCGCCGCACCGTGGAGTTCCTGGGCCGGGACGGCGCGTTCGACGGCTACCGGACCGAGATCGACCGGCTCGCCGGCGAGGCCGGGGCCATCGAGTCCACCGCCGGCGCCGGGCCCGTGGGCGACCGCATCGCGGCGCAGGCCGAGGGCCTGGAGATCGTCACCGCGGCGGTCGGCGACCTGGACGCCGCCGACCCCGCCGCCCGCACCGCGATCCTGGAACGGGTCGGGGAGGTGATGGGCGGGCTCAACCGCGCCCGCGCCGTCCTGGACGCGCGCCGCCGCGAGCTGCTGGACCGCGAGGGCCGTGCCGCGTTCGCCGCCGAGTTCGCGCTGCTCGACCAGTCGGTCACCGCGGCCCTGGCCGTCTCCGACGACCCCGAGCGCTGCGACGAGCAGCTCGGCCGGCTGCTGCTCCAGCTTGAGGGCATGCAGGCCCGGTTCGGCGAGTTCGACGACTTCCTGGAGCGGTTGGAGGACAGGCGGACCGACGTCTACGAGGCGTTCTCCACGCGCAGGCAGGCGCTGCTGGACGAGCGGGCCCGCCACGCCGGCCGCCTGGCCGAGTCGGCCGCGCGGATCCTGCCCGCGGTGCAGCGCAAGACCGCCTCCCTGACCTCGCAGGACGAGGTCAACACCTACTTCGCCACCGACGCGATGGTGAACCGCCTGCGCGCGGTGGCCACGGAGCTGCGCGACCTCGGCGAGCACGTCCGCGCCGGGGAGCTGGAGGGCCGGATCCGGGCCGCCCGCCAGGAGGCCGGGCGGGCCCTGCGCGACCGGCTCGACCTGTACGCCGACGGCGGCGAGACCATCCGCCTGGGCGGCCACCGCTTCGCCGTCAACACCCGCCCGGCCGAGCTGACCCTCGTCCCGCACGGCGACACCCTCGCGTTCGCCGTGACCGGCACCGACTACCGCGCCCCCGTCGACGGTGAGGCGTTCCAGGAGACCCGGCCGTTCTGGGACCAGCACCTGGTCTCGGAGACCCCGCAGGTGTACCGGGCCGAGTACCTGGCGGCCTCGCTCCTCCTGGACGCCCAGACCTCCGCCCCCTCGCTCCAGGCCCTGCACGAGGCCGCCGCAGAGGACGCCCTGGACGAGGTCGTGCGGAGGGCGGCGACCGAGCGCTACGACGAAGGCTACGAACGGGGTGTCCACGACCACGACGCGACGCTGCTGCTCACCGAGCTGCTGCGGTTGCACGCCGGGGCGGGCCTGCTGCGCTACCCGTCCGCCGCCCGCGCCGCCGCGCAGCTGTTCTGGGCGTACGGCACCGCCGAGCCCGCGCGCACGGCCTGGACGACCCGCGCCCGCTCGCTGGCCCGCGCCCGCGACGCGTTCGGCCGCACCACCGGCCCGGACGAGCTGTGCGGGGAACTCGCCGCCGGCGTGGCCGCCTTCTGCGAGCGGACCGGCGTCCCCGCCGACCCGCTCGCCGGGGAGTACCTGTTCGAGGAACTGGCGGCGGCCCCGCCCGGGTTCGCCGCCGGCGCGAACGCGCGGACGCTGCTCCGCGACCTGCGCGCCGCGCTCGGCGACGCCGCGGGCGAGGTCGAGCGCGACCTCGCCGCCCTCGGCGACGGCCCGGACACGCTCGCCGCCCGCCACCAGCTCGCCCGCGCCTGGCTCGCCTCGTCCACCGCGGCCGACCCCGACCTTCCCGAGGCCGTCGCGCTCCTGGTCACCGGGACCTCCCTCGCCCGCCACGACGTCACCGCCGACCTGACCGCCGCCGTGGACGGCCTCCTGGGCGCCCACCCCCGCCTCACCGGCTCGCGGAGCCTGGAGCTGCGCCTGGACGAGACCCTCGCGCGGATCCGCGACTTCCGCGCCGTCCGCGTCCCCGCCTTCGCCGCCTACCAGCGCGCCCGCACCGAGCTCGTCGCCGCCGAGCGGAGCCGCCTGCGGCTGGCCGAGCACGCGCCGGGGGTGCTGAGCTCGTTCGTCCGCAACCGGCTGGTCGACGAGGTCTACCTGCCGCTGATCGGCGACAACCTCGCCAAGCAGCTCGGCGCCGCCGGGGACGGCGCGCACACCGACCGCATGGGCCTGCTGCTGCTGATCTCCCCGCCCGGATACGGCAAGACGACCCTCATGGAGTACGTCGCCGAGCGCCTCGGCCTGCTCCTGGTCAAGATCGACGGCCCGGCCCTCGGGCACGCGGTCACCTCGCTCGACCCGGCCGAGGCGCCGAGCGCCACCGCCCGCCAGGAGGTCGAGAAGATCAACCTGGCGCTCGAACTCGGCTCCAACGTCATGCTCTACCTCGACGACATCCAGCACACCTCGCCCGAACTGCTGCAGAAGTTCATCCCGCTGTGCGACGCGCAGCGCCGCGTCGAGGGCGTCCGCGACGGCCGCGGCCGCACCTACGACCTGCGCGGCAAGCGCTTCGCGGTCGTGATGGCCGGCAACCCCTACACCGAGTCCGGCACCCCGTTCCACGTCCCCGGCATGCTCGCCAACCGCGCCGACGTCTGGAACCTGGGCGACGTCCTGACAGGCAAGGACGACCTGTTCGCCGCCAGCTACGTGGAGAACGCGCTCACCTCCAACCCCGTCCTGGCGCCGCTGGCCGCCCGCGACCCCGGCGACCTGGACCTGCTGGTCCGGCTCGCGGGCGGCGACCAGACCGTACGGCCCGACCGGCTCGCCCACCCCTACTCCCGGGACGAGCTCGACCGGATCTCGGCGGTGCTGCGCGGGCTGCTGCGCGCCCGCGAGGTCGTCCTGGCGGTCAACCGGGCCTACATCGCCTCCGCCGCCCAGGCGGACGCCTCCCGTACCGAACCCCCGTTCCGGCTCCAGGGCTCCTACCGCGACATGAACAAGCTCGCCGGACGGATCCTGCCGGTGATGAACGAGGACGAGCTCGACGCCGTCATCGACGACCATTACGCGGCCGAGGCCCAGACCCTCACCTCCGGCGCCGAGGCCAACCTGCTCAAGCTCGCCGAGCTCCGCGGCCGGCTGACCCCGGCGCGGGCCGCCCGCTGGACGGAGGTCAAGGCGGCCCACCGGCGCGAGCGGGTTCTGGGCGGCGCCGGGGACGACCCCGCGGCCCGCGCCGTCGCGGCCCTGGGCCTGCTCGCCGAGCGCGTCGGCGCCGTGGAGGGCGCCATCAACCAGGCCGCGCACCGGTTCGGCAACGGCCACGGCCCCGTCCGCATCCCACCCGAATGACGATCACCGGCGGAAACACAACTGGAACCGGGACGAAACCGGGCATTTCTAGCCTCCGGGCATCCCCTGGAAAGGATCTTGGATGCTCTCGTACCGTTCCGTCGCCGCGTTCACCGCGGGCGCCCTGCTGGCCGGGGCCGCGGCCACCGCGACGCCCGCCGCCGCGGCAGGGCCTCCCGGGCGGCCCGCCGTGCAGGTCGCCGGGCTCGGCGTGACCGACCTGCGCGCGCTGCTGACCCAGCGCAAGACCACCTCCGTCCAGCTCGTCCGCGAGTACCTGCGCCGCATCGACGCCTACGACGGCCCGCGGGGCGAGCGGCCGGGCCTCAGCGCCGTCATCAACGTCAACGGGCGCGCCCTGGGCGAGGCCGCCCGGCTGGACGCCGAGCGCCGCGCCGGACGGGTGCGCGGCCCGCTGCACGGCGTCCCGGTGGTCGTCAAGGACAACTTCGACACCGCCGACATGCCCACCACCAGCGGCTCGGCGGCGCTGCGGGAGCTGCGCCCGCCCGACGACTCCGAACAGATCCGGCGGCTGCGGCAGGCCGGGGCGATCGTGCTGGCCAAGACCAACATGCACGAG
This sequence comes from Actinomadura rugatobispora, assembly GCF_042656285.1. Classification (GTDB taxonomy): domain Bacteria; phylum Actinomycetota; class Actinomycetes; order Streptosporangiales; family Streptosporangiaceae; genus Spirillospora; species Spirillospora rugatobispora. Next base: position 35,115 of record NZ_JBHSON010000003.1, on the reverse strand, counting down.
TACGCCATGAACATCTACACGATCAGCTCGCTGGGCGGGCAGACCCGCAACCCCTACGACCCGTCCCGCCACCCGGGCGGGTCCAGCGGCGGCACCGGGGCGGCGGTCGCGGCCTCCTACGCCCCGGTCGGCCTGGGCTCGGACACCTGCGGGTCGATCCGCATCCCGGCCGCCCACAACAACCTGGTCGGGCTCCGGCCCACGATGGGCCTGTCCAGCCGGGACGGCATCGCGCCGCTGTCCGGGACCCAGGACGTGGGCGGCCCGATCGGCATGTCGGTCCGCGACGTCGCGCTGGTGCTGGAGGCGACCGCCGGATACGACCCCGACGACCAGGTGACCAAGGCGTCGATCGGCCGCGTCCCCCGCGACTACGAGAAGACGCTGCGCAAGAGCGCGCTCAAGGGCAAGCGGATCGGGGTGTTCACCGACTACTTCGCGACCGCCACCTCCGACGAGCAGGCCACCGCCGCGCTGGTGCGCGCCGCGATCGCCGACATGACCGGGCTGGGGGCCAGGGCCGTGGAGCTGGGCCCGCAACCGGAGATCATGACGGCGGCGGCCGGCGCCAACCGGGTGCGGGACGAGTTCGAACGCGACCTCAACGCCTATCTGGCCTCGTCCGCGCGGGGCCGCCCCGCCCACCTGGCGGCGCTGGAACCGCCCTACGACCAGCTCACGCTGGCCGACATCGCCACGTCCGGGGAGGTCACCCCCAGCGTGCTGTCGACACTGCGCGCCTGGGTGAACAGCCCCGCGCTGCCCAACCCCTCCTACACCGAGAAGCTGCGGCAGCGGGACGTCCTGCGGCAGGGCCTCACCGACCTGATGAAGGCCCACCGCCTGGACGCCGTCGTCTACCCGACCATCGGCAGCCCGCCCACCAAGATCGGGACCACGCAGTCGTACCTCAACTGCCGCCTGGCCGGGTACAGCGGCTTCCCGGCCCTGAGCGTGCCCGCCGGGTTCACCGCCGGAGGGCTGCCGGTGGGGGTCGAGCTGCTGGGCCTTCCGTTCAGCGAGCCGGCCCTGCTGGGCATGGGACACGCCTACGAGCAGGCCACCCGGCACCGCACGCCGCCCGCGGGCACGCCCGCCCTCCCCGCGGCCGGGTAGCCCGTTCACGCTCCACCTTGGAACGCGAGACAGGGACGTCCTGGCGCCCCGCCGGCTGAGCGGGGTCCGGGCAGCGTGAGGACCCGCGGGACGCGGTCGAGGTTGTCCGGACGGTGCAGGACCATGATCCATGCCGCGGCCGGGGCCAGCGCGTGGAGCGAGCCCAGCAGGTGCCGCTCGGAGGCGGTGTCGAGCGCCGAGGTCGCCTCGTCCAGGAACAGCACCGCCGGCCGGCACCACAGGGCCCGCGCGAGATTGACGAGCTGGCGGTGCCCGTGGCCGAGGTCGCCCAGCCGGGTGGACGGGGCGGGCGGGGCCACGCACGCGGCGTCGAACACCCGGCGGACGTGGGCGTGCAGGCAGGGGTCGCCGGGATGCCAGGGGGCGACGAACTCGGCCAGGCCGAGCGGCAGCCGGGGGACGTCGCCCGCGAGGTACTGGACGAGGTCCCGGGTCCGCGCCGACATGCCGTCCGGCGGGCGGCCCGCGATCATGACGCGGCCGGCGGACGGTTCGCGGTAGCCCGACAGGGTTTCCAGCAGCGTGCTCTTGCCCGCCCCCGACGGGCCGCGGATGGCGACGGCGTCCCCGGCCCCGGCCGTCAGCGAGAAGCCCGTGATCAGGTCGGGGCGGTCGCCGACGCGGATCGCGACGCCGTCCGCCACCAGCCCGGAGGCGGCCGCGGTCTCGCCCGTGCCCGACAGCATCGTGCGGTAGAGGCTTCGCGGGGTGTCGGGGACCTCGGCGCGCAGGCGTCGCCATCGGGGGAGGGCTCCGGTCCGTCCCAGCAGGGCGGCCAGCCGGGCGAACTGGCTGAGCAGGGAGTCGGCCTGCCGCAGCGATTCGACCAACCCGGCGGTCTGCCGCGAGCAGGTGAAGGCGACGAACACGAGGAGACCGCTGTCGACGAGGCCGCCGCGGTAGGCGACGGCCCCCCAGAGGGCGGTGAGGAGGACGCACAGGCCCGCCGCGTCGGCACTGATCAGCATGCGCATGTGCAGCATCTGCCAGCGGTGCAGGGCGGCGGCACGGCGGTCGGCGAGCACGTCGAAACGCCGGGACAGGGCCGTGCGTACCGGCGTGGAGAGCCGGTGGCCCGCGCAGCCGGTCGCCGCCGCGCCGAACGCGAGCACCGGTGCGCGCACGGCGGCGGCGAGATCGCTGCCCGCGATCCTGGGCCGCCTCGTGCGCAGGAGCAGGACGAGCAGCCAGACCGTGAGCAGCAGCAGGACGGGCGCCGCCCGCGGCGCGCCGGCGAGCACGATCACGGCCGCCGCGCAGAACTGCACGACACACGTGACGACCTGGAGGTACAACCCGGGGACCTGGCTCTCCAGCACGAAGAAGTCACGGGACAGCCGGCCGATCACCGCCGTCCTGCGCTGGTGCGGCGGCGCGGCGAGAAGCGCGCGGGCGAACGCGTCGTGCAGCCGTCCGGCCGGACGCAGCGGCGGGAAGGAGACCGCGGCTTGGGCGAGGGCCGCCGCGGCGACACCGGTCGCGGTCACCGCGCAGAGCACGCCGAAGGTGTGCGAGGCGCCGCCCGGCTCGATCAGCGCGGCGAACACCAGGTCGGCGGCGACCGCGACGGCGGTGGCCACGAGCAGGCAGAACCCGCCCCTGACACCGAACAGGGCCAGCCCGTTGCGGAGGAGGTCGGCGGGGCGGGGCGGTGTCGAGGGCGCCTCCTCGAACGAGTCGTCCTGCGTGGTCTGCGCCATGTCAGGGACCGGCGCGGGCTCGTCGGCGGACGGGGCGTGACGGGCGGCGGCTCCGGCGGCGGCGTCGCGCAGCCGGGCGAGGAGTTCCGCGCCGAGGACGTCCTCGGCCTCGTCGAGCGAGGTCAGGAGCTCGTCGCGGTTCACCAGCGCGAGGCGGCCCCGCCGGACGAGCAGGAACCGGTCGGCGTACGCGGCCAGTTCCAGCCTCGTGGAGACGAACAGCGTCGTTCGGTCGCCCGGGGCGAGGACCGCCGAAGCCACCGACCGGGCGGACTCCGGATCCAGCGGGGCGAAGATGTCGTCCAGCAGCAGTACGTCCGGTTCGCAGCAGAGAGCCTGGGCGAGCGACAGCCGGGCGACCTGCCCTTCCGAGAGCCGCGTCTCGGTCGTGCTGAGACGGGTGGCGTCGCGTCCGGGACGGTCGGCGAGGAGGGGCAGGAGGCCGCTCATCCGCAGGGCGCGCAGGTACGCTTCCGGCTCGACGGGGCGCCAGAGGGTGACGGACTCGGCGAACGACCCGTCGAAGAGCGGCTGGCCGCGTGCCGCGAGGACGGCCGTCCCACCGCAGGCGACGGCGAAGCGCATCGGCGGCCGGGTGCCTCCCTCCGCCGCGCTCGCGATGTCTTCGAGCAGGGTCGTCTTGCCGCCGCCCGGCAGGCCGACGACCATGATCCGCTCGCCGGGCCGGACCGTCAGCGACGGCCCCTCGTCCGGCCGGAGCAGCACGGTGCCGGGGGCGGCGGGGGCCTGGGACGGGTCCGGGCGTCCCGGGACGGGTGCGAACAGCGCGTCGATCGCGTGCGCGGCGCGGGCGGCGTCGTGCAGGGAGCCGTAGGTCGTGGCGCTCTCCGTGCCCACGGCGACCAGCATGCGGACGATGAGCAGCGCCGACAGCGCCGTGCCGCCGTCGAGACCGCCGCCGCCCAGCAGCAGCACGCCGACGGTCGTGAGCGACACCAGCGGGCCCAGCCCGTTCTGCAGGGTCCTGCTCACCACCGTGGCCCGTGCCCGCTCGCGCATCGTCACGAGCTGCCCGAGCCGGACCTTGTGCACCGCCAGCAGGAACTGCCCTTCGAGGAACTGCCGCCGCAGGGACTGCCAGGAGCAGGCCAGCAGCTCGACGAGCCGGGCCCGTTCGCGGTCCTGGCCGACGTAGGTGAAATCGACCCTGGCCTCCGCGGTGACCGCGACGTGCAGCGCCGCGAGGACGAGGGCCGCCACCGCCACGACGGCCAGCGCGAGCACGCTGGTCCAGAGCACCAGGCAGACCAGCAGCACCACCGCCAGCACGCCGTTCACGGCCAGCTCGGCGACGAGCGCGAGCTGCGAGAGGAACTGCGGATAGGTCACCAGGTACGTGGCCGCCGGACGATCCTCGCCGCCGCCGCCGTCCGGCCCGGCCGCCGCGTCCACCGACTGTAGCCCGTGGAAGACGAGCCGCTGCGTCAGCAGCTCCAGGTAGAGGATGAGATGGCGCAGCCGCCACACCGACACCCAGCGCAGCAGCGCCTCACCCGCCGCCGCCACCGTCAGGACGACCGCGAACCTGACCGCCGACCCCTGGTCGCCGCGGTGGAACGCGGCGACCAGGCGGTCCAGCGACCAGGGCAGCACCGGCGTGACCAGCAGCAGCGGCCCGGACACCGCCAGGTACGCCAGCACCTTGCGGCGGGAGGTCCACAGCGCCGCACGCCACAGCCCGCGGCCCCGGTACCTGCCGGCCAGCTCGTCGGCGGCGGCGCGCACGTCCAGTCCGGCCGCCGCGGCCTCGTCCGGCGACAGCCCGGCGGGCCCGCAGCGGATCCGCCGGTACGCCGACAGGAAGCCCGCGGCGGCCGTCGCCCTCACGGGCCGCCCGTCACGGCCCGCAGGTTGCGGCTGACCAGGTCGGAGCCGGGGTGGACGTCCGCCAGCTCGCGCAGCCTGGCCGCGACCTGGACGGTGGACAGCGGCGGTGAGCCGTTCGCGTCGATCTCCAGGGCGAGCAGCGCGGCCTCGGCCCGCTGCTCGCCGGTGAGCGCCCGCTCGTCCAGCCGTGCCAGCCAGCCGCGCGCGGCCCGGTGCTCGCCGACCTCGATCAGCTCGCGGGACGCGGCCAGCGCGTGCTCGGGCGCGCCCGGGTCCTTGGCGGCCGCTTCCTGGTAGTGGGCGGCGGCCCGCGCGTGGTCGCCCGCCACCGCGTGCAGGTATCCCAGCAGGGCGGGGATCTCGGCGATCGCCGCCGAGCAGCCGTCCGCCGCCCGCGCCGCGGCGAGCGCCTCGTCGTGCCTGCCCCGTTCGGCCAGGAACAGGGCGAGGTCGAGCCAGTACTCGGCGAACCGGGGATCGGTCTCGGCGGCCTGCCGCAGCGCGGACTCCGCCTCGGCCTCACGGCCGCCCGAGGCCGCGCAGACCCTCCCCAGGTTGTTCAGCAGCACCGAGTGATGCTCGCTCGCCTCCAGGCCGCCGGCCACGAGCCGCCGGACGCTGTCGCGCAGCAGTGCGATGGCGCCCTCGCCGTCCCCTTCCTTGTGCAGCACCAGTGCCAGGCCGTTGCGGTTCAGCACCCGTTCCCTGACGATCTCGTCGGAGTCCGGCAGAGGGGAAAGCGCCCGCCATCCCGATTCCAGCAGGTCCGCGGCGGCGCCGACGTCCCGCCACGCCCTCGGGTGGTGCCGCGTGTAGAGCATGGCCAGGCCGTAGGCACCGCGCGCGTGCTGCACGCCGCCCTCACGCATCGCGGCGCGGAACAGCAGTTCGGCCTCACTTGTGCGGTTCTGGAGGAAGAAGGCGCTCGCCATCATGTTGGCCGCCGCACCCGACGGCGCGACGGCGCCGTCCAGGACGGCCTGGGCGAGCCAGAGCCCCGTCCAGGAGTCACCGCAGGACAGGTAGCGCCCCAGCCTGCGGCAGAGCCAGGACCAGTCCGCTTCGCCACGCAGCCCGGCACGGACCCGCGCCATGTCGGCGGCGACCTCCGCGTCCCCGGGGTGCTCCTCCGAGGTGCCGGCTCCCCGCGTTCCCTCCGTCCGCAGGACGACGGGGCCGTAGCGGGAGAGGACGCCGAAGAAGTCGGCGTCGGCCGGGGAGAGCGGCCCGGCCGTGACGACCTCGACCGGGCCGGAGCGCCGGTCGTTCAGCAGCCAGGCGACCGCCCGGAACTCGCGCCGCCCGCGCAGCCGCGTCGGGAAGCGAAGCTGCGACTTGAGACGCTGGCGATCGCCGGGCCAGGTCCCGTCGGGCGTGGTGTGCAGGACGGGGCGCAGCGGCCTGGCCACGGCCGCCACCTCGTCCTCGGTCAGGATTCGGCGGATGAACTCCCGCGCGGCGGCGAACGGAACGTCGCCTCCGGCCGGGATCACAAGATCGTCGGGCACTGCCCGTTTCCTTTCGGCTTTCCGGCGCATGGGCAGGATCCGCGTGGCACGGGCACCGGGAGCGAAGTCCCGGTGCCCGTGCCGGCGGATCAGCGGTTCGGGTCCGCGCAGTGGTTGTAGCCGTACATCAGCGACATCGGCACGGCCGGAAGCCGCAGCGGGTTCTTGAGAAGCGTCATCGGTGCGTTCACCTCCTCGCACGACCAGACCCCGCTCAGTGCGAGGCTCTGCTCATGGGGCGCCACATCCGATGCGGCAGCCGCCACACCGAATGGCGCACCCGATGACGCGGGCCATGGCATGCCCGGTGGCGGCCTCAGAGGGCGTCGGCGAGGCGCTCGCGGAACCGGCTCTCCAGTTCGGCGATCGTGCGGAGGTCGGCCAGGACGCCGGGGCGCGGCCGCCTGCCTCTGGCGATGCTGAGCGCGTTGTAGTGCAGAGTGCGGACAAGCGCCGTCCACGCCGGGACGAGTATCGACTCCGTCCAGGCGCCCACCTGCTCCAGGCCCGCGGAGACCTTGGCGCACCGCGGGGACTGGAGTGAGGCGGCGACCATCTTGCGATTCCGGGCGGCCACCCAGAAATCGTTCTTGTGCGCGTACGTGGCCGACTCGGACAGGCCGGATTCCAGCCATTCGGCCAGGACCGTGAAAGCGTCCGGGCCGGTGGCCCAGCCGTGCGCGGCGACCTCGGGATCGGTGATCCGGCCCTGGACGGTGCGGTGGCACATGAGGCGGCCGAACTCGGCGGCGCCGGCGTCCGCGACCTCGGCGCCGGCGACCTCCAGCCATTGCCACGGGCGGCCGTCCGACCAGGACGGACGGTCCCGGCGGTCGCCCAGGGCCCAGCGTTCGCGGCTGGTCTGCTGCGGGCCGAGCGGCGGCGGCGACCAGGCGAGCGAGCCGATGCCCGTGGACGGGAACGGCCCCGCGAACCCCGGGTGGTGGCGCCCGGCGCCGTCGGTCCAGGTGAAGGGGTCGTCGACCTGGAAGGTTCCGGACGGTCCGTCGGACGAGCCGTCGGACGGGCGCACCAGGAACCAGTGCGGCGCGGTGTCGGAGCCGCCGGCCCCGATCCAGTCGAGATGGGCCGAGCAGCCGGTCACGACGGCGACCCCGCGCGCCTCCGCGTGCCGGGCCATCGCCTCGCCCGCGGCTCGCGGCTCGGTGGCGCCCCGGCGTCGCAGGTCGATGCGGTAGAGGACGCCGTCGCCCACCAGAGGGGTGTGGTGGTGCAGGAACTCGACGAGAGAGCCTGCGCGGCGCACGCCGAGGAACAGTTGCGTGCCCATGGCCAGTTCTTCGGGAACCCCGACTGAACGGAGCAGGCCGGCGGTCGCCGTGCCGTAGCAGGAGAGCAGGTCCCCCCGGACCGGTCCGGTGAGCGTCAGCCTGTCCACGGATCCTCCCAGGAGATGACGAGGGGACGGGCGAGCCAGTCGGGCGGTCCTTCGCAGGCGAGCGCGCCCGCGTAGCCGTCGGGCATCGGCAGTTCGCGCCAGTGGACGCCGTCGAGGGTCCCGGCGTCCGCCTGAGCGAGCGCGGTCGGGGACCGGAAACCCGCGAGCCCCCGGCCGGTGGCCTTGCAGCGTGCCTCGCGGATCGCCCAGGTCCTGGTGAACTGGGCCCGGCCCTCGCCGGGGGGCAACGCGCTGATGCGCGCCCACTCCTCGGCGTGCAGCCAGCGGCGCCCGATGCGTTCCCAGCCGTGCCGGGGCTCTTCCTGGACGTCCAGGCCGAGGGGACCGGGCGTGCCCAGCGCGATCGCGAGGAGGTCGCCGCTGTGCGAGATGTTGAAGTCCACGTTCCAGCGATCGCCGTTGGGATGCGCCAGGTAGGGGCGTCCCGCACGGCCGCGGCGCAGCGTGCGGGGGGCGTCCAGGCCCAGCCGGTCGGCGGCGGTCTGCAGGATCTCGGCCGTGGCGGCGGTGCCGGTGGCCACGAGGACGATCGCCGCCGTCCGCTCGACGGGCATGAACGTGCTCAGGCGGCGGCCCACGCGGACGCGGCCGGACGCGGTAGTAACACTCTGAGGGGGCGACCCCTCAGACTCCCCGGCAAGAGCACGACTGACCATCACCCTCCACTCCGCTGGCGCTCCGCTCCGGGCGCCGGTCAGTCCTCCTGCGGGCACAGCGCCAGGACCTTCGCCACGTGCTCGTATTCGGTGACGTCGAAGGGCAGGTCGATCACGACCGTGCGGACGTCCAACTCCCGGTAGGCGCGCAGCGCCGCCGCGACGGTCTCGTACGAGCCGACCAGCTTCGGGCAGTCGATGCCGATCCGGCCGGCCCCGTACCACAGGCACTCGTCGCGGCGAGGCGCCTCGGCGGCCAGCGACAGGTTCGCCCGGTGCTGGGAGGAGGTGATCTGCCGCTCGAAGACCTTGCGGGTCAGCGCGTCGCGCCGGGTCCCGGCGTGGTGCCGGTGCGCCGTCTCCCACGCCTCCTCGTCGGTGTCCCGGGCGACGATCCCGACGAGCATGGCGAGCCCGCCCTCCAGCCCGCCCGCCGCCAGCCGGTCCCGCTCCTCGGCGAGGTCGGCGCGGGGCTTGGCCATGACGAGGGCCCGGTCCAGCCGGGGCAGCAGCGCCGCGATCCCGTCCGACCGGGACCCGGGGGCCAGGACGCGCGGCGCCAGCGCCGGGTCGGGCACCGGTTCGGGAGGCGCGATCCGGATCCGGTACCGGGAGCCGGTGTACGGTTCGCCGCGCAGGACGCCGCCCAGCGCGCCGACGAAGTCGGCCATGCGCTCGTACTTGCCGCCGGGATCGGGCTCCAGGCCGAGGGCCTCCAGCTCGCCCGTCTTGGCGCCCGCGACCACGTTGAGGTTGACCCGCCTGCCGTACAGGTGGACGAGCCCGGCGAGGGCCCGCGCCGCGACGGCCGGGTGCGTCAGCGCCGGGTTCACCGCCACGATCGGTTCCAGGGTCGTGCTGCGGGACAGGACGAGCTGCCCGGCGACCCACGGGTCCAGGGACTGCCAGAAGTCGTAGATGAGCATCGCGGCCGCGCCCAGCCGCTCGGCCGCCCGGCAGTGGTCGGCCACGACCTCGGCGTACTTGTCGCCGGGGCCGGGGGCGCCGGCGAAGACGTCGCCGTGCGCCGGGCAGATGGTGAACGTCTCCATCGCGCCTTCGCCTTCCCTCTCTCAGCCGCGGCCCAGCGGCCCCGCGGCGGGGAACGAGCACGCGGCGGCGTCGAGCAGCCCGAGCTTCCCGTTCGCCCGCAGCAGCCGCCGGTTGCCGTACATCAGGCTCGCCGACCGCAGATCCCGGAACACCCGCTCCAGGACGAGGCCGCCGCCCGCCTGGTAGCCCAGTCCCAGGCCCGCGACCTCCATCAGCTCGTCGACGGCGGCGAAGGCGTGCTCGGACACGGCCACCTTCACGTTGTTGATCATGATCTGGAAGGACGGCCGGTCCCGCTCCGCGCCGTCGTGCAGCTCGTACTCGCGCAGCCCCGCGACCGCCATCGCCTCGGCGACGTCCAGATGGCGGCGGGCGACGGCGACCCGGTCGAGCACGTCGTCGTCGCGCCGCAGCCGGGGGCCGCCCGCGGCGGGGCGGCGCAGGTGGCCCACCACGTGCCGGACGGCCTCGCGGGCCGCCCCCGTCCAGGCCGCCGCCCAGCCCAGATGGCCGAGCGGCGCCATCGTCCTGGACGCCAGCCGCGCGAACCCGCCCGGCGGCTCGATCAGATGGTCGGCGGGGACCTCCGCGTCGATGGACATCGACACGTTGCACGTGCCGCGCATGCCCAGCATCGCCAGCGGCGCCACGACCTTGGGGGACGCGAGCGCGCGGGGGCAGTACACCAGCACCACGTCATCGGGGGCGGAGTCCTCGGACCGGCGCATGGTGACCAGGAACGCGTCCGCCCGCGCCCCGCCCGACACCACGGGCGCGTCCCGGTGGAAGCGCAGCATCCCGTCCCGGTCGTCCAGGGCGGCGGTGGCGGTCATCATGTGCCCGCCCTTGGCCGCCTCGGTGGTGATCGAGCCGAGCAGCGCCTGCTCGGCGGCGACGGCGCGCAGCACCCTCGACCGGAGCGGCTCGGCGGCGTACCCGTCGATCACCGCCACCTGCTGGCAGTGCATCACCCACAGCACCGCGAGCCCGAGGCACTGCCCGCCCAGCTCGCCCGCCACCTTCATGAACGCCGCGGTGCCCGCACCGGCGCCGCCGTACTCGGCCGGCACCGTGTACGACATCAGCCCGTGCTCGCGCAGCAGGCCGATGCCGAGGCCGTCGGGATCGCCCGTGGTGTCGATGAGCCCGGCCAGATCGGACAGCCGGCCGGTCAGCGCGGCGAGGTCGGGCCCGCCGGTCACGGCCGCGCGCCCTCGGCCGCGTGCGCCGACACCACGGCCCAGATCGTGTCGGCGGTGGCGAAGACCTCGTCGGTGAACGCCTCGTCGGGAAAGGTGAAGTCGAACGCCTCCTCCAGGTCCATCACCAGGTCGACGGCCCGCATCGAGTTGAGGCCGAGCGTGCGCAGGTTGACGTCCGGGGCGATCTGGTCGACCGTCTCCACCGCTCCGAGGTGGCCCAGCAGCACCCGCAGGAAGTCATCGTGCCTGTCCGTCATCGCATCTCCGCTCTGTCACCTCTGTCACCGGTGAGCCCGCCGTCCGGCCGGGCGGCCGGGAGTTCGCCGTACCGCAGGTCCAGGCGCAGCGCCGACCGCACGCCCCGGGCGTCCACGCTGACCTCCGCGGGCGCGGTCCGGCCGAGGAACGCCACCAGGCTCGCGGTGAGCCCGTAGGCGCCGACATTCGGGATGACCAGCAGGTCACCGGGCCGGACGCCGGGCAGCTCCGCCCGCTGGTTGAGCAGGTCCAGGGCGGTGCAGAGCGGTCCCGCCAGCACCGTGCGGGACGCCGCTCCCGAGCCGCCGGCGCCGTTCGCGCCGGGGGCGGGCAGCGCCTCGGCCATGATCGGCGGGACGCGGCGCAGGCCCTGCATGCCGCCGAGCGCGTTGATGCCGCCGTCGGCGATCACGAACCGGGTGCCCTGGCTGGTCTTCACGTCCTGGACGCGCACGACCAGCGCACCGCAGCCGCACACCAGATAGCGTCCCGACTCGAACGCCACGACCGGCGGAGGACCACCGAACCCGCCCAGCGCCTCGGTGATCCGGCCGGCCAGGCCCGGCCACGGCGGGCGGGTTCCCGGCCGGGCGTACGGATGACCGAACCCGCCGCCGAGGTCGATGATCTCCAGGCGCAGGCGGAGCGCCTCCTGCGCCTGCCGCACGGCGTCCAGGGCCACCTCGAACCAGGTCGCGAGCCGCTCGACGTCGTCGATGTTGGTGCCGGCGTAGACGTGGTAGCCGACCAGCTCCACCCCGTCGGCGCGGAACCGGTCCGGCTGCTCGCGCACCCACGCCACGTCCGCGCCGAACTGCGAGGGCGCGCCGCCCATCGCCAGTCCGGCGCCGCGCGGGTAGTCCGCCGGGTTGAGTCGCAGGATCGCCTTGGCCGCCGTCCCCGCGCGCCGTGCGCACCGGCCCAGCCTGGCCAGGTCGGTCGGGGAGTCGACCGAGAAGAGGCCGACACCGCGGGCGAGCGCGTGGTCCAGCTCGGTCTCGGTCTTGGCCGGTCCCGTGTACAGGCAGGCCGACGCGTCCGCGCCGGAGTCCAGCGCGGTGTCCAGCTCGCTGGGGCTGCACACCTCGGCACGGGCGCCGAGGTCCAGCAACTCCCGTACCAGGGGCGGGTGGGGGTTGGCCTTGAGGGAGTAGAAGAGGTGACTGCCGGTCGGCAGGGCCCCGGACAGGTCGGCGTACGCGGCACGCAGCTCGTCCAGGTCGTAGACGTAGAGCGGGGTGCCGTACTCGGCGGCCAGCCGTTCCAGCCGCTCCGGCCCCAGGGAGCTCACACCGGCCTCCCGGATCCGGCCAGGGCGCGCACGGCGGGCCCGTCCACCTTGCCGTTGCGGTTCAGCGGCAGCCGGTCGACCGGCACGATCAGGTCCGGCACCTTGTACCACTCCAGGTGCTTCTGCAGTTCGACCCGCACCTGCATGGCGGTCAGCTCCGTCACCACCGCCAGCACCGGCGGATCGTCGCCGCGGGCGGCGGCGCAGTACGCCTCCAGGACGCCCGGGACCTCCTCGGCCGCCATCGCCACCTCGGTCGCCGACACGCGGAACCCGTTGGACTTGTAGATGTCGTCGTCGCGGCCCTGGAAGTAGAGGTAGCCCTCGTCGTCCAGCCAGCACTGGTCGCCGGTGAACAGCGCCACCTCACCGTTGGGCCCCCAGGGCCGGAACCGCAGCGCCGTGCCCTCGGGGTCGCCCCAGTAGCCCTGGGTGACGTGGGGGCCGCGCACGACCAGCTCACCGACCTCGCCCGGCGCGAGCGGGCGACCCTCGGGGTCCACGATCACGCATTCGGTGTCGTCCAGGGGACGGCCGACCGAGCCGGGTTTGCGCGGTAGTTCCTCCGGCAGCAGGATCGAGATGCGCTTGCACTCGGTGAGCCCGAACATCAGGAAGACCTCGAGCCGCGGGTAGCGGTCCCGCAGGCGGCCCAGCAGGTCCGCCGACATCGCCGCGCCGGTGTTGGTGAGGACGCGCAGCGGCGGCAGGGCGCCGGGGGAGCGGCGCGACAGCCGGTCCAGGTTGTGCGCCAGCCCGGGGACCGACGGAAGCACGGTGATGCCGTGCCGGTCGAGGAAGTTCAGCAGCCCGGGTCCGGCGTCGGTCCCCTTGCCCCACACCAGCGGGCAGCCGGCGATCATGCTCAGCAGGATCTGGTAGACGCCGTAGTCGAAGGCCAGCGGCAGCACGCAGCCGATGACGTCGTCCTCGCGCAGCCGGAACCGCCGCGCGATCGCGTGCGCCGCGAAGACCATGTTCCGGTGGGTGCCCGCGACGCCCTTCGGTCGGCCGGTCGACCCGGAGGTGTAGAGCACGCTCACCAGGTCGCGGGAGATCGGGCCGGGCCGCCACGGCTCCGGGGGCGGTGCCGGACGGCCGAAGCACGGCGGCGCCGCCACGGGAAGCCCCAGCGACACCGCGGTCCGCCTGGCCGGGCTGTCACGTTCCGCCAGCACCAGGACGGGCTCGCAGTCGCGCATCACATGCCCGGCCGCGTACTCGGTGGTGTCGCCGTTCATGAGCACGTAGACGCCGCCGAGCCGGGCCACCCCGAACATCATCGCGATGGCGTCGACGAACTCGTCGATCACCACGACCACCCGGTCGCCGCGGCCGGCGCCGAGCCGCCGCAGCTCGGCCTCGGCGACCAGGGAGGCGTCCCTGAGCTCGGCGAAGCGGCACCGGCGTTCCCCGCTGACCAGCGCGAGCCGGTCCGGCCACCGGCCGGCGGCGCGGTCGAGCATGTCCGGGAGGGTGGCGACCTCGCGCCCTGGCGGGGTGAACGCGGTCATGGCGCGGCGCCTTCCCGCAGGGCCGGGGCCACCAGGACCTCGGCGATCCGGGCGGGCGTCTCGAACGACTCGGGAGTGATCAGCTCGTCGGGCAGGGGCCGTTCCAGCTCGGCCTCCAGCCCCTCCACGACGGCCGCGAGGGCCAGCGAGTCGAATCCGGGCACCTCGAACAGGGGCGTCTCGGCGGTCAGGTCGGCCTCGTCGCCGAGCACCGCCTGCAGCACCCGGTTCACCAGATCCACGGCCGGTGAGCGCGTGGGCGTCATCAGTGCGTACCTCCCAGGGCGGAACGAGCGATCTTTCCCGTCGAGGTCGTCGGCAGCTCCCGGTGGACGGTCACCGTGGCCGGGACCATGTAGGCGGGCACCTGCCCGGCCAGCCACCGGCGCAGCGCGGGCGGCGTCAGCGGCGCCGCCCCGTCCGGGCCCGTGGTGAGGCCCGTGGTGAGGCCCGTGTTGAGGCCCGCGTCCAGGACGACGTGCGCCTGCAGCACCGTCCCGAACTCGGCGTGGGGGATCGGGCGGACCACAGCCTGGACCACCTGCGGGTGCCTGAGCACGGCCGCCTCCACGTCGCCGAGCTCGACTCGGAACCCGCGCGTCTTGACCATCCCGTCGCGGCGCCCCTGGAACCGCAGGACGCCCGCGCCGTCCGCGCTCGCGAGGTCGCCGGTGCGGTAGTAGACGCGCTCGCCGCCGTCGGAGGCGAAGGGCACCAGGGCGCGGGACGTCCGCTCCGGATCGTTGAGGTAGCCCGGTGTCACCGAAGGGCCGGACACCAGCAGTTCGCCCTCGGCGTCGGCCGAACGGAGCACGCCGTCCTCCCCGAGCAGCCTTACCTCGGTGCCGGGGACGGCGGAGCCGATGGGCATCCTGTCGCCCTCCAGCAGGGCGGGGGTCACCCACTCCCAGGTGACGACGTTGGTCTCGACCGGGCCGTACAGGTTCGCGACCTGGGCGTCCTCGGGGAGCGCCGCCACCAGCGCGCGCAGCCGGGGCACGTGGAACTCCTCCCCGGCGTACAGGAGCCGCCGGAGCCGGGGGAGGCCGTCCTCGGCCAGACCGGACCGCTGCAGCAGCGAGTTGAGCGCGGACGGCACCGCGTAGAGCGCGGTGATCTCGCGCTCGCGCAGGAACCGGTACGCCGACGCGGGGAACATCACCGTGCGCTCGTCCATCAGATGCAGGCACCCGCCGGAGACGAGCGTGACGAACACGTCGTAGACCGGGAGGTCGAAGTGCAGCGGCGCGTGCTGGGCCACCTGGTCGCCCGGCCCGAGGGGGAAGGCGGCGGCGGCCCAGTCGACGAAGTAGCCGGCGTTCGCCCTGCTGATCATCACGCCCTTGGGGGTACCGGTCGACCCCGAGGTGTAGAGCACGTACGCCAGGTCGTTGCGGGCGATCTCCGCCGACCCGGCCGCGGCGCGGCGCGCCACCCGCAGATCGTCGCCGAGGAGCGTTGCCGGCAGGCCCGGCAGGCCGCCGAACTCCTCCTCCGGCCAGTCATCGGCGGCGCCGGCCGAGACGACCAGCAGCCGGGGGTCGGCGTCGGCGAGGATCTGCAGGCGGCGCCGCGGCGGCGCGCCGGGATCGATCGGCACGTAGGGGACCCCGGCGATCAGGCAGGCCAGCATCATCACGATCGCCCGGTGGCTCTTGCGGATGCTCAGCCCCACGCACTCGCCGGGGCCGACGGCCGCGGCGATGGCGTCCGCGGCGCCGGTGGCCAGCGCGAGGCACTCGCCGTAGGTCAGGCTCAGCCCGTCACCCCGGACGGCCTCGTCCCCCGGCCGGGCCTTGGCGGTCTCGACGAACCGGCGCGCGATGTCGAACCGGGGGTTCATCCGGGCCTCCCCGGCACGGCGAACCGGGCGACGAGCTCGGCGGCCAGCGCCGCCTCCGCCGCTGCCGCCGCCTCCACCAGGCCCGCGAGACTGTCGTTCGGCCGCCGCCCGGCGCGCATCCGCCGCAGCGCCAGATAGGCGAACCGGTTCACCTCCGCCCACCGGGGGACGATCTCGGCCCGGAACCGCGCGGCCACCTCGGCCGCCTCGGCCGCGCCGCCGCCGGGCTCCGCGGCGAGATCGTCGAGCCAGGTGGCGTAGAGGCCGCGGCGGCGCTCGATCGTCCAGCACGCCTCGCAGAACGCCTCGAAGTCGCCCACCTCGACGCCGGCATGGCAGTAGTGCTCGGCGAACGGCCGGTACGAGGCGAAGCCGTTCCCATCCGCGAGCGCGGCGATGTTCGCCTGGAACAGGGCGGTCCGGTCGATCGCCGCGGTCGGCGGCACCGGGCGCAGCGTGACGACCCGGGTCGCCGGATCCCCTTCCAGGACGGCCAGGAGGTCGCGGTCCACGACGGCCTCCAGCGGGCGCGCGTCGCCCCACTCGGTGCGGTTGTCGTAACCGTCGACCACCCGGAGCTCCTCGCCGGCGGCGGTGACGGCGAAGCTGTGCTCGACGTGCTTGCGGCCCGCGTACGGGCACCAGGGCAGCAGGTAGGCGTCGGTGACCACCATGGGCGACTCGCCGCGGTCCAGCGCCGTCCGGCAGGTCTCGGCCAGCCGTCCCGGGCCGGGACGCCCGGTGTGCGGCCGGAGCCCGGCGAGCGCGGCGCACCGGTCGTCGACGGGCTCGAAGTCCAGGCGGGGCGCCCCTTCCCCGCCGGGGTCGAAGGCGAACCACCACTGGGAGCCCAGGACGGAGCGGACGTCGCGGCGGCCGCGGGCCAGCAGGGACATCGCGAGCGTCACCTCCCAGCAGTCCAGGAGGCGGCTGTCCAGGCCCGACTCCGCGAGCAGGCCGGGGGATGGGGTCGGCGAGGATGTCATGGGCAGTCGCTCCGCTCCAGCCGGTCGAACCGCTCGCGGACCCAGTTCAGCATCCGGAGCAACTCGACGGATCCGGGCGCCGGGTCATGTCCGGGCGCGCTTTCCGGGGTCGCCTCCAAGGGCATGGCTCCGACCGAGGCCCAGCACAGCCGGCCGTCTTTCCCGAGGTACGTGCGGGCCCGGTTCTTATTGTCATGGTGCAGGCAGTAAGGGACGTCCAGAAAACCGCGGCGGAAGCCTTCGAGCAAAGCCGCGCCGAGATCGTCGGAAAGGGCGAGAACCGTCTCGATCAGCGTCCGGGCCTCCCGGTACACAGTGGAACGGTGCACATCGCCGTTCCGGAAAGCGGCGCCGGGGGAGGCGTCCTGAAAACGCGCCGCCGCGGCGTGCGCGTCCTTGAGCGCCGCGACGTTGTCCTCGACGCTCGGAATGCGGAAGGCTTCGGCCCGCGTCTTCAGGACCAGGCGTTCGGTGCCGGTGGCCACGGCCAGCCTGACGCTTTCCCTGAGGAGCGCCGCGGCGCCATGTCGCGTTCGCGGAAAAACCCCCATGTAGGTGTACAGGACCACGTGCCAGTCCAGGTCTCCGAGAAATTCCCCGGCGAGCGTCCGCAAGGCGGCCAGCGCCTCGGCGTCCTGTCCGGAATCGGTCTGCTGCGCGTAGCTGAGCGAGACGCTGCGCAGGCCGTGCTGGCGGAAGAAGAGGCATTCCAGGACGTCCAGCGCCACCAGGAGCGAGGGCGGGCAGAGCTGGCCCAGCATGCAGCCGCCGAAGCTCTCCAGATGGGCGTCCGGATGCCGGGCGAGCATCGCGCACGCCCGCGCCCAGTCCGCGACCGCCTCGGCCAGCGGCACCCGGCTGTAGGGCAGGCAGTAGGAGACCGGCCCGCCTTCGGTGGCGGTCAGGCCGCACTCCAGCGCCGCCGCCACGAGCGCCGACGGCAGGGCCGAGCCGTGCCGGACCTGCACCGGGAAATCGGCGCCCGCGATCCCGGCGAGCACCCGCTCCGTCACCTCCGGAGGGTGCGTGACCAGCGGGTATCCGTTCAGCTCGGTGCCGCCCGCCAGCGCGATCGCCGCCTGCTCGTGCGCCCCCACGCGGGTGAAGCTGTCCACGGTGATCGTGCCGACCGTGCGTGGTCCGGCGGCCCGCACCGCGGCCAGCCCGCGCCGCATCTCGGCGGGCGCGCCGAAGCCCATCCTCGGCTGGAGCACCAGTTCCCCGGCCCGGGACCGTTCCGCGACGAACGCGCCGAAACGCTGCCCGGCCGCCGTCGCCGCGGGCGGCCGTTCAGCGGGCATCCGCGACGCCCCGGACGGCCGGCGAATCCAGGAAGAGACCGAAATCCGGCAGCGCCGAATCGCCGGTGAAGACCGCCTCATAACCGAGCCGGGTGAGGCTCGCGACCACCTTCTCCTGGTCCATCCGCCCGGTGGTCAGCATTCCCCCGATGACGGCGGGCACGTCCGACTCCCGCCGGACACTGGCGATCAACTCGGCGCCCTCGGTATGGCCGTGCCCGTTGACCGAACTCACCACGAGGAGATCGGGGCGGAGCCCGCGGCACGCGTCGAGCACGAGGGGAATCGGCGTGCACGCCCCGAGATTCCGGACGGCGAATCCGGCCTCCTCCAGCACCAGTTGCAGGAACACCAGATTCCAGGTGTGCGAGTCGGAGGGCGTCGAGGTCACCAGCGCGATGCCGGGACGTAGGAGGGCAGGGAGGTCCGGATTCCGTGGGAGCTCGACCATGACGTTCCTTACGTGCGCACCGGATATCGGTCGGTCGGCACAATCCGATGCCGGTTGACACACCGGCACCATCTTTGTCTCGGTCCCAGTCATCATCGGCGCGCACAGGCTAACCCGGTGTCACCCGGCTTGGTCCAACACAGATCGGGTACATATCGACAACTGATATTTGTCAGCCGAGGTGAGAGCCGTGGACCTGGATCTGGCCATAGTCCGAGCCTTCGTCATCGCCGCCGATCACCTGCATTTCGGCCAGGCCGCAAAAGAGCTATCTCTCACCCAGCAGGCCCTGTCCGCCCGCATCTCGCGTTTGGAACGCTCTCTCGGCGTCCGGCTGTTCGACCGGAGCGCGCGGGGCGTCGACCTCACCGCCGCCGGGCGGCTGTTCCTGGCCTCGGCCAGGCACCTGCTCATCGCGGGCGACCGCGCGGTGGCGTCGGTCCATCTCGGCGACCGCCCGCTGCGCATGGGCGTCTGGGGAGACCTCTTCTTCCCCGGGCCGGCCATCCGCGCCCTCACCGGCGGGCAGCCGGACCTCCGCCTGGAGGTCGGCACGTCCCAGCACGCGCGGGCCGCGGTCGCGGCCCTGCGCCAGGACGAGCTCGACGTGGCCTTCGGACGCGTGGCCGAACGCGACGAGCTCTCCACCGGCGCCCTGAGCCGATGCCTCGTCCGCCTGGACGCCATGGGCGTGCTCGTGCACGCCGACCACCCGCTGGGCTCCCGGACGGCGGTGCGCCCGGTCGATCTGCGCGGCACCCGCCTGTGGTTCCCCGGACGGCTCCGCCCGACCGACTTCCTCCACCAGCTCATCGACCACTTCGGCCTGGTCGGCGAGTCCGACGGCGTCAACCTCGGCCCGTACCACCTGCTCCACCTGATCCCGGACGACCCGGGCCTCGCCGCGATCGTCCCCTGCCACGTGAAGCCGCTCGTCGGCCCCGCCCTGCGCCTGATCCCCCTCACCGACCCGACGCCGCTGTACGGCTCCTCCCTCGTGTGGCGCAAGGACGAGCCGCACCCCGACTTCGAACGCCTCCTCCAGCGCGCGGCCGCCGCCGGCCAGCGCCACGCATGGCTCCGCTACGACGAGCACCGCCACTGGCTCCCCGCCGAAGAACTGGCCGACGTCTCGTCCACAAAGAGCCGCACGACCTGCGCGACCTGACGGGCTACCCGGTTCCGCGAGCCGCGGTGGCCGCCCGGCGCAGGTGTTCGTGGCGGGTGGTCACGGGGGTGAGCAGGTCGCCGTGGGTGATGGCGTAGCGCTCGCCGTTGAGCAGCGCGTCGATGACGTTGCCCGCCGCCTCCTCGGGGGACACCACGGCCTGCACCATGGCCGGGTTGCTGGCGGCCATCGCCTCGAAGTCCTCCTGCTCGCCGATCGGACGGCGCAGGTGGTCCGGCTGGGCGGCGGCGCTGGTCTCCAGGTGCCGCGACGCCATCCCGGAGGGGAAGAGGACGCACACGGCGATGCCGTCGTCGCCCAGCTCCAGGCGCAGCGTCTCGGCCAGGCCCAGTACCGCGAACTTGCTGGCCTGGTAGGCGGCCATCCGCCCGGCCGGGTCGAGCACCGACGAGGACGCGGTGAAGGCCAGCCGCCCGGCCGGGGCCGCGCGCAGCGGCGGGACGAAGGCGCGGGCGACGCGGGCCGCGCCGACGACGTTCACGTCCAGCACCCACCGCCACTCCTCGTCGGTGAGCCGCTCCACCGCCCCGAAGAGCTGGACGCCCACGTTCGACACCACGAGGTCGGCGCGTCCGAAACGGTCGAGCACCGCGCCCGCCGCGGCCCGCACGCCGCCGTCGTCCGCGACGTCGGCGGTCAGGCCGACGGCGTCGACTCCGTGCGTTTCCCGCAGGGCCTCGGCTTCGGCCTCGGCGCGTTCGCCGTCCCGGTCGAGCAGCGCCACGCGCAGGCCGCGCTCGGCGCAGCGGGCCCCGAGCGCCAGCCCGAACCCGGACGCGCCGCCGGTGATGACCGCGACCTCCGTCATGTCGCGGCCGGTTCGGTGATGTCCATGCGGAGGCGGGTCAGCGTCGAGGTCTTGATCCGCCACGTGCCGCCGGACTTCTCGTAGGTCTCGTGGTAGTGGCCGTAGCCGGTCAGCTCCCGCCCCTCGGCCCACTGGACGTGGTCCTCCATCGCCCAGACGCCGGTGGCCGTGGACGGGGAGGTGACGGTGATCTCGGGCGTGTGGCAGTGGTGCACGGTCACCCGGTCGCCCAGGGTGTCGAGGAGGAAGGCCATGAAGGCGTCGGCGCCGGTGATCACGGTGCCGCCCGAGCCGGTCGTGTCGATCACGACGTCGTCGGTGAAGACCCGGCGCATGGCGTCCCAGTCCTTGGTGTCCATCGTGCGGCAGTAGCGGGCCTTGAGCTGCTTGATGGCCTCGATGTCGTCCACGGGGATCTCCTCGTCTCGCGATCAGGTGAAGGCGGGCAGGACCTCGCGCTCGAAGAGGCGCAGGCTCGACCACGCCAGTTCCATCGGGATCCCTCCGCACAGCGGATGGAACTGCACGTAGGGGGACGGGGACGCCTTCAACTCCTCCACGAGCTGGGCGGGCGTCAGGACCCGGTACTGGCCGGTCTCCCGCAGCCGGTCGGCGCCGGCGGTGGTGCGGTAGGGCCCGGCGAGGTCGTCCTGGTCCCGCCAGGCGCCGTAGGCGTTGGTCTCGTGGAGGAAGAAGGGCGCCAGCTCCGCCCAGCCCTTCTCGGGGTCCTCGGTGAGCGCCACGACCCGGTTCCTGCCGATCGGGCTGGGGCCGGGGTCGGGACGGCCGAGCTTCTGGACCTCGTCCCGGTAGAACTCCCAGATCTCGGGGAGCGAGGGGATGAAGCCGTCGGCGATGCGGGCGGCCCGCCGGGCGGCCGGCTCGCTGCTGCCGCCGAGCAGGACGGCCGGCCCGCCCGGCCGGTACGGCGGCGGCGTGACGCGCACCGTGCGGCCCCGGTACTCGAACGGCTCGCCGGTGAACGCGGCCTTCATCGTGGTGACCGCCTCGGTCACCCGGCGCGCCCGCTCCTTCATGGGGATGCCGAACATCGCGAACTCCTCGCGCACGTAACCGCCGCCGACGATCAGGTCGGCCCGCCCCCTGCTCAGGTTGTCGAGGACGGTCATCTCCTCGGCCAGCCGCAGCGGGTCGTGGAAGGGGGCGATCAGCGCGGCGATGATGAAGCGGACGTCGGTGGTGCGCGCCGCCATCGCCGCGAGCAGCTGGATCGGGCTGGGCAGGTAGCCGTCCGGCGAGCCGTGGTGCTCGGAGACGGCCACGCTCGAACATCCCAGCCGGTCGGCCCACTCGACCATGTCCAGGGCCGCCGCGTACCGGTCGGCCATGGACGTCCCGGCGAAGTCGGGGTTGCGGAAGTCGAAGCGGAGGCCGAACGGCACGGCGGGACGGTTCATCGGTCCGCGGGTTCCTCTCGTTTCAGCATGGCGGGGGACTGGAGAAGCGGGCCCGGGTCAGGGGCGGGGAACGTGGCGGGACGCCTGGGTGGGCAGGTCCGCGTAGGTGACGATGCCCGGCCGCGCGGCGACCACCGCCGGGATGGCGTTGACGACGGGCATGGCCGTGATGACCGACCCGATCGCGAGCATGTCCTCCAGGCTCATCGACGTGAAGTCCTGCGGCAGGACCTCCACCCGCACGTTGACCTGCGGATGGCCGCGCACCTCGATGAGGTAGGCCATCGCGATCTCCCACGCGGGGTCGAGCTCCTGGGTCACGGCCCAGCGCACGTGCGCCTCGGTGACGTCCACGCCGCCGGAGACGCCGAACCACCGGACGTCCAGTCCGGCGACGGTTCCGGCCTTGACCGTGCGCCCGGGGATGTCCAGGTCCTTGGTGGCGTGGGCGAAGCCGACCTCGCAGCGGACGTCGTCGATCGTCGCGTCGAGCAGTTCGGCGAGGGCCTCGACGGCGTCGCCGAACGGCGCCGTCGCCTTCCGGACGTCGTCGGCGTGCCCGGGGTCCCCGGCCGGACGGCCCCAGCCCAGCTCGTCCTGGTTCGCGTCGCCCGCCCACATGCCGATGTCGAACGACTCCAGGACCCGGACGTAGTTCACCTCGCGGCAGACCCCGGACGCGACCGCGGCCAGCTGGTCGGCGTAACCGGGGTTGACGCCGCTGCCGAACAGGCTGGCGTTCCCCGCGCGGGCGGCCTCCTCCAGGGCCGCGCGGGCCTCCTCGCCGTACGCGCGCCCGGTGAGGAACGACGCGGTCGTGAGGACGTTGACGCCCGCGCGCAGCAGGCGGGTCAGCTGCTCCACGTCGGGATGCAGCGGCATGTGCAGGACGCAGTCCGGCGCCAGCGCGATGATCGCGTCGATGTCGTCGGTGGCGAGGATGCCGAGGAGGCGGCCGAGGCCGGCGAGCTCGCCGACGTCCCGGCCCGCCTTCTCCTTGCTGTAGGCGTACACCCCGACGAGTTCCAGGTCGGGGCGCTCCACGATGGCCGCGATCGACTGGCGTGCGACGTTGCCCGTCGTCCACTGGACCACGCGTAGGGGGCGGTCGGACGTGCGTTCCACTGTGCCTCCCTGGACAAGGGGGATCGTGCGAAGCGTCCGCCGTTCACCGGCGTCGCCCGAGCCTAAGCGGAGAATTTGACCACGGTCAACATTTGCGCGGCCGCCATTCCACGCGGTTCCGGCGGGCCGGGAGAAGGCACTTGCTGACCATGGTCAGCGCCCCGGCGTGAAAGAGGTGTGCCGGAAGTGGACGAGTGTGCCGTCCCGCCGCATCCCGCCTGGTATGACGTTGTGCGGGAGAGGAGGCGCCATGACCGGATCGATCGACGCGGCGGAGTCGTCCATCACGGCCCGGGCCGGGATCGCCGTCGCGCGCGTCGGCGTGGGGCTCATGTGGATCCAGAACTCCGGGTGGAAGACCCCGCCGGATTTCGGTGAGGACCGCGACGACGGCCTGTACGCGCAGACGCGCCTGGCCGTCGAGCACGAGGTGCTCGCGCCCTGGGCGTGGCTCGTCGAGCACGTCGTCCTGCCGAACTTCACGTTCTTCGCCTGGGCGACGATGCTTCTGGAGGCTTCACTGGGGGCGTTCCTCCTGGTGGGGCTGGCCACCAGGTTCTGGGCGGTGGTCGGGATCGGCCAGTCCGTGGTGATCACGCTGTCGGTGCTGAACGCGCCCGGCGAGTGGCACTGGTCGCGCTTCCTCATGGTGCTCGTCCACGTGCTGCTGTTCGCCGTGGCGGCGGGCCGGTACCACGGCCTCGACGCGCTGTGGCGCCCGCTGTGGCGGCGATCGCCCGGACGGGCCGGCCGGCTGCTGCTGAGGGCGTCATGAGGGCCGCCGACCGCGCCGTTGTGGCGCTCGGCGCGACCTCGCTGGCCAGCGTCCTGTTCGCCTTCACCGACGGGTATCCGTGGGAGATGGCGGCGATGCCGGGCCGGGCCGTGGTGGTCGCGGTGGTGCTGGGACTGGCGGCCTGCGCGGCGGTCGCGGTGCGCACCTCGATTCCGGTGCTCGTCGTGGGCGCGGCCTTCCTGGTCGCCGCCGTGGTGGTCGTGGTGGAGCAGACCCTCGGCGAGACGTGGATCGAGGGCACCGGGGCCACGTTCTCCCTGTGGCTCGGCCTGGGCGCGGGACTGGTGGCGGCGGGGCTCGCCCGCCGCCTGGAGTGAGGGCGCCCGCCGCTCAGCGGTCCGAGAGGAGGACCGGGCCGCCGATGTTGACCGTGCCCAGCGTCCAGAGAGCGCCGGAGACGGGATCGACGGTCAGGGCGTCCACGTGGACGTTGCTCCGGTTCGGGACGGCCGGGGTCGGCACGCGTTCCCAGGCGCCGCCCCGGTAGCGGATCAGGCCGGGCGCGGCGGGCTGGTCGCCGGCGTGGCCGTTGGCCCACAGCGTCCCGTCCGGCGCGCGCACGATGCTGCCGAGCGAGTTGAGCCCGGCGGGCACGGGGACGCTCTCCCAGGCGGTGCCGTCCCAGTGCAGCAGGATCGGCCTGCCCCCGCCGTCGCTCCAGTTGACGCCGACGGCCCACGCCTCGCCGGACGGCAGCGGCAGCACGTCGGTGATCGTCCCGAAGCGTCCTGGCTGGTGCAGCGTGGATCTCGTCCAGGACGTGCCGTCCCAGTGCGCCGCCTCGAGGGTGTCGGAGTAGTCGGAGACCTCGCCGAACAGCCAGATGTCGTCGGCCGACCGCACGCGCAGCGTGTGCTGCCACCGCAGTTCCGGGAGCGCGGTGAGGTGCGCCCAGGTCCCGTCCGTCCAGCGGTAGAGGTCGGTGGCCGTCGACAGCCAGACGCCGGACGCGTCGGCCTGCACATGCGCGGCGGTCGTCCCCGGGGGCAGCGCCACCTGCGTGAACGCCGAGCCGGTGAAGCGCGCCACGTAGGGCTGGTGCGAGTTTTCGGTGACGTGCTTGGTCCCGGAGATCCACACGTCCTCGGGAGCGACGGCGTCGACGCCGATGATCGTGGCGTGGCTGGGAAGCCCGCCGAGGGGGTACTCGACCCAGCCGCCGTCCTTCCAGCGCCGCACGACGGGGTTGCCGGGGATCGTCCGCCCGGTGCCGGGAATGGGGCCGGGCACGACCAGTTCGCCCTGGGTGCCGGCGATCCAGACGCTGTCGGGGGACGCCGCCGACACGTCGTAGAGGTAGTTGTTCGGCCAGAAGAAGGGCAGCGACACCCGTCTGAGGTCGCCGGGCGTGCCGAGCAGGGCGGTGCGCGCCGCGACGGCGGGCGGCGCGGCCGGTGACGCGGCCGCGGGGGAGACGAGCCCGGCGGCGGCGAGGACGCCGGCGGCCAGCGCGCCGGAGAGCGTGAGTCGGAGCATAGGCGCCAGTATTCACTGGCATGGTCGGGGGTTCTTGTCACCTCCCGCACAAGAACCCCCGACCGGCCTCCGCTCAGCGCAGGCGGGCCTCGATGGCCTCGATGATCCGCGGGCGCAGCTCCGCGGCGCGGATGACGGCGTCGACGGAGCCGACCTCGACCGCGCGCCGGATGCTGTGCACCCGGTCGAACTCGGCCGCCACCTCGCCCAGCTTCTCCGCCCGGACCGACGAGCGGAGCTCGTCCAGCTCCGCCGTCAGCGCGGCGCGGTCGGCACCCGAGGCGGGCGTGACCCGGGCCTCCAGCTCCCGCACCCGCGGGTCGGCCGCGGTACGGGCGTTGACGTCGCCGGAGAACACCGCCGCGGCGGCGGGAGCGCCGCCCAGCACCGACGCGAACGAGCCCTCCAGCGCCAGCACCGTCATGTTCGGGTTCAGCGCCTTGGAGAACACCACGAACGCGCCCCCGTGATACCGCGAGATCACGCAGAACACGATGGGCCCGCGGAAGTTCACGATCGCCCGGCCGATCTCCGCGCCGTACTCCAGCTGCAGCTTGCGCATCGACTCCGGCGAGCCGTCGAAGCCCGACAGGTTCGCCAGCACCACCAGCGGCCGGTTGCCGCTGGCCGCGTTGATCGCCCGCGCCGCCTTCTTCGACGACCGCGGGAACAGCGTGCCCGCGGTGTAGGCGTCCGGGCCGTCGGTCGGCGGGTAGCCGCGCCGCGGCACCGACCGCGACTCGATGCCGAGCAGGCACACCGGCAGGCCGCCCAGATGCACGTCCTGCACCACCGCGGTCTCCGCGTCGGCCATGCCCGCCCAGCGCTCCAGCACTGGGTGGTCCTGGTCGGACAGCGCCCGCATCACGGTCCGGATGTCGAACGGCTTCTTGCGGTCCGGGTTGGCCTCCGCGGAGAAGATCTCGCCGACGGTGGCGAAGTCGCTGCCCTCCACGGCGTGCGGGAAGCCGGAGATGTCGCGGTCGACCGGGTCGGACGTCGCCGCGCGGCGCGGCGCGTCCTCGCCGGGCGCGACGTAGGTGTGGTCGTAGTGCGCCATCAGGACGTTCCGCGCGGCGGCCAGGTTCGGCGCCCAGTACTGCGCCTGCCCGTTCGGGCCCATCACCCGGTCGTAGCCGCCGATGCCGAAGTTGTCCTCGGCCGACACCCCGCCGGAGAAGTCGAGCGCCTGCTTGCCGGTGAGCACCATCGCCGAGTCCGGCGTCATCACCAGGACGCCCTTGGTGTGCATGAGCATCGTCGCCTCGGCGTTCCAGTACGGCTGCGCGCCGACGGTGATGCCCGCGACCACGATGTTGATCTCGCCGCCGTCCTGGGTGAACTCGACGATCCGCTTGAGCGCCGCGGCCACCCAGTCCATGTTCTCGGTGCCCGACTCCATGGAGATCCGCGCGCCGGAGGACAGCGCGTACCACTCCACCGGCACCCGCATCCGCTCGGCCAGGTCCAGCGCGGCGATCACGCGGCGGCACTCCGGCTCCGACAGCGCGCCGAGCGACTTGGTCGGGTCGCCCAGCAGCACGACCCGGGTGACGCCCTGCGGGTGCCGCCGGGTCGGCGTGCTGACCACGCCCGCGACCATCGCCGCCTTGTTGCGGCCCTTCGGCCGGTCGACCGGCACCAGCGCGTGCCCGCCGTCCAGATCGTGCTCGACGAAGTCGCCGAGCAGGGCGGTCAGCTCGTACGGGTACACGGTGTTGCGGCTGCTCGCCCGCAGCACCTTCAGGCGGTAGTCGTCCACCGGCTCGACCGGCTCGTCCGACGGCTCCCCGATGTCCAGCGCGGCGCCGCCGGCGGCGTCGAAGGAGAGCCGGACGGCGACCTTGGCCGGCTCGCCGGTCGTCCGGTCGCGCTGCCGCGCGATGAACAGGATCTCCTCCAGCCCGGCGCCCGCGGTCGTCGGCAGCATCCGCTCGACCAGCACCTCCAGCTCCGCGCGGGTGATCTGGCTGGTCGGCCAGACGTAGACGACGATCCGGTTGGTGTTGAAGCGCTTCTTGGACGGCCGCAGCGACTGCGCGCGGCGGATCGAGTCCAGGCAGGCGGCCACGGTGTACTCGGCCGTCGGCAGCGCCGCCAGCCTGCCCTCGTTGTCGCGCAGCTCGGTCAGGTCCCGCACCTGCGCGAACGCGACGAGGCGGTCGTCGGACGGGTTCTCCCGCGCCGCGCACTGGAAGAGGTAGACCTCCTCGTCCGACGACGGCAGCCGGGTGAGGTCGAACGCGCTCAGCCGCTCCATCTGCATCCGCTGCGCGATGTGCGGGTGCAGGCCGCGGATCAGCCGGTCCTCGGCCATCCCGGTGCCGGCCGTGCGGAAGGTGAAGTGGTGGTGCATCACCCCGCCGCCGCTGCCCGCGACGGTGGCGGTCACCCTGCGGACCTGGGCGGGCAGCGGGTGCGCGTCGACGACCTCCTGCAGCGCGTCCGCCATCGCGTCGAAGTCCTCGGGCTGGTTCTCCCAGGCGAGGTAGATGTCGGCGTCGAGGGCGTCCTCGTCCTTGGCCAGCTCCGCGAGCCCGCGCAGCGCCCCGCCGAGCTCCTCGAAGCCGACCGCGGAGGAGACCAGGCACGAGCCCGCGCGCTCGGCGACCACGAACCTGCAGCCGGCGACCTCGCTGGTGCGGACGCCGGTCAGCCCCTTGTTGCCGTAGTACCGCCGGGTCAGGACCTCCAGCATGACCGAGTTGTCCCGGTCGTCGCGGCCGAGCCGCCGGCCGAGCAGCCGCACCAGCGGCTCGGTGCTGCGCACCATCTCGGCGATGCGCTCGGCGCGGTCCGGCGAGTCCGGGTGCGCGTCCAGATGGCGCAGGTGCCGGCGGACGTCGGCGTAGACGCGGGCGCGGTTGCGGCGCAGCAGCGGCTGGGCGAACCAGGCGAACACCATGCCCGCGGCGAGGTCGTATACCACGGGGAACCGCACCTGCGAGGCGGCCACCAGCCGCTCCAGCGCCAGCCCGACCGGCTCGCGCAGCGCCTGGCGCGGCGCCGGCTCCCGCAGCCACGCGCGCAGCAGCGTCGCGATGACCGTGGCGTCGGCGGACGCCCGCTGCTGGGCGAGGAAGATCCGGAACACCGCGGCCTCGAGCTCGGGGGTGCGTTCCAGATCCGTGACGCCGTAGTGCCCGAGCGCCTTGGCCAGCTTGGCCTGGAACGCCTCCGGCAGCCCGGCCCGCTCGACGTCCAGGCTCTGCAGGTAGGTGTGGAAGTACTCGCGGGCGCTGTGCACGTGGCCCTCGCCGCCGTCCCCGCCGTCGCCGCCCGCCGGGCGGTCGCGGCCCAGCTCGGCGAGGTCGGTGAACACCTCGAGGAGGCCGAGCTCCTCGGCCACCGTCCGGTGACCGTCCTCGGCGGCCGCCCGGCGCGCGGCGAGGTAGTCGTCCAGCACTCGGCGCTCGTCGTGCGGGTCGACGTCGTAGCCCAGCAGCAGGCTGCGCAGGTTCTCCAGGCCGCGCGTGGTGCGCACCCGCGCCGGGACCCCGGCGGGCGCGGCGGGCAGGTCCAGCTCGGCCGACTCGGCGGCCGCGGAGTCCTCGCCCGCGGCGTCGTCGTCGGCGAGCGGCTCCAGCCGCAGCAGCGGCGCGCCGGTCTCCACCTGGCTGCCCACCGACACGGCGCATTCCTTCAGCCGCGCCCTGAACGGCGCCCGCAGCACCGTCTCCATCTTCATGCTCTCCAGCACCAGCACCGGAGCGCCCGCCTCGACCTCGTCGCCGGCCTGCAGCGGCGTGGCGACGACCAGCGCCGGCGCGGGCGAGCGGACGACGCCGCCCTCGTCGCGGCTGACCCGGTGCGCCACGCCGTCCACCTCGACCAGGTGGGTCGGCCCGTGCGTGCCGGTGAGCAGCCGGTACCGGGTGCCGTTGACGACGATCTGCCCGGTGTGCCGGTCGAAGCGGTCGAGCTCGACATCGGCGGTGCGGACGTCCTCGCCCGCCTCGACGACCACGCGGAACCGGTGCGCGCCGACCCGGGCGACGCGCACCCGGTAGGCGGCGCCGCGCAGCTTGAGGTCCAGCGGCCGGCCGCTCTCGTGCCGCACCTGCGGGCGCCCGCCGAACGCCGTCGCCAGCAGCCGCTGCCGCTCGGCGCGCTCCTCCTCCTCGTACGCCTCGATCGCGGCGGCCGCCAGCGCGACGCCGGAGTGCCGGTGCGCGACGAGCCGTCCCCCCGGGCCCTCGCCGCGGACGCGGTCGATCCACCCGGTGTCGGCGGAGGCGTCGATCACCTCGGGCTGGTCGAGCAGGTCGAGCACGAAGCTCTTGTTCGTCGCGCCGCCCTCGATGATCACCGTGGTCTGCGCCAGCGCCCGGCGCAGCCGGCCCAGCGCCTCGTCCCGGTCCCGGCCATGGGCGATGATCTTCGCGATCATCGAGTCGAAGTCGGCGGGGATGGTGTCGCCCTCGCGGACGCCGGTGTCCACCCGGACGCCCGGCCCGGCGGGCAGGTCCAGCCGGGCGATGCGGCCGGGCGCGGGCGCGAAGTCGCGGTCGGGGTCCTCGGCGTTCAGCCGCGCCTCGATCGCGTGCCCCCGCTCCACCGGCGGCTCACCTTCCAGCCGCCCACCGGACGCCACCATCAGCTGCGCCTTGACCAGGTCGAACCCGGTGGTGGACTCGGTGATCGGGTGCTCGACCTGCAGCCGGGTGTTGACCTCCAGGAACGCGAACAGCTTGTCGGCCGGGTGGTACAGGAACTCGACGGTCGCGGCGCCGCGGTACCCGACCGCCACGGCCAGCCGCTCGGCCGACGCCTTCAGCTCGGCCGCCTGCACCGGGCTCAGCACCGGCGACGCCGACTCCTCGATGATCTTCTGGTTGCGGCGCTGCACCGAGCAGTCGCGGACGCCGAGCGCCCACGCCGTCCCCTGCCCGTCGGCGATCACCTGCACCTCGACGTGCCGGGCCCCGGTGACCAGGCGCTCCAGGAACACCACGCCGCTGCCGAACGCCCGCGCGGCCTCCTGGCTGGTGCGCTCGTAGGCGTCGGCCAGCTCGGCCCCGTTGTTGATCACGCGGATGCCGCGCCCGCCGCCGCCCGCGGTCGCCTTCAGCATCAGCGGATAGCCGATCGACTCCGCCGCCTCCAGGGCGGCCTCCAGGCTCTCCACCGCGCCGCGGCTCCACGGCGCGACCGGCACCCCGACCTCCTCGGCGATCAGCTTCGCGCCGATCTTGTCGCCGAGCTTGCGCATCGCGTCCGGGCTCGGCCCGACGAAGGCGACCCCGACCTTCGCGCACAGCTCCGCGAACGCCGGGTCCTCCGCGACGAACCCCCAGCCGACCCACGCGGCGTCCGCCCGGGTCTCCACCAGCGCGCGCTCCAGCACCTCCAGGTCGAGGTAGGGGCGCGCGGACGCGGGACCGAGGTCGTAGGACCGGTCCGCCTCCCGGACGAAGGCGGCCGTACGGTCGACGTCGGTGTACAGGGCGACCGTCTCGATCCGAGCCCCGGTCTCCGCGGCGATGTCCCGCACGGCGTGGATGAGCCGCATGGCGGCCTCACCGCGGTTGACGATGGCGACACGACTGAACACCCGACCGAGCCCTCCTGTAGACCACGATGTGCGCGCCGCGACACGGCGGCATCCCGGCAGTGTTCACCCTTCCGTCTACCGGGCGGCAGCGCCATGCCGTGAACAACGCAGGCTGGGCGGCCTCAATTTGTGGGAAACGTCCAAAAGCCTGCCGGCCGCACGGGCCCGATCGGGCCGCTCGCGAGCGGGGGAGCGACACGCTCTACCGCCCCCGACCGTGCCATGAGCAGGGCAGACGCGGATACCGGCCCACGCCGGCCGGCCCCGCTCCGGGCACGAGCGAGCGGCGCGAAAGCCCGCCGAGTTGTCTTCACTCCACGTGATCGCAGGATCACGATCCCGGAGGCTCCGGCCGGAGCCCGGTGAACGACGCCCCGGCCGGATCCGCCAGAATGATCACCTGACCGGTTGAGTCGACGAAGGGCGCGGGAGCGTAGATGAGCGAGCCGTCCCGCGAAGGAGACGCGGACCTGGCAGCCGAGCCCGGCCGGTCATCGTCCCGGTCGGCCATCGTGAAGCTGTCGGTCTTCGCCGCGATGCTGCTCGGGTTCGGTGTGCTGGTGGCGCTGGGCGGCGGCGCGCTGTGGGACGACATCAGCGCGTGGGTCGACTCGCTCGGCTTCTGGGGACCGCTGGTCTTCGCCGTCTGCTACGCGCTGGCGGTGACCGTGCTGATCCCCGGCTCGGTGCTGAACGCGTCCGCCGGCGCGCTCTTCGGCGTCGCCCTGGGCGCGGCGGCGGTGCTGGTCGGAGCCACCGCGGGCGCGGCGCTCTCCTTCGGCCTGGCCAGGCTCATGGGACGTCCGGCTGTGGCCAGGTACACCGGGTCGGGCCGGCTCGCGCGCCTGGAGTCCTACCTGTCGCGCCGCGGCTTCGAGTCCGTCCTGGTGCTGCGCATGGTGTCGATGTTCCCGTTCGGGGCGGTCAACTACGGCGCCGGGGTGGCCGGGGTCGGGTTCGGCCCCTACATGGCGGGCACCGCGCTCGGGATCGTGCCGGGCACGCTCGTCTACACCGGGCTCGGCAAGGCACTGAGCGAACCCGGCTCCCCGGCGGTGTGGCTGGCGCCGGTCGGCCTGGTGCTCCTGAGCGGGGTCGGCTGGTGGCTGGCGCGGCTCGCCCGCTCCCGGACGGACCGCGCCAAGACGACCGACCAGGAAGCCGGGACGAGCTGAGGCGCGGCCGTCACATCACCAGGCGCGCCGGGCCTTCCGGTCGAGGAGCCGATCCGTCGCCCACCACACGGCGACGAGCACCGACACGACCGCCGGAACCCCGAGCAGCGCCGGAGACCAGTCCCGGAGCAGGTAGAACACCACCGCGCCCACGACGTAGCCCCCGACCAGGACGTGGACGGACATCTGGCCGATCGGGTGGAAGAGCGCGCCGAGGACCAGGACCGCGCCCGCCCACGCCACCAGCCAGTAGAAGAAGAACTCCCGGAACAGCGGGATCCGCTTGCTCTCGGACCCGACCGTCAGCCGGGTGACGTGCCCGCGCCACATCTCGGCGTACCCGGACGTGCCGGGCCTGGCCCTGTCGTACAGCCCCTTGCCGACCTGGAACGTCCGGCGCCTGCCGTCGGGCGTCCGGACGGTCACGTCGTAGCGGAACCGGTCCGCGACCGCCGCCCGCACCGCGACCGCGGGCACGTCCCCGGCGGCGGGCAGCGCGTGGGCGGCGACGGGGATGAGCCTGAGCACGGGCATCGGAGGCTGCGGCGCGGGCGGCGGGGTCGGCACCTGGATGGGCGTCGGCGGGGAGTCGTCCTCGACGCGCCTGGACCTCTCCACCACCGTCACCGTGACCGTGGCGATGCACTCGCGCTGGTCACCGGGCAGGTGGGGGGCGCAGTGCAGCGCGCGTTCGTAACCCCGCATGTCGTGGTAGGCGTCAGAGGCCGCCATGCCGCACGCGGCGACCAGCGCCAGCCCGGCCGCCGCGACCACCAGCCGTGCCGCCACCAGGACGAGGACCCTCCGCATGGTCCGATGATGACGGCACGGGCGCGTCACGGAAAGCGTTTTTCCCATGACGCTGGGAAGCAGCGGGCGGCCGCGCCGCCGAGCCGGTCGAAACGAATGTTTTAGTTCGTGCTACGAATGAGATTGATGAAGGGGCTCATGCTCCCGGCATCCCGGCGATGATCAATCCGAATTCGTCGGCCGGGGCGCGGCCAACTCCGCTCCAGGGATCATCGCCTCGCCCTCGAAACGGCGCAGATACCGTTCGACGACCTTGAGAGTCTCCTCGTGGCCGCTGTCCATTCCCAGGGCGGTCTCCATGCCCACCACGCGGGACAGGCTCGTCACCAGCACTCCCAGGAAGCCGACCGGGAACCTCTCGAGGTCGATCCCGTGCTCTTCCGCGATGCGCGCCAGGGTCTCGTTCTGCATGCCGCGCAGCCGCTCGGCATAGTGGGCGATCTCGTCCTTCATGGACTTGCGGTGGTTGGCCAGCGCGCTGAACTCCATCGTCAGGGCGCTGGCGGCCGGATCGGTGGCGAAGGCCCACAGGGCCCGCAACGGCTGAGGCGAGGCCAATGCCTGCGCCTGTGCCTCCACTCCCGCCTCGGCGAGACGCCGGAAAACCTCAAGGAAGAGTTCGTCCATCGTGCGGAAGTAGTAGTGCACGAGCTGGGGTTTGAGACCGGCCTTGGCGGCGACCCGCCGTGAGGTCACCGCGGCATATCCCTCTTCCAGCATGAGCTGTTCCGCCGCATCGAGCAGGACCGTCCGATTCTTTGCGTCCGGTGCGCCAATTCTGCGCGGCGTTGACATCTGGCCGACCTCCACGGGTATTTCAGTAACGTCCCTGCTGGACCCGGCGACATCGTAGCGCCGAGCTCCAGGCGTGACCTTGACCACAGTCGCTCAGCAGTGCTAAGCAGGTGCCTAGCATCGCTGGGCGAGCGCTCAGCGGCGAAGGATCGGCGACCTCCACCGTGCGCGACGGCTGGCGGCGCACGTCTTCGAGGAGGGCCTGGGTGAGTGACTTCGCACCGGCTGACCCCGCCACCGAGGGTCCGGTGAACTCCCATGACCGCTGCGCCCATCGTGGGGTGCAGTGTCCATCACGGGTGGTAGCGCGGCAAGACCCTGAGCGCGGTCGGCATCGGCGGACATCCCCGGTACCGCACCGCGGCACGGGCTGCCGCGAGCGCGGCCGGGCCGCCGTCCCCGGTCCGGGACGGGCGAGGACCTGCGCGGTGGGCCGGTGAGCGCGGGCGTGCAGGCGGCCGCGGCTCGATACGTCGGGACGCGTGTGCCGCGGGTGGAGGATCCGCGGTTGCTGACCGGTCATGGCACGTATGTGGATGATGTGGTGCGGCCGGGGATGTTGCACGCGTGTTTTGTGCGCAGTCCGCTGGCGCGTGCGCGGATCACCGGTGTGGACGCCTCTGAGGCGTTGGCGCTGGAGGGTGTGCATGCGGTGTTCACGGCGGAGGATCTCCATCCGGGTGTGCACGAGGCGTGGTACACGCTGATCGGCAAGGACGTCCCGGACACGCCGCGGCCTCCGATGGCCGAGGGTGAGGTGCGTTTCGTCGGTGATCCGGTGGCGCTGGTGGTGGCCGATGACCGGTATCTGGCCGAGGACGCGGCAGAGTTGGTGGTGGTCGACTACGACCCGCTGACCCCGGTCGTCGACTACGTCACCGCGCGGGACTCCGAGGAACTGGTGCACGAGGCTTACCCGCGCAACGTCGCGGGCGAACTCGGCGGCGCCCCCGCGGACCAGCTCGCACCCGTCTTCGACGAGGCGGCGCTGGTGGTCGAGGACACGATCTACCAGCAGGCTTACGCCCCCGTACCGATGGAGACGCGGGGGATCGTGGCGGAGTGGTCGGCCACCGAGCGCGAGCTGACGATCTGGACGGCGACCCAGTCGCCGCACGAGGTGCGCCTGTTCTGCTCCCGGCTGCTGGGGCTCCCCGAGCACCAGGTGCGGGTGGTGATGCGCGACACCGGCGGCGGTTTCGGTCAGAAGGTCATCCCGATGCGCGAGGACATGTGCGTCATGCTCGCCGCGCTGAAGGTGCCGGGTCCGCTGAAGTGGATCGAGGACCGGCGGGAGAACCTGCTCTCGTCCAGCATGTCGCGGCACGAGCACGCCGACGCCCGGATCGCCTTCGACTCCGAGGGCGCGATCCTGGCCGCCACGATCGACTACGTCCAGGACGTGGGCGCCTACCCCGTGCCATGGCCGGTGGGCACGGCCGCGGCCGTCGGGATGTTCTACCCCGGGCCGTACCGCGTTCCGCAGGGCACCTTCACCACGACGTGCGTCTTCTCCAACACCCTCGGCCGCGCCGCGTACCGCGGGCCGTGGCAGTTCGAGTCGGTGGTGCGCGAGGTGCTCCTGGACCGCGCGGCGCGCCGGCTGGGCATCGACCCCGCCGAGTTGAGGCGCCGGAACCTCCTGCGGCGGGACGAGCTTCCGTACACCAACCCCATGGGGATGCCGTACAGCGATATCACGCCGTCGGAGACGTTCGAGCAGGCGTTGAAGATGCTGGATTACGAGGCGTTCCGGCGTGAGCAGGAGCTGGCGCGGGCGCAGGGCCGGTATCTGGGTGTC